>JAVBOK010000058.1:0-49627 GCA_031550605.1 Desulfovibrionaceae bacterium | reverse complement strand
CACCTTTTTTTTTTTTCTTTTTTTCCCCCCCCGGGGGGGCCATCCCAAAATCGGGGCGCCCGCCGGCCCCCCCCCGCCGACGGCGCGGCAAAGGGGGAGAGGCATCCCCTGCCGCGCCGGATTTTTTGTCGCGGCCGCGGGCCTATGCCCGGCGGCCGTTGTGCGTCAATTCGCCTGGCGACGCATGAACGACGGGATTTCGAACTCGTCGTCGTCAAAGGTGAAGGTCATCTCCCCCGGCGCATGCGTCTGGGCCGCGCCGGCCTGGGCCGGACGGGCCGCCGGCGCCGCCGCGGCGGCGGGTTCGCCCTTGCGCAGGTATGAGGGAATGTTGCGGTCGCCGCCGAACATGCGTTCGCCAGGGGTCTGCCGCGCGCTGTCGCGGGCCGTCGGGACCGAAGCCTGGGCCTGCGCGGCGAGAGCCGCCTTGCTCATGCCCTGGCGGAACTGCAGCAGATTGCCCGGGCCTTTGGGCAGGACCGTCTGGGACGCGGCGGTGTCGATGCCCGTGGCAATGATGGTGATGCGCAGTTCGTCCCCAAGGCTTTCGTCGAACAGGGCGCCGAAGTAGATGCGGGCGTCTTCGTGCACTTCTTCCTGAATGATGCCGGCCGCTTCGCTGACTTCGTCAATGGTCAGAGAATCCGGCGCGGCCGCCAGGTTCATCAGCACCCCGCGCGCGCCGCTGATGGATACGTCTTCCAGCAGGGGGCTGGTAATGGCGTTCATGGCGGCCTGGCGCGCGCGGCCTTCGCCGCTGGCCTTGCCCTCGCCCATCATGGCGAAACCCGACTCGCTCATGGCCGCCTGCACGTCGGCAAAGTCCAGATTGATCAGGCCCGTGCCCTTGATCAAATCCGAAATGCCTTTCACCGCGGAATACAGCACATCGTCCGCCTTTTTCAGCATATCGGCGAACAGGGCGTTTTTCGGGGCCAGCTGGATCAGCCGGTCGTTGGGGATGGTGATCAGGCTGTCCACATGCTGGCGGAATTCGGCGATGCCCGATTCCGCCGCTTCCAGGCGGCGCTTGCCTTCAAAGTAAAAGGGCTTGGTCACGACCCCAACGGTCAGCGCGCCCAGTTCCTTGGCAGCCTGGGCAATGACCGGGGCCGCTCCGGTTCCCGTGCCGCCGCCCATGCCGGCGGTCACGAACACCATGTCCGCGTCGCCGATGGCAGTTTTGATCTGCTCAATATTTTCCAGGGCGGCCTGATACCCTTTCTCGGGATTGCCGCCGGCGCCCAGGCCGCGCGTGAGCTTGTCGCCGAGCTGGATTTTGTGTTCCGCCAGCGACTTGTTCAGGGCCTGCAGATCGGTGTTGGCCGTGATGAAGTGCACCCCGTTCAGGGAGCCGGAAACCATGTTGTTCACGGCGTTGCCGCCGCCGCCGCCGACACCGATGACTTTGATTTTCGCGCCGGTATCCGCTATGATGTCAGTGTATTCCATTGTGCCTCTCCTTCGATTCCTGCGACTGACTTTTTATGCTTTTCGCCTATGATATATCGACAAACCACTTTTTCATGCGGCTGAGCACCCGGTTGAACAGATTGCTGTCCCGGATGCGGAATCCGTCGCCGCCCGGAACGCCTTCCTTTTCCGCCCCGTAGCAAAGCAGCCCCACGGCTGTCGCGTATTTGGGGCTGTTGACCACGTCGCGCAGCCCGCCCACATTGCGGGGATAGCCGATGCGCGTGGGCAGGTTGAAAATCTGTTCCCCAAGTTCCTGACAGCCGTCGATCAGGGCGGTGCCTCCGGTCAGCACGACCCCGGCCCCCACCAGATTCTTGTATCCCGAGCGGGTCAGTTCCTGATCCACCAGGGTCAGGATCTCGTCCATGCGCGGCTGGCAGATTTCCGCCAGAATGCGCCGGGACAAAGGACGCGCTTCGCGGCCGCCCACACTGGGCACCTCAATCTCTTCATTCTGCTGCACCATGTCCACCAGAGCGCAGCCGTACTTGACCTTGATGCTCTCCGCGGAGGCCATCGGCGTGCGCAACCCGTACGCGATGTCGTTGGTCAGGTTCTGCCCGCCCAGCGCCAGCACGCCGGTGTGCTTGATGGAGTCATTGTGGAAAATGGCGATATCCGTGGTGCCGCCGCCGAGATCCACCAGGGCCACGCCCAGCTCGCGCTCTTCCTGGGTCAGCACGGCCTTGGCGGAAGCCAGCGATTCCAGCACGATGTCCGACACGTCCAGACCCGCCCGGTGGCAGGACCGCACCATGTTCTGGGCGCTGGTCACGGCCCCGGTCACGATGTGCACGTGCACTTCAAGCCGTACCCCGGACATGCCCATGGGGTCCACGATGCCGCGCTGGTCGTCCACGATGTATTCCTGCGGCAGGGTATGGATGACCTCGCGGTCCGGCGGAATGGCGATGGCCCGCGCCGCGTCCATGGCCCGTTCCACGTCTTTGGGCGACACTTCACCGCCCTTGATGGCGATGACGCCGTGGCTGTTGAAGCCCTTGATGTGGCTGCCCGCGATGCCCGCGTACACGGAACGGATTTCGCAGCCCGCCATCAGTTCGGCCTCTTCCAGGGCTTTCTGGATGGACTGCACGGTCTGTTCTATCTTGACCACCACGCCTTTGCGCAGGCCCGTGGAAGGGCTGGTGCCGATGCCCACGATATCCACGCCGCCCTCGGGGGTGATTTCCCCGACCACGGCGCAGATTTTGGTGGTGCCGATATCCAGGCCGACGACAAGATCCGATTTAGCCATGCTGCTCTTCTCCTCTCAGGGCGTTGCGCTCAAACCACGGGTCCGTCGGTTATGACCCAGACGCTGGCCCCGTGGACCCTGACTTCGCGTATCTTCTTCATCTCGCCCCGCCGGCCCAGATCGGTCAGGGTCGCGGCGAGGCGCTCCAGATTCTGCCGCCATTCCTCCTGCCCGATGGACAGGACAAGGCGGTTATTGTCCAAAAACACTTCCATGCCCCGGCCGGGGGACAGCCGCACCAGCGACACCGAGGCCATGCTGACCGCCAGCCGCGCCTGGGACAGGCTCCGGATCAACTCCGGCAGGCGGGGGGCCATATCTTCCGCGCCCGGCTCCACCTCCAGGGTGGGAAAAGAGGCAAACTTGCCCGGCGATACCGCCGCGATGGGCCTGCCGACTCCGTCGGCGTAATAGAGCACGCCGTTTTGCTGCACCCAGAACCGGGGCTGCTTTTCCGTCAACGCAATCACAAAACCGTCCGGAAGGACCCGCTTGACCGATACGCCGCTGACCCAGGGGTTCTGGGCCAGGTTGCGCTCCATGTCGTCGATGGACAGCAGCAGGGAATTCATCCCCTCGTCCACTCCGGCGATGTCTAGAACTTCTCTAGAGGTTAACCTGAAATTGCCCTGAATTTCAATAGTTTTTACAGCAAAATATGGCGAAATCGTTAAATATCTGTAGCCGTATAACAGCCCCACGCTGATGCCCGCGATCAGGACAAACGCGGCGAAGATCGCACCGGCCCAACCGGCAGTAGACAAAATCCCCCGCCAGGGCAGACGCGGCCGCGGCAGGCGCCAGGATTTCGCCGGCTGATGATAGCGGTTGTTCCCCACGCCGCGCTTGCGTTTTTCAACGGTCCGGCGCGCGGGCTGCGGCGTCCGCGATGAGCGGGACATCAGGCCCATGGCTGCACTTCCATTTCCAGAGTGATGCCGGATCGGGAAAAAACCGCGCCGCGCGCGCTCTCCGCCAGTTCCAGAGCGGCGGCGCAACTGCCGCCGCCCTCGCTGATCAGAAAACTGGCCTGCACGGATGAAAGGGCCATGCCGTCCAGCAGGGGCGCGGTTGCGGCATCCTTGAGGACAAGCTCGGCCAGGACGCGGCCGCCCCGATGCAGCGTGGTGCGCTGCTCCATGCGGGGGGCGTCCTGCCCTTCAAGAATGACCAGTCCCGGATGCCGTTCCATACGTATGCTCCACCTTCCCGCCGACGCTGCGCTCATGCCCTTTTTCTGCCCGGCGCGGCGGGAACACGGTCCCGCGCACCCGTCACAGACGGACGCGGCCCATGCCCCCCATCGCGGGGCCAAGGGAACGCTGCCCCCTTGCGGGCGCGGGGCAGCGCCCCGCTCTCGTAATCCGCCTGCAACGATCCTGTCTCTTACCTGTCCAGCCAGCCCTGGCCCACGGTCCAGATGTTTCCCGCGCCCAAGGTCAGAAAAAGATCGCCGGGTTTGAGCGTATCCGGCAGCGTTTCGGAAAGGGCCGCAAAATCCTGAAAATAGGTCACGTCCGTATTGGACACCTGACGGATGCCCTGGGCCAGGCTCTGTCCGCTGACGCCGGGGATGGGCGCTTCGGAAGCCGGATAAATTTCGGTCAGCAAAAGCTTGTCCGCCGGCTCGAAGGCTTTGCAGAACTCGCCGAACAGGGCCTGGGTACGGGTGAAGCGGTGCGGCTGAAAAGCCACCACCAGGCGGCGGTCCGGGTACACCTGGCGGGCCGTGGCCAGCGTGGCCGCGATTTCCGCCGGATGATGGCCGTAATCGTCCACCACGACCACCCCGCCTTTTTCGCCCCGGCGCTCGAAACGCCGGCCCACCCCGCGGAACTTGCTCAGCCCCCCGATGCAGGCGGCCACGGGGACATCCGCCTGCAGGGCCACGCCCACCGCGCCGAGCGCGTTAAGGATGTTGTGCCGCCCCGGCTGGGCCAGGGTGATGGTCCCCAGCTTGCAGCCTTTCAGGCGCACGATGAATTCGCTGGTTTCCGCGCAACTGACGATTTCGGCGGTCAGGTCGTTGCCCGGGCTGAAGCCGTAGGTCATGACCGGACGGTTGATGCGCGGCAAAAGCCGCCGCAGGCCGGGGTCGTCGCCGCAGACCACGTTGACGCCGTAAAAGGGCACCTTGTTCATGAATCCCAGAAAGGCGTTGTCGATGGCTTCCTGATCGGCGTAAAAATCCATGTGGTCCATGTCCACGTTGGTGACCACGTTCATGATCGAGAACAGGCAGAGGAACGAGCCGTCCGATTCGTCCGCTTCCGCCAGCAGATACTGGCCCGCGCCCAGCCGGGCGTTGGCCCCGTATGCGTTCAGCCTGCCGCCGATGATCACCGTGGGGTCCAGGCCCGCTTCGTCGAAAATGGCGGCGGTGAACGAGGTGGTGGTGGTTTTGCCGTGGGTGCCGGCAATGGCGATGCCCGTGCGCAGGCGCATCAGTTCGGCCAACATTTCCGCCCTGGGAATGACCGGTATGCCCTGCTCCCGCGCGGCGGCCACTTCCGGGTTGTCTTCCCGGACCGCCGTGGATTTCACCAGCACGTGGGCATTGGCCACGTTTCTTGCCGCGTGGCCGATGCCGATCACCGCGCCCCGCTCGCGCAGGTGCCTGACCGCCGCGCTGTCCGCCATGTCGGACCCGTGCACTTCGTAGCCCAGGTTCAGCAGCACCTCGGCGATGCCGCTCATGCCGGAGCCGCCGATGCCCACCATATGAATTCTGCGTATTCTGCTGTGCATAGCCGTTTCCTGTTATTTCGTCCCGCCGATCATGGCCTCCACGGCGTCCGCCACAGCGGCGGCCGCGCCCGGCCGGGCCAGGGACCGGGCAGCCTCGCCCATGATCCTCAATTTTTCCGGGTTGCTCAAAAATCCCTCTATGCGTTGCCCCAGCAGGGCGGGGTTGCCGCCGTCCGCGCTGACGGCCGCCTGGGCGATATGCTCCGCCGCGCCCGCGTCCGCAAGCTGACGGGCGTTCTTGGTCTGGTGATCAAGGGCCGCCGCCGGAAAAGGCACAAAAAGCGCGGGCAGCCCCGCTGCCGTCAGTTCAGCGATGGTCGTGGCCCCGGCCCGGCACACGGCCATGTCCGCCCAGGCATAGGCCCCGGCTACATCCTCAATGAAGGGGTCCACCCGCAGCTGGAACCCGCCCGCGTCCGCCGCCTCCATGGCCCCTGCCTTGCGGTAGGCTTCCCGCACGCGGTCCGCGTCGGCGGGTCCGGTCTGGTGCCACAGGCTGACCCGCCCGTCCAGCAGAACCCCCAGGTTGGCCAGAATGGCGTCGTTCAGCGCTTTCGCGCCCTGGCTGCCGCCCAGCACCAGCACCCTGCCGCCGTCACCGGCGTCTCTGGGGCGGACCGGGCGCGGCGTCGCAGCAAGCGCCGCGACGGACGCGCGCACAGGGTTGCCGGTCAGCAGGGTTTTGGCCGGCGGAAACTGGCCCGTCCCGTCCGGCAGAGAAATGAAAACCCTGTCCGCCCGCCGGGCCAGAATCCTGTTGGCCAGGCCGGGGAAGCTGTTCTGCTCGTGCACGGCCGTGGGGATGCCCCGCCAGCGGGCGGCCGTCACCGCGGCAAAAGCCGCGTATCCGCCGAAGCCGACGACCGCTTCCGGCTTGAAGCGGCCCATGATGACGGCGGCTTTCGCCAAACCGCGCACCATGCCGAAGGCGGCGCCGGCCATCCTCAGGCCCCGGCCCAGAAAGCCGCGCACGGGCAGACCCGCGAAACGCAGCCCGGCCCTGGCCGCCAGGTCCCCTTCCGGCCCGTAGGCTCCGCCCACGAACAGGATGTCCGCGCCCGGAAAACGGCGGCGGATCTCCTCCGCAACGGCCAGGGCCGGAAAAATATGCCCGCCCGTGCCGCCGGTGGTCAGAACGATGCGGTTCATGACGCGCCCCTGGTTGTTCGCGAAATGTTCAGCAGCAGGCCCACACAGATGAGGGTCGCCAGCAGACTGCTGCCGCCGTAGCTGAAAAACGGCATGGGCAGCCCCTTGGGCGGAGCCACGCCCATGACCACGGCCATGTTCAGAACCATGGACAATCCCAGAATCAGGGACAGACCGAAGGCGGTCAGGCGGTCGCGCAGATCCTGCTGCAGAAAAGCCACCCGCATGGCCCGCCAGAAAAACAGGCCCAGCAGGGCAAAAATCAGGGTCAGTCCCGCAAAGCCCAGCTCTTCCCCGGCGATGGCCATGATGAAGTCCGTGTGCGCGTCGGGCAGGAAAAACAGCTTCTGCCTGCTGTCGCCCAGCCCCGCGCCCCACAGGCCGCCGGAACCGAGCGCATACAGCGACTGCACCAGTTGGTAGCCCTCGTCCCGGGCCACGCTGAAGGGGTCCAGAAAAGCCAGAATGCGGCGGAAACGGTACGAGGCGTGCATGACCAGCAAAAAGGCGCCTCCGCAGGCCAGAATCGCGGAGATGAACAGATAGATCAGGCGCGTGCCCCCGGCCAGGCACATGAAGAACAGCAGCACCGACAGCACCGCCGCACCGCCGAAATCCGGCTGCAGGAGCAGCAGCAGGCAGAAAACGCCGGTCACCGCGAAAGGCGGGATGACCCCCCGGCTGAAGGTCTTGATGATGTCCTGTTTGGTGCTCATGAAATAGGCCAGGTACAGAACCAGGGCGATCTTGGCGAACTCCATGGGCTGGATGCTGAAAAAGCCCAGGTTCAGCCAGCGGCTGGCCCCTTTGACCTTGGCCGCGAAAGGGGTCAGGGTCAGAACCAGCATGGCCAGCACCACGAGCAGGGCCGGGTATTGCAGACGATACAAAAGCGCGCGCGGAATCGCGCAGGCCACGCCCATGGCGGCCAGCCCGGCCAGCGCGAACAGCGCCTGGCGCTTGAAAAAGTACAGGTGGTCCGCATGCATTTTCTCCGCCACGATGGCGCTGGCGGAAAGCAGAATCATCAGCCCGAAGCACAGCAGCAGCATGGCAAAGCCCAAAAGCCACCAGTCGGGCGCGTTCGCGCGGGTATTGGATGCAACGCCTAGCCGCATGGTACGTACCTTACCGCAACATCTTCGCGATGCGGCGAAAATCCTCGCCACGCTCTTTATAATTCGCGTACAGGTCAAAGCTGGACGTGGCCGGGGCCAGCAGCAGCACGTCGCCCGCCTGCGCAAGGCCGCGCAGATGGCGCATGGCCTCTTCCAGCGTCGGGAACCAGTGCAGGGGCGCGGCGCCCTGCCAGGCCGCGGTGAAAATATCCTGGCTGGCCCCGAACAGGCCCACGGCCTTCACCTTTTCCCGCAGCAGGGGGGCCAGGCTTTCCAGATCGCCGCCCTTGAACACCCCGCCGGCCAGCAGCAGCACGGGCCGGGTCATGCTTTCCAGAGCCACGTTCAGGGCGCTGACCGTAGTGCATTTGGAATCGTTGATATACTCCACCCCGTTCCATTCGCCCACCAGTTCCAGCCGGTTGGGAAGCGGCTTGAACGAGGCGGCGGCCCGGCCGGCATCATCCAGGCCGACCCCGAATTCACGGCAGGCCAGATAGGCGGCTTCCAGATTGGCCTGATTGTGCCTGCCCAAAAGGGGCGTGGCCGGAAAGCGGTTCGTTTCTTCAAAGTATTCGACGCGGGAGCGGAAAGACCGGCCGGCGGCTTCCGCTTTCAGGCCCGCGTCCAGCAGGGCCAGATCGCCCGGCCCCTGGCAGGCGAAAAGGCGGAATTTGGCATCCGCGTATTCCCGCATGCTTTCGTGCTGGTCCAGGTGGTTGGGGCTGATGTTCAACAGCACCCCGACCCTGGGGTGAAAGCTGTCACAGCCCATCAGCTGGAAGCTGCTGACTTCCAGCACCAGCAGGTCGGCTTTCTCTTCGTTCAACACGTATTCCGACAGCGGGGTGCCGATGTTGCCGCCCAGAAAGACCCTTTTGCCCGCTTCGCTCAGCATGGCCGCGCAAAGGCTGGCCGTGGTGGTTTTTCCCGAGGTTCCGGTCACGGCCAGAACGGGCGTGTCCGTGAAACGCGAGGCCAGTTCCAGTTCGGCCATGGCGGGCGGATTCCCGGCGGCGGCCAGCAGCGGCCGCAGCACGCTGAAGGGCACGCCGGGGCTGGGCACGACCAGGGACAGGCCCTGGAAATGTTCCGGTTTGTGAGGCCCGGTGATGATTTCATAGCCGAGATTTTGCGCCGTGCCCAAAAGCTCGGGCGAAACCTGGGCGGGGTTGCGTTCCAGCAGGCGCACGCGCGCGCCCAGGCTGTGCAGCAGCCTGGCCGCCGCTTCGCCGGACGTGCCCGCGCCGATAACCGCCGCCGTTTGTCCCGGACGCACCGGGTTGTTCTTGTTCGCGCAGCGCATGATACCCCTCTTACCGCAGCTTCAGCACGGACAGGGCCGCAAGCCCCAGCAGCACCGAGGTTATCCAGAACCGGATGATGATCTTCGATTCCGGAATGCCTTTCAACTCAAAATGGTGATGCAGCGGGGCCATGCGGAAAATACGCTTGCCGCCGCTCATCTTGAAATAGCCCACCTGCAGGATGACGGACAGGGTCTCCACCACAAACAGGCCCCCCACCACCAGCAGGATCAGCTCCTGCTTGCAGAGCACGGCCAGAAAACCCAGCGCCCCGCCCAGGGAGAGCGAGCCCACGTCGCCCATGAACACCTGGGCCGGATAGGCGTTGTACCACAAAAAGCCCAGGCCCGCGCCGATCAGCGCGCCGCAGAACACCGTGACCTCGCCGATGCCGGGCACGTAGGGGATCTGCAGATAGTTGGACATCTGCACGTTGCCCGCCACATAGATGAAGATGGCGAAACAGATGCCCGCCACGATGGTCGGCCCGATGGCCAGACCGTCCAGGCCGTCGGTCAGGTTCACCCCGTTGGATGACCCGATCAGCACCAGCAGGGCGAAAGGCAGATAAAACCAGCCCAGATCCGGCACGGCGTTCTTGAAAAAGGGCACGGCCAGCTGGGTGAAACGCACCAGCTTGCGCGAATCGTCGTCAAAATCGTTGCGCACTTCATAAAGCAGCCACAGGGCGAGGATCGCCACCACCAGCTGCCCCAGAAACTTGGCTTTGGCGGACAGGCCCTTGTTGTTGCGGCGCAGCACCTTCAGATAGTCGTCCAGAAAGCCCACCGCGCCGAAGCCCACGTACACCAGCAGGATCAGCCAGATATGCGGGTTGCGCAGGTCAGCCCACAGCAGCACGCTGACCACCAGGGAAAATCCGATGAACAGCCCCCCCATGGTGGGGGTACCGGTTTTTTCCAGGTGGGCCTTGACATCCTCATGAATATACTGCCCGAATTTGATGCGCTTGAGCAGCCGGATGAAGGCCGGCCCGATGAGGATGGAGATGATCAGCGCGGTCAGCAGCGCCCACACCGAGCGGAAGGTGATGTAGCGGAAGACGTTGAAGAGGGTGAAATCCGCGCTGAGCGGATACAGCAGACTATAGAGCATCGAAACCACCTTTAGCGCCGGCCGCGCCGGTCACGCCAGTCGAGCGGGGCGAATCGGGCGCGCCGGCCGCGCGGACCGTCTCTTTGAATACGGCCACCAGCATTTCCATTGTGTTGCTGCGCGAGCCTTTGAACAGCGCAACCCCGCCGCGCAGGTTCAGCGAGGCCAGGGCGCGCCGGAAATCGTCATCACCGGACACAGGCAGAAAGGGTCCGTTGAACCCGCCGCCGCGCAGACCGCCGGCCACGGCATCCGCCCGGCCGCCTTTCCAGATTACCGCCGCGGGAGCGAGAGTCGCCAGATGCGCGCCGAGTTCCGCATGGCGGGCGTCGCTTTCCGGCCCCAACTCGCCCATTTCCCCAAGCACGAGCAGCAGTTCGCCCCCGCGCCGGGCGGCCGATTCCGCCGCCGCGTCCACCATGCGCCGCATGGACAGGGGGTTGGCGTTATAGCTGTCGTCAATCAGCAGGAACGCGCCGCAGGGCTGCGCGTTGAACCGCTGATCCGGCAGTTTCGCCGCCTCAAGGCCCGCGCGGATTGCATCCGGCCCGAGGCCCAGGCCATGGGCGGCGGCGGCCACGGCAGCCACGTTTTCGCAGCCGAACGCGCCCTGAAAGGGAGCGGCGACGTCCAGAATTTCGCCCGGCATGTGCAGACGGTACCCGCCCAGAACATCCGAAACCGGGCCGGTATATTCCGCCCAGTACGGGGCCGCTTCCGCGCGCGCGGAAAAATGGACCACCGTCCGGCCGTGAGATGCGGCTTCGCGGACCAGATCCGGATAATCCGCGCTGACCACGGCTGTGCCCCGCGGCGCCAGATGGGCCAGCAGACGGCTTTTGTAGTGCGCCGTGCCCCGGTCGCCCAATTCCTGCGTGTGTCCGGCCCCGGCGTTAAGGATCAGGGCCAGGTCCGGCCGCAGGATCGCGCCCAACTCGTCCATGTCGCGCGGTTTGCTGATGCCCGCTTCCATGACCCAGAAGTCCGCGTCGGGGTCCGCGTTCAGCAGACTCAGCGGCAAGCCGATCTGGTTGTTCAGGTTCATGGGCGTTTTTTCGGTTTTCCCGCGCCGCGACATGACGGAGGCCAGGGTTTCCTTGACCGAGGTCTTGCCGGACGTGCCCGTGACCCCGACCACCACGGCCCTTGCCCTGTCCCGATGGCAGGCGGCCAGGGCCATCAGGGCGGCGGCCGGGTCGGGCGCGAGAAGAAGCGGGACCGGGGATGCGCCGCCGAAAGGATCGCGGGCGGCCACAACGGCAACGGCCCCGGCGGCAACAGCGGCGGCGGCGTAATCGTGGCCGTCGACGCGTTCGCCGGGAAGACAGAAAAAGATGTCGCCCCCCTTCACCGCACGGCTGTCCACGGCGGCGCCGGTCGGCGCAAGGGCCGCCCGTCCGGCGCCGGAAACGTCCGGTTTCCGGCCGAGGCAGCGGCATATGTCGGCGAGGGTCATGCGCATCCGAGCAGCTCCTTCACCGTCAGCTGATCGCTGAAGGGGTAGCGGGTGTCCCCGATAATCTGGTAGAGCTCATGCCCCTTGCCCGCGATCAGCAGCGCGTCGCCGGGCTTCAGTTCCGCCAGAGCCAGACCGACGGCCTTTTTGCGGTCCGGCTCCTCGATGACGGCAGCGGCCCCGGCCAGGCCAGGCCGCACATCGGCCATAATGGCCAGGGGATCTTCCTTGCGGGGGTTGTCCGAAGTGAGCACCACCAGGTCGGACAGGGCTGCGGCGGCTTTGCCCATCAGGGGCCGCTTGGTCCTGTCGCGATTGCCGCCGCAGCCGAACACCGTGACCACGCGCATGAAGCCCGCGCCGCGCAGTGCCTGCAGGGCCTTGGCCAGGGCATCCGGCGTATGCGCGTAATCCACGAACACCGCCAGATCCTGCGCATTGCGCACCCGTTCCAGCCGGCCCGGCACGCCGGAAAAGCCCGCCAGGGTCTGGAACAGCGCCGGGTCAAGCCCCATGGCCAGACCCAGGGCCTGCGCTCCCAGCAGATTGGCCGCGTTGAAAGCGCCCACCAGGGGGCTGGCCAGATCCCAGGTTGTGCCCCGGAAAGCCATGCGCAGATGCAGCCCGTCGCGGGACTGTTCCAGCACTCTGCCCGTCAGGAAGCCGGATGCGGCGGCCGCGCCGGGCGTGAAGCCGTATCCCACGGCCGTCGGGCACATGGCCAGCAGCCGCGCGCCGTACGCGTCGTCGGCGTTGATCGCCAGGGCCTTGCCCGGGACGGGAACGCCGCCCTTTTCCGGGTCAAGGAACAGACGGGCCTTGGCCTGGAAGTATTCTTCCATGTCCCGGTGATAATCCAGGTGGTCCTGGGTCAGGTTGGTGAACAGCGCGGCCGTGAAGGAAAGCCCGGCTTCGCGGCGCTGGTCCAGGGCGTGGGAGGACACTTCCATGATCGCGGCCGTTGTTCCGGCCTCGCGCATGGCCGCCAGCATGGCGTGCAGTTCCAGGCAGCCCGGCGTGGTCAGGGGCGAAGGCTCGCAATGGCCCGGCCAACGGTATTCTATGGTGCCGATGACCCCGGTGCGTTTGCCCGCCGCGCGCAGAAGGGCTTCCAGCAGATAGGTTTCCGTGGTTTTGCCGTTGGTGCCGGTGACCCCGACCAGATCCACGGGCGTTTCCCCGGTCCCGTGCACGGCGCGGGCCAGTTCGCCGAGGGCGGCGCGAACGTCGGCGACGTGGACGCAACACGCCGCGCCCCCCGCCTCCGGCCCGTTCCGGCGGGCTTCTTCAAGCAGCGCCGCGCCGGTCGGGCCTTCGGGGCAGACCACATAGGCCGCCCCGGCGCGCAACGCGTCGGCCAGATACCGGCCCGCATCGGAAAAATCGGCATTGCCGGGCGCGGCCTTGGGCAGAACGACGAACACGTCGCCTGGCCTCACCGCGCCGGAATGGGTGCGCACCGCAGGCCCCCGGTCGCGCCGGTCGCGCCGGTCGCACCGGTCGCGCCGGTCGCGGATAAGGGCGCACAACGCCTCAAGACGCATGCTTCGTCTTTCACTGTTCCTGGCGTCGGTCATGACTGTTCCCCCAGCCAGAGCACGCATTCCGCCTTGGCCGGATCCTGCGGCAAGGGGGATCCGGGAACGGGCGCCTGGCGCACGACCACGTTGCCGTTGCCCTTGACCACCGGGACCATGCCCCGCTGGACCATGCTTTCCACGGCCCGCCGCAGGGACAGGCCCACCACGGCCGGAATGCCCGAGGCCGCAACCTGGCCCTGCGCGGTTTCCGTAATCTCGCCGCGCACTTCCGCACCGTCGACGCCGCTCTGCCCGCCGGCGGCCGGCGCGGACTGCGCCGCCCCGGCGTTTTTTCCCCCGGCCTGCCCCTTTGTCCTGGCGCTCCTGTCGGGGGCGGCGGCCTTGCCGGGTTTCTCCTGCTTTCCGCGCACGCCTTTGGCGTCGGCCACGGCCTTGGCCGGGGCGTTCTCCGGCAGCAGGCCGTGATAGGCCATGGTCCGCAGGGCCACGTCCTGAAACACCGGGGCCGCCACAATGCCGCCGTACTGGTTGCGGGTGGGCTCGTCATACATGACCACCACCAGATACCGCGGCTGTTCCACCGGCACCATGCCCACGAAGGACGCCACGCGGCCGGTCCCGTACGCGTCGCCGCTGGCTTTCTGGGCCGTGCCGGTCTTGCCGCCCACGGTCAGCCCCGCGATGCGGGCCTTCGAGCCGGTGCCGCCTTCTTCCTCCACCACCTCGCGCATCATGTCGCGCACCTGGCGCATGACGTCGGCGGTAAAAATGCGGTCGGTCCTGGCCCCGGCCTTTTCTTCGCCCGCCACCAGGCGCAGGTCCCTGCGCACCCCGTCATTGGCGATGCAGGTATAGGCCTGGGCCATCTGCAGAACCGTGGCGGAAAAACTCTGGCCGAAGGAAGCCGTGGCCAGGTCGATGTCCGCCCATTGTCTGGGGTCGCGCAGGATGCCCCTGTTCTCCCCGGCCAGGGGCAGGTCGCTTTTGGACCCGAAGCCCAGGCGCGAAAGGTATTCGTGGTATTTTCTGGCCCCCAGCTTTAGGCCGATCTTCGCCGAGCCGATGTTGCTGGAAACCCGGATGATCTTGTGCACCGGCAGCGTGTCGTAGCCGTGCGTGTCGCGGATGGTCTTGTCCTTGAACTTCCACTTGCCCTTTTCGCAATTGAACGGGCTGTCGCGGGTGACGATCTTTTCCTGCAGCGCGGAAGCCACCAGGAAGGGCTTGATCGTGGAGCCCTGCTCCAGGGCGTCCATGGCGATCTTGTTGCGCCGGACAAAAGGCGAGAATTCATGCGGCCGGTTGGGGTTGAAAAAAGGATATTCCGCCCAGGCCAGGATGTCGCCCGTGGGCACGTCCACCACCACGCAGCCGGCCCAGCGCGCGCCGAACTGTTCCGCGCCCTCGGCCAGGGCCGCTTCGGCAAAGAACTGGACCTGGGTGTCCAGGGTCAGGGTCAGGTCTTCTCCGGCCAGATCTTCCAGCGCGCCGCCGGAAACCTGCAAACGCCGCCCGGCCGCATCCCGCTGCAGAACGCGCTTTTCCTTTCTGCCGGACAGGCTTTCGTCAAAGGACCGTTCCAGCCCTTCGATGCCTTCGTCGTCCACGTTGACAAAGCCCAGCAACTGGCCGCCCAGATGCTGGAAGGGATAGACCCGCTCGTATTCGCGGGACAGGAACACGCCCGGCCGGTTGCCGGCCTTCACCGCATCCGCCAGGCGCTGATTGAGCTTGCGCGCCACCCAGACGAACGGCCGGGGGCTGGACAGCAGCCTGCGCATCTGTTCCGCGGGCAGGTTCAGGGTTTTGGACAGGAACAGCGCGGTTTCCTGCACGTCGGCGATCTGGCGCGGCCGCACGTATACGGACTGGGCCTCCACGCTCAGCGCCAGCACGTTGCCGTTGCGGTCAAGGATACTGCCGCGCTTGCCCACCGCCACTTCCGTGGCCAGATGCTGCCGCCGGGCTTCTTCCGCCAGGCGCGGCCCCCGGATGATCTGCACCTGATACGCCCTGGCCCAGAGCAGCAGCCACAGCCCGGCAAAAATCAGACTGACGCCCCACAGCCGCACCCGGCCCCAGTTCACCCCGGCCCAGAAAGAAGGACGCCGGGGCTTTTCGGGCTTCGCCGGGCGAATGCGCTCGTTGCGGGCCGTTTTGCCGCCGCGCTGGATGGGGGTGATTTTTGTACGCGCCATTGTCCGTCAATCCGTTTGTGCTGCACTCATGCCCGATTCAGCGGGGCACTGTTTCCAAAGTCCCGTTGCCCATGCGCCGGGTCTGGCCGGGCCGCGCCTCGCGCATGCCCAGCGCCGCCGCTTTTTTGCCCAATACGTAAGGGGAAAGCAGCCGTTCCCGCTCCACCTCCAACTGGGCGTTGTGGGTGGTCCGGGTCCGGACCTCGCTTTTGAGCCGCTGCACGCCGTATCCCAGTTCCGTCCTGTCGATGCTGATCAGCACCATGGCCAGCCCCAGGGCCAGCGCGGTGATGCAGGACAGGATCAGGGTCAGCACCAGCCCCCCGCCCCGGACGCCTTCCGGCGTTGTTTTCTGCGTCGCGGGCGAAGCCATTTACGCGTCCCCCGCCTCGTCCGGCGCGCTGTCCGCCGTCCCCGGCGCGATGCGCTCGGCGGCGCGCAGTTTCGCGCTGGCTGCGCGGGGATTGGCCGCGCACTCTTCCGGGCCGGGCGTCACCGGCTTTTTTGTCAGAACACGCAGGGCCGCCGTATGCCCGCATACGCAAACGGGTATATGCCGGGGACAGCGGCAGTCTCTGGCCTCTTCCCGGAAAAAATTCTTCACCACACGGTCTTCCAGAGAATGGAAGCTGATGATCACCAGCCGGGCGCCGGGAGCCAGGCGGGGCAGAATCGCCTGCAGAAATCCGGCAAGCTGGCCCGCTTCGTCGTTCACCGCCATGCGCAACGCTTGAAAGGTCCGGGTGGCCGGGTGGTTTTTCGCCGTGGCCCGCCATTTGGCCGGATAGGCTTTTTCCACCAGGGCCGCCAGTTCCAGCGTGGTCTCCAACGGTTTTCTCGCCCTGGCCTCGACGATGGCACGGGCGATGCGGCCGGCCATGGGCTCTTCGCCGGCGGCGATGATGTCCCGCAGCGTCTCGCACGGCGCGGCGTTCACCAGACGCGCGGCGGAAGCCCGGCTGTCGCCGTCCGCATCCATGCGCATGTCCAGCGGCCCGTCGTGGAGAAAACTGAACCCCCTCTCCGGCGTGTCAAGCTGCAACGAGGAAACCCCCAGATCAAGCAGGGCCCCGTCCAGCGCATCCCAGCCCAGATCGTCGCAGTGCGCGGCGAAATCGCGGAACGCGCCGTGCCGCGCGTGCACCCTTTCCCCAAAGGGCGCCAGACGGGTCCTGGCCAGCGCCAGGGCATCCTCGTCCCGGTCCAGGCCCAGCACTTCGCAGCCGGGGGCCGCTTCCAGAATGGCGCGGCTGTGCCCGGCCAGGCCCAGCGTGCCGTCCAGGTAGCGGCCCCCCGGTTTCGGCGCAAGATGATGCAGCGTTTCACGCAGCAGAACCGGGATGTGCCGCGCCCCGCCAACCTTGTCCATGCCGGTCATGACCGCGCCTAAAAATTCAGCTCGATGCCGCTGCTGGCCAGCGTCACATCGTCAACATTCTGCGCCAGAACCGGCGCGAAACGGACAGGATCCCATATTTCAAAACGGGCTCCCTGCCCCACCAGCACGACGTCCTTTTCTATCCCCGCATACGCGGTCAACTCGCGGGAAAGGCGTATGCGACCCTGCCCGTCGGCGGTCATGACCTCCGCCCCGCCCAGAAACTGCCGGCTGAAATCGCGCACCGCGCGGTCCGGATTCTTGATGCGGCTGAACGCCTCTTCGATCTTCTGCCAGTCCGGCCAGGGAAAACCGTATATGCAGCCGTCCCTGGTGGTCAGCACCAGTTGCCCTTCTTCCGAACGCGACAGCAGAATCTCCCGGAAATCCGGGGGAAGCATGAGGCGCCCCTTGGGGTCAAGAGTGCGGGAAGACCGGCCGCGAAACAGCATACGTCACCTGCTGGCATTATCTACCACTATTTACCACTTTTTACCACTTTCTCAACCAAATCATACCTCTTGTCAAGCGCTAAAAGGATAAAAGGCCCCCCTTCACAAGATCGCGAAATCGCGTATTCTTGCAACAAGACAACACGGCTTCGGATTTTGCCGACGATTTTTATTTCCCATTCAGCATGGTTTCACCAAAGGTACAGATATGCGCGCAAAAACAAAAATTATCGCTACAGTCGGTCCGGCTTCCGATTCTCCCGAAACCCTGGGCAAACTGGTTGATGCAGGCGTCCGCATTTTTCGTCTGAACTTCTCGCACGGCGATGCGTCAAAATTTGTGGACATCATCAGGAACATCCGTGAACTGGAAAGCCGCTGTGGTTTTCCCATCACCATCATGCAGGACCTTTCCGGCCCGAAGATCCGCCTGGGCGTCATCGCGGAAGGTTCCATCACCTTCGCCAAGGGGGACAGGGCGTATCTGGGCGCGGACAAACCCGCCAGGGACGATCTGCCTTTCCTGCCCTTCGACCATCCGGCGGTGCTTCATTCGCTGGAGGCAGGCGACCGCCTGATCCTGGCCGACGGTTCGCTGCAGTTCCGCGTGACATCCAGGGAGAACGAGGGCCTGTTCGTGCTGGAAGCGGCCAACGCGGGCATCGTCAGTTCGCGCAAGGGCCTGGCCCTGCCCGACAAATCCGTGCCCGTGCCGGCCCTGACCGACAAGGACAAGAAAGACCTGCGCGACGGGTTGCGCCTGGGGGTTGACGCGGTGGCCCTGTCTTTCGTGCAGACGGCCCGCGACATCGCCGACGCCAAATCCCTGATCCGCGCGGAAGGCCGCGATGTTCCCGTGGTGGCGAAGCTGGAACGCCAGAACGCCGTCCAGAACCTGGACGAAATCCTGGCCCTGACCGATATCGTCATGGTCGCGCGCGGCGATCTGGGGGTGGAATGCCCCCTGCAGCTCCTGCCGGGCATCCAGAAACGCATCATCAAGGCTTGCAACAGGGCGGCCAAACCCGTCATCGTGGCCACCCAGATGCTGCTGTCCATGGTGGGCAGCCCCAGCCCCACCCGCGCGGAAACCACCGACGTGGCCAACGCCGTTCTGGACGGCGCGGACTGCGTGATGCTGTCCGAAGAGACGGCCATGGGCAATTATCCCGTGGAAACCGTGGAGTTCATGGGCGAAATCGCGGCCCAGGCGGAAGCGTATTACATTGAGGCCGGGTACGGAAAAAATGAAATGCGCGCGGCGGGCGATGGGGCTACCGGCTTTCTGACCAGCGCCGCCTGCCACCTGGCGGACGAAGTGGAAGCCGACGCCATCGCGGCCTACAGCGTATCCGGTTTTTCCGCGCGGACCATCGCCTCGCGCCGGCCGAAGCAGCCCTTTTACGCCCTGTCCCCCTATGCCGGCACGCTGCACAGCCTGAATTTCACCTGGGGCGTCACCCCCACCCCGGTGGACGTCGATTCCAGCGGCCACCTGGAAGCGGTGGAACGCTTCGTCGACACCAGCCCGGCCTTCACCAGCGGAGCCACCGTGGTGGTGACCGCCGGCCAGGCCAGGGCCGGCGTCAGCAGCACCAACCAGGGAGTGCTGGGCACGAACCTGATCAAGGTGTTCACGAAATAGCGGCGTCGCCGCGCGCGGAAACTGGCGGCCGCCGGAAGACCTTGCGTCTTCCGGCGGTTCTGATTTTCGGCGGGGCGTTGCGGCAAAAATCTTTCACCATGGAGGGTTCATTTCTTGCCATGGCCATATTTTTCGGATAGATTCATGCATAAGTGGAAAACTCTCGTTTTTAGAGGGTCCTCTTATGAAAAGAAGGAATCCCATGTCCGGATTGCACATACTTTTCCGGTTTATCCAGCGGATAGGCCTTCAGGGCCGCCTCGGCTTGCTGTTTTTCGCCGTCATGACCGCAACCGGCCTGACTCTGGCCGTGATCGGCTACTATACGGTGCTCAGCGTCACCGTTTCCCGCGTGAAGGACGCCGTTGACCGCGTGACGACCGTGGCGAAGATGGAAATCAGGTACACATTGCGCCGTCCCGTTCTGTCCGCCATCGACAGGTTGAGCAAAAGCCCCCTCGCGACTTTTCAGACGCTGGAAGAAAGGCTCGGCTATCTCCCCGTGCTGGTGACCATGCTGCGGGAATACCCTTTTTGGGGCGGCATCTGCATGGCATACAAGGACGGGAGTTTCTTCGCCGTCCGCAGCGTGGCCACGGAAAGACAACAGCACATTTTCGCGGTCCCCCCCCGCAGCGCGTTCATGGTGGTGCACAAAGACGCCCAACAGGGCGAATATCTGTTCTATGACCAGAGCTTGATGCTTCTGGCCCGTGAACGGAGCGAAGCCGCCCGGTACTTCGACCCGCGCGCGTTCGCATGGTTTCAGGATGCCATGTCGTCGGAAGGACCCATAGCAAGCGCCCCCTACATTATGGCCGACCCCGGGCTGGCGGGAAAAACGTTCGCCCAGAAAGACCCCGAAGGCAACAGCGTGGCCGGCGTGGACATCTTTCTTTCCCAGCTGTCTTCCCTGCTGCAGCGCGAACTGCCCACCCTCAATTCGAAACTTGCTTTGCTGCGGCCTGACGGCACTCTGATCGCCAGCGCGAGGGGCATGACCATTGTGACCAATGGCGGCATGCATCTGCGCAAGCCGGAGGACCTTTCACTTCCCATCCGTATGGGAATACAGGCATATAAAGAAGGGCAGCGCGGCCGGGGCATTGGAATCAACGCCGACGGGCAGGCCTGGGAACTGTCCATTGAAGAGCTGGATGCCGGGGGCAAGGCGAACGACATCATGCTGCTTGCCATTCCGGAAAAGGAGCTTCTGGCCGGGGGCATGAATTTTTTGCGGTACGCCCTGTTCGGCACGGTCGGCATACTGATTCTCTGCCTGCCGCTCACATGGCTGGCCGCGTGGTGCATAGCGAGTCCTCTGCGTTCTCTGGCGGCGTCAACCGGAAGCATGCAGGAACTGTACAACGCGGACAACGAAACGGTGACGTCCAGCGTGCCGGAAATACAGGCGCTGGCCGAGAGCATGCGCCGTATTCAGGAAGATTGTTACAAGCTGATGTCCATCACCCGTATCCTCAGCGCCGAGCGGGATTTCGAACTGCTCATGCGTGACATGCTGCGGGAAATACTCCTGCTCGCCAGGGTTGACGGCAGCATGGCGGCCCTGCTGGACGACAGGGACGGAACCCTGCTCTGCGAATACAACGCGTACTGGCTGGTGAACGGCGAAGAAACGGCAAGCCGGAATGTGGTGCACAGGCCTGTTTTCAACGCGAACCTGGCCACGTACAGGGCGCTGGCGGAAGACGCCGTGGTCCGGGACGCCATCAGCCGGGACGACCCGCGCAGCGTGTATCAATCCGTGCGCCCCGGTTTCGCTGACCCCGATGTGGAAACTCTGGACGTGGTGGCCGTGCCCCTGCGCGACCGCGCGGGCGAAAAACTTGGGGTGCTGGCGCTGTACAAGACCGTAAAACCCGACAAGGAGGGGTTCCAACCCGCTGAGGCCGATTTTGTCACCGTGTTCGCCGACGCCGTCTCCATCGCCCTGGAAAACCGCCGTCTGCTCAAAGCGCAGAAAGACGTGCGCGACGCCCTTATCCAGATTCTCGCCGGAGCCATTGACGCCAAGTCTCCCTATACCGGCGGGCACTGCCAGCGTGTGCCGGTCATCTTCCAGATGCTGCTGGAAGCCGCCTGCGAAGCAGAGGAAGGCCCGTTCAAGGAATTCACGCTGGATGCGGACGGATGGGAAGAAGCCAGACTGGCCGGCTGGCTGCATGACTGCGGCAAGGTGACCACGCCCGAATATGTGATGGACAAATCCACCAAGCTGGAAACCCTGTACGACCGTATCCATGAAATCCGCACCCGCTTTGAGGTCTTAAAACGCGATGCCACGATACGGTATCTGCACTCCCTGCTTGAAGGGGCCGACCCCAAGGCCGCGCGGCAAAAAATGCAGGAAGAAATCCGCGCCCTGGATGATGATTTCGCCTTTGTCGCCTCCTGCAACGCCGGCAGCGAATACATGGACGATGACGCCATGGCGCGGTTGGCCGCCATAGGCGGGCGCACCTGGGTGCGCACCCTGGATAAGCGCCTGGGGGTTTCCCGCGGCGAGCGGGCGCGCATGGATACGGCGGGCGCGGCGGATCTTCCCGTGCGCGAGCAGCTTTTAATGGACAACCCCGAGCATGTCATCCCAAGGGGCGAAAAAGACGCGCTGCCCGCCGATCGCCGGGGGTTCAACCTGACGCCCCCGCAAGCGCTCTATAACCGGGGGGAACTCCATAACCTGAGCGTCCGCCGCGGCACGCTGACCGAGGACGAGCGCTACAAAATCAATGACCACATCACCCGGACCATTGTCATGCTGGAAGCCATGCCCCTGCCCAGAAACCTGCGCAATATGCCGGAGATTGCCGGCGCGCACCATGAAACCATGGACGGCAAAGGATATCCCAGAGGCATCAGGCGGGAAGAGATGAGCTGGGGCGCGCGCATGATGGCCGTGGCCGACATCTTCGAGGCCCTGACCGCCTGGGACAGGCCGTACAAACCAAGCAACACGCTGCGGGAATCGCTGGCCATTATGGAGGAATTCAAGAAAAACAACCGCATCGACCCGGACGTGCACGAGCTTTTTCTCCGGTCGGGCATTGCCCAGCGGTATGCGGCGCAACACCTGAAACCGGAACAGAACGACCTGTGACGCCGGGTCCGGGCGAGATTTGCGGCGTGAAGAATGGCATTTCCGGCTGTTTGGCGGAACGGGTCCCGGAAGAGGGGTTTGCCGATTTTTTCCGGAGCCGGTCCGCCTTCCGCCGATCCGGAAAAACGCGCCGCGGCGCGCCCCTTCGGATGCCCCGCGCCGGCGGAACCCGCGCCCGCTTGTCTTTCGTGCCCCCCTGTTGCGGCGGATTCGAAAAAGCTATACAGGGGTTTTATGAAAGCCGCCGTTCCTGTAAACATTTCCGAAGAATACTACCAGATCAGCGAAGCCATCCTGACGAGCTTTCCCAAATACCGCCCCCCTCTCGACCTGTTCCGGCTGAAGGAAGATATCGGTCAGTTGCAGGTGTACTTCCGCAAAGGCTCCCGCCTGACCAACGAACAGGTGGACGAAGTTCTGGCGCTGTGCAAAGAGGGCAACCTCTTCGTGTCCCGCGCCGACCATCCGGTGTATTCGCAGCACATCGTCAAGCAGCTGGACCTGGTGCTGGTGGACCAGAACCTGAAGGAAGGCGAAGTCGCAGATATCAGCCTGCGCGCCCTGGGTCTGCGTCTGGCGGATTTTTACGACCAGCCGGTAAAGCCGGTTTTCGACCTGCTGTACGCCGACGTGCAGGTGACCACCGAATACATCTGGCAGGACAGGCACCGCCTGCGCCTGTACATGCGCCGCCTGGCCACCGGCGAATACAGCCTGACGGGCCATGCGCTGAACACCTTCTGCACCGGCGCATGGCTGCTGTCGGCCACCCAGGGGGACGAAATGCGGCGCAGGGATTTCGACCGCGCGGCGCTCGGCCTGCTGCTGCTGGACGCGGGCATGGCCAAGGTGCCGCCCTTCATCACGGCCAAGACCACGCCGCTCAAACCCGACGAAAAGGACAAAATCCTGCCCCACCCTCTGGTGGGCATCAAGGTCCTGCAAAAGCTGGAACTGAGCTATGACGAGATCAAGGACATCGTGCTGGACCACCACGAACGCATGGACGGTTCCGGCTATCCCCGCAAGCTCTCCGGCGAAGGCATCAGCCGCCTGGGCAGGCTGGCGGCGGTCGCGGATTCCTTCGCCGCCATGATCCAGGCCCGGCCCTATGCCCCGGCCAAAACACCCCTGGACGCCGCGCGCGAACTGGCGGCGGACAAAGCCCATTACGACACGCGCTTCACCACTCCGCTGATGACGGCCTTTGTGACCAACGCCTTCGGCGTCCGCTGAATTTTGCCCCGGCGGGGCGCGGCCATGAACGCAAAGGGGAGGCCGCGGCCTCCCCTTTGCGCATCGCGGGGGCGCGGGGGATCGCGTCCCCCGCTTCCCTTTGTCTCACATCAGCCAGCGCAACGGCACCAGCGACAGTTTGGGGAAATACACCAGCAGGAACAGGATGGCGATTTCAATCAGGATGAACGGCAGCATTTTGCTCACCAGTTCGCCGAGCTTGATGTTGCCGATGCCGCAAACCACGTACAGCACCGTGCCCACGGGCGGGGTGATGACCCCGATGCCCAGGTTCAGCACCATCAGCAGGCCGAAATGGTATTCGTTGATCCCGGCCGCCTGGATCAGCGGGAAAAACACCGGCGCGAAAATCAGGATGTTGGGGGTCAGGTCCATGACCATGCCGGCGATAAGCAGAAAGACCATGATGATGGTCAGCAGGATGGCCGGGCTGTCGATGAACGGCGAGAACAGGGCCGTGATGTGCGCGGGGATGCGGGCCAGAGTGATGAAATAGCCCACGGCGGATGCCGTGGCCACGATCAGCATGACTACGGCCGTGGTGCGCGCGGCCGCCGCGCTGACCCGCAGCAGGTCGCGGAAGGACAGCTCGCGGTAATAGACCATGCAGACGAAAATGGCGAACACCGCCGCGAAGGCGCCGCCTTCCGTGGGGGTGAACACCCCGAAGCGGATGCCGCCCAGAAGCAGCACGGGCATCATGAAGGCGGGGCTGGCGTCCAGCAGGATGGTGACCACCTCCTTGCGGGTGAAGGTAAGGGTTTCGGTGTACCCGTCCTTGCGCACGATGAACCACCATACGATCATCAGGCCCAGGCCCAGGATCAGGCCGGGCACCAGGCCGATCATGAACAGCCGGGTGATGGACAGCCCGCTGATGGTGGAGCCCAGAATGATGAAGTTCGTGCTGGGCGGAATGATGGGACCGAGGATGGCGCCGGAGGCGATGATGCCGCCGGCCCGGCCCTTGTTGTAGCCCACCTGCTGCATCATGGGCAGCAGCAGGCCGCCCAGGGCGGCGGCTTCGCCCACGGAACTGCCCATCAGGCCGGCGAAGATGATGCTGGCCACGATGGCGGCGTACCCGAGGCCGCCCTTGATCCGGCCCACCATCAGCTGGGCCAGTTGCACCACGCGCTTGGAAAGCCCGCCCGCGGCCATGATTTCCCCGGCGAACACGAAAAAGGGAATGGCCATCAGCGGATAGTTGTTGGCCGCGTCCATCATGCTGTTGGGAATGGTCATGGCGTCCCATGACCCGGAAACGTACATCATCACGATGGCGCAGAGCACCAGGACGATGGATATGGGCACGCCGAGAAAAAGAAAGAAAAAAAGACTGCCGAAGAAGTACAGCAGCTGGTCCATAACTACCCCTTGTCCGGCATGACGAACTCGTCGGAACTGACGAATTCGCTCACGGGCTTGCGGATCAGCCGCAGCAGATCCCTGATCTTGATGACGAAGGCGGCCCCCGCCATGATGGGCAGTATGCCGTTGACCAGGGTCATGTTCACGCCGGTGGCCACGGAACGGGTGTCCATGGTCTGGCCCACCAGGACGATCCCGCCCCAGAACAGCAGGACCAGAACGGCCATGGTCAGCAGCACGGCGATGATTTCCAGGGCCTTGCGCGTTCCGTACCGGGTTTTGGTCACCAGCATGTCCACGGCGATGTGCTTGTTGCGGTAAAACGCCTCAATGGCGCCGAAAAAGGTGATGTACATGAACAAGAAACGCGCCCATTCCTCGCTGGGCGCGAAGCTGGACCGGAACACATAGCGCAGAAAGGCGTTGTACGACACAAGGCCGATCATGCCCAGAAAGATGGTGGCGCAAAATATTTCAAAGGCCAGTTCGCCCGGCGATTTTTTCGCCGGCGCCGCCGCCCCTTTTACCGCCGCGTCGTTGCTCATGGGTACCCTCGGATTGCGGTGAAAACGCGCCCGCCGCGGGCGGCCGCCACGGGCGCCCGGAAAAGCCGCGCGAGAATCAAAAAAAGAGCGGGGTCCGCTGAGGAACCCCGCTCCGCGAAAAACTACCGGTAGGCCGCCGCACTGTCCAAAATCTCTTTGGCGTTGGGCACGGTGTCGTAGAACAGCTTCCAGCTTCTGGCGCCGGCTTCCTGCATGGCTTTATGAAATTCGGGCGTGGGCTTGGATATCTTGCCGCCGCCGGCGGTGATTTTCTTCTGGGCGTCTTCCTCGATCTTGGCCATCAGGTCCCACACGTAGTCGGCGGATTCCTTGGCCGCCTTGTTGAACCATTCCCTGTCCTGGGCCGGCAGGGCCTGATAGAACGGCTCGTTGACGTACAGGGAGTGGATGACCAGAATATGCCCGCTCATGGTGATGTTCGGGGTTATCTCATACATCTTCAAGGCCACGATGTCGGCAAAGGGGCTGTCGCCGCCGTCGATGACGCCCTGGTCCAGCGCCGCGGGCACTTCGGCGAAAGGCATGGGCTGTCCGCTGATCCCGCATTCCTTGGCGAAATTCACGTACAGGGGGATGTTGGGCACGCGCATGCGCAGGCCTTTCAAGTCGGCCATGCTGAGCAGGGGCTTTTTGGAGTAGAAATGGCGGAAGCCGAGGGGAAAGGCGTTCAGGGTGCGCAGGCCGGATTTTTCGGGAAATCCCTTGTTGATCAGGTCGAACGTTTTCCCTTCCATGGCCCGGCGGGCGTGGGCCAGATTGTCGAACAACATCGGGGTTTCCAGCATGGCCATGGCCGGGTGCAGGGCGGATGTCTGCGTGCCCGTGGCGCACATCTGGATGGTTCCCTTGCGGGTCGCGGCGATGTACGCGTCTTCCTTGCCCAACTGGCTGTTGGGGAAAATCTGGGTTTCATACTTGCCGTTGGAAAGCTTTTTCAGAATTTCACCGAATTTGTACATCCCCAGGGTTTCGGGTTCGCCTTCGGGCTTCATGCCGGCGATTTTGATCACGACCTGGCCCGCGGCCGAAGCGGAAACCACGAAGCCCGCACTCAAGATGGCCAGAGCCACAAGCATCAACACCACGCGTTTCATAAAAACTCCTTGGTAGGTGGGATTGCGAAAAAAACGGTCCATGCCGTGAAAAAACACCCTGTGGGACTACAGTACGCTAAAAAGAATACAAAAGGAAGGTGTAAAAAAACATTTACCGTCTGTGCTCCTAAGCGGAAACCGGCGCGCGGAGCCGCATCGCGCGGGCGTTGCCGGAACAACTTCGAACGGAGCGCATGTTCCGGGACGCGGCATCCGCGGCAACGCCGGTTCGGCTTGTCCGCATCCGGAAAAAGAGGGTTTCGCGGTGCATTTTTTGAAGCGGGCCCGGAAAACCGGAGGAAAGCCCTCCCGGGAGGGAACGCGCCTTCCGTTGGGCAACCATATCCCTCCTGGTTTGTGGACAACCATGAAAATATGCTTACTTTCTCGGACATGTCTTTGGACGGTGTATTCTTCTTGCTGCAAACAGCAGGCACCGCCCGAATAAAGGATGCCTTATGAGATATCGTATTTTCCCCCTCATGCGTTTCCTGGTTGTCATGTTTGCGGTTATCGCCGCCCCTGCTATTGGGTTTGCGGCGGATTCCACGGTTGGCGGCGCCACGGATGGCCAGCCGGGCGTCACGCTGGGCAACGGGCACTACAGGGGCGACGGGCACGATCACTCGTGGTCGCACAACGGGCATTACAAAGACGACGGGCATAACTATCACTAGTGTTTGTTTGCGCAACAAACACGACAAAATCCGTTAGGGTTTTGCGCCGCGATACGCGGCGCAAGGCAGCTGAAAATCACATTTTCAACTACCGTTCCTTGCAAAAATTCCTCACACAATGAGGAGCGGAATTTTTGCAAAACGAGACGGACGGAAAGTGCCGGCACCGCGTTCACCCTGTCCCCGTTTTGGTTGGCCGTCGTCTTGCAACACCGGCGGCTGCCGATTGGAGGCAGGGTGAACAGCCTGTTGAAACAGTGCGGCCGGGAGCTGCCTCCAAAGACACGCCACCCGCGAAAAGCGGCTTTTTTTCGCATGGCGGGGCGCAAGGGGAAAAAGGACGGCGCTGCATCGAAATGCCGCGAGGCCGGCTTTTGCCCTGCAAGGCAGCCGGGCGGAAAAAGACAGCTTCGCGGCAGACGGATTGTGGGACCCCCGGAGGCTTGATTTTCGTTCCGCAGGACAGCGGAACCGGAACGGACGAACAACGCGGAGCCGCTCAGCGCGCGGCCATCAGTTTCTTCATGACGCCGGCGAGATTTTCGACGGTCAGGGCGTACATGGGAACTTCCTTCTTGATCAGGTGGTAGGATTTGCCCCACATGCCGTCCGGCCAGGGTTCCTCTTCCGTGGGGTTCAGCCAGACCAGACGCGGATAGCGGTCCCGGAACAGGCGCAGACGCTCCAGGCCGGAAGCTTCGCCCTCCCCCCCGTAATAGCGGCGCTCCACCAGTTCCCAGGTGGACATCAGCGCATCGCCCACGATGACAACCTTGTATTCGGCGTCAAGGTTGCGCAGCACCCAGTCGACGCCAACCGATTCGCGGTACAGGACGCGCGGGGTCGTATACAGCCTGTCCGTGAAGCAGTTATGGAAATAATAGGCCTTCAGATCTTTGAAATGGTTGGATTTACTGACCGCCTGAAACAGCGACGCGCACAGCGCCGCGTACATGTCCATGGACCCGCCCGAATCCATCAGCAGCATCAGCTTGACGATGTTCCTGCGCGGCTTGTCGAACACCAGCCTGAGGCGGCCCGCGTTGTCGCAGGTCCGTTTGACGGTCTCGCCGAGGTTCAGTTCGGTTCTGGGCGCGTCAACCCGGCTGGAAAACTGGCGCAACTGGCGAAAGGCCATCTGGAAGCTGCGCGAATCCATAACCGTGTCATCGCGGAAATCGCGGAAGCGCCGTTCCCCGGCCACTTCCAGGGCCAGACGCCGGCGGGACGAGCCGCCCACCCGGATGCCCTTGAGCGATTCTCCGTCGTTGCCGAAAGGGGACGCGCCGTCGGTGCCCACCCAGTAGGCGCCGCCGTTGTGCTCTTCTTTCTGCTCCGCCAGCCGCTCCCTGAGCATCTTGCGGATTGTGTCCCCGCTCAGCCCCAGAACCAGTTCCCCGCGGCCCCGGTCGCCGAGCTTTTCGTGGTCGGGGCTGTCCAGCCAGCGTAGCAGTTCACGGGAAAGCTCGTCGGATTCAAAGGCCGCGTCCCTGAAAAATTCCAGAAACACGCGATCGAACTTGTCGTAATCCGTCTCCGTTTTGACCAGCAGGGCGCGGGACATGTAATAGAACCGGGTCAGGCTGGCGGCGGGCAGGCCCTTGTCCATGGCCTCCACAAAGGCCATCCACTCGTTCAGCGAAACGTTCAGGCCCCGCGAACGCAGCAGATAGAAAAACGGCTCGAACATCGCCCCGGTCCCGGAATAAAGTATCGCAACGTTGAAAATTCCCTACGTATCCCACCGCGTCTGGCGTTGCACCGCCGCCAGGTCTTCGTTCTTCTTGAGCAGCACGCCGGCAAAGGGTATTCCCCGCGCGATCGCGCCGGCGGGAATGCCGCTCAAGGTCAAAGCCCGGATCCAGTCCAACAGTTCGGCGGTGCTGGGTTTTTTCTGCAGGACGGACATGCCGCGCAGGCTGTAGAATGCGTCCATGGCCTGTTCCAGCACATGCTCCTCCACGGCGGGAAAATGCACGCGGATGATCTCCCGCATCAGGTCCTGGTCCGGGAACTCGATGTAATGAAAGATGCAGCGCCGCAGAAAGGCGTCGGGCAGTTCCTTTTCCGCGTTGGAGGTGATGATGACCACGGGCCGGGTTCTGGCCCGCACGGTTTCTTTGATTTCCGGAATGTGGAACTCCATCTGGTCCAGTTCCCACAAAAGATCGTTGGGAAATTCCAGGTCGGCCTTGTCGATCTCGTCGATAAGCAGGATGACCTGGTCCTCGCTGCTGAAGGCTTCGCCCAGTTTGCCCAGTTTGATGTATTTGGCGATGTTGTCCACGCCCTCGCCGCCGAACTGGCTGTCGTACAGCCGCTGCACCACGTCGTAGACGTACAGTCCGTCCTGGGCCTTGGTCGTGGACTTGATGTTCCAGATGATCAGGTTCTTGCCGAGAGCGTCGGCAATGGACCGGGCCAGGGTCGTCTTGCCCGTGCCCGGTTCGCCTTTGATCAGCAGGGGCTTCTGCAGGGCCATGGCGATGTTGACGGCATAGAGCAGCTCTTCCGATGCCACATAGTCCGCGCTGCCTTGAAAAGATATTTTGCCCGAAAATTGCGTTGCGTTCACGTGATGCCACCGTTGCGTGATATGGGGCGCCACCTTAAATCAGGCGAGCCTCGGTGGCAAGGGAGGAAAAAGCGGGGGCTCCCGCGGCGCGGCGGCCCGGTTCCCCCTGTTTGGGGCGCCCTCCCCCTTTTCACCGCCGCGACGGCGGTTTCCCGCACACGGCTATGGTGACGAAGGCGTCATCGTCGTAGGGCTTTCCAGCAAAGTCCCCGTAATATTCAAGGCCGGTGTAGCCGGCGTGTTGCAGCAGCCCGGTCAATTCGCCCCTGCGCAGGGGATAGAGAGGGATGTCCGACTTCAGCGTTTCGCCGCTTTCCTTCACCGTAAGCACCGTCATGAAGCGCAGCGCGCCGTCTTTCCAGACGTAGCGTCGCGTAAACAGGAGATGTTCCGTATCGATTGCCGGCAGGGTTTCCACCTTGCGGTCAAGGATGCGATCATAGTTCAGAATCTGCAGAACAAGCGTCCCTTCGGGGGCCAGCAGCGTGAACGCGCCGTGCAGAAAGTCCCCCATGGCCGCCGGAGAATCCAGATGCACCAGGGTGTTCCCCAGGCACAGCACGCCGTCGAACGACGACGGGGCGAAACGCGCGCCGACGTCCAGCATGTCCATGACCTCATAGTGTATGGCGCCGCGGGCGTTGTCTTTTCTGGCCCTGGCGATCATGTCCGGGTTCAGGTCAACGGCCACGATGCTGTTCGCCGGCGAAGCGAAATGCACGGTTTTGTTCCCCGTGCCGCACCCGATGTCGAGCAGGCGTTTTTTTCCGGCAAGCCGCTCGGCGAGAAAACGCAGCTCATCCGGCCGCACCGCGAAAATTTCATCGTAATAGGCGCTCAACCGCTGGTAGAAACTCATGATACGCTCCGTGCGGTTCCTGTACCGTTCGAAATGAAATAATACCCATTGCATCAATCGTCCATTGGCCGATTGATGCGGATCGCTTTGTCGAAAAACGTGGTTTCCGGCTCGCTCGCGCCGCCCGCGGCGGCCGCCGGATGGCCGTCCGGCGGCGGAAGCCAGTGCAAAATCAACCAGGAAGCGGCTATTGCTCACTTTTTTTGAAAGAGAGCAGCGCCGGAACAGACCGGCCGATATGCCCATATTCTGGGCACCCGACCAACCGGATAGTGGACAGGCGTGCCCGGCCGGAAAAGCACGCGTCCCCGCCATGCGCGGCAGGGACGTTTCTCCATGGACGCCGTCCGCGGAGGGCCGCCGGCCCGGACTCACTGCTCGACCATTTCCAGGTTCATCAGCCATGTTTCAACGTCGGCGTCGCTGTACTTCTTGTCCTTCACGCCCCTGGCCACGTTCACGGAGAACATATGGCCGTCCGTCTGGATGAACAGCCAGGTGTGGCGCAAGCCCGTTTTCGAATCGGTGTACGTCGCCATCTGGCAGGGATACGTGAATTTTTCGCCGAACCTGGGGGCATCGGCGAAGGTCAGATTCTTCGCCGTCCTGGCGAAGTCCCCCGGCCCGACGAACGCGGCCAGGGCCTTTTTGTCCAGAACAAGGAATTTCTCCTCCCGTTTCTCCTTTTGCCTATGGCGCCCGACCTTCATCGTCACCGCCGGGCCGTCCGGGCCTTTGCCGAAGCCGTAGATGACACACGGTTCGTCGTCCTTGCGGGTCCCGTCGTCAATGATCCCCGCGCCCTTGGGCAGGCCCGTCGCCTTGAGCCACAGGCCCTTCACCCTGGCGTCCGGGGCATTTTTCGCCAACGCCGGCGGCACGAAAAGCGCCCCCAGAACAATAATCGCCGCCAGCAGACAATACAGCCGGTTCATTTATTTTTTCTCCCTCGCGTACTGGCCGTCGATGAACACGTTCGCCCCAAGCCAGCCGCCTTCCTTGAACGCCCTGGATGTTTCCACGCGCGCCGTCTCCCCCTCAAACGTCACCGTGACCGTGGCGGCCGCGTCCTCATTCCCGTAATTGACGGTCATCCTGTCGCCGTCCAGCCTGCCTTCGCCTTCCACTTCGCCGCTGTTGTACGGTTCGCACTTTTGGATCACGGAAATGGAAACCGCCCGGACATTGGGCGTTCCGCCCTGTTGAACCGTCATGTAGCCGTCAAGGCCCCTGCTCACGAACCTGTAGAACCCCTGAACGCCAACGGCGTTTTTGCGCAGCCAGTCAAAGGCAAGTTCCCTGTTCACGCGCTCATTGGCCGTTCCATAAGCCAGGGCGTAGGCCCCGGCCTCCGTCTCGCCGGCTTTCAGCCCCGCCGCCGCGTCACGGGCTATTGCCGTTTCGCAATCGGACCCGAGCCGCGCGTACTCTTCCGCCGTGAGACGCCCTTTCGCCTCGGCCATGCCCTTTTCATACTGCCCGTAGTTGTTCTTGTACTCTTCGTCCTGCAGCAGTTTCGCGTGGTTCTTCGGCGCGGCCTGCGCGTGCGCCGCAAACGCCAGCAGCAGAACCGCGCCACACGCCGCGATTTTTTTCCAGCCGACCATGGGCAATCTCTCCTTTCGGAAGCCGGGCTTCCCCTTTTTTGCCGCCCGACGTTTCTGATGACGCCGGAATGCGCGTATCCCGCGGGCGGGATCACCCGGTCCCCAGACGCATCCCTGCCGTTCCCGCGTATGGATCGACGTAAGCAAAAAACGGACCGTCACCCGCGAGGGTGATCGCGAGCGGGTTCCGCCGTACGCGGCACCCGCCCATTTTTCGGGCACGGCGCGAAGGCCGGCAACGCATTCCCCTGAATCCCGCCCAAAGGCCGCGGGCGGACATGTTCCCGACCGGCCCCGCCGCCGATCGAGAAAAGCGCGGAAAAACGGACTGCGCGGGCCGGCCGGGGCCGCGTCCGCCCTTACCTGGCCGCGAAAATCGCCCGCGCCATTTCCGGCAGGGCGGACGCCAGCTTTTTGTCGCCCGCCGGCATCTGGGCGGAAGAACGCCAGACCATGACCGGTTTTTTGTTCTGGCGCACCGGCCGCAGGTCAAAGCATTCCATCTGCAAAAGGTACCAGGATTCCACCGGCCGGACCACATGGCCGCCTCGGCCGGGCAGTCCGGGACCGGGCTGCGCGGGGTATCCGTCCACCGAGGGGGACAGGCCCGCGGGAGGCCGGGCCGAAGGCGGGGGCGGACTGACGTTCTGCATGTAGTCGCGCCGGAAAAAGTCGGAATCGCGGTGCCAGATGTCATTGGGGCCGGCGGGGTTCTCATAGCCGCGCACGTACCCGCCGGGGGTGCCGTACCCGCCCGGCGGAGCGGATGCGCCGGGAGAAGGCGGCGGGCCGAAACCCAGAGACCCCGTGCCGCCGATGCCGAGCCCCCCGCCCGCGGCGGCAAAGCCGATCATCCCGCTGTCCGATACGGAGGCGGGCGGCTGCATCAGCGCAAACCGCGCCACCAGGGCATAATCCGCGACCGCCGCGTCCTTTGTCAGTTCCGCCGGCAGGCGGCCGGGGATGGCCACATGGCTGCGCACGATGGGGATGCCCTTTTGCTGCGACAGGGCGAACAGGGCCCGCTCCACGTCAGGCGGCCTGACGGCGCGCACGCTCCCGGGCAGGTCCGCGTCCCTGCTCGGGGCGCTGTATTCGCGCAGCTTCAGCTTGGGGAGTTTGCCCTCGCGCGCGAGTTCCGCCGCCCTGGCCTGGGTGGACGAGTCCGGCGCGGGCATGGGCGCGGCCTTTTTGCCGCGCGGCGCGGGGCTGGCAAGGATGTCGGCGTCCGCCGGCAGGGGCGTGCTGGGCATGGCCTCGATCACCGTCGGGGGCACGCTGACCAGGGTCAGTCCCTTGATTTTGAAGGTTATCGCCAGTTCTTTGGCCAGAGGGCCGAAAACCGGAGCGTTTTCATTCAGCCAGGACAGGCCGGAACGAATGACGATACGGCCTTCGTCGGGAAAGGTCCCGCCTTCGCGGGTGACGGGATCCGTGCTTTTGCGGGCGGGCGCGGTGTGGCCCGGCGGCGGCGGCGCAAAAAAAACCAGGATGGCGGCCAGAGCGGCGCCCGTGCCGAACAAAGCCCACAGCGAGGCAAAACGATGGGGACGAACGGAGTTCATGACGCCTCCTCCGCCGTGTCGCCGGCGGCCTGAAGCAATTTCACGGCGAAAGCGCCCCGGAGGGCATGCAACGCGGCGCGCCTTCAGGACAAGCCGCAACTGCTTGCCCGCGTCCGGAAAACATGCCGGGGTGTTTTCCGGCTCCGCGCACGGCGGCCCCTTGACAGTGCGATGCCCTGGCGCGCGTCAGCGGAGCGCGGCGCTGACGACGTCCAGTTTGGCCCGCAGCACTTCCGTCACAAGGTGCAGTTTCGGCGGGGCCAGCCCCAGCACGTTCCAGGCTTCGGCCGACAGGTGCGGCACCGGATTGGTCACGCTGGTGGCGATATTCAGCGCCGTGACCAGCACATCCGCCGTATGCACGGCGGCGGCTTCCGGATAGCGCAGCGGATCTTCCACCTGGTGATGCCGCAGAACAGCCATGACCAGGGTCAGCGGCATGTTCCAGCGGTGCAGCAGCATGCCCCCCAGCCGGGCATGGTCAAACCCCACCAGTTTCTTTTCCATTAGATAACTGGGCTCTGCGTTATAGTCCAGATGCCCGTGCAGCGCGGCCGTCACCTTGGGCGCGGCGTACGCCAGGGCCAGTTTGCCGCAGTCGTGCAACAGGCCGGCAACGAACAGCTGTTCGCTGTCGGACCGGCCCGAAAGCTTCCACAGTTCCTGGGCGGCGATGCCCACGGCCACGCTGTGCTGCCAGAACAGCTCCATGTCCAGCAACCCCTTGGGCAGCATCACGGCCAGCGAGTTGAGCGCCCCGCCCATGGCCAGGGTCTGGATCTGGCGGGTGCCCACCAGGGCCACTGCGCGGGATATGGTCGCCACTTTGGCTGAAAATCCGTAATAGGGGCTGTTCACCAGCTTGAGCAGCCAGGCGGTCAGGCCCGGATCCTTGGCGATGACTTCCGCGATCTGATCGGCGGAGGCGGCGCGGCGGTGGATGACTTCCTGCAGTTCAAACATGACCGCGGGCAGGGGCGGCAGGCGCACCTCAAGCTGCACGATATCCACGGGATCCAGCCGGACGGGCGCCGGCGCCGGAGCCGCCTTGCGCGAGGGCAGCGTAACGGGCCGCCCGCCCTGCCATTCTTCCGCCAGGTTGAACATCGCATCAACAGGCGGAAATCCCCTGCCGGCAAAACGAAACCGATGTTCAAAAAAAACAGCGCTTTCATCCAAAGAAAGCGGTTGTGTCATTTGCATAGCCTCTCCAGGGGCTCGTAAGGTCTTGGACGGCTACATCGTATATCTTTTTTTTGAAAGTTCAAAGGAAAAGCTTACGCCGCCCCTTTCGCGCCGCACTCTTTCAAAATTTTGGATTGGCTAACCGCATTTATTGGTATATAGTTCTGGGGATGCGCGCTGCCCATCGGCAGCGCTTTTTGTCCATCAATCGTGTCCGGACGAACCGGCAACACATAGACGGCCAAGATCTAAGGAGAAATACGTTATGGCAAAACACATGAAGACCATGGATGGCAACACGGCGACCGCATACATTTCCTATGCCCTGAGCGACACCGCGGCCATCTACCCGATCACCCCGTCCTCCAACATGGGGGAATCGGCGGATGAGTGGGCCGCCGAAGGCCAGAAAAACATCTTCGGCCAGGTCGTGACGGTCAAACAACTGCAGTCCGAGGCCGGCGCCGCCGGGGCCGTGCACGGATCCCTCGCCGCGGGGGCGCTGACCAGCACCTACACGGCGTCCCAGGGTCTGCTCCTGATGATCCCCAACATGTACAAAATCGCCGGCGAACTGCTGCCCGGCGTGTTCCACGTGTCCGCCCGCGCCATAGCCGCCCACGCGCTGTCCATCTTCGGCGATCACCAGGACGTCATGGCCGCCCGCCAGACCGGTTTCGCCTTTCTGGCTTCCGGTTCGGTGCAGGAATGCATGGACCTGGCGCTGGTCGCGCACCTCTCGGCCATTGAAGCCAGCGTGCCCTTCTGTCATTTCTTCGACGGGTTCCGCACCTCGCACGAAATTTCCAAAATTGAAGTCATTGACTACGAAGACATCAAGAAAGTTGTCAACTACGACAAAATCGACGAATTCCGCAACGGCGCCATGATGCCCGAGCATCCGCAACTGCGCGGCACCGCCCAGAACCCGGACATTTACTTTCAGGGCCGCGAAGCCGCCAACCCCTTCTACAGCGCCCTGCCCTCCATCGTGCTGGCCCAGATGAAAAAAGTGGAAGGCATCACCGGCCGCAAATACCGCCTGTTCGATTACGTGGGCCATCCGGAAGCCAGCCGCGTGGTCATTTCCATGGGTTCTTCCTGTGAAACGCTGGAAGAAGTGGTCAACTACCTGCTGGCCAAAGGCGAAAAAGTCGGTCTGGTCAAAGTGCACCTGTTCCGCCCCTTTTCCGCCGAGCATCTGATGCAGGCCATCCCCGCCACCGCCGACACCATCACCGTGCTTGACCGCACGAAAGAACCCGGCAGCCTTGGGGAACCCCTGTACCTGGACGTGGTCGGCGCGTTCATGGAAAAGGGCGACATGCCCACCATCATTGGCGGCCGTTACGGCCTGGGGTCCAAGGAATTCACCCCGGCCATGGGCAAGGCCGTGTACGACAACATGCTGTCCAGCGGCCCCAAGAACCACTTCACCGTGGGCATCAACGACGACGTGTCCGACACCTCCCTTGACGTGGCCGCGGATTTCAGCACCGTTCCCGCCGGCACCGTGGAATGCAAGTTCTTCGGCCTGGGCGCGGACGGCACGGTCGGCGCCAACAAGCAGGCCATCAAGATCATCGGCGACAACACCGATCTGTACGCCCAGGGCTATTTCGCCTACGACTCCAAAAAGTCCGGCGGCTTCACCGTCTCTCATCTGCGTTTCGGAAAATCGCCCATCCAGTCCACCTACCTGATCACACAGGCCGACTACGTGGCCTGCCACAAGTCCGCGTACGTGACCCAGTACGACGTTCTGGCCGGCATCAAGGAAGGCGGCATCTTCGTGCTGAACTCCCACTGGTCCGCCAAGGACATGGAAAAAGAGCTGCCCGCCGCCATGAAGCGGACCATCGCCGCCAAAAAACTGAAATTCTACAACGTGGACGCGGTGAAGGTCGCATCCGAAGTGGGTCTGGGCGGCCGCATCAACATGATCATGCAGACGGCCTTCTTCAAGCTGGCCAACGTGCTGCCGTTCAAAGAAGCCATGGACCTGCTCAAGGATTCCATCCGCCACACATACGGCAGCAAGGGCGAAAAGATCGTGAACATGAACATCGCGGCCGTGGAAAAAGCCGCCGACGCGGTGCAGGAAATGAAATACCCCGCCGCCTGGGCCGACGCGAAGGACGAAGGCTGCTGCTGCAGCAAGGAACCCAGCTACATCCGCGACGTGGTCCGTCCCATCCTGGCGCAGGAAGGCGACAAACTGCCCGTGTCCGTGTTCTCCCCCGACGGCATCGTGCCGCTGGGCACCGCCGCCTTTGAAAAGCGTGGCGTGGCCATCAACGTGCCCGAATGGCAGCCGGAAAACTGCATCATGTGCAACCAGTGCTCCTTCGTCTGCCCCCACGCGGCCATCCGCCCCTATCTCGCCACCGAGGAAGAGATGGAAGGCGCGCCCAAAAGCTTTGTCACCCTGGACGCGCGCGGCAAGGAACTCAAGGGCCTGAAATACCGCATGCAGGTGTACAGCCAGGACTGCCAGGGCTGCGGTTCCTGCGCCGATGTCTGCCCGGCCAAACAGAAAGCCCTGATCATGAAGCCCATCGAAACCCAGCTGCCGGACCAGGTACCCAACCTGGCCTTTGCGGAAGAACACATCAGCGTCAAGGACGACCTGATGGCCCGCGACTCGCTGATCGGCTCCCAGTTCCAGCAGCCGCTGATGGAATTCTCCGGCGCCTGCGCGGGCTGCGGCGAAACCCCCTACATCAAGCTGATTACCCAGATGTTCGGCGAACGCATGGTCATCGCCAACGCCACGGGCTGCACCTCCATCTGGGGCGCGTCCGCGCCCACCACGCCGTACTGCACCAACAAGGACGGCCACGGCCCGGCCTGGGGCAACTCCCTGTTTGAAGACGCCGCCGAATTCGGCTACGGCATGGCCATGGGCTACAACCAGCGCCGCGCGAAACTCGCCGACCTGGTGACCGAAGCGCTCGCCGACGCGACCCTGCCCGCGGAACTGAAAGACGCCATGCAGGCCTGGCTGGACGCGAAAGACGAAGGCGACGCATCCAAGAAAACCGGCGACGAAGTGCTGGCCCAGATGGGCGTCGCGGCCGAAACCCCGCTGTTGAACGAAATCTGGAACATGGCGGATCTGTTCACCAAAAAATCCGTGTGGGTTTTCGGCGGCGACGGCTGGGCCTATGACATCGGGTACGGCGGCCTGGACCATGTCATCGCTTCCGGCGAAGACATCAACATCCTGGTGCTGGACACCGAAGTGTACTCCAACACCGGCGGGCAGTCCTCCAAGGCCACCCCGCTGGGCGCCATCGCCAAGTTCGCCGCTTCCGGCAAAAAGATCGGCAAAAAGGACCTGGGCCGCATCGCCATGACCTACGGGTACGTGTACGTGGCTTCCGTGTCCATGGGCGCCAACAAGAACCAGGTGCTCAAGGCCTTCAAGGAAGCCGAAGCCCACAAGGGCCCCTCGCTCCTGATCTGCTACGCCCCCTGCATCAACCAGGGCCTGCGCAAGGGCATGGGCAAAAGCATGGAAGAAGCCAAGATCGCCGTGGACTCCGGCTATTGGCCGCTGTACCGGTACAATCCGGCGCTGGCCACCGAGGGCAAGAACCCCCTCGTGCTGGAATCCAAAGCCCCCGACGGCTCCATCCAGACCTTCCTGTCCGGTGAAAACCGGTACGCCCAACTGGAAACCGAAGTGCCGGAAGAATCCAGGCGCCTGCGCTCCCTGCTGGAAAAAGAGTATCTGGAACGCTATCAGCTCTTGAAGCAACTGGCCGACATGCCGGGCATTTCCGTGGCCGCCCCGTCGGTTGCGCCCAAGGGAGGCGAAGCCGGCGACAGCTGCGAAGTCACCGACACCGCAGAACACGCTCACAGCAAAAAGGCCGGAGAAGCCTGCGACAACGGCCGGGCAGGGAAGTAACACCCAGCCAACCAAACGCCCCGGCGCCCAAACGCCGGGGCGTTTCCGCCTTTCAGGGCATTTTCGTTTTGAAAATGCCCTGAAAGGGTACGCGGCGCAGCGGAGTGCCCGCCCGCAGGCGGACAGCGCAGCGCTCCTTCTGGACAAGCCGCCTCGGCTTGTCCGCATCCGGCAAAGGAATGCTTTTTGTTTTTCGCGACACCGGCGTCACAAAAAAGATCGTAACGGTCCTTCGCTCTGGAGCCTTTTCGTTGTGAAAATGCTCTGGCGGATACGCGGCGCCGGCGTTATACAAAAGCTTACGAGCGGTTCGCTCGAAGACAGGAGGACACAGCATGGCCAACAAACTCTATCTGATCGCAACCGAATGCCACAGCGGCAAATCCCTTGTCGCCCTCGGCCTGGCCAAAGCCCTGATGGAAATGGGCCGCAAGGTGGCCTTTTTCCGCCCCATCATCAGCGATCCGGAAAAGCCCGGAGCGAAAGACCCCTATCTTGACCTTCTGCTCGGCCATTTCAAGCACGACATGAATTATGCCGACGCGTACGCCTTTACCCTTTCCGAAGCGCGCGCCCTGACCAACGCGGGAAAAGGCGGCGTGATCATCGACACCATCCTGGCCAAATGCAAGAAGCTGGAGCAGCAATACGACTTCCTGCTCTGCCTCGGTTCGGACTTCACCGGCCGCGACGGCTATTTCGAGTTCTGCCTCAACGCGGAAGCCGCCGCCAACCTGGCCGCCCCGGCGTTCAGCGTGATCAACGCCAGGGGCCGCACCGCGAAAGACAGCATCGAATCTGCTCTGCTGTCCTTTGAGGTCATGCGCAGCAACGTGATGAACATCATGGGCTGCGTCATCAACCGGGCCACCGTGATCCCCGCGGAAAGCAAGGAAATCAGCGACGCCCTGACCGCAAGGGACATCGACGGCGTCACCCCCCTGGTTTACGTCGTTCCCCAGGCCGTGGAAGAGGCCACCGGCCCGGACCACGCCATCGCCCTGTGCGAACGGTACATCGACACCAAGGCCCTGGCCGGGGCCGTGCTGGACCGCAAGGTGACCACCATCACCCCGAAAATGTTCGAATTCGCCCTGATGGAAAAGGCCAAGAGCAACAAGATGCGCATCGTGCTGCCCGAAGGGCTGGAAGAACGCATCCTGCGCGCCGCCGCCGTGGTGGGCGAACACGGGGTGGCCGACCTGATCCTGCTGGGCGACGAAGCCGGGATCAAACAAAAGATCGCGGACCTGAAACTGTCCGTCAATGCCCGCATCATCGATCCCGGCAGGGACGCCAATTTCGAAAGTTACGCGCAGGCCTATGCCGAAGCCCGCAAAGCCAAGGGCATCAGCATCGAGGACGCGCGCAAGACCATGCTCGACCCCAGCTATTACGGCACGATGATGGTGCAGAGAAACGACGCGGACGGCATGGTTTCCGGATCCATCAACACCACGGCCCACACCATCAAGCCGGCGTTCGAATTCGTGAAAACCAAGCCGGGCGTGTCCATCGTCTCCTCCATCTTCCTGATGTGCCTGCGCGACCGGGTGCTGGCTTTCGGCGACTGCGCCGTCAACCCCAACCCCACCCCGGAACAGCTGGCCAGCATCGCCATCAGTTCCGCCCACACCGCCAGGGTGTTCGGCGTGGAACCCAAGGTGGCCATGCTCTCTTACTCCACCGGCACCTCGGGCAAGGGCCCGGACGTGGATGCCGTGGTGGAGGCCGTGCGCATCGCCAGGGAAAAAGACCCCAATCTGATCATCGAAGGCCCCCTGCAGTACGACGCGGCCATCGATCCCACGGTGGCGAAGATCAAACTGCCCGGCAATCCCGTCGCCGGCCAGGCCACGGTATTTATCTTCCCCGATCTCAACACCGGCAACGTCACATACAAATCCGTGCAGCGCGCCGCCAACGCCGTGGCCGTCGGCCCGGTGCTGCAGGGCCTGAACAAGCCGGTCAACGACCTCTCCCGCGGCTGCACCGTGCCGGACATCATCAACACCATCGCCATCACAGCCGTCCAGGCCCAGGCGGAGAAAGGCCTGTTGTAAGGGACAGAGGATGCGGGGACCGCCGGAGTGGGCGTCCCGCGACAAACCCCGGACTCGCGGGGCTTGCCATCAAACCAGGGGGAGCCGCGATTGCGGCTCCCCTGGTTTTCAGGGATGCATGCAAAACAAGACGATTGACTTGTGATGGCGTACTGCGCAAAATATCGAAAAAACTTTTCCCTCCAGGACGGGCCGCCGGCAACCCCATGCGCGGGCACGCGCCGGTGCTCTCCCGCGGAATCGGCTCGATTCCGAGCCAGAACGTTTTCAAGGCACACACGCTCCACTGGTGTCCATTCAACAGGATGCGGATCCCATGCCGTTCTTTGCCCACAGTATTCCCGGGCGGACGCCCGAGCAATGGCACCCGTTGCATGAGCACCTGGCCGCAACCGCGCGGCGGGCCGGTGAATTTGCCGAGCCCTTCGGCAGCCGCGAATGGGCGTTTTTCTGCGGCCTGCTGCACGATATAGGCAAGTATTCCATCGCGTTTCAAAAACGCCTCGCGGGCGGCAAGCGCGTCGACCATTCGCTGGCGGGCGCGATAGAAGCCGCCAAGGCGTTGCGGGGCCCGCCAGCCGCGCTGGCCAATGCGCTGGCGCACGCCATTTCCGGACACCATACCGGATTGGCTGACGGCGTTGCCGGGCAGGCCGAAGGGCCGAGCCTGAATGAACGGCTGCGGGCGGCGGCCGGAATTCCGGACTATTCCGCCTGGAATGCGGAAATCACGCTGCCGGATGGCAAACGACTTTCGATTCCCCCGTTCGAGAGATCAGGGAAAGAATCGCTGGCCTTCAGCGTCTTTTTCTGGACGCGGATGCTGTACTCCTGCCTTGTGGACGCGGATTTTCTGGATACGGAAGCCTTTCTGCAGCCGGGCAAGGCCGCCCTGCGGGGCGGATATCCGGATCTTTGCAGCCTGCGCGGCTCATTCGACGCATACATGAAGGAAAAGACCGCCGGCGCAGCCCCCGGCCCGGTCAACGAACAGCGGGCCGGGGTGCTTTCCGCCTGCCGGCGGGCCGCCCTGCGGGACCGGGGGCTGTTTTCCCTCACCGTCCCGACGGGCGGCGGAAAAACGCTGTCCTCCCTGGCTTTCGCGCTTGACCATGCCGTCAGGCATTCCCTGCGCCGCGTCATTTACGTCATACCCTACACCAGCGTCATCGAGCAGACAGCCGAGGTTTTCCGCGCGGCCTTCGGCCCCGAATTCGCCCATGCGGTTGTCGAGCACCATTCCACGGTCGGGGAAAATACGGAAAAATCGCCGGAAGCGGCTGACCATACTGAAGATCTCCGGACACTGGCCTTTGAAAACTGGGACGCGCCCGTCATTGTGACCACCGCCGTGCAGTTCTTCGAGTCCCTGTTCGCGGCGCGCTCTTCCCGCTGCCGCAAGCTGCACCGCATCGCGGAAAGCGTCATCGTCCTTGACGAGGCGCAAACCCTGCCCCTGCCCCTGCTGCGGCCCTGCCTTGCGGCCGTCAGGGAACTGGCCGGCATGTACCGGGCATCGGCCGTGCTGTGCACCGCCACCCAACCGGCGGTGGGGGTACGGCCCTGGAACCGCAACGGACTCGAAAACGTGCGGGAAATCGTGGCCGACGTTCCGGCCTTGTTTCACCGCCTTGAACGGGTGACGGTGGAATTCGCCGGCGAACTGGATGTTCCCGAACTGACGGCGCGCCTGGCCGGGCATGACAGGGCGTTATGCATCGTCAATACCAGAGCGCGGGCCCGCGAACTGTACGAACTGCTTTGCTCCGCCCCGCAAGGCGGGAAAACCGTCTTCCACCTGAGCACCTGGATGTGCCCGGCCCACCGCACAGCCGCGCTGCGGCGGATCAAGGAGATGCTGCGCGACCCGGCGGCGCCGCCCATGCTGCTTGTTGCGACGTCGCTCGTGGAAGCCGGGGTGGATATGGACTGGCCCATAGTCTATCGCGCCATGGCCGGTGTCGATTCCATCGCCCAGGCCGCCGGACGCTGCAACCGCGAAGGCCTGCTGGAACGGGGGCGCACCATTGTCTTCAGTTTTCCGGAACCCCTGCGCGGCGAGCAGGCCAGACGGAAAAGCGCCGCCGAGAAGGTGTTGCGCGCCGGTCCGCCCTTCCTGTCTCCCGAAGCTTCGGCCCTGTATTTTGACGAGCTGTATTCCATCGCCGGCGCCGAAGGGCTGGACAAGCCGGGCATTCTGCGCCGGGTCGCGGAACACGCGGACAAAGGGCTTTTCCCCTTTCGCGGCGTGGAACGGGATTTTCGCTTTATCGAAGACCATGAGGTTCCGCTGCTCGTCCCGTACAACGCCGAAGCGCGGGCGGCACTGGCGCTGCTGGACGAAGGCGGAGCGGACCGCGCCGTATACCGCCGCCTGCAGCAATGGACCGTGGGCGTGCCCGAACGAACGCTGCACGATCTTGTTGCCAAAGGAGCCGCCAGACCCGTGGGGTTTGCCGGGCAGCACCATGCCCTGATCAATGAAGACCTCTACAGCGGCCTGGAAGAATCGGAAGGCTGCCCCGCCGCCGGGGTCGGGCTGGATACGCGCAACCCCGTGTTCCGGGAGGTGGACGGATTGTTGTGGTGAACGCCATCCGCACCCCTCCGGGATGATATACGGCCCGTAACCAAGTGCCAAGGAGGTGCCAATGTATGGAGTGCGTCTGAAACTGTTCGGCGAGTACGCCTGCTTCACCCGGCCGGAGATGAAAAGCGAGCGCGTTTCCTATGACGTGCCGACGCCCTCGGCCATCAGGGGCATTCTGGAAGCGATTCATTGGAAACCCGCCATCGCCTGGCAGGTGGATGCCGTGCACGTGATGCGCCCGGTCAGGTTTGAAAGCGTCCGCCGCAATGAATTGGGCGGCAAAATTCCCACCGGCACGGTCCGCGGCGTCATGAAAAAGGGCGGGCCTCCCCTGGCGGCCTTTATCGAGGAGGATAGGCAGCAGCGGGCGTCCCTGGTGCTCAAGGATGTCGAATACTACGTGGAAGCCCGTTTCGTCCTTACGGACAAAGCCGGTCCCGACGATTCGCCCGGCAAGCATCTGGATATCTTCAACCGCCGCATGGCCAGAGGGCAGGCATACCATCAGCCCTGTTTCGGCTGCCGGGAGTTTCCGGCCTTTGCGGAAAGCGCGGCCGACATCCCGCAATCCCCTCTTGCGGACAGTCCCGACGGCAACCGTGATCTCGGCTGGATGCTGTACGATCTGGATTATGCGGACAACCACGCCCCCATGTTCTTCCGGGCGGCGCTGGACAAGGCCGTCATGCGCGTGCCGGAACCCTCGTCTCCGGAGGTGCGCCGATGATCCTTCAGGCATTGAACGGCTACTACCGGCGCCTGGCGGCAATGGAGGACACGGACGCCGCACCCGAAGGCTTTGCCCCGCAACCGGTCAGTTTTGCGTTGCAACTCGGCGGACAGGGGGAGTTGCTGGATATCATCGACCTGCGTGAACAGGCCGCCAAGGGCAAAAAACAGGTGGCCCGCCGGATGACCGTTCCGTCTCTCGGCAAGGGCCGTACCGTGGGGATAGAACCGAATTTCCTCTGGGACGGTCCGGGCTATGTGCTGGGGCGCGACGACAAGGGCAAGCCCGAGCGCACGGCCAAATGCCGGCAGGCCTTCCGGCTGCTTCACGAAGACCTGCTGGGCGCGGTGGACGCGCCCGAGGCCAGGGCCCTGCTCCGCTTTCTGCAGGCCCCGCCGGTTGACGACCCGCGCGTGGACGCGCTGTGGCAGGACATGGCTTCGGCCAACCTTGTGTTCCGGATGGGCGCGACGTATCTGCACGACATCCCGGCCCTGCGGAACGCCTGGGCCGGCAGAACGCAGGATGACGGCCCGGGCGCCCCGGGCATCTGCCTTGTAACCGGAGAACGCACGGCCATCGCCGCGCTGCACGCGCCCATCAAGGGCGTGGCCGGAGCGCAGCCCACGGGCGCGGCCTTTTGCTCATACAATCTGCAGGCCTTTACCTCATTCGGAAAAGAGCAGAACCACAACGGACCGGTCGGTAAAAACGCGGCTTTCGGCTACACCACGGCCCTCAACTATCTGATCCGCCGTCCGGATCAAAAATTGCGGCTTGGGGCGGCCACCGTGCTGTGCTGGGCGGAACGGAGCTCTCCGCTGGAAACCGGCCTGTTCGCCCTGCTCAGCGGACCGGAATCCGATGCCGGCAAAACCGGCGACAGCGCCGTTGCGGATACGGAATCCGCGCAGGAAGGCGCGGCAATCCTGCGCCGGCTCGGGCAGGGGTTGCCCGTGCCCGAAGCCTGGCCGGGGCTTGACCCTGACGTGCGTCTGTACATTCTGGCCCTGAAACCGAACGTCTCGCGCCTGTCGGTCAGCTTTTTCCTGCAGGGCACGGCGGGCGACTTTCTCGGGCGTGTGCAGGCGCATTACGCAAACCTTGCCGTTGACCGCCGTTTTGACAATGAACCGGAGTTTCCCTCGGTATGGCAACTCTCCCGCGCCGTGCTGGGGCCGCACAAGGAAGCGGCCGACATCCAGCGTCTCGGCGAGGATCTGCTCAAGGCGACCCTCACGGCTCAACCCTACCCCGCCTATTTTCTGCCCATGTGTCTGCAGCGCCTGCGCTCGGGCGACGACGTCACAGCCGTGCGGGCCGGGCTCATCAAGGCCATGCTCGTCAGAAATCATGACCACAAGGAGAAGCTTATGTCCCTGAATCCCAGCCACCCAAGCCCGGCCTATCAGCTCGGGCGGCTTTTCGCCCTGCTGGTGGGCGTGCAGCGCAAGGCCATCGGGCCGAACATCAACGCGGATATCCGCGACAAGTATTACGGCGCCGCATCGGCCACCCCGTCCCTGGTGTTCCCGCTGCTGCTCCGCAACGCCCAGAACCACATCGGCAAAGCCAAGGCCTGGGGCTACGACGCGCTGGTCCGCGACGTGCTTGACCGCATCGACAACGAATTTCCGGCGCATCTGGACCTGGGGGCCCAGGGTCTTTTCGCTCTCGGCTACTATCACCAGCGGGCGGAAAAAGCCGTCAGACAGGAAGAGGACGCCGCGGCCGAAGCCCTTTCTCCCGCCGAACAGCAATAACAACCATGCAAGGAGCACAGAGAATGAGCGCCATTCAGAACCGGTATGATTTTGTCCTGCTTTTTGACGTGGAAAACGGCAACCCCAACGGCGACCCCGATGCCGGCAACCTGCCCCGCATTGATCCGGATACGGGGCACGGCATCATCACCGACGTATGCCTCAAGCGTAAAGTACGCAATTTTGTGGATCTGACCCGGGCGGGCGGCGAAGGGTACGCCATCTACGTGCGGGAGAAGGCCATCCTGAACCAGCAGCACGAGCTTGCCTACAGGGCCCTGAACCTGGATTCCGCCAAGGACAAGGTCAAGGCCGGGGATATAGACCAGGCCCGCGCCTGGATGTGTCTGAATTTTTACGACGTCCGAACCTTCGGCGCGGTCATGAGCACCGGCACCAACTGCGGGCAGGTGCGCGGTCCCGTGCAGCTTGCCTTTGCCAAAAGCCATGACCCCGTGGTCCCGCGCGAAATTACCGTGACCCGCATGGCCGTCACCACCGAAAAGGAAGCCGAAGCGCAAAAAGGCGACAACCGCACCATGGGCCACAAATTCATTATTCCCTATGCCCTGTATCGCGCGCACGGTTTCGTCTCCGCGCCCCTGGCCGAGCGGACCGGATTTTCCGACGCCGATCTGGAATTGTTCTGGCAGGCCCTGCGGAACATGTTCGAACACGACCGTTCCGCAAGCCGGGGCGAAATGGCCGCCCGCAAACTGTTCGTCTTCAAACACGGGAATGTGCTTGGCAACGCCCCGGCGCATGCGCTTTTTGACCGCATCCGCGTTGGCCGGGCCGGCGATGCCGGCGCGCCGCCGCGCAAGTTCGCCGACTACAGCGTGGCGGTGAACCGCAACGATCTGCCGGACGGCGTCGAACTGCTGGAAAAACTGTAACCTCGGGAGGAAGGGGATGTATTCCGAAGAGTCCTTCATCCCCATCTCGGCGCTGCAGCACTACCTTTACTGCCCCCGGCAGTGCGCGCTTATTCATCTGGAACTGATCTGGACGGAAAACGCGTACACTGCCGAAGGGCGTCTGCTGCATGAGAAAGCCCACAGCGGCAAATCGGAAACGCGCGGCGACACCAGAACCGCCTGCGGATTGCCGTTGCGCTCTCGTGAGCTGGGACTGTCAGGACAGGCGGATGTGGTGGAATTTCACCGCCGGGAAAACGTGTGGTTTCCGTATCCCGTTGAATACAAGAGAGGCAGGCCCAAAGCGCATGACGCCGACCGTATCCAGTTGTGCGCTCAGGCCGTGTGCCTTGAGGAAATGCTCGCGCTGCCGGTGCCGGAAGGCGCCCTGTTTTACGGCAAAACCCGGCGGCGTGAGGTGGTGGCCTTCGAGCCCCCGTTGCGTGAGACCATGCGGCGGATCGTGTTGAGCGTGCACGAGTTGATGCGGCAGGGCGTCACACCGCCGCCGGTACAGGACGACCGCTGCGCCGGCTGTTCGCTCGCGGGCGAATGCCTGCCGAAAAGCACTGGCCGGCGGCGCGGCGCAACGCGTTACCTCGAGTCGCTGCGGGAGATGGAATGAAACAGCATCTGAACACCCTCTACATCACCACGCCGGAAAGCTATCTGGCCAAGGACGGAGAATGCGTCGCCGTATACCAGGGCAACAGTCTGAAAGCAAAGATTCCCATCCATACATTGGGGGGGCTTGTGCTCTTCGGGCAGGTTTCGTGCAGTCCTTTTTTGCTCGGACACTGCGCGGAAAACAGGGTGACGGTTTCCTGGCTGACGGAAACAGGCCGCTTTCTCGGATCCTTCCAGGGGGCGGCGCACGGCAATGTGCTTTTGCGGCGCGAACAATACCGCAAGGCTGACAGCGCGGAATCTTCCGCCGTTATCGCCAGGGCGGCAACCATAGGCAAAGTAACGAACTGCCGCACGGTATTGCTGCGTGCCGCCCGCGAACGGCCGAGCCCTGAACTTGAAAGCGCTAGCTGCCGGTTGCATTCGTGTCTGGCGCGGCTGCAGCCGGGGCTGCCTCTCGACGCGGTCCGGGGGATCGAAGGCGAAGCCGCTGCCGCGTATTTCAGCGCCTTTCACCTTCTTGTCAGCAACCCGGACCCGGCGTTTCATTTTGCGGGACGCAACCGGCGTCCGCCTCTTGATCCGGTCAATTGCCTTCTTTCATTTCTTTACACATTGCTGGCCCACGATATCCGCAGCGCTCTGGAAAGCTGCGGTCTTGATCCGGCGGTGGGTTTCCTGCACCGGGACAGGCCAGGCAGGCCGAGCCTCGCCCTGGACATGATGGAAGAATTTCGTCCCTACCTTGCCGACAGGCTTGCCTGCACCCTGATTAATCGGGGGCAGGTCAGGGCCGGAGGATTCAGAAAAACCGAATCGGGGGCGGTGATTATGGATGATGCAACTCGAAAAGACGTCATAACCGCGTGGCAGGAACGCAAGCGGGAAGAGGTGGAACATCCTTTTCTGCAAGAACGGATGCCGATCGGCCTTGCATGGCACAACCAGGCCAGACTGCTTGCCAGGCATATCCGGGGCGATCTGGAAGTATATCCACCTTTTGTCATACGGTGACGCCATGATGGTTGTAATCAGCTACGATGTGAATACCCAGGATTCGGCAGGCAAAAGACGCTTGCGCCATATCGCGAAACATTGCGAAAACTGGGGGCAGCGCGTGCAGTTCTCCGTATTTGAATGCCTGGTCGACCCGGCGCAGTGGACCGCCCTGCGCGCCAGACTGACAGCGTGCATGAACGAAGAAAAGGACAGTTTGCGGTTTTACTATCTGGGCGCCAACTGGAAAAACAAAGTGGAACATGTGGGGATCAAAACGGCCTACGATCCCCAGGGGCCGCTGATACTGTAGATGAAACGCCCGCAATCGGCCGCTTGCTGGACCTGCGAGAACCGCAAGCGCGCATACATTACCAGGGAGGTCCTCGCATATTGGAATTGTAGCATTTTATTACTAAAAAATAGCAGACAGAGCCAGAGATCCACTCCGACAGACCGAACCGTGCCCCTGTTCCCGCATGGCGCACGCCGACAACCTATGGTAGTAGGTGAAAACTGGATAACAGTCGCGCCCCGCGCGGGCGCATGGATTGAAACCACTTTGGCCCATGAGCAGGGGCGAAGGCCGGACGGTCGCGCCCCGCGCGGGCGCATGGATTGAAACGCGGACGGCGACAAGCATTTGCTGCACGCCTGGAAGTCGCGCCCCGCGCGGGCGCATGGATTGAAACGATTCCATGCGCGGTCTTGTACTGGCCGCCGGTCTGGTCGCGCCCCGCGCGGGCGCATGGATTGAAACCAAGCGTATATAAACTTCGGTGTTATCGGATATGAGTCGCGCCCCGCGCGGGCGCATGGATTGAAACTTCCCGTCCGTATCCGTGCTGATCGAATATGCCAACGTCGCGCCCCGCGCGGGCGCATGGATTGAAACCATCATCCTGATAGGGCAAACGGAACTGGGCGGGCGGTCGCGCCCCGCGCGGGCGCATGGATTGAAACATCGCCGGAAATGCCGCGCCTGATCAAGTCACCGTCGCGCCCCGCGCGGGCGCATGGATTGAAACATGATCAGGCAGTGCCGGTTGCCGGCCTTGAAGCGTCGCGCCCCGCGCGGGCGCATGGATTGAAACCCGTCCGGGCCTGGTCCGGCAAGCTGGACCGCAGTCGCGCCCCGCGCGGGCGCATGGATTGAAACTCTATCTTGGGTTAACCACCCCCAACAGTGTTTGGGTCGCGCCCCGCGCGGGCGCATGGATTGAAACGATATGCATCATATGGGAGTCGTTCTTGATAGCGGTCGCGCCCCGCGCGGGCGCAAGGATTGTAACCACGAAGTGAGCCTTGC
>JAVBOK010000049.1:0-89840 GCA_031550605.1 Desulfovibrionaceae bacterium | reverse complement strand
GAACTGGCCGACGCCAGGGTAAAACTGCTGGCCCTGCAGGCGCGGTTCCGGGAAGCGCTGTAAAAATGCGGGGCCGGCGCGGAAATCAACGGCGGCCCGGCCTGTCCGCGCCGCGAAGGCCGCCGCCCGCGCGCCGCCGTCGGGCAAAAGCGCGCAAAGGACATTTCATGACCGGAACAGTATATCTTATCGGCGCGGGTCCGGGCGATCCGGGCCTGTTCACCCTGCGGGGCAAAGAAATCCTCGGCCGCTGCGACGTCGTGGTCCATGATTACCTGGCGAACAGTTTCCTGCTCTCCTTTGCCCGGCCGGATGCGGAACTGATCTATGCGGGCAAGCGGGGCGGGGACCACACCCTGCCCCAGGCCGACATCAACCGGCTGCTCATCGCCAGGGCCGGAGAAGGCAAAACCGTGGCCCGGCTCAAGGGCGGCGACCCGTACATGTTCGGCCGGGGTTCCGAAGAGGCGGAGGAACTGGCAAAAGCGGGCATCGCCTTTGAAGTGGTGCCCGGCGTGACCAGCGCCATCGCCGCCCCGGCTTACGCGGGCATATCCCTGACCCACCGGGCGCACGCCTCGTCCGTCTGCTTCGTCACCGGCCACGAAAACCCGGACAAAACGGAATCCGCTCATAACTGGAAGGCCCTGGCCACGGGCAACCACACCCTGGTCTTCTTCATGGGCATGAAGAATTTGCCGGAAATCGTCCATAAACTTGTCGATAACGGAATGAATCCACGGACCCCGGCGGCCCTGGTGTACCGGGGCACCACGCCGGACCACCGCAGCGCGGCCGCCGCCCTGTGCGATCTGCCCCGTGTCGCCGAAGAGCAGAATTTCGGCGCGCCCTCGCTGATCGTTGTGGGCCATGTGGTCACGATGCGCGACACCCTGGGCTGGTTCGAGAAAAAACCCCTTCTGGGCAAGGGTGTCGTGGTCACCCGCTCGCGGGAGCAGGCATCAGGCCTGGCCGCCCTGCTGACGGACGCGGGCGCGCGGGTTGTGGAATTTCCGTCCATCGCCATCGGCCCTCTGGACGACTGCGCGCCGGTGCGCGAAGCGATCTGCACCCTGCGCGAATACGACTGGGTGGTGTTCACATCCGTCAACGGGGTGGATTTCTTCTGGCGCGAACTGGCCGCCCTGGGTCTGGACAGCCGCGCCTTCGCCGCCTGCCGCGTCGCGGCCATCGGCCCGGCCACGGCCCAAAGCCTGGAAGCGCGCGGCATCCGGCCGGATTTCGTTCCGCAATCTTTCGTTGCGGAAGGGGTGCTGGCCGGACTTGCGGCTCAGAACGTGCACGGACGGAAAATCCTCATCCCCAGGGCCAGGGAAGCCCGCGACGTCCTGCCCCAGGGCCTTGCCGCGGCCGGGGCGGACGTGCGCGTGCTGCCCGTGTACGCCGCAACGGCTTCCGACGCGGGCCGCGACGAAGTGCTGGAACTGCTGGCCCAGGGCAAAATTCACTACGTGACCTTTGCCTCTTCCTCCACGGTAAGCAATTTTCTTCAGCAAATTCCCGTGGAAATCCTGCGGCGGCACCCCGGCCTGCGCTTCGCCTGCATCGGCCCCGTCACGGCCGGAACCCTGGCCGACGCGGGCCTTGACTGCCACATCCAGCCGGAGGCCTTCACCATCCCCGCGCTGGTCGAAGCGCTGAGCGCCCATGCCGGAACCGCCGAGAAGGCGCGGCCCTGATGCTGCGTGTCGCCGTGCTGGCTTCCGGCCGGGGGAGCAATCTGCGGGCCATTCTCCGGCGCATGGCCGAAGGCCGCATCCAGGCCCGCATCGTGCTGGTGCTGACCAACGTGCCGTCCGCGCCGGTCGCGGACGTGGCCCAAGCGGCGGGCATTCCGGTATGGGCCAGATCGCACAAGGATTTTCCCGGCCGGGGCGAACAGAGACGGGCCGCCTTTGACGCGGCCATGCTGGACGTCCTTCGCGAAGCCAGGGTGGACGCCGTGGTTCTGGCCGGGTACATGCGGCTGCTCGGTCCGGCTTTCATCCAGGCCTACGGCGGCAGAATACTGAATATCCACCCGTCCCTGCTGCCCGCCTTTCCCGGCCTGGACGGCGCGGGCGACGCGCTGGAGTACGGCGCGAAATTCGCCGGCTGCACCGTGCATTTCGTGACCGGGGACATGGACGCGGGCCCGGTCGTCATCCAGGCGGCCCTGCCCCTGCGCGAGGGCGAAAGCCGCGACAGCCTGATGCCCCGCATCCACGCCCTGGAGCACCGCATCTATCCCCAGGCCCTGAGCTGGTTCGCCGCCGGCCGCCTGCGGATCAACGGCCGCACGGTGAGCCTGCTGCCCCCGCGGGAAACGCGGGAAACCGGAACCTTTGCCGGGGCCCGTTTCGCCTCCCGCCCCTATTCCGCGGCCGAGGCCGGATCTCTGGGGGATTCCCTGGCCGTGGACTGTCTGATCAGCCCGCCGCTGGAAGAAGGATTTTAAGGCAGCGCCGCCGCGAAAAAGCTGCGCTGCTCCGGCGACTGCGCAGCGAAGCGAAGCGAAGCGGACGCCCGCAAGCGGGCAGCGCAGCGTGCCTCTGGCAAAAGGGTTTCCCTTTTGCGCATCTGAAAAAAAGGGGTTCTTTGCTTTTGTTTTTCAGGCACAGCCCCTTATGGCCAAAAATATGGAATGCAGCATTTCGAAGTCAAAACCCTCCACGATGGATGGTCGGAACACCGGCCCGCAGACCCGCCGGGAGGAAATCTGGCTGGCCCTGTCCGACCTCTTCGCCGGCAGCGAGGTCGAGTACCGGTATCTGGCCCGCGTTCTGCACGGCGAAGATATGGCGACGTTGCGCGACATCTGCTTTGATGAAGTGGCTCCGGTCTGCGCGCCGAACCTGATGGCCCCCGTCCCCCCTGTCTGGCCGGGGTTCAGCCCCCCCTCGCTGTTCGCCGCGATCAGGGATTCGCTGGAACAACGGCGCGCTTCGCGCTTTGCCGCCTTCAGCCATCGGTTGCGCCGCGCGTACTTGCACTTGCGGCTCAGGGATCTGTGGCGCGAAGCGGAAAAAAAGATCAACCGCTCTTGGAACAGCTTCGCCCCCACGCCGCGGGATGTCGCCGACATGGCCCACAAGGCCATGCTGATGGAAGCCCGGGCCAGCCCCAAGCCGGGCCTGGTCTGCCCGGATCACAACGGTTCGCACACGGACATGGATTATCCCCTGTTCGTGGCCAGCGCCGGTTCCCTGCGGCCCTATCTGCTGCAATGCGTCGCGATCGGCCGTGAAACGCGCGCGCAAACGCCCGGGGACGTCTTCCCCCTGCTGCGCGCCGCGGGGTGTGAAGCGGAAAAGGTTATGTTCGCGGCCACGGGCGGGGTCAATACGCACAAGGGCCAGATTTTTTCCCTGGGCCTGCTCTGCGCGGCCTGCGGCCGCCGCCTTGCCCGTGGCCTGCTTCTCGACCCGGACTGCGTCGCGGCGGACGCCGCCGCCTTTGTCCGGGGCATCGTGGCCCGCGATCTGGAAAGGCTGAAGGCGGCCCTGCCGGACCGCAAGCTGACCGCCGGAGAGAAACTGTATCTGGAACACGGGGCCACCGGAGTGCGGGGCGAGGCGGAACAGGCTTTTCCCACGGCGCTGGCGGCATTTCGCACCTTGCGCGACGACGATGCGGACAGGCCGCTTGCCTTGTCTTTGCCGCAATCGTTGTTGCGGATACTGGCCGGATCGGCGGACACCAACCTGCTGTCCCGGGGCGGGGCCGAAGGCCTTGCCTACGCCCGTCTTGAAGCCCGAAAAGCGCTGGAGAAAGGCGGCATGTACACGGAAGAAGGCCGGGCGGCGGTCCTGGCCATGCGCGACGAATTCCCCCGCCGCAACCTCAGCCCCGGCGGGTCCGCCGACCTGCTGGCGGTGTGCGTCTTTTTCCTTTTGCTGGCCCATGCGCCGGACGGGACGGGCCATGCGGACCTTTCGCCGGAACAATGATTCCTCTGGACCATGCCGCCCTTCCGCGATACAGAGGCCCTATGCGCATCGCCCATGATCTTGAAGAATTAAAAGCCCTTGCCGGACACGGGACCGTCCATGCCGCCACCATCGGCAACTTCGACGGGGTGCATCTGGGCCATCGCCGGCTGCTGGGCCGGGTGCGGGAACATGCCGGCGGCAGGGGCATTCCCGCCGCGGTCATCACCTTTGATCCGCATCCGCTGCGGGTGATCAGCGGGGTGCACCTGCCGGATCTGCTGACCTCGCCCCAGCGCAAACTGGAACTGCTGGCCGAAGCGGGCATGGATCTGGCCCTGGTGCTGCGCTTCACCCCGGCCATGGCCGCCATGAGCCCGAAGGAATTCGTGCGCACGGTCATGGTGGACGGCCTGCGCCTGGAGCATCTGGTCATCGGCTATGATTACGCCCTGGGCAGAGGCCGGGCGGGCAACTTCGAGGCCCTGTCCGCCCTGGGCCGGACCTGGGGCTTTTCCGTGGACCAGTTGCCGCCCGTGATCGTCGGCGGCGAAACCGCCAGTTCCTCGCTGATCCGCGAGCGTATCCGCTCCGGCGCGGTGGATGCGGTGTTTCCTTTGCTGGGGCGGCTGCACTCCGTGGAAGGCGAAGTCATCCACGGCCAGGGCCGGGGCAGAACACTGGGCTTTCCCACGGCCAACGTCGGGCTGGGGGACGTGCTGCTGCCGCCGCCCGGCGTATACGCCACCTGGGCGGAAATCCTGCCGGACGAAACCGCTCCTCCCGCCCCGGCATCCGCGAACCCCGCCGGGACGGAGGCCCGCGCCCGCCATATGTCCGTCACCAGCGTGGGCACCAACCCGACCTTCGGAGGCACCAGTCTGTCGCTGGAAAGCTACCTGCTGGACTGGAGCGAAGACCTGTACGGCAAAACCCTGCGCCTGCATTTCGCCCGGCGGCTGCGTCAGGAAATACGCTTTTCCGGCGTGCAGGCCCTGCGGGACCAGATTGCCGCCGATGCGCGAAACGCCCGCGAGGCGCTTCGTTCCGGCGGCATGCAGAGCATGTAATGCTCCGGCGGCCGCGCGGGGCCTTTGCGGACGCGGCGGCGCGGGACTTTCCGCCACTTCGCGGACACGCCGCTTCGGCTTGCCCGCATCCCGAAAAAGAGTATTCTGGATCTTTGGCCGTACTGGGAGTCGAAAAAATTTCAAAGGCAATCTGCTTCAGGATACCGCCATGCCACGTTTTTCCCGTTTTTCCCTGCCCGTTCTCGGCCTGACCCTGTGTCTGGCCCTTGCCCCTTTTGCCGCTCCCGCGGCGGCCCCCGCCGGTTCCGGCCCCGTTTCCGCGATCGCGGCCCTGCAAAAGGCCATCGACACCCGCGATACAAACCTGATGGACCGCCATATGGACCTGGACGCGGTCATCGGCAAGGCGGCGGACGCCGTGCTGAACGATACCGAGGCCGTGCGCCTGGCGGAAGAATCATCCCCGGCCGTGGCTCTGATGCTGGCTTCCCTCGGGTCCGACGCCCGGACCAGGGCCGTGGCCCGGCAGTTGCTGGCTTCGGAAACCCGGCAGTTCGTGCGCTACGGGGTCTCTTCCGGCGCTTTCGCCGGAGAGCTGAAAAAAGGCCCCCACGCCGGAGCCGGCCTTTTGGCCTCGCTGCTGCGCGGAGGGGCCAAGGACAAAAAAAGCTTCGGCCCCGCGACGGTGCGCAAGGATACCGGCAATGAGGCCGTCGTCGCGACCTCCCTTGCCGATGCGTCCGGCAGGCGGGCCTATCCTCTGGAACTGGCCTTGCGCAGAGCGGGCGGCGTCTGGAAAGTCACGGAGATAACCAACATCCAGACCCTGATCCGGCTGGTGGCCACGGACGCGGACAAGGGGGACAAGGCCGGGGGCCGCCGATGATCCGGCGCGGCCTGGCGGCCGCCGGTCTGGCGGCCTTTCTGGCCGTCGCCGGCGCCTTTCCCGCCGCCGCGGGGGAACTGGCCGTGGCCTGGCCGGGCAAGGACGTGACCCTGGTCCTGCCGTTCGCGCCGGGCAACGAAAGCGACATGTACGCCGCGCTGCTGCAGGAATCCTTCGCCGAGACCACGCGGTGGGCTCTGAAAATCCGCCATGCGCCGGGCGAGGCGGGGGCGCAGGCCTGGGCGCGGATGATCGACGATGCGCCCGACGGCTACACCCTGACCGGGGTGAACATTCCCCACGTCATTCTGCGCGGCCTGCAGCCCGATTCCGAAGTAAAGCCGGAAGCCATGCGGATCTGCCACATCAGCGCATACACCCCCTGTGTGCTCTGGGCGCCGAAACAGGGCGCATTCGCCTCGCTGGACGCCTTTCTCGCCGCGTCCCGCAAAAACCCGGGCGGAATTCTGGTGGCCGGCCCCGGCCGGTACAGCGCGGGGCAGCTCGCCGCCCGCATGCTGGACAGAAGCGCGGGGGTGCGCAGCGCCTACATCCCTTACGCGGGCACCGGGGAAGCGGCCAATGCCGTGCGCGACGGCAAGGCGGCCCTGTTCTGGGCGCACACGGCGGTTCTGCCGTCGTTCGGCGACGATTTCCGGCCCCTGGCCGTGGCGGCGGACAAACGCCATCCCGCGCTGCCGGGCGTGCCGACCTTTCGCGAGTTGGGGTATGATTTCACGCAGGGCGTGTACCGGGGCCTTGCCGTGCCCGAAAACACGCCGGAAGAGACATGCCGGAGCATCGGCGCGCTGTTTTACGCCCTGAACGCTTCCGCCGTCGTGCGGGTCAAGGCGGGCATACGCGGCTTCACCCCGGTGAATATTCCGTACGAGGGCATCCCCGCCTTTTTCACGGAACAAATCCGGAAATACCGCGATCTGGCCGAAGAGTACCAACTGACCGACCAGTAACGGCCCTTCCTCCGAAGCATTCCCTTACTGCCCGGCCGGAGCGTCTTCACCCCGGAAATGCTCCGGCGGATACGCAGCGCGGCGAAACAGCCGCTCGCAGCGGCCGCACCGCCCACGGCGGTCGCACCGCTCGCAGCGGTCGCACCGCCCGCAGCGGGCAGCGAGGGTTCATCCTAGGCAGGGATCAGCGCGCCGGCCCGTTCCCGTCCGGTCCCAGCGCCCGCAGGCCGAAGAACAGCGCGGCGGGCATCCCGGCCGTCAGGAAAAGGAAAGCCGGAACGTAACTGCCCGTCAGGTCAAAAACGGCGGAGGTGAACAGGGGGCCGGCGGCCGGGCCGATGTACCACAGCGACCCCACCGTGCCGTAGATGGCGGCAAACTCTTTGCGGCCGAAAGCCGCGCCGGTGACCAACGGCGCGATGACCGCGGGGGACGCCGCCGCAAGCCCGAACAGGGCGGCGGCCGGGTACAGCAGCGGCAGCGGCGCTCCGGAAAAACAGGCCAGCGCCGTCACGCCCAGCAGCGCGGCCGAACACAGCAGCGCGGCCAGAACGAACAAAGAGCGCGTGCCCAGCCTGTCGTGCAGCAGCCCCATCAGGGGCCTGCCCGTCACCTGAAAGCCCCCTCCGGCGCTGATGGCCGACGCCGCGAAAAGGGCCGGAAAACCCAGATCCGTCAGAAAAGGCTGCAATTGGGAAAACACGCCCAGCATGCTGAAGGGGAAAAAGGCCAGCGCCAGGCCCAGCACCCAGAAACGCCGGGTTCTGACCGCTTCGCGGTAAGACACGCCGTCAGATTGATGACAAACCCCGCAAGTCCGGGATTTGTCGAGGCACGCCCGCTCCGGCGCGTTCCGGGAACCGGCGGCATTCCCGCCCGCGCCGGGCGGACAGGGCTCTTCTTCCGCGCCCAGGGGCGCAAGCCCCAAATCTCCGGGATGGAAACGGAACACAATGAAAAAGGGCAGCATCAGGGCCAGGGCCGCCAATCCGGAAACGCGGTACGCCTCCTGCGGACCCCAGGCGATGATCAGGCGGGCCAGCACGGGGTTCCAGACCATGGCCCCCACGCCGGAACCAAGCAGCGTCAGGCCGATGGCCAGGCCTTTCTTTTTGATGAACCAGTTGCTCACGACGATGTTCATGGTCGCCGTGCCGGTAAAGCCGAGCCCCGCGCCGACGCCCAGACCCAGCAGATAGAAATGGGGCAGGCTCCGGGCCAGGGAAAAGGCGGCCCAGCAGCCCGCGGCCAGAATCCCCGCCAGAACGACGACAAGACGGGGGTCGGCGCGGGCGAAAACAGCCGCGTTCAGAGGCACCAGCAGCATGACCGCCAGGGTCTGCAATGTGGCGTAAAAGATGAATTCCGAACGGGCGAAACCGAACTGTTCGCACAGGGGTTTGACGAACTGGCTGTAGCTGTTGACCATCAGGCCCGTGGCGTTGGCCAGGGCCAGGGCGGCAACGCCCACCAGCAGCCAGCCGTAGAAAATCCCTTTCCGTCCGGACACGGGGCGCTCCTCCATGGTCTTTCTATGCCCAAAGGAAAATTCCGCGTCAACGCGGGCGGGATGACGGCCGGCTTGCCTCCTCTCTTTCCCTGCGCTAGTATTGCGTGCCATGCGAAAAAACCTGCCTGATCTTTCCGCCCTGTTCGAGCGGTATGAGGCCATGTGCCGCGAAGCCGACGCCCTGTTCGCCCACGTGCGGACGAAGCACGCCGATTGCGTGGCCTGCGCGGCGGGCTGCGCGGACTGCTGCCACGCCCTGTTCGACCTGCCGCTGATTGAGGCCGTATACCTGAACCATGCCTTTTACCGGACCTTTCCTTCGGGTCCGCAGCGTTCCGCCCTGCTGGACAAAGCGGACGCGGCGGACCGGGCCGTGCACAAAGTCAAGCGCAAAGCGTTCAAGGACTGGCAGGGCGGCCGGGAAGAAGACGCCATCCTGGCGGACATGGCCCGCGAAAAAGTGCGCTGTCCCCTGCTGGGCGACGACGACCGCTGTGCGCTGTACGAGGCGCGTCCCGTCACCTGCCGCGTGTACGGCATCCCGATGAACATCGGCGGCACGGGGCGCATCTGCGGCAAATCCGGCTTCACTTCCGGCGGCAGCTATCCCGCCGTCAATCTGGAGGCCGTGCGCTCCCGCCTGGCCGCTCTCAGCCTGGATCTGGCCCGGCACGCGCGGAGCGGCTACGCGGAAATCCACACCGTGCTGGTGCCGGTTTCCATGGCTCTGCTGACGGAATACAACGCGGAGTACTTCGGCCTGGGCCGGAGCGACGCCGACCCGGCGCGGGAGGGCGGCCGTGGCTGACCTGCCGGACATTTTCAAAAGCGGCCCGGCCGCGCCGCCGGATCCCGAGGCGGAAACCAGAAAACGCGGGATATACGAAGCCATGAGTTCACGCGGCAGGCGGTACGTGGATACAATCGGCTACGACGCCTGGGATCCCTTTGCCGAACCCAAGGAACCTCTGGACATCCGCACGGATGCGACGAAACGGACAACCCGGCAGCTGGTGCGCGCGTTTTTGCAGCAACATAAACCGGAAAACGCGGGCAACGCCTACAGCCAGGGGGTGCTGGACTGCGCCCTGGGCATTGTGGGCAAAGACGAAAAATACCGGGGGGTCTTCGAATTCTGCCTCTGGTACGCGGACCTGCTCCGCCGCGAAGGACATACGAAATGAAAGCCCGTTACGACAACCTTGACGACTACATCGCCGATCTGCGAGCCGAAATCGAGCGCGCGCCCGACTGCGCCAACCACCATTACAGCCTGGGTCTGGCCTATCTCGGCAAGCGCGATTTCACCGAAGCGGAAAAAGCCTTCCGCGAAGCGCTCGTTCATTCCCCCCATCTGGCGGAAGCATACGTGCAACTCGGCGGCATCGCCATGCAGCGCGGCGATCTGGACGGCTGCCTCAATTACAACAAAGAAGCCGCCAACTGCCGCCCGCGTTTCGCCATCGCCTGGGGCAACATCGGTTTTGTGCACATGCAGCGCGGCGAAGCGCGGGAAGCCGTCGCCGCTCTGACCAAGGCCCTGAAATGGGACCCCGGATTCATCCAGGCCCTGACCACTCTGGCTTCCGCCCACCACATGCTGGGGGATCTGGAAAAAAGCATCGCCCTGGGGGAAAAGGCCGTCAGCATGGAACCCGGCTTCGGCCCCGCCCACAACAACCTGGCCCTGGCCCACCTGGACGCGGGCGACCGGGAAAAAGCCCTGTACCACGCGAAACTGGCGCGGCAGCACGGATATGAACCGGCCCCGGAAATCCGCGAAGAACTGGGACTGTAACCCGCTGGAGCATCCATGACCGCGCGCGCCGCCTATCCGGCCCCCGAGGAACACGATTTCGTTCTGGAAAATTTCGTCTTCCACACCGGCGAAACCCTGGCCGCAATGACCATGCACTACCGGACCATCGGCGACCCCGCCAACCCGGCCGTGCTGATCCTGCACGGCACCGGCGGGTCCGGGGCGGCCATGCTGGTTCCCGGCTTCGCGGACGAGCTGTTCGGTCCGGGCCAGCCTCTGGACGCGCGCAAACACTACCTTGTCCTGCCCGATTCCATCGGCGCGGGCAAATCGGCCAAGCCCTCCGACGGCCTGCGCATGAAATTCCCCCGCTATGACCACGCCGACATGGTGGCCGCCCAACACCGCCTGCTGACGGAAGGGCTGGGCATAGGGCATCTGCGAATCGTCACCGGCTATTCCATGGGCGGCATGCACACCTGGCTGTGGGCCGTCACCCGCCCCGATTTCATGGACGCCGCCGTGCCCCTGGCTTCGCAGCCGGCGGCGGTGGCGGGCCGCAACTGGATGACGCGGCGCATGCTCATCGACGCGGTGCGGAACGACCCGGCCTGGATGAACGGCGAGTACACGGCGCAGCCGCAGCAGTTCCGGCTGGCCTACGCCTGGTACACCATCGCCACCAACGGCGGCACTCTGGCCCTGCATGCCAAGGCCCCCACCAGGGCACAGGCGGACGAACTGACCGACCGCATGCTGGCAAACCTGACAGGCTCGGACGCCAACGATTTTCTCTATCAGTGGGAGGCCTCCCGCCACTATGATCCCGTGCCGGATCTGCATACAATCCGCGCGCGCATACTGGCCGTCAATTCCGCTGACGACGAACGCAATCCGCCGGAAACCGGCCTGACGGAGCACGCTGTGGCGCGGATCCCCAACGCCGCGTACCATCTGATCCCGGCAAGCGCGGAAACCGCCGGCCACGCCACGGTCATGAACGCCGCCCTGTGGAAGGACCGGCTTGAGCATCTGCTGCGGGAACCGGGATAACGCCCGCTCCGGCGCGCACCGGCGGCAATGAATGCCGCCTGCGCGGCGGGCGGCCCCTGTCCCCCGTTGCGCGGCTTTCTCCCGTATCACGCGGGGCGCGCTGATTGCGGAACGCACGGCGCCCTTTGCGTGGAGAAACAATTCCCCCCTGGCGGGGCGCCGCCCCGCGCCCCGCTCGCGCCGGAGACGAGCATGCCTGTTCAGCCGCCGAAGAAAAAAAACCTGCGCCGCATCGCGGCCAAACCCCGCATCCATCCGGGCGCGGCGCCCGGCGCGCTTATCCCCGTCGCCGGGTCGGCCCCGGCTTCCGTGCGGGTGCTGCGCATCGGCAAGGGCGTGGTGCGCGCGCCGGAAGACTGGTCTGATCTGGAAAACCTGCCGCAGGCCGACCCCAAGACGGAAACCCGCTGGGTGCGGGTCACGGGCATGGGCGCGGTGGATCCGCTGCTGCGCATTGCCGAATGTTACGGCATCCGGCGCATGGCTCTGGAGGATATCCTCAGCCCCGGCTGGCGCACGAAGATGGAAGAATACGACGACTACCTTTTTTTCGTGCTCCAGACGCCGCCGAACGCGGCCACGGGAGAAAGGAGCGAACATTTTTCCCTGTTCTGCAAGGCCGGGCTGATCATCACCTTTGAAGAATCAGCCACCACCCTGATCGACGAATTGTGGGACCGCCTGCAAAAGGATCCCCCTTCGCCCAGGATCGCGCATCAGGCCGGGCTGCTGGCCTATCAGACCCTGGACATGATCGTCGACCGTTTCTTCCCGCATCTGGACCTGAAGGACGAGGAACTGGCAGACCTGGAAGAATGCATCAGTCACCGGCCCCCCGGCCGGACGGAACTGAACCGCCTGCACCGGATCAAACGCGATCTTCTGACCCTGCGGCGGTTGCTTTCACCCTACCGCGAACTGGGCGCGGGTTTCCGCCAGCACCGTCTGGCGGAAACCGCCGGCGAACTGAAACCCTATCTCAACGATTTCGCCGACCACGTGCTGCAGGCCGGGGAACTGCTGGAAACATACCATGAGGTGGCGAAATCCCTGGATGAAATATACCAGACGGCCATGACCAACCGGATGAACGAAATCATCAAGGTTCTGACCATCATCTCCACGGTGTTCATGCCCCTGTCCTTTCTGGCCGGGGTCTACGGCATGAATTTCGAGTTCATGCCGGAGCTGAAGATGGCCTACGGCTATCCCGCCGTGCTGCTGATCATGGCGGCCATAGCCGGGGGCATGCTCTGGTTTTTCCGCAAGAAAAGGTGGCTGTAGAGCATCTTCATTCCGGCGACGCGCCGGCGGACACGCGGCGCGGCGGAGCAGCCGCCCGGCGCGGCCCGCGATACCTTCGCGCGCCGCAGGGCCAGCGCATCCGCATTTCCTTGCCACAGCGGCTTTGCGGCCGCTTTGAAAACGTGCTATGCACCGCCTGTAACGCAACGGCATCCGGAACACCGCACCCATGATCAAGGTCGCTCACGTATCGCACACTTTCGGCCCATTCTGGGCGCTGAAGGATTGCACCTTCAGCCTGGGCAAAGGGGATTTCCTTTTTTTGTCCGGTCCGTCCGGAGCGGGCAAGACGACTCTGCTGCGGCTGCTGTACGGCGCGCTGCCCCTGCAGCGGGGGGAAGCGCATATGGCGGGGTTTTCGCTGAAAAACCTGACGAAAAAGCAGGTGCCCCTGCTGCGGCGTCAGGTCAGCGTCGTTTTTCAGGATTTCAAAATTCTGGCCGACCGCACGGTCACGGCCAATATCGCCCTGCCCCTTGAGGTGCGCGGGCTGGCTCCCCTGCACGTGGACCGCCGGGTGCGGGCCGTGGCCAAGGCCCTGAACCTGGACAACCGCCTGACCACCCTGTGCGGCGAACTGTCGGGCGGCGAACAGCAGCGCGTGGCCGTGGCGCGGTCCTTTGTGGTCAACCCGCAGGTGCTGCTGGCGGACGAGCCCACGGGCAACCTGGACCCGGAGCTTTCTCTGCGGCTGATGGACCTGTTCATGCAGTTTCAGGCTTACGGCACGACCATTATCTTTGCCACCCACAGCCATGAGCTTTTGCGCCGCCACCCTTCCGCGCGGCTGATGCGGCTGGAGGAAGGCATGATCACTTACGCCAGCTGGCCGGGTGCTCTGCTTACCCGCAGGGCGGACCGGGAGGAAACGGCATGATCCGCATCCTCTTCCGCCTGGTCCTGCAGGGGTTTCGCGACCTGGGGCTCAACCCCTGGGCCCAGGCCCTGACCCTTGCGGCCGTGACCCTGGTGGCTTTTCTGTCCGGCCTGTTCCTGATGGCCCTGGTGACCCTGAACCACCAGTTGGGCACCGTGCGCGGGGAAACGGCGTTCCAGGTCTATTGGAAAACCGGCTCGGACATGGCGGCCGTGCGCTCGCAATGGGACGGCGTGCGCCATGTGCCGGGTTTTGTCCGCATTCAGACCTTCACCCCCGAAGAGGCCCTGAAAAGCCTGAGCCAGCGCCTGGGACGGACGGAAAAAACGGGCAACGCCCTGGCCCGGTCCTTCCCCGTGCTGGGCGAAAAGAACCCTCTGCCGCCCACGGCCCTGATCACCTTTGTGCCCAAGGACGAGAATTTCGAGATCTGGCTGACCGAGGTCACGGACTACCTGAAAACCCTTTCCGGCGTGGAACGCGTGGCCGCGACCCCTCTGCGGGACGAACTGGGGCAGGCCTGGCGCAAGATCAGCCGGTACGTAATGTGGCCGTCCATCGGCTTTTTATGCCTTGTCCTGGCGCTGGTGGTGGGCAACACCATCCGCCTGTCCCTGCTTTCCCGCAGCCAGGAGGTGGAAATCCTGCGTCTGGTGGGGGCCTTCACCTGGTATATCCGCCTGCCGCTGCTGGTGAGCGGCGCGGCGCAGGGCGCCCTGGGCGGCTGCTTTGCCCTGGCCCTGCTGCATTTCATGCACGGCCGCATCAAGGATGTGCTCAATTTCCCGCCCCTGATGATGGAGATCCGTTTTCTGCCTCTGGAACTGGCGGTGCTGCTCGTGGCCGTGCCCGCCCTGATGGGGATCGTCGGCAGCTGGACCGCCGTCAGGGACTGAACGGCGCCCGCAACCCGGCGGGCTGTGCGTCCGCCGCCGCGTTTACGGAGAAACCATGCCGCAAAAATTATGGAGCGCGGCGCTTTTTCTTTTTCTGCTGCTGCCGACCCCGGCCCCGTGCATGAGCAAGACCGAATACGCGGAGCTGTTGCGCGCGTCCCCGGCCTTTGCCGCGGCGGACGCGCGACTGGCGGCGGTCTGGAAGGAAATCCGGCTCGGCCTGCCCAAAGAGCGTTTCGCCGCCGTGCTTGCCGGACAACGCGCATGGCTTGATACGGAGCGTGAAAATCAGGCCCGGCGCCTGGCCGCCGAAAACAGCCTGCCCCTTGCCGAAGGGTACGCCCGCGCGACAGACGCGCGGACGACGGAACTGCGCGCCCTGCTGCGGCAGGCGAAACCGGCGCGGACGCGTCCCGCGCCGGAAAAACCCGCCCCGGCCCGAAACGCGCCGCAGCGCCCGCCGGCCGCGATCCTTTCCGGCTCTGCCGCACAGGCCGCGCCTGCCGCACAGGCCGCGCCTGCCGTCCCGAGACGGCGGAAGGGTTCTTCCAGCGCAACCCCTTCAGGCCGCTCCGCATCCTCCGTTCTGGTGCCGGCGGGCAACCCGTCCCCCGCGGGAACCGCCCGTTCCGCTCCGCCGGGGGCGCGCTGACGATCCCCTGCTCACCATTCCCGGAAAATTACCACCGTGGCCACGACGATCAGGGCGAACCCGACAAGATAATTCCACTTGAATGATTCCCCCAGGTAGAACACGGAAAAAAACATGAAGATGGACAGCGACAGCACTTCCTGGATGGTTTTCAGTTCCGTGGCGTTGAAATGGCCGTAGCCGTAACGGTTGGCCGGAACCTGCAGGCAGTACTCGAAAAAGGCGATGCCCCAGCTGGTCAGGATGACCAGGATCAGCGAGGAGGACCGGTACTTGAGGTGCCCGTACCAGGCCAGAGTCATGAACAGGTTGGAACAGAAAAGCAGGCCGACGGTCAGCGCCGGCACGGGCATGGAAAACGACACGGGACACCTCGCGATGAAAGATTCACCGCGTGGTATGCCTGTCCCGCCTTCCGGTCAAGATGGTTGTGAAAAGCTACGACTTCGCGTCCACCAGTCTGCCCTGATCGCGCAGCAGCATGTCCAGCAGCATGCTGCGGATCAGGCTTTCGGACATGCCGTCCGGGGTTTTGCCCGTTCTGGCGGCCTGGGCCGCGTCCGCCTCCGCCGCGCCTGCCTGGGCCCTGGCCGCCGTGACGGCCAGGATGCCCGCCTGGTGGTCCAGGCTTTTGGCCTCGTTGGCATAGGTTCCGGCCATGACCCGGTATCCGGAGGCCAGAGTTTTCGCCGTGCCGGCGCGTTCGGACAGCGTGCCCAGGGTAGCGTCGAGGTTCGCCGGGTCCAGGTCCGCCGCGGCGTTGAAATTTTTCAGATCCGACAAATCGTACAGGGTAAAACCGGACGGCGCGCCGCCCATCTGCAGGGACAACTCCGCTGTCCCGCCGTCCCCGGACCGGGCCAGACGCTCGTCCCCGGCCCAGCCGTCCTTGTCCAGCAGCGCCATGCCGTTGTACCGCGTTCCGGAAACAATGCCCTTCAGATTCGAAGCCAGGCTGTTGTACGCGCCCGCCGCGTCAGCCGCCGTGCTTTCGCCGTTTTTGACCGCCTGGGCGATGGTTTGCATCTTCGTCAGGATGTTTTCAACGGATGTGGCCGCGCCCTGGGCGATTTTCGCGATGGAAACGCCTTCTTCCGCGTTTTGCGAGGCCTGGCGCAACATGCCCGCGTCGGACCGGATGCGGCCGGTCAGGGCGGCGGCGGCCGTTTCCCGGCCGCTTTGCGGCCGGGGGTGCAGCAAGGTGCCGGCGATGACCTCGTCAAGGCTGCCCCCGTCGGCAATGGCCTGGGCAAGGAACTGCCGGCCCAGCAGGGCCAGGGTTTGCAAACGTAGTGATGGTGACGACGACATGCCCGCCTCCCGAGACATTCTGCGACATCTCTCGTATCGGCGGGATCACGGGGAAAGTTTAGAGCAGTGTCCCGGCCACGATGCTCCGGCGGATACGGAGGGCGGCGAAGCAGCCGCCCGCGGCGGCCGCACCGCTCGCAGCGGTCGCACCGCTCGCAGCGAAGGGATCGCGGACGGAGGGCAAAAGAATCCTGACGCCTACTGCATGGGGAAGCGCTCGGAATAGGGCGGCACGTTGTCGCCGGAAAGGGATATCTGCACGGCGGCCACGTCCGTGGTCTGGATATTCTGGGGCAGGGCGAAGGTGGTGCTGATTCTCTTGTAGCGGGCGATCAGGAAACTCAATTCCGCCCGGTCCACCTGGGTGATTTCGGCGACCGCGCCCGCATTGGTGACCACAGCCAGGGCAACCCGGCCGCCCAGCGTTTGCTGCGGGTCCTGGTTGCTGAGGTCAAAAGCGATGCGGATGCGCGTCGTGCCGGCCGCGCGCAGGGAGACGTTGGCTATTTTCGCCGGATGGGCGGGATCAATCTGGGCCGCCGCCTCCGGCGTCTGCGCCGCGGCCTGGGCAGAAGGAACCGGCTGGGTCTGGTTTCTGGCCGGGCCCGCGGCGGGCGTGGCGGCAGCCGGCCCCGCGCCGGGCGCGCCGTTGCCCGAAGGCGACGCGGCCGAACCCGCGGCAAGGGTCTGATTGGCCCGGGGAAAAGGCACCACCGCGCTGATGGTCGCGTTGGCCCCGGCCACGCCGTTGGCTCCGCTTGCTTCAACGGAAAAACGGCTCTGGCCCAGTTCCCGCATTTTCTCCAGATAGGCCAGCGGCTCCAGCCGGCGGCGAATTTCGGCGTACTGGCGCTGCAAATCGCGGTGTTCTTCCTGCAATTCGGCGTATTTTTTCCAGTAGCTGTGCGCAAGGTATCCGGACACGCCGAAGGCCGCGCAGAACAGCAGGAGAAAACAGAACAAAAACTTCAGCCAGAAAGCCCGGACGCGAAAACGCCGCACGCCGCAGTCGTCCCGCATCAGAAGCAGGCTGTAGATGGTCTGTTTCTTGATTACCGGTTTCATGGCGTATGGGGACTCCATTCTTCCTGCGTAATGCGCCAGGAAGCATTCGTCCGCTTCAGGTTCAGGGTTTTCACGCCTTTGTCCGCAAATCCGCTTGTATCGGCATATTCCTGGAACATGTCGGCGGCGATGCCGCCGGAAGTGACCGTAATGCGCACATTGTTCAACTTCACCCGCCGGGGCGGATTCTTGGCCCACACGGTTCTTTTGTGCTCTTCAATGGCGGCCGCGCCTTTGCGCGCCCCTTGCACCGCGTTCTTGTCGTAACACGCCATGTAGGCCTTGCGGTCCCCGCTTTCCCAGGCCTTGCGCCAGGCCTCGATAAACGCCGCGCCCTCCACGGCGGCCTTTTCCGCCGCCGCAGCGGGATCGGCAGGCGCGGCCTGTGCGGCAGGCGCGGCAGGCGCGGCCGGTGCGGCCTGTGCGGCGGACGCGACGGGCGCCGGAACCCGGCCGGCCGGCATGTCCTCTTCGCTGCGGGGGCTTGCCTCCACCGGCGGATTCGCCGCTTCGCCCCCCGCGCCGCCAAGGCTTGCGATCAGGGTGCCGGAAAGGTGCGGCGCCCATTCCATGCCCACAATGCGCATCTCCCCCCTGGCGTCCCGCTGCCAGTACAGGCGGCGCACGCCTTTGGCGGACAGATTGGGCGCGCGGTAATCCTGCTGGAACCAGGTCACCCAGTACCCCGGCCCCTGCAGGGTCTGCACGTCGCGCACCCTGGTATCGATCCAGGGCAGCTGCTTGAACAGCCGTTCTTTCTGCGCGCGGAACGCGCTGAAACTTTCACCCTGGGCGATGCCGTACGCCTCGGGGTCATAGTAGTCGAACATGGTCCGGGACCGGCTGGTCCAGGCCTTTGCCCAGGCGTACGTCCGCTTTTCAAGCGAAGCCAGCAGATTCTTGTCCTGCGCGGGAGCCACAGGGCTGAAATTGACCGCGGAGGCCAGGGCCACAGGGGTGCCGGGCAGCAATTCCTTGCCCAGAACGGCGATATCCCCGTTGTTCATGGCCACGCAGCCCTGGGTTTCCTTGGGTATGATCGGGGTGCCCCGGCCGTGTATCCAGATGCCGTATCCGGTTTTTTTGCGCAGCCGGTCCACCGGGTTGGGATAGTTCAGCGTGTACGCTTCGTTGCCGTACTTGACGAAATCAAGACCGGAAGACAGTTTTTGCGAAACGAAATAAATGCCTTCCGGCGTTTTCAGATCGCCGCGCACCAGTTTGTCGCCGTCCGCCTGCCCCGTGGTGCACGCGTACTGGCCGGCGACGCGGAGCGGGCTGTGGCGTTCAAACAGAAAAAGGGTCTGGCGGGTTTTGTCCACCGCCACGATGCGCGGAGGCGTCGTGGAATGCCCCGTGATCACCGCCTGCCAACCGGAGGAATCCCGCGCGGCGTGGGACGGTTGCGCCGCATCCCGCCTGTCGGCGCCGGGGCCGCCAGCCGGGGCAGCCGAAGACGCGGCGGGCGGCAGCGCCGTCACGACAAACAAACAAAGCAGAACGCGAAGGCAGTACCAGGTTTGTGTCATGCGAAACCTTCACCAACCGGCATGATGCCGGCGGCGCCGGATTTACGGGCGCGCAAGGGCCACCAGTTCAGGTCGCGTAAAAATGGCTCGTAACGTAAAACCCGCAGCAAGCAGCTTTTCCCGCCCCCCTTCCCCCCTGTCCAGGACGGAACAGATGACGGCGACGGAAAGGCCTGCATCCTGCACACGCTTGCATGCCTCTAACACAGAACCGCCGGTGCTGACAACATCCTCCAGCATGGCCACGGAATCGCCGGGTTGCACATTGGCCAGGCCTTCTATGTAGCGGCCCGTGCCATGGTCCTTGACCGCCTTGCGCACGATCAGCCCGGCCAGAGCACGGCCCCGGATGTGCGAAAGAACGCTGGTCGCGGAAATCAGCGGATCGGCCCCCATGGTCATGCCCCCCACCGCGGCCACGGACAGGTCGGCCAGCATGATGTTGAACAGGGATCCGATCAGCCAGGCCCCTTCCGGATGCAGCGAGGTCTGGCGGCAGTCGAAATAGTAGTCGCTCTTCCTGCCCGAGGCCAGGGTAAAGTCGCCTTCCATGTACGAACGCTCCACCAGAATGCGGGCCAGGCGTTTCTTCAGGGCCGTGACGTCCATGTCCATAGCTTTTCCTTTATTTCCCGAACACGCGGGCAAAAATCATATCTTCGTGGCGCAGGTACCCTCTGGGGTCGAACAGGGCATCCAGGGTCGCCGGGGACAGGCGGCCGGCAATGTCCGCGGACGCGCGCACCAGGTCGGGGAAAGATTGTCTGCCCTCCCAGCTTTGCATGGCGATTTTCTGGACCAGGACGTACGCTTCCTGCCGGGGCATCCTGGCTTCTTCCACCAGGGCGATAAGCACGCGCTGGGAAAAAAAGAGACCGTAAGAGGCCATCAGGTTGCGTTCCATGTTTTCCGGAATGACGCGCAGGTTGTCCAGCAGTTTCGCCAGACGGTTCAGCACGTAGTCGGCCAGGATGGTGGAATCGGGCATGATCACCCGCTCGACGGATGAATGGCTGATGTCGCGTTCGTGCCACAGGGCCATGTTTTCCATGGCCGCCAGGGCGTTGGAACGGATCAGGCGGGACAGGCCGGCCATGTTCTCGGCGGAGATGGGGTTCCTTTTGTGCGGCATGGCGGAAGACCCTTTCTGCCCTTTGGCAAAGCCTTCTTCCGCTTCCAGCACCTCCGTGCGCTGCAGATGGCGCAGTTCCACGCACAGCCGCTCCACCCCGCCGGCCATCACGGCCAGGGCCGTGAAGTAGTGGGCGTAGCGGTCCCGCTGGATGATCTGGGTGGACACGGGATCCACGTCCAGGCCCAGGATCTCGCAGGCGATGCGCTCCACTTCCGGATCAACCAGGGCGTAGGTGCCCACGGCCCCGGAAATCTTGCCCGCCCGGATACCCTTGACCGCCTGGGAAAAACGTTCCCTGTGGCGCATGAATTCGGCGTAAAATCCGGCCATTTTCAGGCCGAAACTGGTCGGCTCGGCGTGCACGCCGTGGGTGCGGCCCATGCATAGCCGCCCCCTGTGGCGCATGGCCAACGTCTTGATGACCGCCAGCAGGCCGTCCAGGCTTTTCAGTATCATGTCCCCGGCCCGGGAAAGCTGCAGCGCGTTGGCCGTGTCCCCCATATCCGACGAGGTGCAGCCCAGGTGGATGAAACGCGCGGCAGGGCCGACCTTTTCCTCCACCGCGGTCAGAAAGGCGATGATGTCGTGGCGGGTTTCCTCTTCGATTTCCAGCACGCGCCGCGTGTCAAAGTCGGCTTTTTCAAGGATTTCCGCGAGGGTGGCGTCGTCGATGACGCCCAGACGGTTCCAGGCCCGGCAGACGGCCAGTTCCACTTCCAGCCAGGCCCGCAGGCGGGCGTCCAGAGTCCACAGCGCGCCCATGGCGGGGCGGGTATATCGATCGATCATAAAGGCTCCTTGCAAGGCGCAACGTACTGATACTTGCCGCGCCTTGCAAGCCGTTTTCCATGCCGGGGTCCGTCACGCGCCGCCCGTTTCCTTGTGTCCGCAGTTGCGGGGAATACGGCTGAAAACGGCGCTGGTGGCCATGCAGAACACCCCGACGACGAGAAAGACCTGCCCGAATATCGAAAGCATCGCCTCCTGCGAAAGAGCAACCCCGTGTTTCGCCCCGAAAGCATGCAGCAGCGCCGCGGCAACGGACACGCCCATGCCGGAGGAAACCTGCATGGTCACGGACAGCAGCATGTTGCCGCCGCCGGCTTCCTTGTTCGTCAGGTCGATGAGGGTGACAGAATTCATGGCCGTGTACTGCATGGAGTTGACGATTCCGTATACGGCCAGCAGCAGCAGCAGCGCCGCATAGGGCGTGCGCGGGCCGACAAGGCCGAAACCGGACAGCAGGGCGCCCAGCATCAGGGTGTTGGCAGTCAGAAAGATTCTGAAGCCCAACCGCGTCACCAGGCGGTTGATCATCCTTTTGCCGATGAAGCTGGCCAGCGCGATGGGGATCATGGTCATGCCGGCCTTGAAGGGGGAATACCCGGCACCCAGTTGCAGAAACAGCGGCAGCAGAAAGGGTATGGTTCTGGATCCCAGGCGGGAGAGCATGTTGCCCGCAATGCCGGCGCGGAAACTGGGGTTCCGGAACAGGGCCGGATCAAACAGGGGGTTTTGCGCCCGCGCGGAACGCACCCGGTATGCAAGCAGCAAACCCGCCCCGGCCGCGGCCGCGCCGGCGGCCTGGAACAGGGACAGCCCCAGGCTGTTCGCCCCTTCCACCGCCAGGGAAAGCAGCACCACGGCGCAGCCGAACAACAGAAAGCCGGGCGTGTCAAAAGGCGCGGCCCCGCCTTCGCCCGGCAGTTCGGGCATGAAGCGCAGGGCCAGAAGGCCGCCCGCAATTCCCACGGGCAGGTTGATCAGGAATATCCAGTGCCAGGATGCGTACTGCACCAGAAAGCCGCCGGTCGCCGGGCCCAGCAAAGGGCCGACAAGGCCGGGAATGGTAATGAAGCCGAGCACCTGCACCAACTGGCTGCGGGGATACGCGCGAATGGCTGAAAGCCGCCCCACGGGCACCATCAGCGCGCCGCCGATCCCCTGAAGGACGCGGGCCGCGACAAGCAGCCCCAGGCCGGGCGCAAGCGCGCAGCACAGCGAGCCCAGGGTGAACAGAAAAACCGCCCACACGAAAACCCGCTTGCTGCCGAAACGGTCCGCCAGCCAGCCTGAGGCGGGGATGACCACGGCGGCCGTCAGCATATAGGTGACGATCACCGGCTGCGCATGCAGGGGAGAAACCCCGAGCCCCGCCGCAATGCCCGGCAGGGCGGTATTCAAAATCGTCCCGTCCAGACGCTGCATGAAAAAGGCCACCGCCACCAGCCACGGCAACACCCTGGCAGCGTTGGGGCTCAATATATCTGAAGAAAATTTCATACATCCGCTCGTTGCGTACCGGCAAACAAATACCATAGCGCAGCGCGCGCGAGGGTCAAGATGCGGAGGAAAAAAAGCGGACCGCCTTGCGGCGGCCCGCCGCTGGCAGCGCGCCAAAAATCCGCGATGCGGAAAATCGCGTCAGTCGGCCGCCTTGGCCGTGTTTTCGCTTTTCGCCGCCGGAGCGGGAGATTCCGCCTTCGGCGCGGGGGAAGAGGCGTTCGCGGACGCCGCCGGCCCGGCGGCGTCCGAAGCCTCCGCGGTTCCGGCGGAGCTCTTCGCGCCCGTCGCGTTGGCGTCTTCATTTTTGCGGTTGCCGTACTCGGTCACGTACCAGCCGCCGCCCTTGAGCATGAAGGTGGTATTGGAAATAAGCCGCTCCGCCTCGCCCTTGCATGCGGGGCAGGGCAGGCTGCGGATGTCGTCGGCATGCTTGTGCCACTCTTCAAACACTTTGTGGCAGGCCGTGCACTGGTATTCGTATATGGGCATGGCATCCCCCTGGACTGGATTCGCAACGGAAAATAAGCAGCTTTTCCGCCGAGTCAACACAAAAACGCAAAGCCCGCGGCGCAGGCCGCAGGCTTTGCCGTCAAAATCAAAATCAGCTACGCCTTCTTGGCGGCTTTCGCTTCGCGGATGCGCTGTTTCAGGCGTTCTTCGCGGCGCTTGCGACGGCGGTCCAATTCTTTATGGCGCTCGATCTTTTTGTGAGACATGGGCTGCTCCTTAACAAAACTGCGTAAAGTGGTATTCGATAGCCTAACAGTCAGAGATTGTAAAGGGCCGGGCCGCTATTTTCCGCCCGCTTTTTCCAGCGGATATCCCTTCGCGACAAAACGCATGGTCTGGTGTACGCAGTCTCCAGGTAAGACAACTATCACACCCATATACACATACCACCCGCAACCCGGAGTTCCGTTATGCGAAACAGCCTGTACCGGCTTATCATTTTGTGCGCGATGGGAACCGCTCTTCTTGCGCCGATCCAATGGCCGCAAACAGCCTATGCCGGGGGCGGAACCCCCCTTTCGCCGGAAGAAAGCCGCAACGAACTGAAAGAAGGCAACGCCCGCTTTCAGAAAGGATCCGTGCAAAACCCAAGGCGGGATACGCGCCGCCGTCTTGAAACAGCCCGTGCGGGGCAGTCGCCCATTGCGCTGGTCCTGGCCTGTTCGGATTCACGCGAGGCGGTGGAGCTGCTTTTCGATCAGGGACTGGGCGATCTCTTCGTGGTCCGGGTAGCGGGCAACACCACTGGGGTAGCTGTGCTGGGCAGCATTGAATATGCGGTGGAACACCTGAATGTGCCGTTGATCGTGGTTCTGGGCCACACGCAATGCGGGGCCGTGGACAGCGTATGGCAGGGAGGCGAAACGCGCGGCAACCTTGCCGGGCTGCTTGCCCCCATGATGCCCGTGATCCGGAAAGTCAAAGAAGAATATCAAGCGACGGGCGGCGACGAACGCGGGGCATTGCGCCGCGCCGTTGCGGAAAATGTGCGCGTCAGCACATCCGCCATCCTTGCGGCCATCCCTTTTGTGGCAAACCGTGTTGCCGAAAAAAAACTGCTGGTTCTGGGCGCGGTGTACGACCTTGAAACCGGAGCGGTTTCCTGGCTTGACGCTGGCGCCCGCGCCGAGAACCGACCGAGCATGAACGGTCCTACCCGTTGCCGCTAAAGCGACGTGCTTACGCCGCCACGGTTTCCTGCCGCAGCATGCCCAGCGCCAGACTCATTTCCTGGCGCAGCCGGTTTTTCACCGACGCCTGCACGGCCTCGGTGGACGAGCCGAACTGGTTCGCGCGCATGGCGTAAATGCGGCGGATCAGATTTTCCCCGGCTTTTTTCACGCCTTCGGGACTGTTTTTGTCCGGGTCCAGCTTGTCCTGCCCCACCTGATCCACGGCCCGGGAGACGATGCGCACCGCGCCGGCCGGCCCGTGCTGCACGGCTGTGCTGAACAGCACCTCTTTCAGGGCCACGGACATTTCATCAAACCCCAGACCGGTTTTTTCCGCAACGCTGCGCATGGCCGGTTCAAAATGGCTGTCATGGATGAATTTTTCCTGCAGGATTTCGAAACGTTCCGGATTCTCCGCCGCGATCTCTTTCCAGACCGCGGGCATGCGGCCGCCTTTTCCGCCGGTGTTGGCGGGGCCGGCGGACTCCAGGCGTTTGGCGAAATCCGGCTCTTCGGTCTTCAGAAATTCCATAAAACTCCGCATGGTGCCCGCGCGGGACGAAATCTGGTATTTGCCGTAGCTCGTGCCGCCGTGGCGGTCATAGCCGATGGCCGCGATGCCTTCCCTGCCGGATTCAAATTGCGCGGCCAGCTGGCCGACCCCGGCGTCTTTCGCCGCCGCGGCGCCCGCGGGGATTTTGCCCGCCGTGGCGCTTTTGCCTCCGGCTGCGGCCGCCGGCGCGCCATCGCCGACGGTTTTTTGACCCTGGCGCAGTCCGGTGAAATCCATGGCCCTGGTGACCAGTTCCGCCATGCGCTCCTGCGGCTTGTTCTTTTTCCGGTGCGATTTGACGCGCAGGTCCGTTTCCGCCCCTTCCAGGCCTTTGGGCCGTTGGAACGAAGAGGGCAGGCGCAGGGGATTGAGGCCGTTTATGCCGCCCGCCGCATTGGCCGAATTCAGCGTGCCCAGCGGTTTGGGGCTGTCCTGCATCACCTTGGCCAGCGTGGCCATGGCCCTGGTCTGGCTCAGGCCCATGGTGCTCTGCTTGGCCATGTCTTCCAGCGTGGCCGCGTTGGCCGCATTGGCCGCCTGCGCCGGATTTTTGGCGCCCTGCGCCCCGCCGGGCACAAGGCCGCCCGCGGAACCCATCATTGCCGCGAAATCGGGGGCCGCGCCGCCCAGGGGAACCCCCCGCATGACGCGAGCGGGCTTGTTCGGCGCGCCGGTCAGGCCTGTTGCCCCGACCATGCGGCCGGACAAGGGTTTGGAATACAGCATCGCACGCTCCTTTGCCCTCTCCGGAAAAACGAAGGCAGGGCTGCCTCTGAAAAGCAAAAGATGTGCCACCATTGAAATACGCCGTATTGACAGGGAAAACGCGGCATGGAAGGGGCGCCTTCCCTGCCGCGCGTCAACAATCGGTCATGCGCCGGGGTTCTCCCGTTTACTCCGCCCCGTTCTCCCGCGGTTGCCGCCGGGACCGCGTTCCGGCATCCGGCGCGGAACCGGGCCTGTAGTATTTCAGGGCTTCGGGCATGAACTCGGCCAGATCGTCGATACGCTGCCGGTTCAGCGGGTGGGTGGACAACAGGGCCGGCGGTTCCTTGCCCTTGTTGACGGCGGCCATTTTTTTCCAGAAACTGACGGCCGCGCGCGGATCGTACCCGGCCTTGGCCGCCAGGATGACGCCGATACGGTCCGCTTCCGTTTCGTGGGTGCGGCTGTACGGCAGCAGGAACCCGAACTGGGCCAGGGTTCCGTACCCGCTTTGGGCCGCCTGGCCGGCGGCGCCGGATCCCGTGGCCACGGCCACGGCCACGCCCGTGACCGCCTGGCCGATGCCGGCAAGCTGCGACTGGCTGACCCGTTCCGCGCCGTGGCGGGCAACGGCGTGGGCTATTTCATGCCCCATGACCGCGGCCAGTTCCGCGTCGTTGCCGCCCGTCAGGTCCAGCAGGGCGGTGTACACGAACACCTTGCCCCCCGGCAGGCAGAACGCGTTCAGATCCTTGCCGGGAATGGTGTGGAATTCCCATGCGAAATCCGGCCTGTCCGCCACCGCCGCGATGCGCCGGCCCGTCCGGATCACGCGTTCCGCACGGGCGGTGCCCTTTTCCTCGGGTTCTTTCTGCAGCACCTGGCGCGAGGCCTGCGCGCCGAGCCGCATTTCTTCGGCCGGGCTCATGGCGATATACTGCGAACGGCCGGTATACGGGACCGTGGCGCAGGCCGAAAGCAGCAGCGCGGCCAGAACCGGCAGCCCCATCCGGACAAGCGAACTTCCACTGCGACAAAGCATGGCTTTCCCCCGCAACCTGACTTGACCTTCATGGCTAATGACGTATCTTGCCCCTGAAATTCTCAACACCCTGAATATAGAACAGGCCGTTCAGGGAAACAAGGGCGGAGCATGGCAAAAGACCTCATCATTGTGGAATCGCCGGCCAAGGTGAAAACCATCCGCAAATTCCTGGGCGGAAACTATATGGTGCAGGCCAGCGTGGGACATGTGCGCGACCTGCCTACCAGCGTCATCGGCGTGGATGAGGCGAACGGCTACGCCCCGGCCTACGAGGTCATCAAGGGCAAGGAAAAAATCGTCGCCGAGCTGAAAACGGCCGCGGCCAAAGCGGGGCACGTCTATCTGGCCCCCGACCCCGACCGCGAAGGGGAAGCCATCGCCTGGCACGTGGCGGAACTGATCAAGGACGCCAACACCGACATCCAGCGCATCCAGTTCAACGAAATTACGGCCCGCGCGGTCAAGGAAGCCCTGGAACACCCGCGCCCCCTGAACAGCGACCTGTTCGACGCCCAGCAGGCCCGGCGCGTGCTGGATCGCCTGGTGGGCTACAAACTTTCACCCCTGCTGTGGAAAAAGGTCAAACGCGGCATTTCCGCCGGCCGGGTGCAGTCCGTGGCTTTGCGCATCATCGTGGAGCGCGAGCAGGAACGCCGGGCCTTTGTCCCCGAAGAATACTGGAATTTCAAGGCGCATCTGGGGGCGGACCATCCGCCGGTTTTCCGCACCGATCTGAGCAAAATCGACGGGAAAAAAGCCGTGGTCCGCAACGAACAGGAAGCCCTGACCCTGGAAAAGCGCATCCGGGGCGGGACCTTTGTCGTGGAATCGGTAGAGGCCAAAGAGCGGGAAAAAACCCCGCCCCCGCCCTTCATCACGTCCACGCTGCAGCAGAACGCCAACCAGCGTCTGGGGTACACGGCCAAGCGGACCATGAACATCGCCCAGCGCCTGTACGAAGGCCTGGACCTGGGCGAACGCGGAACCACGGCGCTGATCACCTACCTGCGCACCGATTCCGTGCGCATCGCGGATGAAGCCAGAAACGCGGCCAGGGAGTTCATCGTCAAAACGTACGGTCCGGACCATTATCCGGCCAAACCCCGCTTTTTCAAATCCAGGGGCAGCGCCCAGGACGCCCACGAAGCCATCCGGCCCGTGGATGTGTCCATCACTCCGGACAGCGTGAAAAGCCACCTGACGGCGGAACAGTTCAACCTCTACCGCCTGATCTGGACCCGGTTCACGGCCTCGCAGATGGCCGGCGCCAGGGTGCTGGACACCACCGCCACCGTGGACTGCGCCAAAACGACCTGGCGGGCCAAGGGCGAGCAGGTGTTGTTCCCCGGTTTTCAGGCCCTGTCCCCGCAAAAAACGGAAGACGCGGTGGACCTGCCGCCGCTGAAAGCCGGCCAGACCCTCAGCCTGGACAAACTGGAAAAAGAACAGAAGTTCACCCAGCCCCCGGCCCGCTATTCCGAATCCACGCTGATCAAGGAACTGGAAGACAAGGGCATCGGCCGCCCCTCCACGTACGCCAGCATCATTTCCACCCTGCAGGACCGCGAATACGTGCGCATGGAAGAAAAAAGCTTCGCGCCCACGGACCTGGGGGAAATCGTCACCGATCTGCTGAAGGAGCATTTCGTTCATCTTATGGACGTAAGCTTCACCGCCCAGATGGAAGACAACCTGGACAAGGTGGCCGAGGGCGGCGAAAACTGGGTCAACTTGCTGGACCGCTTCACCGGCGGTTTCAACCCCGCTCTTGATGCGGCCTCCAGGGCCATGGCCAGCGTGAAGACCGGCGTGCCTTCCGGCCTTGCCTGCCCCGCCTGCGGCAAGGACACGGTGATCAAATTCGGCAAGGCCGGACAGTTTCTGGCCTGCACCGGCTACCCCGGCTGCACCTTCACCAGCAACTTCACCCGTGACGAAAACGGCGTCGTGCACCTGGCGGAACGGGAAAAAGAGGTCCTGCCTTCCGTGGGCAAGTGCCCCCAGTGCGCATCCGACCTGGTGGTCAAAAAATCCCGCACCGGCAGCCGCTTCATCGCCTGCACCGGATACCCCAAATGCACTTACGCCGCGCCCTTTTCCACCGGCGTGCCCTGTCCCAAATGCGGCAAGGGCATGCTGGTCGAAAAAAGCTCCAAACGCGGCAAGGTCTTTTATTCCTGCGACCAGTATCCCCGATGCGATTTCGCGCTCTGGGATTTTCCCGTGGAAGGCGCATGCCCCAAATGCGGTTCCCCCGTGCTGGTGCAAAAGAACTTCAAGGGCCGCAAATACGTCGGCTGTCCCGAAAAGAACTGCCGCTACCGCCAGGGGGGCAAAGAGGACGAAGAGTAACCGGGGAAGGAAGGGACCCTTTGGGGAAAAAAAATCTCTTCCTCCCCGCGCCCCCTCCATCCGCCCCAAAACTTTCGTGACGTTTGTCGAAACAGGAGGCAACCATGCTGGAACTGGTGTCCTTTATCTGCGGCGCGGCCGTGATGGTGCTTGAAATGGCGGGCTCGCGCCTTCTGGCCCCGCACCTGGGCACGTCCATCGTGGTCTGGACGGCCCTGATCGGGGTCATCCTGGCCAGCCTGTCCCTGGGATACTGGCTGGGCGGCAGGGCCGGGGACAGGAATCCCTCGGCCAGACGGCTTTCCGGCATCATTCTGGCCGGGGCGGCTTTCGTGCTGCTGGCCGCCCTGGTGCACGACCCGGTGCTGCGCGTTCTGGCCGGGGCCAACCTGCCCCTGCAGGCGGGGGCGATCGCGGCGGCCCTGCTGCTGTTCGCCGTGCCCGCGGTGCTGCTGGGCATGGTGTCGCCGTACATCATTCAGGTCAAACTTCTGTCGTACAAGGACAGGAATAAAACCGGCACCGTCATGGGCCGGTTTTTCGCCCTGTCCACCGTGGGATCCATCCTGGGCACGTTCCTGGGCGGGTACGTGCTCATTTCCTGGCTGGGCACCCGGACCATCCTCTATTCGGTGGCCGGCGCCCTGGCCCTGGCGGCCCTTCTGGCCGCCCCCGCGAACCGGCGCATGGCGGCCGCCCTGGTGCTGGGGGCCTGCGCGGGCCTTGGCGGGCATGCCGCGCTGACCGCGCCGGCCAGTCTGGCCCACGGCATCGATTTTGACAGCCGCTACAACCATATCCGGGTGCAGGAAGGCACTCTGGGCTCCTACGGCAAGGCGATGCGCTTTCTGATCACCGACCCCGGTTCCGTCCAGTCCGGCATGCTGCTGGACAACCCCACGGAACTGGCTCTGGATTACACCAAGCACTACTCCCTGGCCTGGCATCTGCGGCCGGACGCCAGGCGCTTTCTGATGCTGGGCGGCGGCGGCTATTCGGTGCCCAAATACCTGGTCGCGTCCCGGCCCGACGCGCAGGTGGACGTGGTGGAAATCGACCCCGGCATCACCAGGGCGGCCAGAGACTATTTCAACCTGAAGGAAAGCCCCCGCCTGCGCGTCTTCCACGAGGACGCCAGGGTCTTTCTGAACCAGGCCGCGCTGCGGGAAAAACCGGAGCAATACGACGTGATCATGGGCGACACCTTCACGTCCAGCTACAACATCCCTTTCCACCTGGGCACCGTGGAATGCGCGGAACGCATCAAGACCCTGCTCAAGGACGACGGCGTGTTCGTCTGCAACATCATTTCCGCGGTGACCGGCGAACAGGGGCGGGTGCTGCGGGGCATCCGGGCAAGCTTTGTCAGGGTTTTCCCCCAGGTGCAGCTTTTCCCGGTGACCAATCCGGGCCAGGGCGACGTGGCCCAGAATGTCATGCTGGTGGCGCGCAAAACGCCCGGCGACACGCCCCTGGGCTGGAACGAAGAGATGCGGGCCATGCTGGCCAAGGAATGGAAAGCGCCCCTGCCCGACGACACCCCGGCCCTGACCGACGATTACGCCCCGGTGGAACGGTACGCCATGCCCATGCTGCGGGCGCGGGGGCTGTAGGGCGGGAATCGTCGCCTTCCCCGGCCGGCGCCGTATTGAGCCGCCGCTGCCGCCGGACGAACCGATTTGACGCGGCCGAAGGGGTTGGGGTATATTTTGCCCAATGCGGCACTGCCTGCGACCCCGCCTGCGGCAAAGGGCTCTATGACCCATCTGCGTTTGGAACCGTCCCTCAGGGATCTGAAGAAGATCCGGCAGCGGGCCATCCACGGCCTGTTCGAGACCTTTGAGCAATTCAGCGAAGGCACGGTCATCGTCAATACCGACGGCCGCATCGTGTGGATCAACGAGCGGTACGCCGAACGCTTCGGCTTCGCTTCCGCGGCGGACGTCATCGGCCGGCCGGTGGAGGAAGTGATTCCCCACACCATGATGCGCCAGGTGGTGCACAGCGGCAAACCCATCCTGCTGGACATCATGCAGACCCACACGGAGCCTCTGGTGGTCATGCGCCTGCCCATCAAGGACGAGGACGGCACCACCCTGGGCGCCGTCGGCTTTGCCCTGTTCGACGAGCTGAAAAACCTCTCTCCTCTGTTCGCCCACTTTTCCCGCGTGCAAAGCGAACTGGACTGCGTGCGCAAGGAACTGGCCCAGGAACGCAGCGCCCGCTATTCCTTTTCCCATTTCATCGGCGACAGCCCGGCCAGCCTGGAAGTCAAGACCAGAGCCCGGCGCGCGGCGGAAATGGATGCCCCGGTGCTGCTGCTGGGAGAAACGGGCACGGGCAAGGAACTTCTGGCCCACGCCATTCACGGCGCGTCGAGCCGGGCGCACAGGCCCCTGGTCAGCGTGAACATGGGGGCCATACCCGAAACCCTGCTGGAGGCGGAATTTTTCGGCGTGGCGCCGGGAGCGTACACCGGCGCGGAAAAAAGCGGGAGGGCGGGAAAACTGCATCTGGCCGACGGCGGGACCCTGTTCCTGGACGAAATAGGCGACCTGCCTCTGTCGCTGCAGGGAAAGCTGCTGCGCGTGCTGCAGGAGAAGGAATTCGAGGCTCTTGGGTCCAACCGCATGCAGCGGGCGGATATCCGGATCATCGCCGCGACGGCCGCCGACCTGCCCGCCCTGGTGGAGGGCAAACGCTTCCGCGCTGATCTGTATTACCGGCTCAACGTGCTGCCGATCGCCGTGCCGCCCCTGCGGGACAGGCCGGGCGACATACGCGCCCTGGCCGCGTCGCTCCTGGGGCAGATAACGGCCCAGACCAGCCTGCGCTGCAGCCGCATCAGCGATGCGGCTGTGGAACTGCTGCGGCGCTATGACTGGCCGGGCAACGTGCGCGAGCTGCGCAACATTCTGGAACGGGCGGCCATGATGGCCGACGCCGACTGTCTTGAAGCGGACGATTTCGCCCCCCTTCTGCCCTACTGCATCCTGCCCGGCGAAACGGTCCAGGCGGTGGGCTACGACGAAGCCATGGCCGCCTTTGAAGCCCAGCTTTTGCGCCGGGTTCTGACGGAATCCGGCGGCAGCGTGCCCGCGGCGGCAAAAGCGCTGGGCCTCGGCCGGTCGACCCTGTACAAGAAACTGGCCAAACTGGAACCCGCGTCTCCAAACAGAGATTCCATCTCCAAATAGAGATTTCCCCACCGCGGCACCCCGCGTGGAAAATCGTTTGCCGCCCCGCGGCCATTCTCCGGACAGAGACTTTCCGGAATGCAGGCACAGCCCTTCCGCCCGGAAAGCCTTGTGCCGCGGCCTTTGCGCTTTGTTTCCACCCGGCAGGCATTTTGCAGCGTTTTTTGCCAAAAGACCGCTGCAAGGAGGTTTGCCGTCCGTATTCCGATACCACGCCTTTGCACTGAAACGCCTTTCCGCCGGGCCGCCGCCCGATGCGCGCAACGCAAGGACAGGTTTTCGACATCCCGAACCCCAACCCGGAGGATGTATTTATGGTTATCGGCATTATTCTTTCCCTGCTCCTGCTGACCTATATCGCCTACCGCGGCTATTCGGTCATTCTTTTCGCCCCCGTCTGCGCCCTGCTGGCGGCCCTGACCGCCGGCTTTCCCCTCATGCCCAGCTATACGGAACTGTACATGATCAAGGCCGTGACCTACGTGAAGAACTTCTTCCCCATCTTCCTGCTGGGCGCGGTTTTCGGCAAGGTGATGGAAGAAAGCGGCGCGGCCCGTTCCGTGGCCCATTACATCGCCCAGAAACTCGGCCCCACGCGGGCGGTCGCGGCCATCGTGCTGGCCGCCGGCATCCTGACTTTCGGCGGAATCAGCCTGTTCGTGGTGGCCTTTGCCGTGTATCCTTTCGCCAACGCCCTGTTCCGTGAAGCGAACCTGCCCCGCAGGCTGATCCCCGGCGCCATCGCCCTGGGGGCTTTCACCTTCACCATGACGGCCATTCCCGGCACCCCGCAGATCCAGAACATGATCCCGACCATCTATTTCAAGACCAACGCCTTTGCCGCGCCGGTCTTCGGCCTGGTGGGCGCGGCGCTGATGGGCGGGCTGGGGGTCGCCTGGCTTGAATACCGCAAGCGCAAACTGCTGGCCGCCGGCGAGGGCCACGGCGAACCCGATACCAGAGTCAGCACCAACTTCGACGACGGCGTGGGCGAAATCAGCCCCGCTCTCGCCGCGCTGCCCCTTATCGCCGTGCTGGTGGTCAACTACATCCTGACCAAGATGATCGGCACCTGGGACAAAGGCATCATGGCCGGCACATCCAAGCTGCCCCTGGCCGCGCAGTCCATCCCGGTGGCCAACTGGGCGCTGATCATCGCCCTGATCGTGGGCATCCTGCTGGCCATCATTTTCGCGGGCAAACAGTTCAAGGCCCGCGGCAACCTGATGATCGCCCTCAACACCGGGGCCATCGGCTCCCTGCTGGCCATCATGAACACGGCCTCGGAAGTCGGGTACGGCAACATCATCAGCTCGCTTCCCGGCTTTGCCGCGGTGCGCGATTTTCTGCTCAGCATCGACCCCGGCACCCCGCTCATTTCCGAAGCCCTGGTGGTCAACGTGCTGGCGGGCATCACCGGTTCCGCCTCCGGCGGCATGAGCATCGCCCTGGAAGCCATGGGCGCGCGCTATCTGGAATGGGCCCAGGCCGTGAACCTCAACCCCGAACTGCTGCACCGGGTCGCCTCCATGGCATCCGGCGGCTTTGACACCATGCCCCACAACGGCGCGGTCATCACGCTGCTGGCCATCACCGGCATGACCCATAAAAAGTCCTATCCCGACATCGGCATGGTTTCGCTGGTCATTCCGTTTGCGGTCACCATGGTCCTGATCGTGATCTGGACTCTCTTCGGCTTCACCATGTAACCGCGGAGAAACGCGATGATCAACACTGTCGCCGTGCTCGGCGCGGGCACCATGGGATACGGGCTGGCCCTCGATTTCGCCCGCCACGGCCTTTCCGTGCGGCTGATGGACATCAGCGGGGCCGTTCTGGAAAAGGGCCTGGCCAATATCGACATCAGCCTGCGGGTGTTTCTGGAAGAAGGCCTGATCCACGAAGAGGCCATCGACAGGACCAAGAGGAATATCCGCACCCATACCGACCTTGAACAGGCCGTGGCCGACGCGGACATGGTCATTGAAGCCCTGCCCGAAGTGCTGGACATCAAGCATGACAGTTTCAGGAAGGCCGACGCGGCGGCCCCGGCGGGGGCGCTGTTCGTCAGCAACAGTTCCAGCCTGAAACTGTCGGACATCTGCTCCGTGCTGTCCGCCGGGCGGCGCAGGCGGTCCCTGATGGCCCATTACTTCAACCCGCCGGAAATCATGCTGCTGGTGGAACTTTTGTCCCTGCCGGAAACGGATGAAGCCGTCATGGCGGAAATCCGGCAACTGTACATCGCCATGGGCAAAGTGCCCGTGCGCATCAGGAAAGAGGCGGCTGGCCTTTCCGCCAACCGCATCCAGATGGCCGTCTGGCGGGAAATACTCTGGCAGTTGGAACAGGGCATCGCCAGCAAAGAGGACCTGGACATGGTGCTGGCCTTCGGCCCGGCTTTCCGCTGGGCCACCACGGGGGTCATCACCATGCTGGACATGACGGGCCTTGATATCATCCGCAACATCAGCGACAACCTGTGCGGGGAACTTGACGCCTCTGCCGGCGCGAACCCCCTGCTCGGGAAACTCTGCGCGGAAAACAAGCTGGGCCTGAAAACAGGGGAAGGCTTTTTCGCCTATCCGGAATCCGAACGCGCTTCCGTCAAAGACGCCTATGTGCGGCGCCTTGCCAGGCAGCTCAAGATCAGTTCCGCAAACGTGCTGAAGGCAGCGGAATAATAAGGGAAAAAACATGCCGTTACACAACAGAACCGCCCTGGTCACAGGATCCACAAGCGGCATCGGCCTTGCCATCGCCATTGAACTGGCGAAAGCCGGCGCCAGCGTCATGCTCAACGGCTTCGGCGACGTGGACGGCGCCCGCGACGCCGTGGCCGCCATCGGCGGCAAGGTCGCCTATCACGGCGCGGACATGAGCAAGCCCGCCGAGATTGAAGATCTGATCCGCCATACGGAAAAAACCTTCGGGGCCGTGGATATCCTGGTCAACAACGCGGGCATCCAGCACACGGCCAACGTGGAGGATTTTCCCGTGGGAAAATGGGACGCCATCATCGCCGTCAATTTGTCCTCTTCCTTCCATACCATCCGGTGCGCCCTGCCCGGCATGAAACAACGCGACTTCGGCCGCATCATCAACATCGCGTCCGTGCACGGCATCGTGGCTTCCGCCCAGAAGGCGGGATACGTCTCGGCCAAGCACGGGCTGGTCGGCCTGACCAAGGTCGTGGCGCTGGAAACGGCCCTGACCAAAGTCACCTGCAACGCCATCTGCCCCGGCTGGGTGCACACCCCGCTGGTGCAGAAGCAGATCGAAGACCGCGCCGCCAGACAGGGGATCAGCGTGGCCACAGCCCAGCACGATCTGCTGACGGAAAAGCAGCCCTCGGGCAAGTTCGTCACCCCCGGGCAGATCGGCCGGCTCTGCGTCTTTCTCGCCGGCGACGCCGCTTCGGAAATTCGCGGGGCGGCCTGGTCCATTGACGGCGGCTGGGCCGCGCAGTGACGAAAACGCCCGGAAAGACCGGCGGGGAGCCACCTCCCCGCGCTCCGATAACCGCAAAAAACGGCGCCGGGGCGCCGTTTTTTGTACTCTTTTCCGGCCCCGCGCAGCACCCGCAGCACTTCAGGCTGGCATCGCGCGTCCAGTATACGCCGCCTTCCTCGGCCACCCGCGGAAAAACGCGAGCCGGCCGCCGGGGGGATGCTTCCATATCCGCCTGCCCCCCCATGGCGAGGGAACCGTAAATCCCGCCCCGGGGGCTGCGCGGCGAAGCTGCCGACTGTATGGCTGCTTCGCCGCGCCGCTTTCAGCCGCGTCCGTCAGGCGGCCCTATGCCGCAACGGGCACTCCGTTCTTTTCGGCCTTTGCTTTCAGGTATTGAGGCACCACCACGACAAGCAGCAGCGCAAGGCCGATGCAGTCGGTTATCCAGCCGGAATAAATGAGGCATAGCGCCCCGGCGAAGAGCAGAAGGCGATAGGCCATGGGAATCTCGTACTTATAAAAACCCTCAAGGGCGAGCGAAAGCGAGAAGATGCCGATCGTCGCCGTGACCGTGGCGAACAGGATGGCCGGAACCGAACCTTCCATCAGCAGTTCCGGACTGAAAATGAAAATAAACGGAAGAATGTAGCCGGAAATCCCGAGACGCCAGGCCGTGAACCCCAGCTTCATCGGATCGTCTTTCGCCACGCTGGCCGCCGCGTAAGAAGCGGTCGCCACCGGCGGCGTGATCGCCGACAGAATGCCGAAGTAGAAAACGAAAAGATGGGCGGAAAGATCGGTCACGCCCATGGACACCAGCGCCGGGGCCACGAGAACACTGAGGATGATATACACCGACGTTGTGGTCATCCCCATGCCCAGGATCAGCCCGGCGATCATGGTAAGCACCAGCAGGACGATCAGGTTGCCCTGCGCCAGAGAAACGAGCAGGGACGAGAACTTCAGCCCGAGTCCGGTCAGCGAAAGCATGCCGATCATGATGCCCGCCAGGGCGCAGACGCACACCACCTCCAGCGAGCCCATGGCCGCCGCCTCAAAGGCTTTCAGCGTTTTTTTGAGCCCCATTCTGGTTTCCCGGTTGAACCAGGACACCACGAACATGGCGATAATGGCGAACAGGCCGGATTTGATGGGCGACCATCTGGCGATTGCCAGCCCGTAAACAAGCAGGATGACCGGCGTTGCGAGATAAAAGCCTTTTTTCAGCACTTCAAGCGCGTTGGGCACTGTTTCCAGGCCCTGCATCTGCATTCTGTTGGAACGGCAGTCAATGGCGAAAACAAGGGCGAGATAATACAAAAGGCCCGGTATGAACGCCGCGGCGGCAACCCGCAGATACGGGACGCCCAGCGTTTCGGCGATAATGAAAGCGGCGGATCCCATGATGGGCGGCATGAACTGGCCGCCCGTGCCCGCGACCGCGATGACCGCCCCGCTGAAGCGGTTGGAGTACCCCGATTCCACCATCATCGGCACGGTAAGCGGACCCACGGCCATGACGTTGGCCGGGGCGGATCCGGAAACCATCCCGAAAAGACAGCTGGAAAAGGTGGCCACTTTGGCGCTACCGCCTTTCTGCTTTCCCACGAGCGCCGTGGCCAGGTCGATAAAGAACCGGCCCGCGCCGGACTGCTCAAGAAAGGCCCCGAAAAGGATGAAGAGGAAAATATACGTCGCGGAAATGCCGATTACCTGACCGTACACGCCAAAGGTATCCATATAAATGTACGAGAAAATGCGCTCGAGAGAATACCCGCGGTGGCTGATGGCGCTGGGAAAATACTTGCCGAAATGGGCGTAGACGATGAAAAACACGCCCAGGCCGGACAGCACGGCCCCCAGTTTTCTGCGGGTGGCTTCCAGCACGGCCGCCGTCAGAATCACGGAAAGGATCAGATCCATATCGTCCGGAAAGGCGACACGCCCGTTCATGTCCTTCCAGAACACATAGGCGTAGACGCTGGCGGCCATGGTGCCCAGAAGGAAAATCAGGGCGACGGCGCGGCTGAGCAGATTTTTCGTTTTCAGTATCGACTGCAGAAAAACAAGAGACAGGGCAAAGCCCAGGTGGGCGCTTCTTTGTTCCATGGCCGGCAAAGCGCCGATGAACGCCGTGGCCGTGTGGAAGGCGGACATGGCGATGGCTATGCCGCGCATCATCAGCACGAAAATATCGTCAATGGACTTTTTGCCGGGCGGCGGAACAGTTTTTCCAGAACCATCTTCCCCGGCTGCCGCGCCGGAAATGTTTGCGGTACCCATCAGCATGCGCTCCTTGATCGCCTCGTGATTCGATCGGATATGGTTGGCCGCCGCAAGGCCCGCCCGGCGCAAACCGTTGCCTGGCGGGCCCTGCGAGAAAGGGGATGAAGCTCCGTACGCCGCGCCCTATTTGACCGCCCCGATTTCCTTGTAATAGCGCAGGGCGCCGGGATGCACGGCGACGAGGTTTTTCTTCATCAGATCAACGGATTTTTCAAGATTCCACGCCGCGCCGTCCTTGTGAATCTTCGCGAGGGCGGCCGTATTTTGCAAAAGGACCTTTGTGATCTGATACACAAGATCGTCGCTGAGATTCAGGTTGGCGATCAGGCAGGTGGACGCGTTGATCACGTTCAGATTGTCCGGCTGCTGCTTGTAGCAGCCTTTCTGCAGGGGTGTCACATCCCAGTACGGATGTTTTTCCTGCAATTTTTTCACCGCCGCATCGTCAATGTTCAGCAGAACGATTTTTTTCGTCGTGTCCAGTTCCGTTACCGTGGACTGGTTCAAACCGCCGTTCACGATGATTGCGGCCAAGGCGCTGTCTTTCAACGCATCCGAAGCGTCGGTGTAGTTCATGGGCACGGCGGAGACGTTCTTGTCCGGCGTCAGGCCGTACGCTTCCAGCACGGCCAGGGCCTGGTAGTATCCCGTGGTGCCGGTGGGCGGCAGGGAAATCTTCTTGCCCGCCAGATCGGCCATGGTTTTGATGCCGCTGCCTTCCAGCGCGACGAAATACAGATACAGCTGGTGCCCGCCGTAGATAAAGCTGATATTTTTCAGCGGCTTTCTGAACCCGCGCGTTTTGTCGCCCTGACTGCCGGCGTAGGCCCCGTCAAAAGGGATATAGGCCATGAGGCTGGGATCGGAATCGCAATACGGCCCGTTCACGTTGGGGGCGCCGGTCGAAGATTCGTTGGTGAAGGTGTAGCCCTTCATGTTGGCGTTAAGGATGTTGGTCTGTCCCGCCACGATATAATAGGCGGTTCCGCCGCTGCTGGCGGAAACGACGGCAATGTCCTTGGGACTTTCCTGGGCGCCGTTGCAGACACCTGCGAAAAGGAACGGAAACACGAACAGCATGCAGAGACAAACGACCGTTTTTTTCATTGCACTACCTTCTTCGTTTATTGATACCCGCTCCGGCCGAAAGGCCGGAACACCAACTCACAATCTTCGTGCGGCAACGGCTTCCATCACTTCGGGGTCTTGCTATCTCCTTGATTTACGGTAACGTTTTCCATTTTCGAGAACAGACTTCCGCCAGATTCCTCCACGCACGTCCTTAACTACCTCAAGATGCTGACAAAAGCAATATTTCGGCGTCGTACAGGGCCGCCAGGTCCGCATCGCCCCGGGCGGCGGCGTTTTCGCGCAGGGCCTGCATGCGCGGCCCCAGGGTTGTTTTCGCTTCCAGAACGTTCCGAATGGACCGTTCCGCCGCGTCGCGCAGACCTTCGTCGCCCATGCGCGCGGCCGTACGCAAAAGCCCCCTGTAGTTGGCCAGGGTGGGCAGCATGCTTGCCGCCCGGATCCGGCACAAGCGCGCCTCCGCGTATTTTCCGGACTGTTCCAGCAGCCGGGCCAGGGCGTCATGCCCGCCCATCCACAAGGGTTCGCGCCGCAGCATGTCCCGCAGGGCGTCGCTGTCCGCGCCCGCCGCCTCGCGGGCCATCTCCTTTTCCTTTTCCGGCGGCAGGCAGGGGCGCATGTTGGCCTGATGGTCGAAGCAGACGCCATAGCCGTCGGAAAAAGCCTGGCGGTGGATATCCACCGCGATGTCCGCCCCGCAGCGTTGCGCCAGCAGCGCGTTGTTTCCCGGCGTGTTGTCGCCGAGGCGGCCCGGGGTCTGGCTTTCCAGGTGGTACACCCGGCTTGCGGGCAGACATTGCAAGGCATGCCCGGCCTTGCCCAGGTGCACGCACAGGTCCACGTCCTCAAACCCGTTGCGGTATTCCGGAAAAAACCCGCCGACAGCCGCGAACAGCGCCCCGGGCAGCATCAGCGCCGCCGCCGTCAGGGCCTGGACCCGGCGCGGACGCAGGGCCGCGGGATGGTCCGCCGGAAAAAAGCGGTACAGGTGCGTCGCGCCGGGCGCAAAAGCAATGCCCAGATGCTGCACCCGGTCGTCGGGGTACAGCAGCAGCGGCCCCACGGCACCCACCGGCCTGCCGTCCGCCCGCGCCGCGCCGTCGCCGAAAGCCGCCAGCAGCGGGTCCGACCAGCCGGGGGTCAGCAGCGTGTCGTTGTTCAGAAAAAACAGCAGGTCCGCTGTGGCCGCCTCCGCCCCGGCATTGCAGGCCGGACCGAAGTTGCGGTTCGCATCGAAGCGCAGCCGGACGAAGCGCGGCCCGAACAGGGCCGAGCCCAGACCTTCCAACGCATGCGCCGTCGCGTCCGAAGACCCGTTGTCCGCCACGATCACTTCCACGCCGTCGCCCGGCGTGTGCTCGCGCAATGAACGCAGGCACCCTTCGGTAAGTTCCCATTTGTTGTACACGGGAATGATGACGCTCAGGAACGCTTTGGTCATAAGAATCGCCCGGGCCCCGCGTCAGGCCATGTCCGCCGCGCCATGGAATGCCCCGCCGGATTCGCGGGTCCGCCGCGCCGCAACGGAACGCGGCCCGATGGGGGCACGGGGGCATCATGCCCCCGCCGGAGGGGACCGGGGGGGCCCGTCCCCCCGAGGCTGCTGGCAAAGTCTTCCTTGGCAACAGCCCGCCACGCGGGCGCAGGCGGCATTCACTGCCGCCGGAAAGCGCCGGAGCGGGCGCGCCCCGGCAAACCCCGGACCTGCGGGGCTTGCCATCACTTCGGGGGAGGCAAGGCCTCCCCCGAGGCTGTTATTCTTCGCCGTGAATCTGGATGCCGGAAATCGAAAACCCGGAATCCACATACACGGTCTGGCCGGTCGTGCCGCCGGACAGGGGGGAGGCCAGATACAGGGCGCAGCCGCCCACGTCCTCGATGGTCACGTTGCGCCCCAGGGGGCTGTGGTGTTCCATGTGGCTGAGGATGCGATTGAAGCCGCCGATGCCGGACGCGGCCAGGGTTTTGATGGGGCCGGCGCTGATGGCGTTGATGCGGACCTTTTTCTTGCCCAAATCGTACGCCAGATAGCGCACGGAAGCTTCCAGGGCCGCCTTGGCCACGCCCATTACATTATAGTTGGTGATAACCTTTTCCGCGCCGTAATAGGTCAGGGTCATCACCGACCCGTCTTCGCGCAGCATGGGCGCGAAAGCGCGGCAGAGCGCGACCAGGGAATAGGCCGAAATATCCAGAGCCAGGCCGAAGCCTTCCCGGGACGTGTCGATGAACGTGCCCTGCAGGTCTTCGCGGTTGGCGAAGGCCACGGCGTGGACCATGATGTCGAATGATCCCCACTTTTCTTTGACCACGGCCGCGGCCTGCGCGATCTGTTCATCGCTGGTCACGTCACAGGGCAGGGTGTAGGCCGCGCCCAGTTCTTCGGCCAGGGGTTCCACCCGCTTGCGGATGGCTTCACCGGGCCAGGTCAGGGCGATTTGCGCCCCGTTGTCGCGAAAAGCCCTGGCAATGCCGTAGGCGATACTTTTGTTGTTGGCCAGTCCGAATATCAACGCCTTTTTTCCTTGCAGCAGCATGCAGCCTCCATGAAATGTTTCCCGAGGGGACGGGTGCCGCCTCAGAGTCTTCCGTACGGGAATGCCCCGGACCCGGCGCGAAGGGCAAGGAAGTCCGGCCTCGCACAGGCCGCGCCCGTCCCTGCGGGCCGCGGGGCGGAGTCCCGCTTTCGCCCATCAGGGGTGGAGCCCTAGATCGGTCCCTGTCAGAATTTTGTAAATGTCCAGATACTTCAAAGCCGTTTCCCGCACAACCCCGTCGGGCAGGGCCGGGGCGGGCGGTGTTTTATCCCAGGACTGCCGGAGCAGCCAGTCGCGCAGATACTGTTTGTCAAAGCTGGGCTGGCTTTTCCCTTCCTCGTACGCGTCGGCGGGCCAGAAACGCGAGGAATCGGGGGTCAGCGCTTCGTCGATCCACACGATTCCGCCGTCCAGCAGGCCGAACTCGAACTTCGTATCCGCGATGATGACGCCCCGGGTGGCGGCATACTCCCGCGCCCGGCTGAAAATGGCCACGGACAGATCGCGCGCCGTGGCAAAGAGGTTTTTGCCCAACAGCTTTTCCGCTTGCGCTTCGGTGATGTTCTCGTCGTGCTCGCCGAATTCCGCTTTGGTGGCCGGGGTGAAGATGGGTTTTTCCAGTTTCGCCGATTCGTTCAGACCGGCGGGCAGGCGGTGGCCGCAGACGGTTCCGGAATTCCGGTATTCCTGCCAGCCGGATCCGGCCAGGTGCCCGCGCACCACGCATTCAAGCAGCAGGGGCCTGGCCTTTTTCACCAGCACGGCGCGGCCTTCCAGCTCGTCGGCATCCGCTTTGAGCGGCGCGGGAAAATCGGCGACATCCGCGCTGATCAGGTGATTGGGGACCAGATCCCTGAACATGCCCATCCAGAACAGGGTGATCTGGTTGAGCACCACCCCCTTGTACGGAATGGGCCGGTCCATGATCACGTCAAAAGCGGACATGCGGTCCGTGGTGACCAGCAGCAGCGTTTGCGGATCGATCTCGTAGATGTCGCGGACCTTGCCCCGGCCCAGCAACGGATATTCCCCGATTGTGGTTTCACTGATGACCTTCATGATGCAGTCCTTTAGGGCATTTCACCGTGAAAACGCCCGGCGGATGCGGAGCGCGGCGAAGTGGCCGCACCGCCCGCAAGCGGACGGCGCCGCGCGCCTTCGGTGCAAGCCGAAGCGGCTTGCACGCATCCGGGAAAAGAGGGTTGTGGATTTTTTCCATACCGGTTCATGAAAAACCTCAAGGCGGCCCCGCCCTAACGGGAACGGCGCCGCGCCTCCATGGACCGGGCGTGCGCCTCGAGTCCTTCCAGCCGGGCAAGACGGGCGATCGACGCGGCGTGCCTGTCGGCAAAGGCGGGGGAAAGCGCCAGAATGCTGCTCTTTTTGCAGAACGTCTGCACGGAAAGAGCGGATGAAAACCGGGCCGTGCCCATGGTGGGCAGCACATGGTTGGGCCCGGCGAAATAGTCGCCCGCGCTTTCCGCGGCGTAATGCCCCATGAACACGGCCCCTGCGTGGCGTATGGCGGGCAGCAGCTTCCAGGGGTCGGCGACGAGCAGTTCCAGATGTTCCGGGGCCAGAACGTTGGCGATGGCGGCGGCTGTCGCCATGTCCGGCGTGACGATGATGCCGCCCCAGTCGACCAGGGATTGCCGCGCGATATCCGCCCGGGGCAGAGACGCCAGCTGTTCCGCCAGGGCAGCGGCCACGGCGGAGGCGAAAGCCTCGTCCGGGGTGATGCACAGCGCGGACGCCAGCGGGTCGTGTTCCGCCTGCGAAAGCATGTCCGCCGCCGCCCAGGCGGGATCGGCGGATGCATCGGCCAGGATGCAGATTTCGGACGGGCCGGCCAGCATGTCGATGCCCACGTGCCCCAGCAGCAGCCGCTTGGCCGTGGCCACCCAGATGTTGCCGGGGCCGGCGACGATATCCACGGGCGCGAGCGGCCCGGCCCCGTATGCAAGAGCCGCCACCGCCCAGGCGCTGCCGCAGGCGTAGACTTCGGTCAGGCCCAGTTCGTGGGCCGCCGCCAGGATATGGGGGTTCAGCGTGCCGTCCGGCCGGGGGGGCGAAACCACGGCGATTTCTTTGACCCCGGCGACCTGGGCGGGCACGGCGTTCATCAGCAGGCTGGAGATAAGCGGCGTTTCGCCGCCCTTGCCGCCGGGCACATACAGCCCGGCCCGGTCAAGAGGGGTGACCGTCTGCCCCAGCACGCTGCCGTCCTCTTCCGCGACAAACCAGGACTGTTCCTTCTGGGCCTGGTGGAAACGGCGGATGCGGCCGGCGGCCTCGCGGACGATCTCCCGGTCGGACGCGGGGATTTCGCGGGCGGCGGCGGCCAGGGCATCGGGGGAAACGGAGAACATGCCGTCCGTGAAGGCGGGACAGTCGAAACGGCGGGTATAGTCCAGCACGGCGGCCAGGCCGCGTTCGCGCACGTCCTGCACAATGGCGCGCACGGCATCGTCGGTTTTTGCCGCATCTCCGCCGCCCACGGCCACGCGCCGGGCAAGATGCGCCCGGAAGCCGGCCGATGCGGCCACGGAAGAAAAAGAATAGCGTTTGCACATAATTTCGGCCATACAGTCCTCAAAACAACGGGCAAATGGCCCCGTAACGCCATTCGATACGCCAGGGCGGCGGGAAAGTCGAGTGCAGGAGCTTCTTGCATCAACAACCCGAGTTGCCTATACTTTATCCATACCACAAAAAAGGCTGCGAAAAAAGAATTTCGTCTTCCGGGCCCTGCCCTTCATTCATTGACGTACACCCAGCGGGAGAAACACCATGTTCCGATATGCGACAATGCCGCGCCGCGCGCTTGCGGCCATGATTCTCGTCACCCTGGCCCTCGGCGCCGCCGCCGGATGTTCCTGGATGGGCCGCACCGCCGGCAAGGCCCAGGCCAAGGTTGAACGCAAGGTCGATGCCGTGGAAAAAGGCTATGACGAAGGATACAAGGAAGAAAAAGCCAAGAGCGGCCAGTGATGCATGAGTCCCCACCCAAGGCGGGCAGCGCTTTCCGCGACGGCGCCCCCCTGGCCCTGGTCACCGGAGGCAGCCGGGGCATCGGCGCGGCCGTTGCCCGGCGCCTGGCATCCGACGGGTACGACATCTGGCTGAATTACCGTTCGGACCATGGCGCCGCGCGCGCGGTGGCGGGAGGGATTGCCGCCCTGGGCCGGAATTGCGCGCTGCTGCCCTTTGATGTGGCGGACAGCCGCGCGGCGGAAGCCGCCCTGACCCCGCTGCTGGCCGGCCGGGTGCCGGACGTTCTGGTGAACAACGCCGGTTTCGCCCGCGACGGGGTGTTCGCCATGATGGACCCCGACGACTGGCGCGGCGTGCTGGCCGTGCATCTGGACGGGTTCTTCAACCTGACGGGCCGCATCCTGCCCCTGATGCTGCGCCGCCGCCGCGGCCACGTGCTGAACATGGTTTCCATTTCCGGCCAGACCGGGGTTGGCGGCCAGGTCAACTATTCGGCGGCCAAGGCCGGACTGATCGGCGCCACCCGGTCCCTGGCCGTGGAAGTCGGCCGGCGCAACGTGCGGGTCAACGCCATCGCGCCGGGTTTCATTGAAACGGACATGACCAGGAATGTGCCCAGGGACAAAGTCCTGCCCTTCATCCCCCTGCGCCGCTTCGGAACCGTGGAGGACGTGGCGGAAGCGGCGTCCTTCCTCTGCTCCCCCGGCGCCGCCTACATCACCGGCCAGGTGCTGGCCGTCAACGGCGGCCTGTTCATGTGATCCCACAAAAAGAAGCGCTTTCCCGCGCCTTTTCCGTTTATCTTGACAAGCCCTTGCTTCCTGTAATTATGCGCCATGCGTTTTGATTATGTCGTCATAGGGGCTGGCGTCGCCGGGCTGACCGCCGGAGCCTATCTTGCCGGCCGGGGTTTTTCCGTGGCCGTGCTGGAAAAAAACCCCGTGCCCGGTCCCACCCTGTCCGGCTTCGCGCGCGAAGGCCTGCGTTTCGACACGGGGCTGCACCTGACCGGGGGCCTGGCGGACGGCGAAATTCTGCATACCTATCTTCGCATGCTGGGCGTGGACCAGGACCTGGAGCGCGTTTTTTTCCGTTCCGACGCGGCGGAGCAGATTCTTCTCGGCGGCGGCGCCGCGCATCACGCCCCCCTTTTCCTGCCCACGGGCTTTGACGCCTTTCGCGAGTATCTGCGCGCGCGTTTTCCCGGCGAAACAACGGGCATCGACGCGTACATCGACGCCGTGCGCCGGGCCGTGGATTCTTCGGAATTCCTGAATCCCGGCCGGGGCGCCAGGGGCGTTCCGCCGGCGGACCAGATCGCGCCGTTGGGCGGAATTCTGGCGAAGCTGACGGCCGATCCCCTTCTGCGCCTTGTTTTTTTTCTGCGCGCGTCCCTGCACGGGGCCCTGCCCCACGAAGCGCCCTTTTACAACCACGCCCTGGTGGACGGCACGCTGCGCAGTTCGCTGGGCGCCTTCGCCGCCGGCGGGCATGCCCTGATCAAGGCCCTGGCCCGCAAAATAACCGCCTGCGGGGGCCAGATCCGGACGGGCCGGGGGGCCGCGGCGATTCTCGGCGAAAACGGGAAAGTGCGCGGCGTGCGGGACGAGGGCGGCGAAGTGCTGGAAACCGGCCGCTGTATCTATACCGGCCATCCGGCGCTTTTGCCCGGCCTTGTGCCGCCGGACGCCTTCCGGGGCGTTTACGTCAGGCGTCTTCTGTCGCTGCCGGAAACCGTTTCCTGCGCCATGCTGTTCGCTGTCGTGGACGCGGACGCAGCCCCCTGCGGCCTGGAAAACCAGGCTGTCTACCTGTGCCCGTCCACAGACCCGAGCGCCCTGCTCGACGGCCGCGATCCGGAACGCAATCTGATTTTCCTCTCGCTCTCGCCGGGGGAAAAAGACGGGCGCCGCGCCCTGACCGCGGTCATGCCCTGCAGCGCGGCGCCTTTCGCGGCCTTTGCCCGCAGCAGGCGCGGGCAAAGGCCCGCCGCCTATGCCGAGGCGAAATCCGCCTTGATCGGGACACTGAAACAGCGTATTCTGGATGCCTTGCCGGCGTTGCGGGGGCGCCTGCGCGTACTTGACGGGGCCACCCCTCTCACCGTGGCGGAGTATACGCACAACCCGCGCGGCGGCACCTATGGCGTGCGACAGACCGTAAACGAGATGCCGCTGCTGCCGCGAACCCGCCTGGCCGGATTGTTTCTGGCCGGGCAGTCCGTATTGCTGCCCGGCGTTCTGGGCAGCATGGTTTCGGCTTTGGTGGCCTGCGGCATGGCCGCGGACTGGGCAACGCTGCACAAGGAGCTGCGTCAATGGCACGGGCGCGAGTAGTCATCACCGGCATGGGGGCCGTTTCCCCCCTGGGCGCGGGCGTGGACGCGCTGATGCGCGGATTGGGCGCGGGCGGCAGCGGCGTCGTTTCCCTGAGCCAGGCCAGACCGGGCCACGCGCTGTCCACCAACGCCGTGGGCCTGGTGCCGGATTTTGACGGAGCGGCCATTCCCCGCCAACTGCGGCGCAGCATGTCGCGCATGTCCCTTTTCGCCTATGCCGCCGCCACGGAAGCCCTGGGACAGGCCGGCGTCACGCCGGACATGCTGCAAAGCCCCCGCACCGGCGTCGTGGCCGGATCCACCATGGGCAGCCCGGACGCTCTGCAGGAATTTTTCGCCGCCTATCTTTCGGACCACGCCCTGGCCGGGGTGCGCACCCATACCTTTTTCAAGATCATGAGCCATTCGGTGGCCGCCAACCTGGCCCAGTCCCTGGGCGTCAGAGGGCGGGCGGAAGGACTTTCCGCCGCGTGCGCCACAGGCTGCCAGGCCGTGGGCCTGGGTTTCGAACTGATCGCGGGCGGCCGCCAGGACCGCATGCTCTGCGGCGCGTCGGACGAATACCATCTGCTGGTTTCCTCGGTCTTTGACCTTCTGGGCGCGGGCGCGGACCAAAGCCGCGGCCCGGCGGAAGCGCCCCGGCCCTTTGACGCCTCCCGCACGGGCATCGCCTGCGCCGAAGGGGCCGGCATGCTGGTGCTGGAAAATCTGGAATGCGCCAGGGAGCGCGGCGCGCCCATCCTGGCGGAAGTGCTGGGATACGCCCCTTCGGTGACCACCAGCAATATCGCCCACCCCGCAAGGGAAGACCTGGTGGCCTGCATGCGCGGCGCGCTGGCCGACGCGGGCCTTTCCCCGGCGGATGTGGCGTATATCAGCGCCCACGCCACCGGCACCCTTGAAGGCGACATCGCCGAAGGCCGGGCCATCGCGGAAATTTTCGGCTCCGGCACTCCGGTCAGCAGTCTGAAAGGGCATCTGGGACATACCATGGCGGCCAGCGGGGCCATCGAACTGATCGCCGCCATCCGCATGCTGCATGCGGGCACGCTTGTCCCCACCCGCAATCTGGAAACGCCGGACCCGGCCTGCGGGGATATCGACCTCATTACCGCCCCCAGAACGGGCCAATACGCTGTGGCCATGAAAAACAGCTTTGCCCTGGGCGGATTCAACGCCTCACTTATCGTAAGGAAATGCCATGACTGACCGCGAGATTATCGAACTGTGCGACAAAACCCTGGCCGAAGAGTTCGAACTCGACCGCGCCAGGCTGAAACCGGAAACCAATTTTTTCGAAGACCTTGAACTGGACAGCCTGGATGCCGTGGACATGATTGTGGCCCTGGAACAGGCTTTCGGCCGCAAGCTGCGGGACAACGAGGCCCTGCGGGGCATCCGCACCGTGGGCGACCTGCACGGCTATCTGCTGCGCCTGGCCAGGGTGCCGCTGGCTCTGGAAGCCGAGACCGCGTGATTTTCGGGGGCTTGCCCCAGACATGCCCGCAGGCGGCGTCCCGCCGTCGATGCACGGCCGCCGCCCCGGCGGATGCCGGCGGGCGCCCCGGAAAGGTTTGGGGCGGCGAAAGCTTTTTTCCACAGTTATGCGCCACATCCTTCGCAATGTCCTCTTTTACTGCATCCTGGCCGCCTGGACGGCGGCCGTGCCTTTCACTCTGCCCTATTTTCTGATCCGCGGGCGGCTGCGGGGGGAAAACGCGCGCATCGCCGTGCGCCGGGTCAACCATCTGTACGGCGCGGGCTGGAAATACTGCATCGCGCCCTGGGCCCGCGTGCGCTACAGCGGACCGCCGGGCGGGCATTTTCCCGTACCCTGCGTCATCGTGGCCAACCATCAGTCTTTTTTCGACATCCATTGCCTGGCCCGGACGCCCAATTCCAATATCGTCTTCACGGTGCGGGCCTGGCCGTTCCGGCTGCCCTTTTACGGCCTTTTCATGCGCGTCGCCCGGTTCATCAACGTGGAAGAACTGAGCAGCGAAGCCGTGCTGGAACATGTCCGCGCGGACGCGGCCGGCGGTGCCAGCATCGTCTTTTTTCCGGAAGGGCACCGCAACCCGTCCCCCGACCGCGACAGGACGATCGGCCGTTTCCACGCCGGGGCCTTTGCCGCGGCCGTGGAAGCCGGTCTGCCCGTGGTGCCCGTCCGCATCAGAGGCAGCGGCGGCGTGCTGCCGCCCGGCACCCCCTGGATACGGACCGGAAGCATCGACATCCGCGTGCTGGACCCGGTGTATCCCGCCTCTTTCCGCCATCACGGCGATGGAGCGGCCCGCGCCTTGCGCAAAGCCGTACTGACTGATATGCGTAATGCGATGCAAGCCCCTTAAACCAAGGAGATTCCCATGCCCCAAAGATATCTCGCGGCTCCGTTGTGCCTGCTCGCCCTGCTGCTGGTTTTTTCCGTCGGGTGCAGACGGGGCGATCCCATTCTTACCCCTGTTGTGCAGTCGGTGGACAACAAGAACCTGACTTTGGACAAAATGCGGACCTGCATCAAGGAAGGCGGCATCAAACGCGGCTGGGCCGTCAGGGATGTGGCTGCCCCGCAGCCGACGGCCGACGGCAAAGGCAAGCGGGCAAAAGCTTCCGCGCCGGATCCGGCCAAGGGCCAGGCCCAGGCCACATTGAACATCCGCAACCACACGGTGGTCGTGGATATTTTCTACACCGCCACGAGCTTCACCATCGCATACCGCGACAGCGTGAATATGGAATACGACGCCGCCGCCGGCATCATTCACCCCCAATACAACAGCTGGGTCAAAACCCTGGCCGAAGAAATCCGGATACGCGCCGTGAGCATGTGAGGACCAAGATGCGAAACAGATACAGCGCGCCGCTTCCGCTTTGCCTGCTGGCTTTTCTGCTGGCCGTCTGCGCGGGCTGCGGCGGCCTCACGCCGCCCCGGACCGTTGACGAGACGGTGAACAACCCCGCGCTGACCCCGGCGGGGATGAAAGCCGCCATCGAAGAAGCCGGCATGCGGCAGAACTGGAAAATCAAGGACATGGGGGAAGGCCGGATGCAAGCTTCCCTCACCGTGCGCAGCCATACCGTTGTCGTCGATATTTTCCATACGGCGGGCAGTTTCAAGATAGCCTACCGCGACAGCGTGAACATGATGTACGACGGCACGAACATCCACCCCAACTACAATGTCTGGGTCAAGGCGCTGGCGGATGCCATCAAGGTGCAGGCCGTCGGCGCGTGAAAAATTCCGGACGCCGCTCCGCAGGGGGCGGCGTCCGGTTCGTTTGCCCGCAAAAGGATCGTTCATGAACCAAGCCACGCTTTTCAAAGGGTATCAGGAACCGGTGCGCCTGCCCGACAGGATCGCCCGGCGGTCGCTGTTCCCCCGGGGACTGCCCCCGGTGATCGTCGAACCCAACCCCGCCTGGGCCGTGCCCTCTGAAGAAGACTGTCTGGTATTGTGGAACAAATACGCGATGCCCGACCATATCCGCGACCATTCGCGCGTGGTGGCGTCTTTTGCCGTAAGCCTCGCGGAAAAGGCGGAACAGGCCGGCGCGAAACTGCATGTGCCGTCCGTGCTGGCGGCCGGACTGCTGCACGATCTGGGCAAGATGTACACCGTGAACCACGGCGGCAGCCACGCGCAGCTGGGCGGCGCCTGGGTGCAGAACGAAACCCGCAACCCCCGCATCGCCCAGGGGGTCATCCAGCACGTGCGCTGGATATGGGATGTTGACGCGACGGTCGATGCGTGGTTGCTGCCCTTTTGCATCATCTACGCGGACAAACGGGTGATGCACGACCGCGTGGTCACCGCGCAGGAACGCTACGCCGACCTGGTCGAACGGTACGGCCACACGGAGGACGCGAAAGCCCGCATCGCCGCGTCGCACCGGCAGGGCCTGGACATAGAAGCGGCGCTTTCGCGCCGTATGGGAATGCCTCTTCATGAATATACTTTTGATCGCGGGCGGCTGGTCAAGCGAGCGTGACGTTTCGCTGAACAGTTCCGCAATGGTGGAACAGGCCCTTGCGCGCCTGGGACACTCCGTCACCCGGTTCGACCCCGTATCTTCGCTGGAAGGACTGCTTGCCTCGGCTGAAAAGGCCGATTTCGCCTTCATCGCCCTGCACGGATCGCCGGGCGAGGACGGGCTGATCCAGGCCATGCTGGAGGCCGTAAACTGCCCGTATCAAGGTTCCGGGCCGGCCGGATCCTTTCTGGCCCTGAACAAGGCCGCGGCCAAGGAACTTTTCCGGCGGCGCGGGCTGCCCACGCCGGACTGGATGCTGCTGACCCGAAAGCCGGAAAAGGGCTGGCAAGCGCCCTTTGCCTGCCCCCTGTTCATCAAAAGCAATACGGGCGGCTCCAGCCTGGGCATGGAGCGCGTGGCCGCGCCCGGGGATCTGGACGCCGCCCTGGACCGTCTGTTCGCCCTTGGCGGGGAATTTCTGGTGGAACCGGCCGTGTCCGGGGTTGAGGTCACCTGCGGAGTGCTGGGTCCCATGGGCGGCGAGGAAGCCCTGCCGCTCATCCTGATCAAGCCCAGGGCCAGCGACGTGTTTTTTGATTACGCCAGCAAGTACCAGAAAGGCGGCGCGGATGAAATCTGCCCCGCGCCGTTGCCCGCCGGCGTCACGGCCGCCATCCAGAAAACCGCGTTGGCCGCGCATCGGGCGCTGGGCCTTTCCGGGTACAGCCGGTCGGATTTCGTTCTGCGGCCCGACGGCTCGTTCGTGCTGCTTGAAAGCAACACCCTGCCCGGCATGACCGCCACCAGTTTGCTGCCCCAGCAGGCCGCGGCAGCCGGCATCCCCTTTGACCGGCTTGTCGAACGGCTGATCGCGCTGGGGCTTGCCGACCGGGGGCGGGCGGCCCGGTGAAAGCGCCCGCCGCACTCCGCGCGCTGCTCGGCCTGTACGGCCTGGCCTGGCGCGCCGCGCGCCCGTTTCTGCGCCGCCAGCGCCGTCTTGCCGACGGCATCGGCCAGCGCCTGGTCCCGCCGGACTGGACGCCCCCCGCGGACCTGTGGATACAGGCCGCGTCCGGAGGCGAAGCCTTTCTAGCCCGGCAGCTTCTGGACGAACTGGCGCGTTGCGCAGAGCCCCTGCGCATCTTGTGCACCAGCTGCACCCGCCAGGGCCTGGACACCCTGGAGGCGGCCCGGCTGCGGATCGCGGGAGAATCACCCCATCTTACCATTTTCACACGCTTTTTTCCTTTCGACGAACCCGCGCTGATGCGCCGGGCTCTTGATCTGGCCGCGCCGAAACTGCTTGTGCTGCTGGAAACGGAACTCTGGCCGGGCCTGCTCGCCGCCTGCGCGGAAACCGATGTTCCCGTGGCCCTGATCAACGGCAGAATGTCGGAAAAAAGCCTGCGGGGGTACGGAAAGCTTGGCCTTCTCTGGCGCCGCGCCGCGCCGCGCCGGGTTCTGGCCGTGTCACACGCGGACGCTGCCCGTTTTGCCGCGCTGTTCGGTCCGGCCAGGGTGGCGCTCATGCCCAACATGAAATTTGACGGCGTGGGCGAGCCCGGCGCGGAAACGGCGGATTCGGGCTTTCCTTTCGCCAGCCCTTTCCCGGATATCCTGCCGGACGGCCTGCCCGTGCTGCTGCTGGCCTCCGTGCGCAAAGAGGAAGAAGACGCGCTGCTGCCCGTCGTCGCGGCGCTGCGGGAAAAGGCCCCGCAAGCCGCGATCGTCATTGCGCCCCGGCACATGGAACGCGTGGACGCCTGGCTGAAAAAAACCACCGGGCCGCCGCCCCCCGGCGGGATCCCGAAAGGCCGCGCCTCCCGGCCGCCGGCGGCCCGTCCCGCAATCCTGCTGCGCTCCTCGGGGCAGGCGGCCGGGCCGGGCTCCATCGTCATCTGGGACCGTTTCGGAGAACTGCGCAGCCTGTACAGCCGGGCGGACGCGGTATTCGTCGGCGGCAGCCTGGCCCCCCTGGGCGGCCAGAATTTTCTGGAACCGGCGGTGCTCGGCCATGTGCCGGTGGTGGGCCCGCATCTGAAGAATTTCGCCTGGGTGGGGGAAGATTTTTTCCGCGAAGGCCTGGCCCGGCGCGTGCCGGACGCGGACGCCCTGGCCCCGGCCCTGCTGGACGCGCTGGCGCGCCCGGTTCCGCGCGAGCGCGGCGCCCGGCGGACGGCCGCGTACCTGGCCCCCCGCCGGGGCGGCGCCCGCGCGGCGGGGGATCTGGTGCGCGCCATGCTGGAACGCTGAGCGCCTCCGGCGTACGCTGGAGCAGTTTCGCTTCGCGCCTGTCGCGCAAGGGCGAATACAACCCGCTTGCGCCACTCCCGCGGGCCGTGCCACCCCGCGCTTCGCAAGGCCGGAGCATTGTGCCCGTATGGGTAACTTCAAAGGCACACTGCTCCAACAGCGGGCAAAATCCGCCTGAAGCCGTTCCGGGGCGAGGTTCCGGGGACAGATCCGCGTGCGCGTTGCACGCGGGGACACTTTATTCCTCGCTCTTTTCCCAGAAGATTTTTCCTCCCGCAAAGGCTTTGCCCGCGGCGGACCCCACATGCCGGTACTCACGGCCTCCCCCGTCGTACAGCAGGGGATTCACCAGGGCGATGTCGGGTTTGCCCGCTTCGTTCAGGCAATCTTCGTCAATCTTCACGTCCTTGATCTCGCCGATGAACTGCACGTGAGACCCGAGATCCTGCGACGAATGCACCACCAGTTCCAGCACCACAGGGCATTCCTCCACATAGGGGGCGTCCGCGAAGGCACCGCGCGCGGGCGTCAGGTTCAGCTGCGCGAACTTGTCCGTGTTGCGGCCCGTGGCGATGCCCGCAAAGTCCGTCTGCGCCGCCAGCTGCCCGGAAGGAATGCTGATGGTGAAGGCCTTTCGCGCGACAAGGGCTTCATAGGTCTTGCGGTTCTTGCGTATGGAAACCGCCAGCAGGGGCGGTTCGGAACAGCAGATGCCGCCCCAGGCGGCGGTCATGATATTGGCCCTGCCTGTTTCGTCGTAGGTGCCGACCAGAAAGGCGGGCATGGGGTACACCAGTGTTTGCGGGCCGAGGGATTTTTTCATGGCAGCCTCCTCTGGCTGGGTAGCGCGCCCGCAACCGGCCGTTGCGGAACGCAAAGACACGGGCGGCGCAGCGCCCGACCTTTCCATCATACACGACCGGGGCCGGACGGCAAGCATCCGCCGGGCGCGTTTTCCGGACTGGAAAAATACCGCGTTTTGGGCGAGTATGTCCGGTCCACATCATGAAGCCCACAAAGGGGACTGTTATGCATCTACTGACCTTTTCCAAAGACGGCGCAACGCGGGTCGGCGCACTTGCCAGAGACGGCAGACGGGTGCTCTGCCTGTCCGGCGCCGCGAAACGCTACGGAGCGGCCCGCGCGCCCGAAACCATGCTGGAAGTGGTGGCCGGGGGCGATGCGGTTTTATCCGCCGTCAAAAACCTGCTGAGCACGGCCGAGGCCGACGCCGCCTGCCCGGCCTTTGCTCCGCTGGAAAGCGTGACCCTGCTCGCCCCGTACAAGAACCCGCCACGCAATATCCTTTGCGTGGGACTCAACTATTTCGACCATATACAGGAATTCGAACAGGCGAAGGACGGAAAGAACGCCGCGCCGGCCTTCCCCATCCTGTTCACCAAGCCCTTTACCGCCATCGCGGACCCGGGCGCGGCCATCGACGGACACGAAAACGAAACCGCCTGCTATGACTACGAAACGGAACTGGCCGTCATCATCGGCAGGGACGGCAAAGATATTCCCAAAGAAAAGGCTTACGAACACGTGTTCGGCTATTCCATCATCAACGATCTGTCCGCCCGCGACCTGCAAAAACGCACGTCCCAGTGGTTCAGCGGCAAATGTCTGGACGAGTCCGCGCCTTTCGGACCGTACCTGGTGACGAAGGACAGCGTGCCCGACCCCCAGAATCTGGATCTTCTGGGCCTGGTCAACGGCGAAACGCGGCAGCAGTCAAACACCAGACTGATGATTTTCGACATCCCGACCATCATCGCCACCCTGTCCAAAGGCACGCGGCTGCTGGCCGGCGACATCATTGCCACCGGCACCTGCCCCGGTGTGGGCATGGGCTTCACCCCGCCGAAATTCCTGAAAAAGGGCGACGTGATGGAAATGTCCATCCAGGGCCTGGGCACCTTGAAAAACACCATAAAGTGACGTAATCGGAATGTACTTTCCCTGTCCCTCACACCCAAGGAGCCGCCGATGCGCAAACGTATTCTGGCCATGGCCGCAGCCGTCCTGGTGACCCTGGCCTTTGCCGGGGCTTCGTCCGCCGCCGCCTACATCAACGGCATTGACGCCAACTATCCGCCCTTCGCGTATGTGGACAAGACCGGCAAACCCGCCGGGTTCGATGTCGATTCCATGAACTGGATCGCCAAAAAAATGGGTTTCACCGTCACCCACAAGCCCATGGACTGGAACGGCATCATCCCCGATCTGCTGGCAAAAAAAATCGACATGGTCTGTTCCGGCATGAGCATTTCGCCGGAACGCGCGGCCAGGGTCACTTTTTCCGAACCGTATTTCACCATCCAGAAAGTTCTGGTGGTGAAAAAAAACAGCAAACTGACCAAAGAGCAGATCCTGACGGGCAAAAAAAAGCTGGGCGCCCAGCGCGGCACCAACGAAGCGGAATGGCTGGCCGCCAACCGCGACAAGAACGCGTGGAATTACGATCTGCGCTATTACGATTCCGCGCCCATGGCCGTGGAGGATCTGGTCAACGGCCGCATCGACGCCGCGGGCATTGATTCCGCCCCGGCCGAAGACGCCATCAACAAGGCCAAAAAACCGGTGAAAATCATCGGCGAATTCGCGCCCGGGGACAATTTCGGCGTGGCCATGCGCAATGAGGACGCGGCGTTGCACAAGCTGATCAATGAAGGGTACCGGCTGCTGAAAAAGGATCCCTATTGGGAAGCGCTGAAGAAAAAACATCTGTCTTCGGGAAAATAGCCGGGTTGGGGGGCAAAACCTTCCCGCATTCCTGCGCCGGGGAAGGGACATGCTTTTGGAGCCCTGCCGGGCGCGGATTTTCCGCGACACGGGAAATCCGCTCCCGGCAGAGGCCGAAAGGGCGGAATGGCCGGGACGGAGCCCCAGATTTTTATGATTGAAACATTGTCCACCGTTTTTGAATCCCTGCCCAACATTCTGGGCGGCTGCGCGGTCACGGTCGCCATCGTGCTTGTGTCCCTTGCGCTGGGCTTTATTCTGGGCGTGCCCCTGTCCGTGGTTCAGGTTTACGGGGGCCGGGTTTCCCGCCGTCTGGCGGGGCTGTACGTGTGGTTTTTCCGGGGCACGCCGATCCTGGTGCTGCTTTTTCTTTTTTATTACGGGCTGCCGATGGTCGTCGGCCTGGACGTGTCGGCCTTCAACGCATCCTGCCTGGTGCTGGGGCTGACCTCATCCGCATACCAGTCGCAAATCTTCCGGGGGGCCATCCTCTCGCTGCCCCAGGGACAGTTGAAAGCCGCCCGGGCTCTGGGCATGAACGACGCCACGGGCATTACCCAGATCATCCTGCCCCAGGCCCTGCGCCTGTCCATACCCGGATGGAGCAACGAATATTCCATCCTGCTGAAGGATTCCGCCCTGGTATTTGTGCTGGGCGGGGCCCAGGACATCATGGCCCGCACCCATTTCGCCGCCTCGCGCACGTATGAGCATCTGGCCTTTTACGGGCTGGCCGGCATTCTGTACCTTCTGATCACCCTGGCGGGGTTGAAGATTCTGCGCCGCCTGGAAAAAAAGGTCCATATCCCCGGATATGCGGCCGGGACAAGCGCATGAACGACACGCCCGATTTTCCGGCCGCCGCCGCGCCCGAAACCCTGCGCATGGAGGGCATCTGCAAAACCCTGGGCGGCAGGCGCATTCTGAACGGCGTTTCCCTGTCCGTGCGCCGGGGGGAACTGACCGTGCTGATCGGCCCGTCCGGCGCGGGCAAGAGCACCTTTTTGCAGTGCATCAATCACCTGATCATCCCTGACGCCGGGTCCGTGTCTCTGAACGGAATCCGCGTGGACGCCAGAGACAAAAAAAGCCTGTCCGTTTTCCGCCAGCAGGTCGGGATGATTTTTCAAGATTTTAATTTATTCGACCACTTAACAGCAATCGATAACGTATCGATAGCATTACGGAAAGTCAAAGGGTTGTCCGCGGCGCGGGCGAAAGAACGGGGCATGGCGGAGCTTGCCCGCGTGGGGCTGGAGCGGCGGGCCGTTTTGTACCCGGCGGAACTGTCCGGCGGCCAGAAGCAGCGGGTAGCCATCGCCAGGGCTTTGGCCATGGACCCCACGGCCATTTTGCTGGACGAACCCACGTCCGCCCTGGATCCCGAACTGGTGGGCGAAGTGCTGGCCGTCATCCGCGACCTGGCCGCCGGGGGCATGACCATGATCATGGCCACCCACCAGATGGATTTCGCGCGGGCTCTGGCCACGCAGATCGTGTTTATGGAAAAGGGCGAGATCATCGAACGCGGCCGGCCGGCTGATCTGCTGGCGGCGGGCGCGCAGACCCGCACCCGCGATTTTTGCTCCAGGCTGGGCGAGATGCAGGAAGGCGGCCGCGCGGCCTGCGCGGGAAACAAGGCGCCGGCCAACGGGGGGGACGGCGCATGCTGACCCTGTCCCTGTTCGGGGTCAGCGTGTCCATAGACGCGGCCTTTTACCTGGACCGGGTTTTTCCCGCCCTGAACAGGGGATTGTGGGTCAGCGTGCAGCTGATCGTGCCGTCCGCCATTCTGGGCTTTGTCGGCGGCGTCATTCTGGGCGCCGTCCGCGTCTATGCCGGCCTGGTCCCGCGCAGGGCCGCCGACATTTTCACCACGCTGGTGCGGGGCGTCCCCCTGGTGGTGCAGCTGTTTCTGATTTACAACTGCCTGCCGAAAATCGGCATGGGGCTGGATTCTCTGCTTGCGTCGGCCAGCGCGCCGCTGCCGCCCCAGTGGCGGTACGAGGGCGACATTTTGCAGCAGCTGTTTTTGCTGGACGCCTTCGGCGCGGCCCTGGTGGGTTTCATCATCTGCAGCGCGGCCTACCAGTCCGAATACGTGCGCGGCGCGTTGCTGTCCATCCGCCAGGGGCAGATCAAGGCGGCGCAGGCGCTGGGTTTTTCCACCCGCCAGCTGCTGCTGTCCGTGGTCGTTCCCCAGGCCCTGCGCCGGGCTCTGCCCGGCTGCGGCAACGAAATCATCTATCTGATAAAGTATTCCTCGCTGGCCTACGTCATCTCCTGCATCGAACTGACCGGCGAAGCCAACGTGCTGGCGGGCCGCTCGTTCCGCTACATCGAGGTCTACCTTGCGGTCGGCTGCTATTACCTGGCCATGACCAGCATCGCGGCCGCCATTCTGAACCGGCTGGAAAAGCGTTTCGCCATTCCGGGCTTCGGCCGGGGAAAATGACGGCGCCGCCCATGCCGCAAGCGCATGGCGGACCGGCCGCGGACAGCCTGAAACCGTTTGCACGCTGATTGCGCGCGGCCGGCCTTCCCGGCCGTGCCGTGGAAGGCTCGGGCGGGACACCGGAAGGGCGCGCCGCAGGGCCGCCTATTTCATTCTGGTGAGGACGTAGGAATCGATTTTCCGGTCTTTGCCGCCGTCGGCCCTGACCTCGGGCGAGGCCACGGTCAGCCGCTTCGCCAGCGAGGCGTCGGCTTTGACCAGGGCATCCAGCACGACTTTCGCCCGGTTCCGGGCCAGTTCCCGGATCTGCTTTTCGGATACGGCCGTATTTTGTTTGATGCGGCGCATCATTTCCCTGGTGGACTGGGGCAGCGCCTTGCCGGGGCTGCTTTCTTCCTTGGCGAACGGCGCGGCCGCGTAAATCTTGAACAACAGGGCCGCGTATTCGTCGGCGTTCACGTCCGGTCCCACGCGCATCGCGTCCGGCGCGGTTCTGTTCCGTTCCGCCCGGGGCAGCGCGTCGTATTTCATCTGGCGCATGCTTTTCAGCACGTCGGCTTCGACGATGGCGCCCTTTTCCTCCATGTCCGCCACCCCGGTCAGTTCCAGTTTCAGCGCCGGCCGTTTGGCCAAAGCCTTGGCCAGCACTTTCAGGGATGCCGATGCCCGGTCGTCCAGCCTGTCTTCACCGGCGGCGAAAGCGATGTGTTCCAGATCCGGGCCGCCCCCGCCGGAAAGCAGGTTGAACGTGCCGCCCACGATGCCGCCCAGCAGGCTGAAAGGCGAAGTCACCGTTTTCAGCATGATGTTGGCGATGACCTTGCCCACGATGCCGCCGATACGGAACTGCGGGTCGTCCAGACTGCCGGCAATGGGCAGGCTGAGGGAAATGTCGCCGTTCAGATCGCTGAGCAGGCTGACCGCCATCTTGACCGGCATGTCGGGACCGCCCGGCGGCGAAGCCTTGTCCCCGAAATCCAGTTTGCTGATCTGCAGATCGTTCTGCACGTCCAGCTGCGGACCGGCGAGCGAAGTTTTGATTTCCGCATGCAGTTCGCCCTTGCGGATGGGATAGCCCGTGAATTTCGCCGCATACCCGGTGAAAGAGGCCAGGTCCAGGGACTTGATGCTCACGGTGAACGCGCCCGCCGGCGCGGTGATCAGCGGGTTGCAGTCGCCCTTGATGCTGATGGGGGACCCGTTCAGGCGCAGGCTGCCGGAAAGGGAGCCCCGCGTTTTCGGGTCGGACGACAAATTTTTCAGCTCCGTCTCGAAACTGTCCAGCTTCAGGTTGTAGGGCGGCTGCAACCGTTCGTCGCGCAGGGAAAACTGCCCGCCGTTGACCTCCACCACACCCACGGTCAGGGAAGAAAAGCCGCCCACGGGTTCCGCCGGCGGGGCGGGCTTTTTCACGGGAGCGGGCGCTGCCGTCCCGGCGGGCGCCGCCGGGGCCGCTTTGGCCGGCGCCTTGTCCGCTGCGGCCGGTTTCGCCGGAACCTGGCGCAAGGCGCGCTGGATGCTGTTGACCCCGTCCTTGTCGATGGCCAGGGCCAGACGGGGGCCGTTCAAGGTCAGCGCGCCCACATGCAGCGTGCCTGTGCTGCGCCCGCCGGGCGCGTTCTGGTACCGGAATTTTTCCGCCCGCAGCCGTCCCCAGCCGCCGAGTTCCTTGCGGCCTTCGTACACGCTGACCCCGTACAACCCGGCGTCGCCCTGCACATGGATGTCCGCGTCGCCCCCGCGGCCGGGTTTGATCTCGCCGGTGATATCGGCGGCCATGCTCGCTTCCGCCAGGGTCAGGTCGGCGGCTTCGCCGACATAGGGGGACAGAAAGGCCAGGTCGGCCTTGTCCGCCTTGAAATGGAAAGACAGCTGCAGCGGGTTCAGCACACCTTTGGCGTTCAGGCTCATGATGCCGCGCTTGCCCGGCCGGGCCGAAAAATCGGCCGACCACTGTGTGCCCGCCTGGGTGGAAAGATTCGCCGCGCCCAGCCTGATGTCGGAAAGTGGCAGCACCGCCTGCGCGCGCAGGCTGTCGTCGGTCAGCGATACGCTGGAAGAATCCACCGCCACGGTGCCCACGGTCACAGACCAGTTGGGGGAAGACGAAGCGGGCGCGGCCTGAGGCCCGGCGGCGGGCGCGGGTTTGGCGGCGGGCCCCGGTTTCGGCGCGGCGGAAGGTTTCGCCGGGGCGGCGGAATGCGCCCCCAGCAGACCGATCGCGCCGTCTTTGCCCCGCGCCAGATGGCCGACCAGACCCGATCCGGAAACCCTGCCCACGGTCAGGTGCCTGCCGGCCATGTCGGCGGTAATCTCGCCCACGGCCAGACGTTTCGCCCTGACCGGGGCGGAAGCCGCCCTGCCGCCGCCCGCCGGGGGGCTGATCGCCAGATCCGTCAGGCTGATCTCGCCCCCGGCGAATTGCAGGACGGATTTCGCCCCGTACTCAGCGGAAAAATCGCCCTTGATGCCCAGCGCCGCGCTGTCCAGGGAAAGCCCCGCCGCCTGGACCGCATAGCGGGAAAAGGGCGTCAGCGGCATTTTTTCCAGGTTCAGGGCGGCGTCAATGCGCATGGGGTTGACCGCCGCTTTGCCCCTGGCCGAAAATTTGGCTTCCCCCTCGCCGAATTCCACGCTGAAATCCGCTTTGCCCTCGCCTTCGGAACTCACATCCGAGAATGTGGCCCAGATCTTCGGCACGGTGTGGGGCGCAAAGCCCGGCACGCTGGCGTCATGCCAGGTTACGGACCCGTCGCGGACGCCGGCCTTGGCGATGACCAGCGCCAGCGGAGGCGGAGCGGGCTCCGCTGCCCGCGCCTGCCCGGGCTGCGGGGAAGGCGCTGCCCCCGGCGCGGCGGCCGTGGCGTTGGCGCTGCGGGTCGCGTTGGCGCTGCGCATCGTCCCGTTGCCCGCGGCGGCTTCCGCCGCCCCCGGCGCGGCGCCGGAACCGTCCAGAGCCGCGCCGGACCCGGCGGTCAGCCTGACCGGCCGCGCCGCGATCGGCTCATCCTTGGGCGCCGTGAAAAACCGCTGCCAGTCGACGGTCCCGTCGGCCAGCCGGCGCGCCGTTATGGCCGGAGAATCCAGAAAAACATCCCTGATCACCACCCTGCGCGGCCCGATCAGCACGTTTTCCATGTCCACGCCCGCCCGGGCGGCCTTGAACACCGTACCCTGCGGGCCGGCCAGTTCCAGATTGGCGATTTCCGCCCTGCCTGCCACGGCGAATTCGACCGGCTTGTCCGCCGGCCGCTCCACCCGCAGCTTCAGGGCCGTGAACAAGGTGCCGCTCTTCAGGTCCAGACTGGTATAAGGTGCGACATATTCGCGGAATTTCGGCAGTTCCAGCTCTTCGGTCTTCAGGGTGAATTCCGTGCGCAGGCTGTCGGAAAAAGGCCGGGATTCGCCGGCGAACACCAGAGGCCGGCCGTTCATGGTGGCATTCAGCTGGGGAAGCACCGCGATGTCTTTGTCCGCCGCCAGGGTGGAGGCGAAGGGAACGGTCAGGTTGATGTTCGCCGCAACATGCGTTGCGTTCCGGATATGGTCCCGAAAAGTCAGGGTGCCGTTGACCACCGCGAAATCGCGGATGATGAACGGGAATACGGGTTTTTCCCCGTCCTGCCCGGCGTTTTTTTCCGCATCCGCCGCCTTGCCCCCGGCGAAGAAAACGTGCGGCGACAATTCGCCGTCCCGCAGCAGGCTCAGATCCACGGCGGGTTCCACCAGCTTCAGTTCCTTGATGCCCGGCGCAAGACGCAGCAACGAGGTCAGGGACGGGGTCAGTTCCAGCCGGCGCAGGGCCAGAAAAACGCTTTCCCCGTCGGGATAGGGAACGGCGATTCTTTCCGCCGTGACCTTCAGGGTGAAAGGATTGCAGGACAGGGCTTCCACCCGGCACCGGGTGTTCAGGGCCTGCGACATCTGCTTTTCCAGCACCGGCCGCAATGCGTGCGGCAGCGCCAGACCGGCCAGCAGCAAATACGCGGCCGCAACACCCAGGATCCACAGGGTCAGCCGGGTGGGACGGCCGTTTTCCTTCAGAAAACGGGAGCGGACGCGGACGCCGAAAGAAGGCAGGTGCAGTGCAGCCATGGGAGCATGGTACCATATTCCAGGCTATATACAAAGACAAATTTTCCAGATTGATGGCAAACCCCGCAAGTCCGGGGCCTGCCAGGGCCCGCCCGCCCCGGCGCGGAACGCGGCAATGAATGCCGCCCGCGCCCTCGTCTCCGTGACCGCAAGATGCTTGCGGTCACGGAACGCGCCCCGCTCAGAGCGCGCGCATCCACTCCTCGCGCAGCCTGACCTTGCCTTCCAAAGCCTGGCGGATAAGGGCCATGGTCCGTTCCCGGTCTTCCGGCAGGCGGGCTTTGATGGGCAGATAGTTGCTGGCGTGGTTGGCCGTGAACATGCCGCCGGTCAGACGGGTATGGCTGAACAGGACCCCCAGTTCGGCCAGCAGCATGTTCGTGTCCGGCAGGATGAAACGCCCCTGGCGCCAGTCTTCGTACAGGGGCGTGCCCGGCGGCAGCATCACGGTCAGCGCGCCCACGTAATCCGGGTCCATGTCGCTGAGCAGGTCCCCGGTGGCTTTCGCGTGGGCCAGACTGTCGTCCGCTCCGGCCAGCCCCACAATGACGGTTGCGGAAACGACAAACCCGGCCCGCTTCAGGCGTTTGCCCTCGCGGGCCAGCTTTTCCGGGTCCGATCCCTTGCGCACCCGTTGCAGCACGTCCGGATGCCCGCTTTCCACGCCGTAATAGACCATGGCCAGACCCATTTCCCGCAGGCGGGCCAGGTCTTCGTCGCTTTTCTGCGCCGAACTCTTGGCGTTGGCGTAACAGGATATCCGCGTCACCCACGGCAGTTTTTCCGCGATGTTCGCCAGCAGCCATTCCCAGTGCCGCATGGGCATGACCAGCGCGTCGCCGTCCATGACAAAAACCCGGTCCTGGCGGCGGCAGTACCGCGACGCGAATTCCAGATCCCGTTCCAGAACGGAGCGGTCCTTGATGGCGAAACGCTTGGCCTTGTACGCCTCGCAAAACGTGCACTTGTTGTGCGAACAGCCCAGCGTCGCCTGCAGCAGGATGCTGTACGCCTCCGAAGGCGGCCGGATGCAATAGCCCTGGTGATCGAAACCCATAATCGCTCCTTGCGATGGATATGGGGAGGTTCCGCCCCCCCAAGCCCCTCCGCCGGGGTCATGATGTCCCCGGCCCCCATTGGGCCGCGCCTGTTTCGGCGCGGCAGGGCCTGCATATTTTGCGCAACGCCCCATGCCGAAGCGGGCGCTGCCCCAGTGCGGGGTCAAGGGGGATCATCCCCCTTGCGGGGGGGTCGGGGGACAGCGCCCCCCGTTCACGCCAACGGCAACTCCACCGTCAGGGCCGCGCCGCCCAGGGGGGAACGGCTGACGCGGACGTAGCCTTTATGATCGGTAATGACGGATTTGACAATGGTCAAGCCCAGACCGGTACCGCCTTTTTTCCGGGAAAAATAGGGCTCGAACAGGCGGGACCGCTCTTCTTCCGTCAGGCCGGGGCCGTTATCCGCCACATCCACCCGCACCATGCCCCGGTCGCTTTCCGCGGCGGCGCTGATGCGCACGCGAGGGTCGGGCACGCCGTCCACGGCGTCCACGGCATTGGTGACGATGTTCATGAACGCGCGCTGCAGGGCCTTTTTGTCCATGGGCAGGATGGGCAGGCCATCCGGCAGATCCACTTCCCACATAATGCGCGGATGGCTGTTGCGGTAGAGGTCCGCCACCTCGCCGAGCAGGGGCCGCAGGTCGCCGGGCTGCGGATCGACTTCCGGCAGTTTGGCGAAGGCGGAAAATTCCTGCACCATTTCCTGCAGAGCCTCCACCTGCTGCACGATCAGGCTGGTGCTCTGGCTGAACACGGGGTCGTCCACCCTGTTGCCGAACTTGCGCTGCAGCCGCTGGGCCGACAGTTTGATGGGCGTGAGCGGATTTTTGATTTCGTGGGCGATGCGGCGGGCCACTTCGCGCCAGGCGGCCATGCGCTGCATTTTTTCCAGTTCCGAAACATCGTCGAACACGGCCACAAAACCCCGGTTTTCCCCCTCCGGGGTGACCAGGCCCGCGGCATTGACCAGAAGCCGCCGTTCCTGGCCGAACAGGCTGATGCCGATCTGGCGCTGCCAGTGCGACAGGGGGCGGCGCCGGAACTGCTCCAGCATGGCCTGGATCAGGCGGCTCATGTCCGGAGGCAGCAGGTCCTCCATGGTTTTGCCCACCAGATTGGCCGGAGAATGGCCCAGAATGGAGCAGGCGGCCTTGTTCACCATGCTGATGCGGCCGTCCTGGTCGGCGGAGATGACCCCGGATGCGATGTTGTCGAGCACGGTTTCGATATACTGGCTGTGCTGGACGATTTCGCGGTTCTGTTCCTCCAGCAGTTTGTTGGCCCCGGTCAGGCGGGCGCGGCTGGCCGACAGGTCCGCGGTCATGCGGTTGAACGCCCGGATCAGCATGCCCATCTCGTCCCCGGCGTAATCATCCAGGCGCACGGCCAGATCGCCCCCGGCGATGCGTTGGGCCGCGTTGGCCACCGCCAGCACCGGGGCGGAAATTTCCTTGGCCACCCGGAACCCGAACCAGATGGCCCCCATCATGATCAACAGGGTCAGAACCCCCAAGCCCACGTACAGCATGCCCTTGAGTTCCCGCCGCACGCGCCAGAGCTGCTTGTATTCCGCCGCGCCGCCGGCGATGCGGTCCAGCTTGGCCTTGAACGCGGGTCCCATGCTTTCGGCCAGCACCAGATACCCGGCGCCGGACGGGCCGGAAACGCTCTGCACCGCCACCACGTAGTCATTGTCCGTGCCGGATTCCAGCACGGTCTGGTTGCCCTGCCTGGCGATATTCTGCCAGTTCAGCTGGCCCCCGGTCGCCCGCCAGGCCGCGGCGGCATCGGCCGAAGCGTGCCAGATGCGCTCTTCGCGTTGCGTGTTCAGCATGCCGATCAGCTCAATGTCCAGTTCCTTCCGCTTGCGGGCCAGCAGCGAATCCATGCCCGCCCCGCCCCAGATCAGCCGCCTGTCGCCGACTTCGGACTGGATCAGGCGTGCCGCGGTCAGCAGACGCTGGCCCGTTTTGTCGAGGTCCGCCCGGCCCACCTCAAGGGCCGTTTCCATGGACGTGGTCACCTGGTCCTTGAACCAGAAATCCACCGATAACTGCACGAACTTCATGGTCAGCAGAACCATCAGCAGACAGGGGGCCAGGGTCAGCCCCACAAAGGCCAGGGTCAGGCGGGTGCGCAGGCGGGATCCCAGCACCCCCCGCCGCCGTTCAAGCAGCAGTTTGAGCCCGTTGCGCAGCACCACCCCGGCGATGACCAGCAGCAGCAGAAAGTTCAGGCTGAACACCGTGATGAACAGGGCGGAACCGGTGTCGTACAGGTAAAACAGGATGCGGGTCAGGATCAGGGCCAGCACGAAAGCCAGGCCGGCCAGCACCAGTTCGCGCCGGCGGCGCAGGCGTTCGCGTTCCCGAACGGGCAGTTCGGCGGAGGGCGGAAATATGATGAAATTCAGCAGTTGGCGCATGGCGATTGCAACACCCTGAAAGAGTTCGGCCCTTTCAGACTGGGGCATTTCACGCGTGAAACGCCCGCAAGGATTTGTCCGCAAATCCTTGCCGCGAACCGGCGCGGGCGAACCCGGACTTGCCGTTACGCGGCAATCTCAAAGCGAAAGCGCCCTGTTCCGGCGGCAGGGGCATGATGCCCCCGCGCCCCGTTCAAAAGTGAAACGGCAGTTTGATCGTTACCGGATCTACCACATTCCAGGACCAGAGCACATAATTTTTTGCCAGCCAGGGCGGCACCTCGGCATGGCGCAGGCTGACCTCAAGCTGGATCTGGTAGGCCGCGCCCGGTTCCGCCTGCCTGAGCAGATCCACCGGACCCGCGTCCGCCTGAAATTTATGCCAGGTCGCGGCCAGCAGCCGTTCCAGATTCTTGTCCAGCAAAGGCTTGTCCACGCCGGGCAGAAAGAGCATGAATTCCCGGGTCAGGGGGTTGTGGCGCAGCACGGAAACCAGCTTTTTCTCGCTGAGAAGCACGTTGGTCCAAAGACTGCGCACCCGTTCCAGCTTCACATCCACCACCAACTGAAACGAGGCGCCGTCTTTGAGCATTTCATACAGGCCGCTCACATTGTCCACGGTGATGCCCAGCTTGACCAGGATGTTGCCGGTGCGGGTTTCCACAAGCGGGGCCTGGATGACCAGATGCTGCGGCGGCAGGGCGCGGGCCGGGGCGCAGAAAAGCAGCAGCGGCAGAAGAACCGCCGCGAGCGGGACCGTGCGGCGCAGCCGGAAATATGTCGCGAATCGGGCAGTGGGCATGAAGCGCGCCTGGGGTTGCCGTGGACCGAAAGAATTCTGGCCTTTTGCCGCTATGCGGTTCGTTTGTCAATGACGCGCACGGCCTTGCCCTCGCTTTTGGGCAGCGTGTTGGCCTGCACCAGTTCCACCTTGGGCGTCAGCAGCACCTCGTCGCGCAGCCTGTGGGCTATTCTGCGCTGCAGGCGGGTCAGGGCCCGCACGTCCTCGACAAAGTATTCCTCACGGATCTCGACCTGGACCTTGAGCTGATCCATGCCGTCCTCGTTCTCCAGAATGATCAGATAATTTTGTCCCACCTCGCCGAAAGAAAGCAGAATCTGCTCGATCTGCATGGGATAGATGTTGCAGCCCTTGACGATCATCATGTCGTCCGCCCGGCCGAGGATGCGGTCGATGCGGCGGTGCTGCCGGCCGCAGGGGCAGGACCCCGGCAGCAGCCGGGTCAGGTCCGCCGTGCGGTACCGCAGGATCGGCATGCCCCGGCGGCAGATGGTGGTCAGCACCAGTTCGCCCACTTCGCCCGCGGGGACCGGCTCCAGGGTTTTGGGGTCCAGCACTTCCAGGATATACGCGTCCTCCCAGACGTGCATGCCGTTCTGGGCAAGGCATTCAAAGGCCACGCCGGGCCCGTTCATCTCCGACAGGCCGTAGGAATTGTACGCCTTGACCCCCAGCAGGTACTCGATGCGCTGCCGGGCTTCTTCCGTGTGCGGTTCCGCGCCGATCAGGGCGACGCGCGGCGGCAGCTCGCGCGGATCAATGCCGTCGGCCTTGAGGGACGCGCCCAGAAACAGGGCGTAGGACGGGATGATGTGCAGGACCGTCACCCCCATGTCCCGGATCAGCTGGATCTGGCGCCGGGTATTGCCCGCGCCCGCCGGTATGGTCAGGCAGCCCAGGCGCTCGGCCCCGGCATGGATGCCCAGTCCCCCGGTGAACAGGCCGTACCCCGCGATATTCTGGAATACGTCGCTTTTGCGCACGCCCACCATGTGCATGCATCGGGCCATCAGGTCGGCCCAGGTGCTGAGGTCGTCCTGCGTATGGCAGATGGCCACGGAAGATCCCGTGGTGCCGCTGGACGCGTGCAGGCGCACCATTTCGTCAAGGGGCACCGTGTGCAGCCCGTACGGATAGGCGCCGCGCAGGTCGGCCTTGGTGGTGAAGGGGATCTGGCGCAGGCAGTCAAGGGAGGTGACGCTGTCCTTCGTGATGCCGAGCTGCCCCAGGCGTTTGCCGTAAAAAGGCGACTTCAGGGCCTGTTCCACCGTGTTTTTCAGACGCACCAGCTGCGTCTGCTCGATCCGTTCGCGGTCCCAGCCTTCGGCCGGATGAAAAAATTCCATGGCGAGCCTCGTTGGAGCAATTGCCTTTACTCTTTTTCATGCACCGGTTGTGCATAATAGACGAAAACACTCTTTTCCCGGATGCGGACAAGCCGGAGCGGCCTGCCCCCGATGCCCGCACGCGCCGCCCGCGTGCGGCCGCTTCGCCGCGCCGCGTATCCGCCAGAACATTTTCATTCCGAAACTACCCGAAAATTCAGATATATCCAAGCCCGTGCAACAGGCCGAAACACCCGGCCATCATCGCCTCGTCGTGGGGAGAGGTCATCTGCCCGTGCCCGGTGAACATCCGCCGCTGCGCCCCGGTAATGTACGCGGGGCGGAATCCTTCGGCTTCCGGCGGCAGGTCCAGAGTCACGCTGCCGTGCCCGCCCTCAAGCCGCACCTGTTCGTTGGGCAGCCAGCCCAGGCGGAAATCCCACAGATTTTTCACCAGCAAATCCACGGAAACGCCGAAGGTGTGCTGTTCGTAAATCCCGAAAATCCGCTGCCGGAAAACCAGAAACGCCGCCACATGGCTGTTGCCCGCGTTGACCAGCAAAACGCCCTGGCGAAAGCTGCGTTCGGCGATTTCCGGAATGGAAAGCAGGCCCAGCAGCGCCGCCGCGCCGGAATCGGCCACCGGCCCCCCGGTCACGGCGTGGATGGCCGCAAGCCGGGTCAGTTCCGACGGAGGAGGCATGAAGATCAAATTTCTGGGGTCGGCCCCTTCGCCGGGATCGGCATACAGCGCTTTGCGCCACATGGCCATGCGGCCCGGCCGGCTGCTGTCCTGCGGATGGTGGCCGTGATCCTGGGCCGCCACCGCCACCAGACTGGGCATATCCAATCCCATCATGCGGCAGAAATCGCGCCACACGTTCATATCCACGTCGCCCGTGCGCAAGGGCAGATACCCGTCCGGGCAGATGTCGGCGATCTGCAGCCCCGCCTCTTCGGCCGCGGCGAAGCTTTCATGCAGGGCGAGAGCCGTCTCTTCCGAAACCGCGGCCCGACATCCCTCTTTCACATGGGCGGCGAGGGCGCGCGCATAGCCGCGGCCCATGACCGGACCGCTGACGTAAATGTCGCGGCGGCCGGCGGTGCAGGCCATGATCCTCCGGGCCAGAGCCTGGGCGGGAGCGGGCAGGACGCAGCGGGGCATGTTCTGCGGATCGCTTCCCTGCTGGAACACCAATACGTCCTGCGTGCGGCTGCCCACGTCGATGCAGAGCACGGACTGTTGCGGAACGGAAAAAAACTCCTGCATGACACCCTCCGGGAAAGGTTCCCGTTTCAAACAATGCAGCATACAGATTCGGCGGCGGGACCGCAAGAAGGAGGAACAGGGCGCAGCCCGCGCCCCGGGGCTGTCGGCAAAGCCTTCTTTGGCAACTGTCCCGCCGCGCGGGCGCGGGCGGCATTCGTTGCCGCCGGAAAGCGCCGGAGCGGGCGTGCCCGACAAACCCCGGACTTGCGGGGGTAGTCATCAACCGGGGTTTGCCGTCAATCCGGAGCGCGCGGCGCCGCCCTTTCCGGTTTGACAAAATCGAAAGTTGGAGTATGCTGGGCGTCTGCGATTTGACGTCTCCCGCGCATCGTAGGGCATTTCACGCGAAATGCCCGCACGGGTTTGTCTTCAAACCCGTGCCGCCAAACAGACGCGGGCGGGCTTTGCCCGCCGTCGGGCGCCTGTTTGCAGCGTCGACCGGTCCAGCGCGCGCGGCGTTTGCCAGACAGCCCACGACCACGCCGCCCGCCGGTGGCTGGCCGGTTTTTTTGCAACAGGGGTTTGCCATGGTTTTTGACATTTTGCATCTGGCCATCATCCTCTTTCTCGTCGGCGGGGCGGCTTTCGCCCTGGGGCCGCTGCTGCTGGGCCTTTTGATCACCCCCAGGGCCAGGGGAGGCGATCTGGGCATGCCGTACGAATGCGGCATGCGGCCCCACGGTTCCGCCTGGACCCATTTCGGCATCAGCTATTATATGTACGCCCTGATCTTCATCGCTTTCGACGTGGACGTCCTGTACCTGTTTCCCGTGGCCGTCCAGTACCACCTGACCGAAGGCTGGGGCGCCTTTGCCAAGCTGGCCGTCTTTCTGTTCTTTCTTGTTCTGGCTCTTGTGTATTTCCGCGCCAAGGGAGTGTTTACATGGCAGCGCAAAATCGTTCCCTGACGGGGGCCGAGCCCGCGTCCGAAAAGACCCGGTCCGCAACCGGGTCTTTGGCTCCGGTACCCCCGACCACCGGGTATATCGACAAGCCGGTCATTCCCCTGCCGGGACCGGTGAACAAAATTATGGACCTGTGCCGGGCCATGTCGCTGTGGCCCATGACCTTCGGCCTGGCCTGCTGCGCCATCGAGATGATGGGCGTGGGCATGGCCCGGTTCGACATCGCCCGTTTCGGGGCGGAGGTTTTCCGTCCTTCCCCCCGCCAGGCGGACCTGATGATCGTGGCGGGCACGGTGTCGCGCAAACTGGCCCCCGCCGTGGTGCGCCTGTACGAACAGATGCCGGCGCCCCGCTTCGTCATGGCCCTGGGCAACTGCGCCATTTCCGGCGGGCCGTTCAAATTCAAGGACCAGTACGGCATTGTGGAAGGCGTGGACAGGATCATCCCCGTGGACGTGTACGTTCCCGGCTGCCCCCCCCGGCCCGAAGCGCTGCTGGAAGGCCTGTTCGCCCTGCAGGAGAAAATGACCGGCAAACGCTGGTGGAAGGTGCCCGAGCAGCTTGATTTCGCTTTTCTGGACGACGCCGTGGACAAGGTCAAGGCCGCTTCCGGAAAAGACGGGGGTGCCGCATGATTCCGGCCTTTCTCAAAGCGATGCCCGTCCGCTATCTTGCCGAAGAGGACAAATCCCGCACCGGCTCCGCCTGTCTTGCCGTGCTGGACCCCAAGGATCTGGTCCCCGCCGCCAGGGCCTTTCTGGCCGCGGACTGGCACCTGGAAGACGTCAGCGGCCTGATGAGCGCTGACGGGGCGGTTTCCGTCTATCATTTTGACAAGTTCGACGCCCCGGACCGGGTGACCCTGCTCGTCGTCGTCCCCTACGGCGCGGGCGGCGGCGCGGAATTTCCCTCCATCGCCTCCGTGTACCAGGGCGCGGAATGGCACGAACGCGAAACCCGCGATTTTTACGGATTCGCCTACGCGGGCAACCCCAATTTCGTGCCCCTGCTGCTGCCCGACGACATGGACGCGGTGCATCCCCTGTATAAGGAAGAAAACGCCCGCGCACCGCTGCACGTGATCTTTTCCGCGCCGGAACGTGTCCGCAAGGTCGTTTCCAAAGCCGACGGCTTCACCCTGCTGGACGCGCCGGTGAAAGAAGAGGCCGCGAAAGCCGAACCCGCCGCCGAAGCGCCGGCCGGGCCGGCCCCCAAGGCGAAGGCGGCCGCCGTGAAACCCGCTGAAGACTCCCCCGCGGACAAGAAGGAAGACAGCGATGCATAGATCTCTGTACGACGACACCCGTGGGGATTTCTATACCGTCAATTTCGAGAAGGGCGCCCGGGACGGCACCATCGTCCTGAACCTGGGCCCCCAGCACCCGTCCACCCATGGGGTGCTGCGCGTTCTGCTGGAGCTGGACGGCGAATACATCCTGCGCGCGGAACCCGTGCTGGGCTATCTGCACCGCATGCACGAAAAAATGGCGGAAATCAAAAGCCCCGGCCAGTACATGAACAACATGGGCCGGGTGGACTATCTGCACGCCATGGCCTGGAACTGGGCTTTCGCCGGCGCCTGCGAGCGCCTGGGCGGCTTTGAGGTTTCCGAGCGGGCCCAGTACATGCGGATCATCGCCACGGAACTGAACCGCATCGCCTCGCACATGGTCTGGTGGGGAGCCTATCTGCTGGACCTGGGGGCCTTTACCCCCATTCTGTACGCTTTTGACGACCGGGAAAAAATCCTGGACATTCTGCAGGAAGTTTGCGGATCCCGTCTGACCTACAGCTATTTCCGCCTGGGAGGGGTCTGCGCCGACGGGAACGACCGCTTTTTCAGGCTGATCCGCGAATTCGTCCCCTATATGCGCACCCGGCTGCCCATGTACCGCGGTCTGGTCACGGAGAACATGATCCTGAGAAACCGCCTGGAAGGCATCGGGATCATTGACCGCGAAATGTGCAACCGCTACGGCGCCACCGGCCCCATGTCGCGCGGTTCCGGCATCGGCCACGACACCCGCAGAAGCGAACCCTATTCCCTCTACGACCGCTTTGACTTCTCAATTCCGGTCCACACCGAAGGCGACTGCATGGCCCGCTACAACGTGCGGCTGGATGAAATCGAGCAGAGCCTGAATATTGTGGAACAGGCGGTGGCTTCCATTCCCGCGGGTTCCCCCCTGCCGCCCAAAGGCATCAAGTTCAACACCCGCCTGCCCGCCGGCGAAGCCTATTTCGCGGTGGAGGGCGGCCGGGGCAAGATCGGGGTCTGGGTGACGTCCGACGGCGGCAAGAACCCGTACCGGGTGAAACTGCGCGCGCCGGGCTTTTCGAACCTCAGCCTTTTCGCGGAAGCGGCCAAGGGCGTCCTTCTGGCGGACGCCGTCGCCATTCTCGGCAGCCTCGACCTGGTCATCCCCGAAGTAGACAGGTAAGCCTATGCAACTCCCTTCCTTCATCGCCAATCTTTCCCCCCTGGTGCTGGACATCCTGCACATTGTGGTCGCGCTCGCCGCCATCATCATCTTCGTTTCGGCCAACGCCATCGTGCTGGTTTATGCGGAACGCAAAATCGCGGGTTTCGTGCAGCGCCGCCCCGGCCCCTACGAAGTGGGCCCCCACGGCCTGCTACAGGTCTTTTGCGACGCGCTGAAACTGGTGGGCAAACAGATCACCCGGCCGGCGCATTCCGACCCGGTGCTGTTCTGGCTGGCCCCCATCCTGGCCTTTTTTCCGGTGCTGCTGCTTTTTCTGCCCATCCCCTTCAGCCCCCTGCTGACGGGCTGGAATCCGGACCTGGGCCTGCTGCTTATTCTGGCTTTTGCCGGCATCAACGTGCTGGCCATTCTGCTGGCCGGCTGGGGCGCCAACAACAAATACGGCCTCTACGGCGCGGCGCGCGGCGTGGCCCAGTCCGTGGCCTATGAAATCCCCCTGCTGCTGGCGGTTCTGGCCATCGCCTTCCAGTACGGCACCCTGAGCCTGACCGGCATCGTGGACGCCCAGGGCGGCTGGCCCTGGCAGTGGAACATCTTCTGCCAGCCCCTGGCCTTTCTGATCTATTTCGTCAGCGCCTTCGGCGAAACCAACCGCGCGCCCTTTGACCTGCCGGAAGCGGAATCGGAACTGACCGCGGGCTTTCACACCGAATATTCGGGCATGGGCTTCGGCCTCTTTTTCCTGGCCGAATACGCCAACATGGTGCTGGTGTGCAGCATCTGCACGGCCCTGTTCCTGGGCGGCTGGAAGGGCCCCTTTCTTGACGGGTTCTGGTGGTTCCTGGCCAAGGTCTACGCCCTGCTGTTCATCATGATGTGGGTGCGCTGGACTTACCCGCGCGTGCGTTTCGACCAGTTGCTGAACCTGAACTGGAAATGGCTGCTGCCCCTGGGAGTCGCCAACCTGCTGGCAACGGCGTTTGTGATGAAATTGTTTTAATGCGGGAGATCCGGCGGGGGTTTCGCCCCCCGGGTGCATCCGGGAAGGATAGAGCATGGACTGTCTCTGCAAAAAGATCAAAGGGCTATGGAGCCTGGTGGTGGGCCTGTTCATTACGGGCAAGTATTTCTGCTCCCCCACGCTGACCACCTTTTATCCCCGGCAGACCGTGGACCCCGAGGCGGAATCCTCGTACCGCGGCCCCATTGAGCTGGTGGGATCGCCCAAAGACCCCGCGACGCCCAAATGCATCAGTTGCATGCTGTGCGTGCAGGCCTGCCCCAGCGGCTGCATCACGGTGAAAAAATCGCCCGCTCCGGCCATGACGCCGGAAGAGCAGAAAGCGTTCGACGAAGCCGTGGCCCGCGGGGAAAACCCGAAAAAGCCCGCGGCGCCCAAAAACCCGTCCCTGTGGCATTACGATTTCACGCTCTGCTCGCTGTGCGCCTGCTGCGTGGAAGCCTGCCCGGTGGATTCCATCGCCTTTTCCCACGAACTGTACCTTGCGGGACGGCGGCGGGAGGATTTCACCATGGACCTGCTGGCCCGGCTGAAGCGCACGGCGGCCAAGCAAGCGGCCAAGAAAGCGGCGGAACCCAAAACCGCCGCCCCAGCGGAGGAGGCAAAGGCATGATCGTTCTTGCGTATCTGGCATACGGCGCCTACCTGGCCATCATCATCGGCGGTTCCCTGATGGCCGTCATGAGCGCCAGCCTGGTCCGGGCCCTGGTGGGCCTGATCGGAACCCTGCTGGGCGTGGCGGGCATGTACCTTCTGCTGCAAAGCCCCTTCCTGGCCTTCATGCAGCTGCTCATTTACGTGGGCGCCGTCTGCGTGCTGATCTTCTTCGCCCTGATGCTGGCCGACGCCCGGTCCGAAAACGGGGAAGAGGACGCGCCCGCCGCTTCCGGCGCCGGCCGGCTGCTGCGGTCCCTGCTCTGCGCGGTGCTGCCCCTGCTGCTGCTGGCCCCGCCCATTTTCGTGCACCCCGCTTCCACCAGCATGGTCCCGGCAAGCGTTCCGCTGGCGGAAATCGGCCGGGGGCTGATGGAAGAATACGTGCTGCCCTTTGAACTGATTTCGATCATTTTGCTTGTTTCCATGGCCGGCGGCGTGTTCCTGGCCTGGGACAGGAGGAAAAAGTGATGCCCGCCCTTCCCGCCCCCCTGGCCCTGTACCATTTCGCGGCCCTTGTGCTGCTGGGCGCCGGCCTGTTCGGCCTGACCCGGCGCCGCACCCTGGTCGGCATGCTGATTTCGGTCGAACTGATGCTTAACGGCGCGGGCCTGTCCATCGCCGCCGCGGCCGGCCTGACCCCGGCCAGCGCCGCCATGGGCCAGATCGCCACTCTGCTGGTCATGGGCCTGGCCGCCGCCGAATCGGTGCTGGTGCTGGCCATGATCATCGTCGTATACCGCCGTTTCGGCTCCACCCGGACCGCAGAACTCAAGACGCTTCAGGAGTAGTTCATGATCGTGGAAAGTTCTCGCCTGCTCCTGCCGCTTTTCGTCACCCTGGTGGCCCCCTTCGCCATTCTGGCGGCACGGGGCGATGAAAACCATCGCGAAGGGGTGTCCTTCATCGCGGCGGCCGTCACCTTCGTCTCCGTTCTGGCCATGGTCCCGGCGGTGATCGGCGGCACCATTTTCGAATACACCCTGTTCACGCTGCTGCCGGGCATTTCGGCGCGCTTCGCCGTGGACGGCCTGGGCATCATTTTCGCCCTGATCGCCACCTTCCTGTGGTTTCTGGCCACCAGCTACAACGTCGGGTACATGCGGTCGCTGCACGAACACGCCCAGACCCGCTATTACTTCTGTTTCGGCGTGGCCATTTTCGGGGCGGTCGGCGTCGCCTTCGCGGCCAACGTGTTCACGCTGTACCTGTTCTATGAGGTGATCACGGTCTTCACCTACCCTCTGGTCGCCCACCACCAGGATGAAGAAGGCTTTTCCGGCGCCCGCAAGTATTTGGTGTACCTGATGGGCACCTCCAAGCTGTTCCTGCTGCCGGCCATGGTTCTGACCTACGTGCTGTGCGGCACCCTGGACATGAACCTGGGCGGCATCGTGAACGGCATGTTTCCGGCCGAAGTCGTGCGCGAGCACCCGAACATGGTGCGCATCACCTACGTGCTGTATATCTGCGGCCTGGCCAAGGCGGCCCTGATGCCCTTCCACAACTGGCTGCCCTCCGCCATGGTCGCGCCCACGCCGGTTTCCGCCCTGCTGCACGCGGTGGCGGTGGTCAAGGCCGGGGTTTTCTCCGTCAGCCGCATCATCCTGTCCGGCTTCGGCGTGCAGACCATGGACACGCTGTTCCTGGGGGTGCCCACGGCGTATCTGGCGGCCCTGACCATCGTGGCCGCCTCGCTGATCGCCCTGACCAAAGACGACATCAAGGCCCGGCTGGCCTATTCCACGGTCAGCCAGCTGTCCTACGTGATCATCGGGGTGGCCCTGCTGACCCCCTCCGCCGTGCAGGGCGGGCTGATGCACATCCCCCACCACGCCTTTTCCAAGATTACGCTGTTCTTTGGCGCCGGCGCCATCTACGTGGCCACGCACATCAAGAAGATCAGCGAGATGAACGGCCTGGGATGGCGCATGCCCTGGACTTTCGGGGCCTTTGCCCTGGCCTCCCTGTCCATGATCGGCATGCCGCCGGTCTGCGGGTTCGTGTCCAAGTGGTACCTGGTCAACGGCGCGCTGGAAGCCCACCAGGCCGTGCTGCTTGTGGCGCTGCTTCTGTCCACCCTGCTCAACGCGGGCTATTTCGTGCCGATTTTTTACCGGGCCTTTTTCATGGCCCCCAACCCCGGCGCGAACATCGAGCAATATTCCGAAGCGCCCAGAAGCATGGTCATCCCCCTGTGCGTCACCGGGGCCATTTCCCTGCTGCTGGGCCTGTTTCCCCAGATTTTCCAGATCTTTGTCCGGGCGTTCGGGCATTTTTAGGAGGCGGCGATGACTGATCTTGGAACCCTCCTGCTGGCGCTGCTGGACCGCACCGCCTGGCTGCTGAAAGCCCTGTTCGGGCTGCTGGGTTTTCTCGTGCTTCTGAACCTGTTCATCCGGCCGCATGAGCCGCATTTCGGTCTGGACGCGTACCCCGGTTTCTGGGCTCTTTTCGGCCTGGGCGTCGGGCTGGCCATGGTGTACGTCATGAAACGCGTCGTGCAGCCCCTTATCGTGCGCAAAGAGGACTATTATGGCGACATCTAGCTTCTTTTTTCACCCGGCCATCGGCTTTCTGGCCCTGGCGGCGGCCCTTCCGTTCATGCGGGGGAACGCCTGGCGCTGGCTGCTGCTGCTGCCCCCGGTGCTGGCCGTTCTGGCCGTGTTCGGCATGGGCGAAGGCAGCCACCTGACCCTGCACTGGCTGGGGCAGAAACTGCAACTGGGCCGCGTGGACAAACTGTCGCTGATCTTCGCCCAGGTCTTCGCCGTCATGTCGCTGGCGGGCATGCTGTACGCCATGCACGTGGCGGACAAGCTCCAGCACATGATGGCCTCGCTGTACGTGGCGGGCGGTTTCGGCTGCGTGTTCGCCGGCGACTACATCACGCTGTTCGCTTTCTGGGAACTGATGAGCATCGGGTCCACCTTCCTGGTTTTCTGCAACAGAACGCGGGAATCGACCTTGGCCGCCTTCCGCTATTTTCTGTACCACACGGCCGGGGGCCTGTTCCTGCTGGCCGGGCTGCTGCTGCGGTACAACGCCCTGGGCACCTGGGAATTCACCGCCGCCGCCCCTTCCGCCGGGGAACTGTACAACTGGCTGATCCTTGCCGGGTTCTGCGTGAACGCGGCCGTGGTTCCCCTGCACGCTTGGCTGCCCGACGCGTATCCGCGCGGCACGGTCACCGGCTCGGTGTTCATGTGCGCCTTTACCACCAAGACCGCCGTGTACGTGCTGGCGCGCGGTTTCGCGGGCTGGGAAATCCTGGCGGTCATGGGCACGGTGATGGCCATCTACGGCGTGCTGTACGCGTGCATCGAGAACAACGCCCGCCGCATTCTTTCGTACCACATCGTCTCCCAGGTGGGGTACATGGTGGCGGGCATCGGGGTGGGCACGGCCATGACCCTGAACGGGGCCTGCGCCCACGCTTACGCCCACATTCTGTACAAGGGCCTGCTCTTCATGGGCACGGGCTGCGTGCTCTATGCGGCCGGCACCGCGAAGCTTGATAAACTCGGCGGCCTGGCCGTGCGCCTGCCCTGGGTCATGCTGCTGTATATGGTGGCGGCCCTTTCCATCTCCGGCATGCCCTTCTTCAACGGCTTCATCTCCAAAACCATGACCATCGCGGGCGCGGCGGAAGCCCACCGCACCTTTGTGGCCCTGGGGCTGGAAATCGCGGCTGTGGGCACCTTTATCTCCGTGGGCATCAAGCTGCCCTATTTCGCCTTCTGGGGCGGCAAAGAGCCCGACCTGAAGCGCGAACTCAAACCCATACCCTGGAACATGTACGCGGGCATGGGCATTCTGGCCGCGCTGTGCATTTTGCAAGGCATCGCGCCTTCCATTTTGTACCGCTACCTGCCTTTCGCCGTGGAACACCAGTACGTGCCCTGGACCCTGTGGAACGTGCTGCAATCCGGCCTGCTGCTGGGCTTTTCTGGCTTGGCCTTCTATGTGCTGCGCAAGGTTATCACGCCGCACGAAGGCCTGAACCTTGATTTCGACATCATTTACCGCGCCGTGGGCGCGTTCGCCCTGGCGCTGATCTGCAAGCCCATAGCCTGGATCGACGACCGCTGGACCGAAGCCTATCGCGTGCTGGGCCTGCGCGGCCTGATGGCGGCGGCGTTCGGCGCCACCGTTTTCGACCGCAAGGGCATTGACGGCGTGCTGGACGGCAGCGCTTACGGCGTTATGAACATAGGCCGCCTGGGCGCGAAGAGCCAGGACGGCGACTTGCAGCGCTATCTGGGCCTTGCGGTCATTCTCATTTTGGCGGCCTTTGGCCTGTTCTGCTATCTGAGCTGGTAAGGGAGAGCATTCGTGAATTCAATACCCGTACTGAGCATACTGATCTTTCTGCCGCTGGCGGCTTCGCTGTTGCTGCTCTTCATCAAAGACGAGCTCGCGGTGCGCAAGGTCACCCTGATCGCGTCCATCGTGGAAATCATCGCGGCGCTGCCCCTGATCGGCTTTTCTCCCAACGCGGGCTTTCAGTTCGTGGAACGGGCGAGCTGGGTCGCGGACTGGGGCCTGGAATACTATCTGGCGGTTGACGGCATCAGCATATTGATGATCTGGCTGACGCTGTTCACCCTGCCCATGTGCGTGCTCTGCTCCTGGACCTACATAGGGCAGCGCATCAAAGAATTCCACATCTGCCTCTTGATGATGACCGCCGCCTGCATAGGCGTGTTTTCGGCCATGGATTTCGTGCTGTTCTATGTGTTCTGGGAAGCCATGCTTATTCCCATGTACCTCTTGATCGCCGTCTGGGGCGGCGACGAGCGCAAATACGCCTCCATCAAGTTCTTTCTCTACACGCTGGCCGGGTCCACGCTGCTGCTGGTCGCCATCGTGGCCTTCCGCGTGACCGGCGGCACCTTTGACATACCCGCGCTGATGCAAAAGAGCTTCAGCTTCCGCTTCCAGTTCTGGGCCTTTTTGGCCATGGCGCTCGCCTTTGCGGTCAAAGTGCCCATGTTCCCCTTCCACACCTGGCTGCCCGCCGCCCACGTGCAGGCGCCATCCGCCGGTTCCGTCATTCTGGCGGCCGTGCTTTTGAAGATGGGGGCTTACGGCTTCCTGCGCTTCTGCCTGCCGCTGACCCCGCTGGCCAGTTCCTATTTCGCGCCGATGATGATCGGCATCTCGATCGTCTCCATTCTGTACGGGGGCTTTGTGGCCCTGGGGCAGAGCGACATCAAGAAGCTGGTGGCCTATTCTTCCGTGGCCCACATGGGTTTTGTGACCCTGGGCATTTTCCTTTTCGAATACCAGGGCATTCAGGGCGCCATTTTGCAGATGCTGAACCACGGCATCGTCACCGGCGCGCTGTTTATGATGATCGGCACCATTTACGAACGCAGCCACAGCCGCGATATCGCGGCCAACCAGGGGCTGGGCAAGTATCTACCGGCCTTTATGGGCTTCTGGGGCCTTTTCGCCTTGGCTTCTTTGGGCTTTCCCGGCACCAACGGCTTTGTGGGCGAAATTCTGGTCTTTGCTTCCGCCTTCCGCATCGACCCTGTTATCGGCGCGCTGATCGTGCCGGGCGCGCTTCTGGGCGCGGCCTACATGTTCCGGGTATCCCTGAAAATGGCCTGGGGCACCCCTGCCAGCCCCGTTTCCGGGCATGGGCATGATGAAGCCGCCGCTGCGCACGACGACGCCCACGACGCCCACGACGCCCACGGCGGCCACGGCGGCCACGGCGGGCATGAAGAGCTGGAAAGCAACTGGCCGGACCTGAACAAGCGCGAATGGAGCTATCTGGTCATTCCCGCCGTGCTGGTGCTGGTCATCGGCCTGGCGCCCGGTCCCTTTTTGAAGCTGATCAACCCTTCCATCGACGACCTTTTGAGCGAGTACAACCGCCGCTCCAGCCGGGCCGTGATCGCCACCATAGACGCGGGCACGGTGACGGAATCCGCCGGTCTTGCGGCCAACGCCGTGAAAATGCTTCTGAACCCGGGCCAGGCCCTGGCCAAACCCGACCTGACGAAACCCGCCCCGGACACCATTTCCGAAGCGCCGACCACGCCTGAGGCCGCCGGAGGCGAGCTTGTTTCCTTTGTTCCCGCAGTCCAAGGAGAACGCCAGTGAGTTTCGCTCTGCTGCTTGCCCCTGAAGGCATCTTTTTCCTGCTGATCCTTGCCCTGTTCGCGGTGAGCGCTTTCAGCACGCGCTGCCCCGTGACGCACTGGCTGCCCGTGGCTTCCCTGGTGGTGCTGGGCGTCGCGGTTTTCGGCCTTTCCGCCCCGGCTTTGGCGGGCAAATCCGAGCTCTTCAGCGGCACCTACCGCGTGGACCTGCTTTCGCAGTTCTTCAAGGTGGCCGTGGCGCTGGGTTTCTGCTTCGTGGTGCTGAACGCCTGCCGCCAGCCGACGCTTGAAGAAGGCGATAGGGCCGACTACTTCCTGTTCATGGGCCTTTCCGCCTGGGGTTTAATGCTGCTGGCTTCCGCCGCCGAACTGGTGACCCTGTACCTGGCGCTGGAACTTTCGTCTTACAGCCTGTATGTGCTGATCCCCCTGCGCGGCAAAACCAAAGAGAGCGCGGAAGCGGGCGCCAAATACATTCTGTTCGGCGCGGCGGCCACCGCCCTGTCGCTGTACGGCCTTTCGCACATCATCGCCAGCCAGCAGACCACGTACATCGCGGCCCTGATGCAGGCGGACTGGAGCTTTGCCGCGAACCCCGAGGCCGTTATGGGCCTCATCCTGTTCCTGTGCGGCATGTTTTACAAGCTGGCGCTCTTTCCCTTCCATTTCTGGTGCCCGGACGTGTATCAGGGCGCCAGCAACGAAACCGCCGCCTTTGTGGCGACCTTGCCCAAGCTGGGCGCGGTGGTCATTCTGATCCGCCTGGCGGCCTGCCTCAAGCCGGGACTGGAAATCACCAACATCCTGGCCGTGCTGGCGCTTGTCTCCATGACCTTCGGCAACCTGTGCGCCCTGGCCCAGAAAGACGTAAAGCGGCTTCTCGGCTTCTCTTCCGTGGCCCATGCGGGCTACATCATCGTGGGGCTGGTTTCGGGCACCCCCAAAGGCCTTGCGGCCGCCGCCTTTTACGCCCTGGCCTATGTGATCATGAACCTGCTCTGCTTCTGGGTGGTCAGCCGCATCGCCATGGACGGCCGCAACCTGGAGCTGAGCGACCTCAACGGCCTGTACAAGCGCAACCCGACGCTCGCTTTCGCCCTGGCCGTGGGCGCTTTCGCCCTGGTGGGCCTGCCCCCGACCATCGGGTTCATGGGCAAGCTGTTCCTGCTCAGTTCCGCCTGGAACAACGGCTATAACTGGCTGGTCATCGCGCTGGTGCTGAACAGCGCCATCGCCATCTATTACTACCTCTCGCTGGTGCGCCACGCCTATACCGAAGAAAAAGCGCCCCAGCCCCTGCCCGACCAGTCCATGTTCGCCAACGCCGGGGCCCTGGTGCTGGCCGGCCTGGCTCTTTTGCTGGGCATCGTGCCCGCATTCGCCTTCAACTTGGCGGTCAGGGCCGGGCAAGCCCTGGTGCTGTAAACGAACCCACATACGCATATTCTGAGGGGAGCCTTGCGGCTCCCCTTCTTTGCTGGACGCGCTGCCGCCGGAAAAGGGATGGGCACGCTCAACGCGCCCGCAAATAGGCCGCCACGCTCAAAACAGCCCAGGCGCCGCCCGCCCAGAAGGGAAAAAAGACCACTTCCATCCAGGTTCTCTCAAAGTCTCTTGTATCGGGATACAAAGAGGGGCAGGCCGGGTGAAAGACGGCCGCCGCCGCGAAGGCGGCCGCAAGCGCGCACAGGCAGATGCGACGCTGCCGCGAACCGCCGAAACAAACCAGAAAAAGCAGCATCAAAAGAAACGGCAGATACACCATCGCCACAACCATGCCCACGGTTGCCTCCTCAGCTGCCGCTCAAACTCGCCACAAAGGCGCAGAATTCCGCCGGGTGCACGTTTTGCCCCGCGTCGGAAAGCTGCACGATCTCCGCCACGCTGATGCCGCGCTGGCTGACCGCTTCTTTAAGCAGCAGCAGCCAGGGCCGGGGGTTTTCCGAAGCGGGCTGCTCCAGGGCCAGCCGCCATTCCGAGCCATTCTGCTCCCAATGCAGGGTATAATGCTCGGGCGGCCGTTTGCCGTAAGCAAGCAGGGCCTTGAGGTCGTTCAGGGTGAAGCGGCCGCTGGCCTTGCCGCCCGCGCTGATATACGCGCCGCCCGCCGTGCGCACCACCAGCGGCATGAGCAGAAAGTTGCGGGAAGGATCGCTGGCCGCACCGCTCGCGACAGCCCCGCCTGATGTTCCGCCTTGCGTCCCGGCGGCCGCGCCGGTCGCACCGGCCGCCGAAGGAAAGGGAATGACCCGCGAAGACCCGGCGGAGTTTTCCGCGCCTTCCTGAGCCGAAAGAGCGCTCAAAACGGAGGAGGGTCGTGCAGCCACGTCACGCAGCGCCTGGGCGGCCTGGGCCATTTTATCCGCCGCCTGGCGGATGGAAGCCACCAGATCGCGCACCTCATCCAAACAACGCAGGGGCGCAAGCTCTTGCCGTACCAGTTCCCGCAGCTCGTCCGTCAATCCGGCTATACCGATCGCACCGGCCGCGTTTTCGCCGGCTGCCCCGGCCACGCCGGAAGCGGCCGCGCGTACCGAACCCCCTTCCAGGGCCTGCAGGCGGCCTATAATCGCGTTTTGTTGCTGGGTGAGGGTGACCATGCTCTTGGCCAGGTTGCTGAGCGACAGGGTGAATTCCTGCGGCAAAGCGACCGGCTGCCCCGCGGGTTCGGGCTTGGCCGCGACCAGGGCTATCCAGGTGAACTCCTGCGCCAGACGGCCGCGCACTTCTTCAACCGACATGCCCGTTTCAAACAGGTCGCGAATGCGCAGGCAAACGGCCAGGGCGTCTTTGGTGAAACGAATGGGCTTGCCCTTGCTGGCCACGGGTATGCAGTCTGTGAACTTGCGGCGGTAGCTTTTGATGGTGGTTTCAGACACCTTCAGGGCTTTGGCCAGATCTTTATGCGTCAGTGTTTTTTCAGCCATGCCAAGTCCTTATCTGTATTATAAAGCTATCGGTCACCTATCAGAAATACCGGGCAATGAAAAGGCCCGGGCACAAGAAAAAGCCCCGCTCTTGCGGGGCGTCGGCATATGCGGCCGTGGCGGCCGCGCGCCCAAAGGGCCGCGAAAAGCCTTACGGTGCGTCAAGCAGGGGGTCGCGTTTGCCGTTCAGGTATTCACGCCATTTATCGATAACTATCTTAAATTCTTTAAAATTATTTGCACTTACCGGGTCCGTGCGCGGGCTGAGCACTTTCAAGGGGTTGACGTAGACCCCGTTCTTTTTCATGCGAAAATCAAGGTGCGGCCCGGTGGAATAGCCCGTGCTGCCCACAAAGCCGATAACCTCGCCCTGGCGCACGCTTTTGCCCTTTTTCATGCCCGCCGCAAAAGCCGACATATGCAAATACATGGTTTCAAAACCCTGGCCGTGGCGCAGGGCCACATAGTTGCCCGCGCCCTGGCCCCAGCCGCTGTATGTCACCTCACCGTTGCCCACGGCTTTGACCGGGGTGCCGGTGGGCGCGGCGTAATCCACGCCCGGGTGCGCCCGCCAGACGTGCAGCACCGGGTGCAGCCTACGATTGGTAAAGGTCGAGGATATGCGGTTGAAAGCCAGTGGAGCTTTCAGAAAGGCCCGTTTCACGCTTTCACCCTTGGCGGTGTAATAGTGCGGCTGCCCCCCTGCGTCTTTGAAGCGAAAAGCCTCATAGGCCACGCCTTCGTTGATGAAGGTGGCGGCATACATGGGGCCGTAGCTTCTGAACTTGCCGTCGCGGTACCGCTTTTCCACCAGCAGGCAAAAGCTGTCGCCGGGTTGCAGATCGCGGATAAAGTTGATTTCCCAGGCGAACACATCGGCCAGGGCTATGGCCAGGGTCGGGCCTTCGCCCGCGTCAGCCACGGCCTGAAAAAGGTTCGACTCGATAACGCCCTGCACGCGCTCCACAACGACATCGTGAGCGATATCTTCAAGCCTGGCGCTGAATTTGCCGGTGGACCGGTCAAGAACAAGCCGCTGGTCGGTGTCGATCTCGTATTCAAAGCGGGCGAAAGAGCCCGCCTCTACCGTAACCGCATAGGGTCTGCCTTCGCGCAGCCGGCGCAGATCAAAAACGCCGGCGCTGGCGTCCGCGGCCTCCTGAATTTCGCTCATGCCGAGCCATTGCTGCAGAATGCTGCCGGCCGTGTCACCGGCTTTGACCGTGTCGCGCACGACCGAAGGCGCGGCTTCCGGCGCATCGCCCGCGGGCGGTTCCGCGCTCGCATCGCCTTCCGTGGAAGCGGCGCTTTCCTGGCGGGTCGCAAGGGATGCGGCATCATCGGTTTTATCTCCCGAAAAAAACCAGAACCCCGCCGCCGTGAGCGCCAGAACCCCTGCAAGCAGCACTATCCACAGGGTTCGGGGCATCTTTTTTTTTCGAGGGAAACGCATGACCTAGGCTATACATGGCAACCGGCCCGTTGCCAACCCGCGGAGAGCTTATACCGCAAAGACTATTTTTCGCTTCCAAAGCTCGTGTTTGCTTGAGTCCGGGGGGCGTTTGTGCTAAGTTTTTTTCACTGGCAGCGCATGTTCGTGGCCGCATGGCCCGCCCGTCATGCGCTGCTTCCGGTTCCTTTTCACATCGCGTAACTCAAGGTTCTTCCGCGTGATCAAGCAACGCATCCGTGACCATCTGCGAACCATGCACACGGATATCGACCTGCAAACATGGTTCGAGCCTCTTTTGCTGCGTTTTTCCGACGCAAGCGGTCTGGAGGTACGCTTTCCTCACGCGCTGTTCGCCGGCTGGTTCGCCGCGGAACGGCAGGAGCTTTTCGAAAGCGCCGTTCACGCGCTGCTCGGGCCGGAAACCGCCATCGTATACAAACGGCCCGACAAATCCAAAAAAATGGTTTCAGAGCGAAGCGCCCTTGCCAAACAAGCGCAGTCCGTTTCCGAACCTGCGCTGCCGACCGGCGTTTTTGCCGCGGCCGACCATTGCTCTTTCGATACCTTCATTCACAACCGCAAGAACGAATTTCCCTTTTCCATGGCCAGGGAAGTGGCAAGCACCCCGAAAAACCCGGCGTATAATCCCTTTGTCATTTGCGGCAGGGGCACCTGCGGCAAGACGCATCTGCTCAAATCCATCGCCCGGGCCATGGCGGTCTCCATGGGTCCCGAAGACGTCTTTCTGGGAACGGTGCATGACCTTGGCGTACTGGGAACCGGCGGCATACGTACCACACTTTTGCGCTACCAGGCGGTGTGCCTTGATAATGCCCAGTTGCTTGCCGACCACCCCGGCATGCAGCGTGATATCATGTATATAGCCGATTTATTTCGTGAAAAGAAAAAACCGCTGGTTCTGGCCCTGGATGAAGAAGTCGCGAAAGCGGGTTTGGATGAAAAGCTTCGTTCCCGCCTTGAATCGGGCCTTATCGTCAGCTTGAAAAAGCCCGACCTGGACATCCGGCTGCGCTATGCCAAAATTCTGGCGGACCAAATGCGCCTGCAGCTCAAAAAAGAGCACCTGCTGACCCTGGTGCAGCGTTTTGACGATTTCCGCCATATTGAGGGCACCCTGACCAAATTGGCGGCATACCAGACCAAAAGCGGGCGGCCCATCAACCCGGCGGATTTGGAAAAAGTGCTGATGCACGCGGGAACCCTTTCCGGAAAACCCATATCGGCCCAGACCATCATCGATATTGTCGCCGAAGAGTTCTCTTTGTCCCGTGAGGCCATTTTGGGCGGCAACCGCAAGGCGGACGTGGTGCAGGCCAGGCAAATCGGCATGTACTTGTGCCGCGAGCTGTTAGGAACATCCCTCTCCGCTTTGGGCGAATATTTTAGCGGCAAAAACCATGCAACCGTCTTGCATGCCTATAAAAAAATAAAAGAATTACAGGATAGTAACAAAGATATGCACATGCTGGTTGCACAGCTGCGGAAGAAGTGCGTATTGAACCGGAGTTGAACTTCGACGGTTCGAAACCGGCTGTTGCCAACACGGCTCCGTTGCTTGCATTTTCGAATTTTAAAAAATAAAAACAGTGAATTATCACAGTTAGTATGATACGAACACCCTCTACTACCACAACAAGGATATATGTATGTTTTTAAAAGTATTCAAAGAAGACGTCATTGAGGGTCTGCAGAAAGCCGCCAGCATCATTCCGGCGAAAACCGGCGCGGCCTATCTACGTTCCATCTGGCTGAAAGCCGAAGACGGCATCTTGCAGGTGCTCGCCACCGATTCTAACATAGAATTCAGCGGCGCCTATACGGCGGAAATAACCGATAAAGGCCTTGTGGGCGTACAGGGCAGGGCGTTTGTCGATTTGCTCCGTAAACTGCCCGCCGGCCAGATTACGCTTTCTGTGGAAAAAGATTCGGGCAATCTGCTGATCGAGCAGGGCCGCAGAAAATATAAACTGCCCACCAACGATCCGGTCTGGTTTCAGAATTTTTCCGCTTTTCCTGAAAGCGGGGCGGTTGTTTGGTCCGGCGATTACCTTGCGGAACTGATCGATAAGATTTCGTACTGCATCGCCGACGATGAAAGCAAAGACGCCATCGGCTGCCTGCTGATGAAACCCACGGAATCGGGAAAAATCGACGCCTGCGGCCTGAATGGGCACCAGTTTGCCCTTCTGCGCTTTTTGAACGACGAGCTGCATCAGCTGCTGCCCAAAAGCGGCATTCTGATTCAGAAAAAATATCTCGGTGAGCTGCGCAAATGGCTGAGCGCCGAGGAAATAGACCTGAATATCAGCGAAAAACGACTGTTCTTGCGGGCCAAAGACAAAAAAGAAATGCTCAGCCTGCCGCTTTCAGCCTATCAGTACCCCGACTATTTGAATTTCTTGTCCAAAGTCGAAGGGCAGGATGCCGCGACCCTGACTGTCGCGCGCAAAGAAGCCCAGGATGCTTTGGAACGCCTGCTGATTTTCACCACGGACAACAACCGCTGCACGTATTTCGACCTTTCCGGCACGGAAGCGGTGCTTTCGGCCACCGGCATGGACGTTGGTTCCGCAACGGAAAGCCTGGATGCCGAATATGTAGGTTCCATCAGCAAAATAGCTTTCCCCACCAGAAATTTGCTGGACATCATGGACCATTACCAGTCCGCCAAACTGACCATGGTTCTGACCGGGGCCGAAGGGCCTTGCGGCATCAAGGGTTCTGACGATCCCGACTACACGGTGATCATCATGCCCATGAAGATTGTGGAAGAGACGTATTATCAAGAGGAAAAAGTCTGATGACGCAGGATACGACGGGGGCCAGCCCCCAGGCTAATAACGGGTACACGGCGGACAGCATTACGGTTCTTGAGGGCCTTTCCGCGGTACGGGTTCGCCCCGCCATGTATATAGGCAGCACTGACGCGCGCGGGTTGCACCACCTGGTTTACGAAGTCGTGGACAACTCCATCGACGAAGCCATGGCCGGGTTCTGCACTAAAATAACGGTCCGTTTGCACGTGGACGGCACCTGCTCCGTATCCGACAACGGCCGGGGCATACCCGTGGATATGCACCCCAAAGAGGGCGTGCCCGCGGTGCAGGTGGTCATGACCAAGCTGCACGCCGGCGGCAAGTTCGACAATTCCAGCTACAAAGTCTCCGGCGGTTTGCATGGCGTGGGTGTGTCCTGCGTCAACGCGCTGTCCGAAAGCCTTGAGGTCATTATCCGCCGCGACGGGTTTCGCTACCGCCAGCGCTATGCGCGGGGCATACCTCAAGAACAGGTGCAAAACCTCGGGGAATCTGAAAAACACGGCACCACCGTGCGCTTCAAACCGGACGAAGAAATATTTGAAACAGTCGTCTTTTCGTATGAAATATTGCGCAAACGCCTGGAAGAGCTGGCTTACCTCAACAAGGGCCTGGAAATAGAGTTCATCGACGAGCGCAGTGAGACCTCCGAGACCTTTTGTTTCGAAGGCGGCATCTACCAGTTCGTCAAAGACCTCAATTCCGGCGAAGGCGGCATTCACGGCATCGTGCACGGCGAAGGCGAATCTGCCGGCATCACGGTGGAATTCGCCCTGCAATACAACGCCGGGTACAAAGAAAACGTACTGACCTTTGCCAACAACATTCGCACCAAAGAAGGCGGCACGCACCTGGTGGGCTTTAAAACCGCGTTGACCCGCGGCATCAACGCCTATCTGAAAAACTCGCCGGAAGCCAAAAAGTACAAAATCACCCTTTCGGGCGACGACGTGCGTGAAGGGCTGACCGCCGTGGTTTCCGTTAAACTGCCGAGCCCGCAGTTCGAAGGCCAGACCAAGACCAAGCTGGGCAACTCTGAAGTGGCCGGCCTGGTTGCGGGCATCGTCTATGAAAAGTTGAACACCTTCTTTGAAGAAAACCCCAAAGACATCAAGCTGATCATCGATCAAGCCGTGGACGCGGCCCGGGCGCGCGAAGCGGCCAGAAAGGCCAAAGACCTGGTGCGGCGCAAAGGGGCTCTTTCAGACAACGCTCTGCCGGGCAAGCTGGCGGATTGCCAGAGCAAAGACCCGGCGGAATCGGAACTGTACATCGTGGAAGGCGATTCCGCCGGCGGCTCGGCCAAGCAGGGCCGCAACCCCGCGACGCAGGCCATTTTGCCTTTGCGCGGCAAGATCTTGAACGTGGAGCGCACCCGTTTCGACAAGATGCTGGCCAACAAGGAAATCAAGGCTCTGATCACGGCCATGGGCGCGGGCATAGGTCTTGTGGGCGGCGAGAGCGACATCGATCTGGCCAAATTGCGCTATCACACCATCGTGATCATGACCGACGCCGACGTGGATGGCGCGCACATCCGCACCTTGCTGTTGACCTTCTTCTTCCGCCAGTACCGCGAACTTATCGACAAAGGGCATTTGTATATCGCCCAACCGCCCTTGTACCGGGCGCATTCGGCCAAATTCGAGCGCTTCATCAAAGACGACGCGGCGCTTAACGCCTTTTTGCTGGACCGCATCAGCAAAGACGCAACGGTCAGAACCGAAAACGCGGTCTTTGAAGGCAAAGCCATCACCGGTTTGTACAAAGACATCGATACGGTTGCTTCGCGCATGAAAGACGCGGAAACAGCCGGCATCGGTCAGGATTTGTTTCTGGCTTTTCTGGAATATTCCGAAAAACTGCAACCCGAATGGTTCACCGGCGAAGGCAACGGCAGCCTGACCGATTTTCGGACCTGGCTGGATGAACGGGGCTGGTCTTTGGATGTCAAAGCCGAAGAAACGGAACTGGAACAGCGCCACCTGGTCGTCTTTGAAAACAGAAACGGGCACAGAACCCGCGTGAGCGCCGAGTTTTTCAACTCCCGCATCTACAACCAGGGCTGGAAAACCCTGGCCCAGCTGCAAGCCCGTTGCGGCCGCAGCAACTTCAGCATCGAACGCAAAGACGGCAAGGTCACGGCGCCGGATATCTTCGCTCTGAACGCCCTGATCCTCGAGGAAGCCAGAAAGGGCATCAATATCCAGCGCTACAAAGGCCTGGGTGAAATGAACCCCGAACAGCTGTGGGTGACCACCATGAACCCGGAAAACCGCGTGTTCTTGCAGGTTACCATCGACGACGCGGAAGAAGCTTCCGAAGCGTTTGAGCAGCTGATGGGCGACCGCGTGGAGCCGCGCCGTGAATTCATCGAGCGTAACGCCCTGAGCGTGCAGGACTTGGATATTTAACGAAACCGAGGGGAGGGGGGGGGGGGGCCCCCCCCCCCCCCCCGCCGCCCCGCACCCCCCCCCCCCACCCCCCCGGGCGCCCGCCGGCACGACCCCCGGCGGGGGGTGTGGGGGGCCGGGGTGGCGCGGCGCCCCGAATTCTTTTAAACAACTCCCCCCCGGGTGCTGGAGTTGGATTTTTACCGACCCCGTGGGGCGGGGGGCGGTCCCCGGCACCCCGGCAGGGGCATCATGCCCT
>JAVBOK010000094.1:0-14898 GCA_031550605.1 Desulfovibrionaceae bacterium | reverse complement strand
GAAACGGCGAAAGGCGGCACGCGCATGGCGTCGCCGGCGGCCAGCCGGACGAAAGGCCGCGCGCGGCCGCCGTTGAGGCGCACCTGGCCGGTCCTGATCCAGCGGTGCAGCATGCCGTCGTCATCCGCGCCGAGGCGGCGGGCAAGAAAGCGGATCAGCTTCATCCCCTGTTCGGCAACGTCTACGGTCAGCACATTCATGAGGCAATCCATGAAAATTGGGGCGGGGAAGCGCCGCGATCAGGCCCGATCCGCGGGCGGCGCGGCAGCGTCACGGCGCGGCGCCGCCGCGTTCGCAACGGCAACGGCCCGCCCCGCAGGCGCGGGCGGCATCCGGTGCCGCCGGAAAGCGCCGGAGCGGGCGGGCCGGGACAAACCCCGGACTTGCGGGAGGTGCCGCCAATCCGGGGGAAAGCCCTTTGGGCTTTCCCCCGGACGGTCCTTATTGGTCCGTTGTCGAAGGCAGGGTTCTGGGGTCCGTCTGGGAAAGATCCAGCGGGTAGGCCACGATGATGGTTTTGCGCGCGGAAGCGCCCAGGGCGCCGGGATGGGTGTTCACGCAGACCACCAGGTCGGGGATGCCGTCGTTGTTCAGGTCGGCGATGGTGTAATCCGCCGTGCCGCCCTTGATGCGCCGTGTTTTCCAGACCAGCCCGAGGCCGACCCCGTCCCATTGCAAGGCGTGGATTTCCGACTGCGGAAAGGCCCGGTACCCGGAAAACATGCCCCCCGCCGTGGTGATGGGCCGGTTGACGATGATTTCATGGTTGCCGTCCCTGTCCAGGTCAACCACCAGCATGCGCATGGGCATGTAGTAGGTCTGGCCGCGGGTCACGTGTTCCTTGCCCATGCCCGGCATGCCCGCGTCCACGTAGATGCCCTGCAGGGATCCGGAATAGACTTCGTCCGTCTGGGCAAGGCGCGCGCCTTTTTCCGAAAACAGCCGCAAATGCTCGTCATCCGTCAGCATCAGGACTTTTTCGGCGTCGCCCTTGCCCCGGCCGGCGGGAATATAGGAAAAGTTGAAGAGGTTGCAGCCCTCGGGCAGATTGGCGACCTTGGCGCCCATGCTGATCTTGCCGCCCCGCAGCACGGCGTCGTACACGCCGGGCAGGAACAGCTTGGGGGGGTTGGTGCGCTGCACGACGAGCTGCGGCTTGTACAGCGGCGGCAGGGACACCACGTTGGCATACAGTCCCATGGCCCGGAATTCTTCCTTGAAGCGCTTGCCGTCGAAGGAAAGAAGGCGGCAATAGGGATCTTCCTCTTCCGCCTTGGAGTTGAGCACCAGCATGGGCCGGCCGGTTCTGTTCAGGTCGATGGACCGGATGCTCAGGCCATACTGGCTCACGGGCAGGTCGAACTGGCCCAGGGGCACCAGGCGGTCGGTCTCGTAGCGGTACGCCAGCACCTTGTTGTCCGAAATCAGGAACACTTCGTTTCTGCCGTCGCCGTCGGCGTCGCAGACCTCCATGCCCAGCGTGGCAAAAGGCAGAATCTGGGACCGCAGGCGGCTGTCATCCGGATTCTGGCCGGAATAGCGGAACTGCGGGTTCATGTACACTTCGGAGGGGGTATTCTGGTTGCGCACCAGGCCGGGGTTCATCTGGTTGACGCTTTGCCGCGCCGCCTGAGCCCGGGCTTCGGAACCCTGGCGCGGCCGCTTGAACACTTCGTCGTTGATGGCCCCCGAAACCTGCTTCAGCGTCGCTATCAGCTGGGGCACGGTGGTTTCGCGCGCATGGGGCCAGGATTTTCCGGCCTTGTCGCGCACCCGCACGTCCAGGCTGCAGTTTTCGCCCACCACGGTCACGCTGCCCCAGATCACGTAATCCGCCCCGACGGCCGCGCGGGCCTTTTCGGCCGCGGCTTCGTCCGCGGGCGCCGGCCCTTTTTTCACCGCGTCGCTTTGCGCCTTGGGTTCAAACTGCCCCGCCCAGAACAGACGGGAAGTGAACATCTGCGGGATGGACTGTTCCAGATATTTGTAGGAAGCGGGACCGTTCACGGCGAACGGCAGCACGGTGAACGTTTTGGCCGCGGCAAGGGCCGCCGGAACGTTGGCGAACACCAGAATCAGGGCCAATGTCACGGCCCGCACGGAAAATTTCATACAGTCTCCTTCCCTTTGCACTATGGCATAATCCGGTCAATCATATCGTCTCTTGCCCGAACCCGCAACAATTCCCGCTGTCCATTCTTTTTTGCCGCATTCCGGCGGAGCCGGCCGCTTTTTCCAGCAAGAACAGAACCTCCCGGTTGCGGGTCCTGTTGGCCATTTCATACCGGCCCGCCCGCCACCGCGGCCAGGGCAGCGCGGAACAAAAAGCGGTCACGGCGTCCGTTTCCTCCCGTCCGCCCGCGTGGCCGGCGTAGCAATGCACGCTGACCACCCCGCCGGGGGCCATGCACTCCGCAAGATCCGCCAAAGCCCGCACGCTGGTGGCCGCGGACGTGGTCACGCGCTTGTCGCTGCCGGGCAGAAAGCCCAGGTTGAACAGGGCCCCCCGGATGCCGCCGCGCGCGCTTTCCGGCAGCACGCGGGCCAGATTCTCGTGCCCCTGGCGGACAAAGGTCACCCGTTCCGCCAGGGCGTCCCCGCCGGCGTGGAGCACCCGTTCGCGGGCGGCGGCAAGGGCCGCCTGCTGCACGTCAAAGGCCCAGACCCTGCCGCGCGCGCCCACAAGCCGGGCCAGAAACAGCGTGTCATGCCCGTTGCCCGCCGTGGCGTCCACGGCCAGCAAGGGCGCGCCCGCTTCCCCGGAAGAAAGGGCGGAACACAGCGCGCGCCGTGAAAGGCCAAGAAGATCGTCAAGGTGGGGGGCCATGGTTTTTTCACGATACCGCGAACCGGCCGGCGCCCGCCCGCGCGTCCCTGGCGGGCACGGCGTCAAGCAGGCTGCGGGTGTACGGGTGCCGGGGGGAAGCGAACAAGGCCGCCGCGTCCGCTTCCTCCACCACTTCCCCTTCCCGCATGACCGCCACGCGGTCGCTCATGTGGCTGATCACCGCCAGGTCGTGCGAAATGAAAAGGTAGGTCAGGGAAAAGGCGTCCTGCAGGTCCTTGAGCAGGGTCAGCACCTGGGCCTGCACGGATGCGTCCAGAGAAGAAACCGGTTCGTCGCAGACCACGAAACCGGGGCGGGTGACCAGGGCCCGGGCAATGGCCACGCGCTGGCGCTGCCCGCCGGAAAATTCATGGGGATAGCGGTTCATCTGGTCGGGGGCCAGCCCCACCAGGCCGAACATTTCCGCAACGCGCTCCCGCCGTTCGGCAGCGGGCATCCCGGCGCAGGCCAGGGCTTCGCCCACCGCGGTGCCCACCGTCATGCGCGGGTTGAGCGAGGAAAACGGATCCTGAAACACCATCTGCACCCGCCCCGGCAGCGTTTTCCGGAAGGCCGGATCGGCGGCGAGCACGGACCGCCCTTCCAGCAGAATGTCGCCGGAATCGGGGGCCAGCAGGCGCACGGCCATGCGGGCCAGGGTTGATTTGCCGCAGCCCGATTCCCCGACCAGGCCCAGCGTTTCGCCCTTGCGCACGTGCAGCGTCACATCCCGCACCGCCCGCACGACGCGCGGAGCGCCGAACAGGTTGCCGCCCTGGGCAAAGGAGCGGCTGACATGGCGAAAGGCGAAAAAGGGCGTTTCATCCGTTGCGTGCATAGTCGCGTATATACTGCGGCTGTCCCCCCGCTTGCAAGGGCGAATGCTTCCCTTTCCCGGGAAAAGTCGCGCTGTTTTCCGTCCGAACGGCGCAATGCCCGAAGAAAAGCCGCCTGCCGGGATGCCCGGCGGGGAAGGCGCCGCCGCGCCGGGACCGCGCATCATCCGCGCCGGCGCGGGCAAAAAACGCGGAGAGCCATACAAGGGTTGACAGGGCCCTCTTCCCCGGCTATCTGCTCAAATGAACGCTGGGTGTCTGGTTTTATATTCTTGTAATAGAATCAGGATATTAACTTTGCACTGCCCACGCGAAACCAAACCCTGGAGGAAATCATGGGCTGGAACGTTATTGTTGACGCGGACAAATGCACGGGCGACGCCGAATGCGTCGACGTCTGCCCTGTTGAAGTGTATGAAATGCAGGGGGGCAAAGCCGCTCCCGTGAACGCCGAAGACTGCCTTGGCTGTGACTCCTGTGTGGAAGTGTGCCCTTCCAACGCCATCACCGTGGAAGAAGTATAAGCAGCCGGGATCCGCGTGGAAAAAATGCCGGGCTGTGCGCAGCCCGGCATTTTTCTGTCGGCGGCGACGCCGGCAACAGCCTTCTTTCTTCTTTTTATTCCTCCCGCGGCCGCGGACCAGGGGCCAGAAGCCAGCAGCGGCAGGTGCCGCCGCCGCCAAGATCGAACAGGGGCGGCTCTTCATGGCAACGGCCGTGGGCCTTGTCGCAACGGTCGCGGAACGCGCAGCCCGCCGGGCGGGACAGGGGATCCGGCACGACGCCGGGGATGACGGGCAGGCGCTCATGGCGGCCGGCCGGGTCAAGACGGGGCCGCGAACGCATCAGCCCCTGGGTGTACGGATGGCCCGGCCGGGCGAACAGGGCGGACGCGGCGGCCTGTTCCACGATCCTGCCCGCGTACATGACGGCCACCGTGTCCGCCACGTCGTGCACCACGCCCAGATCGTGGGTGATGAGCAGCAGCGCGTTGCCCTTGTCCCGCGTCAGGCGGAGCAGAAGCGCAAGAACCTGCCGCTGGATGGTCGCGTCAAGGGCGGTCGTGGGTTCGTCCGCAATGATCAGGGACGGCTCGCAGGCCACGGCCATGGCGATCATCACGCGCTGGCGCATGCCGCCGCTCAGTTGGTGGGGAAAGTCGCGCAGCCGCGCTTCGGGCTGGGGCAGGCCCACCTCGGCCAGAAGTTCCGCGGCCTTGCGCAGCGCCGCTTCCCGCGAAAGCCCCCGATGGCGCAACAGGGGTTCGATAATCTGCTCGCCGATGCGGAACACGGGATTGAGCGCGGTCATGGGCTCCTGAAAAACCATGCCGATGCGGTTGCCGCGGATGGCTTCCAGTTCCTGTTCCCGCAGATGCGTTATGTCCCGGCCCTCGAACAGAATGCGGCCGCGCGCCAGACGCCCCGGCGGACTGGGGACAAGCCGCAGCACGGACATGGCCGTCGCGCTTTTGCCGCAGCCCGATTCGCCCACCAGGCAAAGCACCCGCCCCTTGGGCAGGGAGAAACTGATCCCGTCCACGGCCAGGGCGTCGCCTTCGTCGGTTTCAAAGGCAACGGCCAGGTCGTCAACCTGCAGCAGGGGGGCAGTGTCTTCGCTCATCCGATACCCTGTAGCGCAAGCGCGGGCGAACGTCCAGACGGGCGGGCCGGGGAAAAGCAGCCCCGGCTGCGGACCCGGCGGGAAAAAAACCGGGCGGAAGCCTTCCGGACAAGGCTCCCGCCCGGCGGGCGCAGGGGGACGGCCTGCCGTCTATTGGCGCAGGCGCTCCATGATGGCTTTCAGATGCTGGGCGGTCTGCGACAGATCCTGCACGGCGGACGAGGCCTGAACCATGCCGTCGGCGGTTTCCGCCACGATGCGGCTGACCTCTTCCAGGGATTTGTTGATTTCGTCCGATGTGGCGCTCTGCTCTTCGGCCGCCGTGGCGATGGACGCGACCACGGAAGAGCTGGCCCCCGCCAGGGTCACTATTTCATGCAGCGCATGGCCGGAACTGTTGGCCAGTTCCGTGGCCTCGCTGATATTTTTGACCGCGCTGCCCACTTCGTTGATGTTGTTCCGCGTGGAATGCTGGATGGCCTGGATGTTGGCGCCCACTTCCGTGGTGGCGCTCATGGTTTTTTCCGCCAGCTTGCGCACCTCGTCGGCGACCACGGCGAACCCGCGCCCGGCCTCGCCGGCCCTGGCCGCCTCAATGGCCGCGTTCAGGGCCAGCAGGTTGGTCTGATCCGCGATGTCGGAAATCACGTTCATCACATTGCCGATGCTTTCGGCCTGGCGGCCCAGTTCGGTCATGTTCTCCTGCAGGCCCAGAGCCACCGTGTTGACGTTGTTGATGGATCTGACCATCCTGCTCATCAGCTCCGCGCCGTTTTCCGCCTTTTTGCGGGTTTCGTCACTCTGTTCCGAAGCGTGCCCCGCGTTTTTGGCCACTTCAAGCACCGTGGCGTTCATTTCGTTCATGGCCGCGGCCGTGGCTTCCACGCGCGAGCGTTCCATGTCCGCGCCCCGGCTGACCTGTTCCACCTGGGCTGAAAGTTCTTCAGAAGCCGCCGCCACCCTGTCCGCGCTTTCCTGGGCCTGGGCCGCGACCTCCAGTATCTTGCGCTCGGCATCCTTGATCCGGGTGAGGTCGACGATGAACTGGAGCACGGAGGACATCCTGCCCTGACTGTCGGCCATGGGAATGGCCGTGTAGCGGATATCCAGACGTTTGCCCCTGGGACGGGCCACGGTCTCGCCGCCGCTGACGGCGTTGGTCTGCACGGCGCGCATCAGGCCGCAGGCAGCCGTGCCGTAGTCCTCGCGGCAGAACATTTCGCCGCAGGTCTTGCCGGCGTAATCCGTCCCGGCCAGGTCCTGGGCCGTTCTGTTCAGGAAGCTGGCCTTCAGGTCCTTGTTCAGCATGACCATGGGCGAAGGAATGTTGTTGAAGATAAGGCTCATGCGGCCGAGAATGCGGTTGGTGCCTTCGATAAGGCCGGCAAAACCGCCGGAAAACTTGCCGGCATCGCCCTGGACATTCAGATAGCCTTCTTCCACCCGCTGTTCCAGCCGCCTGTATTCCGCGGCCATCTCGCTGAGCGTGGCGGGAATGGCCATGATGGCCCTGACCATGGCCCCGATTTCCCCGCCCTCGCGGACATGAAGCTGCGCATCGAAATTGCCCCGGCTGATTTCCCCGGAAAACACGGAGACCCGGGTCAGCACCCGCACCACGCCCACGATGATCCAGACGGCGAAAAGCAGGCCGAGCATCACCCCGCCGGCGCTGGTCATCAGCAAGAGCCGCTGCGCGTTGTCGTTGCTTTCGCGGGTGGCGGCGCCCAATCCGTCCATGTCTTTTTGCGCGTTCGCGGTGTAGGCGTCAAAAAAAGCCGCAAGGCCCGCGCCGGTATCGGCCAGCTGCTTTCTTGCCAGCAGGCTGTGCCTGATGGAAGCATCCATGGCCGTAAAGACCGTACCGTACTTTTCGTACCCCTGCAGCAGCGTGCGATGCGCCCGGCGCGTTTCTTCGCGGACGATGGCTTCATCCAGCTTTTTCAAGATGGTCCCGAAATCTTTGAACAGCGCTGACGCCTTGTCCGCGTTCGCGGTCTGATAGCTTGCGGTGTACATGCGCACGGCAACGCGCAGATCGGCGTAAATGCTGTAGGCATCGTCCACCAGTTCCAGCACCTTGCTGTTGTTCACCTCTCTGGCCACCTTGTTGATGGTCGTCAGGGCGTCGTTGATGGTGTTCGCCGCGGGCACGATTTTTTCATTCACGTCGTTGCTGACCTGCAGCAGCCTGTCCTGCACCGTCCGGGTCAGATCGATCATTTTTCTGAGATGAACCGCCTGCTCATCCAGCTTTTTCCGTTCTTCACCCGTTACCGCGACCTTGCCGGTCTCTTCCACGTATTTGATACTTCTTTCCAGATCTTTCCGCGCGAGATCACCCAGAGCGGGATCCAGGGTCAGAACGAAATCGCTCATCTTGTCCTTGGCCTCACGCATCAGGGCATCCGCGGCGTTGGCGTTGACCGCGGTGCGGGCCCTGGCCCGGTATCCGCCAAACCCTTCCGAGGCTTCCTGCAACCGTGAATAGCTGAAGGCAGCCAATCCTCCCTGCAAAAAAACCATGAACAAAAAACCGCAAATGATCTTGTATTTGGTTGTCATAGCCACCCCCGACAACGGTTGATGCAGGTTAAACAAAAACGATTATACCATTATTTATATAGCATACATTTTTACATATAGTTACTATATCAAAAAATATTTTCACCGTAAGTTTCGGCATAAGGTAAAAAAACTATACGGTTTTTCCTAAAAAATAATTTTTTATTCAAAATGCAAAAAAACTGCGGAGCAGTTACGGCTCCCGCAGTCTTTTTGTGCAGTATAATATATTTTATGTTATAGCATATTGCATCAATTATCGAAGATTTTTATTCACCGCATGGCGGATAGCGTCGGACAAACGCCGTTTGTCAGATTTGCCCCATAGCCCGAGGCAGCCACATGGAAATGGCCGGGAAATACGTGATCAGCAGGATATCGATGACCAATACGGCCAGGAAAGGCATAATTTTGGAACTGATGCGCTCTATGGTTTCCCCACCGACGCTGGAGGCGATGAAAATATTGAGGGCCATGGGCGGCGTGATCATGCCCACCGAAGTGTTGACCACAATGATTACCCCCAGCAGCAAGGTGTCCAGCCCGATTTGCGTCGCAATGGGCAGCAGCATGGGGGTTATCAGCAGGATAATGGCGTTGGTTTCGAGAAAAACGCCAAAAACAAGCAACGTGATGTTGATCAGCAACAAAATGACATATTTGTTGCTGGCGATGCCAAGCACGGTTTTGGCGATGGCCGCGGGGATCTGGGCCGCGGTCAGCAGCCAGGCGAAACTGCTGGACGTGGCGATGATGAACAGCACGATGGCCGTGCCCAGGCCGGCTTTGATCAGAATGCCGCCGATCTGGCAGAACTTCAGTTCCCTGTAGATGAACAGGCTGACGATAAAACCGTACAGCACGGCCACGGCGGCCGCTTCCGTGGGGGTGAACACCCCGCCGTAAATGCCTCCCAGAATGATGACCGGCATCATCAGAGCCCAGAAGGCTTCCACGAAACTGGCCCCCAGTTCGCGCCAAGAGAAAGGCAGCCGCGGCAGATTCAGCTTTTTAGCCTGGCTGAACAGCACCACGCTCAGACTGACGATGATCAGGACGGCCGGCATGAAACCCGCCATGAACAGGGCGCCGATGGAAACCCCGCCGACGACGCCATAGGTGATCATGGGCACGCTGGGCGGCACGACGACGCCCAAAGTTCCGGCGGAAGCGGCGATGGCCGAAGCAAGATCTTTGGGATACTGATCTTTCTCCATGGCCGGGATCATGATTCCGCCGATGGCCGCCACCGTGGCCGCGTTCGACCCCGATATGGCCCCGAAGAAAGCGGAGGAAACAACGGTGATGACCCCCAGCCCGCAAGGCAGAAAACCCACCAGGCTTTTGGCGAAATGAATAAGCCTGCGGGATATGCCTCCGCTTTCCATCAACGATCCGGCCAGCATGAAGAAGGGAATGGCCATGAAGGGAAACGAATCCATGGCCGTGAACATGCGCTGCGGGATCATGGTCAGGGGGGTGACACTGCCGCTGAGCGCGATGGCCGCGATGGAGGAAAGCCCCATGCACACGGCTATGGGCACATTGAGAAGAAGCAAAACAGCGAGCGTGGTGAACAAAATTGCGGCCATGGCGTGTCCCTCCGTGTGCTGTTGCGTTTTGGCCCTTCCTGGCGCTTCCGATTGCCGGCATCAAAAACCGTTTTTTTCCCATGATTGTCGCCGGCCCGCAGACCGCCGACCGGACGGCGTCCCGTCAGATCTGTCCCCTGATTCCGGGCAGAAACATCGAAATTTCCGGGACGTACGTTATCAGAATGATGCCGAGAATCAGAACCAGCAAGAAAGGCGCGATTTTGGCGCTGATGCGTTCAATGCTCTCTCCGCCCACGCTGGAGGCGATAAAGATGTCCGGCGCCTTGGACGGGGTGATCATGCCCGCCGATGTAATGAACAAAATTGCCGCCATATTACCCCCCCTCTGACTGTACCGGTTCTTCCTTGCCGGGGGTCTGCTCGCTCTGCAACGCCACCTGGATGGCGCGCACGACGATGAGCACGCCCCCCATGAAAACCGCCGCGTACATCGTCCACATGGGCAGATGCAGCGACGGGGATATCTGATGAAAATTGAATTGGTTCCGCAAAATTTTAAAGGAAAACCAAGTGATGATCAGCCCGAAGAGGATGATCAGACCGGCCCGCGCCGCGATGAGCACGCGGCGCAACCCCGCGGGGCACTTGTCCACCGCGAAGCTCAGCCCCAGGTGGGCGTTCTTTTTCATCCCGTAACTGATGCCGGCGAATCCCAGCCAGATCATGAGGTACCGCGCGGCCTCCTCGCCCCAGGGGATGGAAATGACGCCGAAATAACGGGTAAACGTGACGATGAGAACAATGGCGAGCATCAGCGGGAAGGTCACCAGCATGATGTATTCTTCGAGCCGGTCCAGATGTTTCACGGCAATCCTCCTGGATTGGCCGGGAAGGGGGTTTCCCCTCCCGGCTTCAGACAAAATAACGCTTATTTCGTGTTCATGATCTGCTGGCGCAGGGCTCCGAATTCCTTTTCAAACTGCTTCCAGACCGTGTTTTTCACGATTTCCGCGAAGGGGGCCTTGTCCACTTCGTTGATCTGGATATTGGCTTTTTTCAGCTCAGCCAGAAGCTGGTCGTTGCTGTCGATCATCAGCTTGCGTTCAAAGTCGCGGGCCTGAACAGCGGCTTCCTGAACGGCCTTTTTGACTTCGGGCGGGAAGCTCTGCCAGCGGGCTTCGGAAATGAGCAGGTGGGCGGGCATGTACACATGTTCGGTCAGAGACAGGTATGGCTGCGCTTCATAGAATTTGGAAGACACGATGATGGCCAGGGGGTTTTCCTGGGCGTCGATGGTCTTTTGCTGCAGGGCGGTGAACACTTCGCCGAAAGCCATGGTGGTCACGTTGCAGCCAAAGGCGGTAAAGGTGGCCACATGCACCTTGTTTTCAGACACGCGGATTTTGATGCCCTTCAAATCGTCCGGGGACTTGATGGGCCGCTTGCTGTTGGTCACGTTCCGGTAGCCGTTTTCCCAGTAAGCAAGCAGGCGCAGCCCCTTGGAAGGCATATCCTTTGCCAGTTCCGTGCCGATAGGGCCATCAAGCACTTTGTAGGCGTGCTGGCGGTCCCTGAAGATATAGGGCAGGTCGAACAGGCCCATTTTCGGCTCGAACAGGGCCACTGTACCCGGCGCAAGAGCCAGGTCCACCGTGCCGAGCTGCAGCCCTTCGGTCAGGTCGCGTTCGTTCCCCAACTGGGAGGAATGGAATACCTGAACGTCCACATTGACGTTTTTGTTGTTTTTCAGAATTTCGGCGAATTTTTCAGCACCGATGTTATACGGGTGGTTATGAGCCAGCACATGGCCGAATTTCAAGACGATTTTTTCTCCGGCGGCAAATCCCTGGATAGGCAGAAGCATCAACATCATCCCTGCCAACAGCGCGATCATGAATACACGTCTTTGCATTGAACTACCCTCTCTTTGGCCGGGTTCGACGAACCCGCGGTTAGTGGGAACAAAGGCCTGCACGGACAAAAACGCTCGGTATGGACCACTTTGCATATTCAGGACAACAGTTTCAGCAATACCCCCCGCACCCTGTTTTTATGGTTCTGGGTCAGCGTCCGGGCTTCATCCGCGGCGCCCCGCCGGATGGCGTCCAGAATTTTCCGGTGCTCGCGCATGGAATTGTTCCTGTCCACATAGAGCGGGGTTATGAACCACAGAACGCAGTTCATCTGGTTCTTGATCTGCTGGCTGATCTGCCAGATATTCCTGTTCCGGCTGAGCTGGCACAGATCGGCATGAAAGCGGGAATCCAGCACGCCCCATTCGGCGGCCTGGCTTTCGCCCATATACTGTTCCATCTCGTCCACAAGGGCGTCCAGGGCATCAAGCTCTTCCGCGTGGATTTCACCCTGCTGCGCCAATTCCGCCACCAGGTAGGAAGCCATGCCTTCCACGGCTTCCGCCGTTTCGTATCCGATGACCAGGTCTTCCAGCGTGAAATTTTTGACAAAGGTGCCGCGCCGGGGAATCACCTCCAGCAAACCCTCGGCATCCAGCCGCCTGATGGCTTCGCGCAGCGGGGTGACGCTCATCCGCATCTGTTCGGCCAGTTCCGGAACAGCCAGGCTGGCGCCCGGACGAAGCGTCCTGTCGATGATCATCTGGCGAAGCGCTTCATACGCTTTATCCGCATGAGAGTTCGATTCCATGGATTTTCCCTGTCCCATCAGCACGCAGCCTCATAAATGGCGATCAGTTCCCCGCGGGTCAGCGGCACGTAGTTATTCACCAGCAGCCGCTGCTGGGTGGCGATGACCTTGTCCGCATACGCGCCGGCGTTTTCGCGCTTCATGCCGTATTCCGCCAGTTTCTTCTGCGGGATCAGTTTCGCCAGCATGACGTCCAGGGCCGCAAAGGCGGTCGCGGTGTCGTCGGCCACATGCAGGCATTCAGCTATCAGCCTGGTGACGTTTCTGATCTTGCCTTCAGGATTTTTCCGGGCGTAGGTTTTGAACACGCCCATCAGAAAACGGCTGTTGGATTCGCCGTGCGGCACATGATGCGCGCTGCCGAAATGCATGGCCATGGCGTGGACCGCGCCGCACAGCACGTTGGCCAGGGCGATGCCCGCCATGTTGCTGGCGGAGACAAAAGCGTCCAGCATTTCAAAACGCTTTTCCGGACCGTGCCGCAACAGCTGGGAATAGCCGCTCAGAATCGTGCGGATGGCTTCCGCGCAGAACATGTCGCTGTATTCACCGGCCGTGGGCGCCAGATAGATTTCCAAGGCGTGGATCAGGGCATCCACCGACGAATAGATGAAAAAATCATAGGGCAGACCGCGCGCCATTTCGCCGATCAGCACGGCGGTGTCGGCGAAGCCCGCTTCAAAACGCTTGCCGATCTTGGTGCCTTTGGCGGGAAAATCGATGACCGCCACCCCGGTCACTTCACAGCCGGTGCCGCAGGTGGTGGGGACCATGATCAGCCCTTTGCTGCGCGTGGGCTCATCCGTCCGGGCGAACAACGCTTCGGTGCTGGTGACCCCGTCGAGGTTCAGAATTTTCGAACTGTCCAGCACCGTGCCGCCGCCCACAGCCACCATGCGGCGGTATTCCCTGGAGGCCACGGCCTGCAGCATGGCGTCAATCATGACGTTTGACGGTTCCCCAATGCCATAATCCTCAATGAACATGGTCTGGACATTCAGATCCAGCATGAAGGCCTTGTGCAGAAAGCCCTGGGTGAACACCAGGTCGTCAGGCCCCAGGCCGGCGGCCCTGGCAAATTCGGCAAAGCTGCCGAAACGCTGGATTTTCGGTTTGATCTGGAACTGCATCATCGCGTGTCCTCCCCCGCCTTACTTGATGACGGCAAGAAATTCGCCATAAATTTCCTCTTCCGACGCTTCCTTGCGCTCAATGGGCTCCGCCACCCAGGTGGTGTTGAAATAATGTTTCTGGGTCACGTTTTCGGAAACGATGTTGCCGCCCCAGGTGCCGCAACCCAGCGAGAAGGTGTTGGCAAGGCCGTTGTGCCAGTTGCCGGAATTCGATGCCCCGTGCGCCTGACGCACTATGACCCGGCTGGTTTTGGTGTTCAGGGCAAGGCGCAGGATGCGGTCCTTGTCCTTGCTGTGGATTCCGCAGGAATGCCCCGCCCCCGAGTAGGCGGTGATGGCGTTAACCTTGTCGATGGCTTCCTGGAAATCGTCGTAGCTGTAAACCGTCAACACCAGCGAAAGCTTCTCGCCGGAAAAGGGAAAGCCTTTGCCGATGCCGGTTTCTTCCACCGCGATAAAGGCCGAGCCTTCCGGCAGGGCGATGCCCGCAAGGGCGGCGATGTCGGCCACGGGCTTGGCCACGATCTTGCGGCTCAGGTGCCCGTCTTCCCACATGAGGGCCTGCAGGCGGGCTTTCTCTTCTCCGGTGGCCACATACGCGCCCTGCTTTTCCAGTTCGGCCATAAAGGAAGCGTAAATCCTTTTCTGGATGATCAGGGAGTTTTCAGCGGAGCAGCCCGACGCGTTATCACCGGTTTTCCCGATTTTGATCTTGGCGGCGGTTTCAGCCAGGTCAGCGGTTTCGTCGACCACAACCGGGGCGTTGCCCGCGCCGACTCCGTACGCCGGCCTGCCGGACGAATAGGCCGCCTTCACCATGTCGCCGCTGCCGGTGGCCATGGTCAGATCGCACTGGCTCATCAGTTCGGCGGCAAGGCCCTTGGAGGGATTTTCGATGCAGATGATCAGGTCTTCCGGCGCGCCGTGTTTTTTCAGGATGGCGCGCATCATGTCCACCACGGCCTTGGTGGTTTTTTTGCTGGCCGGGTGCGGGGCGCAGATGACGGCATTGCGCGCGCGGATGCCCAGAACGCCCTTGAAAACGGGCGTGGCTTCGGGGTTTGTGCTGGGAATCAGGGCGGCGATGACGCCAATGGGCTTGGCCAGCTTGATCAGGCCTCTGGCCGGATCGGCTTCGATCACTCCCACGGTTTTCTGGTTTTTGACGTCATAGAAAACCGCGGGCATTTTCTTCGCCAATTTGGCGCACTTGGACGGGATATTTCCCATGCCTGTCTCTTCAAGGGCCATTTTCGCGAAGCCCATGGCGGCGTCTTCGCGGGAAAGGGCGTACACGATGGCCGCGGCCAGGGTATCCACCTGCTTCTGGCTGTACGATTCGACTGTTTGCTGGGCTGCGCGCGCGCGGCCGACCAAGGCCGCAATCTGTTCCTGGTCCGCTGTGACAAGGCCTGACATGTTGCGCTCTCCTGGTTGTGCTGGTTGGGAGGATGCGCAATCCCCGCCGCTGCCGCAGGTGTTTTGCGCAATCAAATAAGAGTCTGCCGTTTGTGAAATTTTTCGTGATATTTCACAGCATATTCCACGCTTATCTTCTTTCAAAAAAGAAGACAAGAAGAAAAAATGCAATGAATCTACTAGATTCAATAGATAGTCGCCGCGGGGCGGTTCCCGCCAGGGGGTGAGGCCCGCCGGGGGGGGGTAAGTTTTACAGGCCCGGGGGGGGGGGCCCA
>JAVBOK010000041.1:0-69934 GCA_031550605.1 Desulfovibrionaceae bacterium | reverse complement strand
GGTTGAAAATGCCTTTCTTCATTTGAAACGATGGCGAGGAATCGCGACCAGATACGCGAAAAATACCGCATCATTTCTGGCCGCGATTCATATCAGGTGCATTTTTCTTTGGGCATCAATCTCGTGACTACACTATCTAGGCTCAGACTGGGGTACTTTTCGAGGCTGCCGCCCCAAACCCCGTCCGGGGGGGATGATTCCCCCGGACCCCCTTGATTTCCGGCGCGTGGCGCGAAGCGCCCGTGCCGGGCACCGGGGGCAGGGGGACTCCTCTGGGCGGGAGTAAAGGCTTCCGCCCGCTGTTTTGAGAGAATGGCCCTGTACATGATCCTGTACAAGCCTTCAAAAAAGGATATAATAGAGTATATCGGGTTTCTTGCCATGCGGGCCGCGGCGGTCCGCATGGGGATCCGACGGAGGTGTTTTATGAAACGTTTGATGCTGACGGCGTTGCTGGCGGCCGGGATGTTTGTCCTGTCCGGTTGCGCCGCGTTGCAGCCCAGTCCCCAGGACCTGGCGCTCAAGGAACGTGTGCGGGCTTCCATAGCCGGCTACACGGACGTGCAGGCCAGCGTTTCCGGGGGCAGGGTCTATCTGGAAGGATGGGTTGAGAATTTTCCGGAACGGGAGGATGTCCTTACCCGGGTGAAAGCGATACCGGGCGTGACGAACGTCATGGACGACCTCAGACTGAAGCAGCCGGGCCCTGACGGCGGCGGCGATGCGAGTTCGGGCGGCAGGAGATAGCCGCGTCTTTTCACGGCCCGTCCTGTGCCCCAAAAGCAGGCGGGCCCATGGTGAAACCCGGTCCGGCCCGCGCGGACCGGGTTTCTCGTTCCACTCATTTTTTGCGCTTGACTGCATGCCCAAATATGAATATTTTAATATCAAGAATTTCGAATATAACGATATGAACGGACAGCGTGCCGCATGACTCAGGCTCTTCAATTTTTCAAGGCGCTGGCGGACGACACCCGGCTGCGGCTGGTGCATGTGCTCAACCGCTACGAGTTGAACGTCAACGAGCTGATCAGCATTCTGGGCATGGGGCAGTCGCGGGTTTCACGCCATCTGAAAATACTGACTTCCGCCGGGCTGCTGTCCTGGCGGCGCGACGGGCTGTGGGTCTTTTACGCGGCGGTGGAAGAGGGGCCGGGCAGAAAATTTCTGGACGCCGTCCTGCCGTTTCTGGCCGGCGACGCGGCCAGGGCCGACCTGGACATGGCCGCCGGGGTCATTGACGAACGGCTGCGGTCCACCCGCCAGTTTTTCAATGCCATTGCCGACGACTGGGATTGCCTTGCCCGTGAGGTCCTGGGCGACTTCGACCTGCCCGGCGCCATCGTGGCCCGCATGCCGGCCGGGGCCGTGGCGGCGGATCTGGGCTGCGGCACGGGGCAGGTGCTCGAACGCATGCTGGAACCGGCCGGGGAAGTGATCGGCGTGGACGGCTCCGCCCGCATGCTGGAATTGGCCCGGCGCCGTTTCGCCTCCGAATCCGGCCGGGTGTCCCTGCGCATCGGCGACCTGGAACATCTGCCCCTGCGCGACGGCGAGGCGGATTTCATCTCCATCAACATGGTGCTGCATCATCTGTCTTCCCCGGTGGCGGCCCTGGAAGAGGCGCGCCGCGCCCTGAAAAGGAACGGCCGTCTGGTGATCGCCGATTTTGACCGGCACGAGAATGAGGCCATGCGCGCCTCCTACGGCGACCGCTGGCTTGGCTTTACCATGGAGGCTTTGACCGCCGCCCTGGCCAGGGCCGGATTCGCCCCGCGGACAGCGGAGCGCATCGCCGTGGAACAGGGGCTTTTCATCCATTTAATCGTGGCGGAACCTTCCGCCCAGTAACGGAGAGCATGATGACCGACGCGAAACGGGCCGACCCCCTCGACCTTTCCCTGAACAGCAAAGTGGCGGACATGAGTCTGGCCGCCTTCGGGCACCGGGAAATGCAGCTTGCCGAACGCGAAATGCCCGGCCTGATGGAACTGATCCGCATTTATGGCGACAAGAAGCCCCTTAAAGGGCTGAAGGTGACCGGGTCATTGCACATGACCATCCAGACGGCCATGCTGATCAAGACCCTGCACGCTCTGGGCGCGGATCTTCGCTGGGCCTCATGCAACATTTTTTCCACCCAGGACCACGCGGCGGCCGCCATTGCCGATTCCGGCATGGCCAAGGTCTTCGCCTGGAAGGGCGAGACGCTGGAAGAATACTGGTGGTGCACGGAAATGGCCCTGACCTGGCCCGACGGCTCCGGCCCGGACCTCATCGTTGACGACGGCGGCGACGCCACCCTGATGATCCATAAAGGCGTGGAGATCGAAAAGGATCCCGGCCTGCTGCAAAAAGGCTATGACAACAAGGAATTCCAGATCATCATGGACCGTCTGGCCCTGTCGTACCGGACCAGCCCCGGCAAATGGGGCAAAATCGCCGCCGCGGTCCGTGGCGTTTCCGAAGAAACCACCACCGGCGTACACCGCCTGTACGAAATGGAAAAGAAGGGCGCGCTGCTCTTTCCGGCCATCAACGTCAACGATTCGGTGACCAAATCCAAATTCGACAACCTGTACGGCTGCCGTGAATCCTTGGCCGACGGCATCAAACGCGCCACCGACGTCATGGTCGCGGGCAAGGTGGTGCTCGTCTGCGGATACGGCGACGTGGGCAAGGGCTGCGCCCAGTCCATGCGCGGTTTCGGCGCCCGGGTGCTGGTCACGGAAATCGACCCCATCTGCGCCCTGCAGGCCGCCATGGAAGGCTACGAAGTGACCACCGTGGAAAAAGCCCTGCCCGAAGCGGACATCATCGTCACCGCCACCGGCAATTACAAGGTCATCACCGGCCAGCACCTGATGGGCATGAAGGATGAGGCCATTGTCTGCAACATCGGCCATTTCGACAATGAAATCGACATGGAGTTTTTGGAAAAAACTTCCGGCTGTGTAAAAACCACCATCAAGCCGCAGGTGGACAAGTGGACCCTGCCCTCGGGCCGGTCCCTGGTCGTCCTGGCCGAAGGCCGTCTGGTCAACCTGGGCTGCGCCACCGGCCACCCCAGCTTCGTCATGTCCAACAGCTTCACCAACCAGACTCTGGCCCAGATTGAACTGGCGACCAAAACGCTGGAAAGGAAAGTCTACACCCTGCCCCAAAAACTGGACGAAGACGTGGCCCGGCTGCATCTGGCCCGCCTCGGCGTGACCCTGACCAGGCTGAGCAAGGAACAGGCCGACTACATCGGTGTGTCCGTGGACGGCCCGTATAAGCCGGATCATTACAGATATTAGCGGGGCTCTGCCCCACACTCCACCAGGGCATAATGCCCCTGGCCCCCGATAGGGGCGATGGCCGTTTGCCGCAGTGCGGAAGACGGCCATCGCCGTCGTGGTTTGTTTTTGCGGAAAAAATTTTGCCCCGGCAGAGCGTTTTCAACGCGGAACCCTCTAAAGTTTCCGCCGTTGCCGTCGATCAATCCGGTATGGAAATCGGAACGCTCTCATCCCCATACGGCCTGCTGACCTTGCACAACTCGTCGCGGCTGTTGCGGCCCCGGCAGACGGGCGACGCTTTCGCCGCGGACATCGTGCGCCGCGCCGGCGGGAACGACCCCCTCTCGCCCGTGCCGCCGGTGAACGCGGTGACGGGCGGAGTTTCCGGAGTTCCGGGCATGGAAGGCGCACAGGCGGCGCCAGGGGCGGGTGATGCCGGCAGGAACGAACAGGAGGCCAGGGCGGCGGAACACGGCGCCCGCTCCGCCGGTCTGGAAAAAGCCCTGTCCGGCAGCGTGAACTATATGGCGGACCATTTCGGCGACAAAGCCGCCGCCGTCATGATGGGCCTGGTGTACAAGCGCGTCGGCGACGGTCCCGTGACCGAGGAAAGCCTGGGCAACGCCCTGCTGGACGTGGCCAAATTTGTGGACAAAAATTTCGGCATCGAGGCGGGGGACGGCTTTATCAACCATCTGAACGGCGATTTGAACGACAGCCTCAATGCCTACTTTGAGAACGGAAGCAGCGAAGAATTTCTGGCGGTCACCATTTCGGCGGACGGAGCGTCGGTCAACGGCACGGATATGGGAGATTCCCTGATCGGGGCCATGACCGACAGCATCAACGCCGTACTGGCCCGGTATGCGGAACTGCGGAAAAAGCCGGCCAAAGCCGCCTCGCCGTACGGTGATCTGACGGACCCGCTGACCGCGAAAGGGATATTGCTGGACGCGGCTGCCTGAAGCGGAAAGCGCGATGCGCGGCTGTTGAAACAGCCCGCCGGCGCCCTGGAGTGAGCGGGCCTTTGCAAACCCCGGCTTGCGGAGCGGCTTTGCCGGCCGTTACGCAAGCATCTGAAGCGGAAAACGCCGCAGTCAGATGCCGAAAGGCGGTTTCCGGTCGGACGGAAGCCGCCTTTCGGCATTGACGGACCGTTGCCGGGAAATCTTTCCGGGGCTGACGGCTCGGCATGAAAAGCGCGTGGACTGGGCGGCCGCAAGGAAAAACAAACGACAATCCCCATCTGTGCTTGAGGATTGTCGTTCGTTGCCGGAAAAGCGGGATCACTGGCGGCCGGAGGCCGCCTCCGGGACTCAGGCCTGGGGAATCTGGCGGGCGGGCGGCTTGCGCACGGCGCCGGTGCGCAGGCACCGGGTGCAGACCGTGACCGTGGTCACTTCGCCGTTTTCGCGCTGGTGGCGCACGCTCTGCAGATTGGGGTTGAACCGGCGCTTGGTCTTGATATTGGAATGGCTCACATGGTGGCCAACCTGGGGCTTTTTACCGCATATATCGCATTGCTTTGCCATGGTGAACCTCCGAAAATACTGTAAGCCGGCGGGAGATGGAGTCCTCTGACCGGCGAAGAAGAGGATTCCTATACCGGCCCTTGCAAAAAGGCAAGTCTTTTCTCGCCATCCGTTTTTTTTGATGGGCGGCCGCCGCCGCCTTGTGCGCCGGGCCTGATCCCGCGCAGCGCACGGTTGCGCCGGGCGGGCAAGCGCGAACTTTTCTTGACAAGGCGGAATGATCCCATGTACTAGGTCCCGTCCCGATCCCGAACATAACGGTATTTTTGAGGGTGGGGCAAGGTGCTTTATGGTGTCCTCGTGGATTCTGCTGCAGAACATTCCGGCGGCGGGCAAGCGTTTCGTGCTGGATGACCAGGCGATCTGGCTTGGGCCTATTGCGGAATTCGGCCTTTCCTGTACGATTCGGGAACCTTTGCGGGCGGAATTCCTGCTGATGGTGCAGGATGACGGCGTGCTGATCCGGGGTTCGATCACGGGGCGGGTGGCTGTTCCCTGCAACCGGTGCATGGAAGATGCGGTCATCGCGGTCAACCAGAAGGTTGACAGTTTCGAGCCGTTTCCGGGGCTGCGTCCCGGCGAGGACGAAGCGCCGGACGTGGATGCCGAGGTGCTGCGCCCTGCTCCTCTCGGCCAGGGGGTGGAGATCAACCTGGCGGCGCTGGCCTGGGAAGAATTTTTGCTGGCCCTGCCCATGAAACCGCTGTGTGATCCCGGCTGCAGGGGCCTGTGCCCGCGGTGCGGGACCAACAGGAACGCCGTGCCCTGCTCGTGCGTCGCCGATACTGCCGATCCGCGCTTTGCGGCCCTGAAGGGCCTGAAAGTGCGGGAGAAATAAAAGAACTACCGCTGCGGACGGTTCCGCGGCAAGGAGAGCATCATGGCTGTTCAACAGACGAAAAAATCCAAGTCCAAAAAGGGGATGCGCCGTTCGCATCACCATGCGGCCGTGCCGCCCGTGGTCATCTGCAAATGCGGCGAAGCCACGCTGCCCCACACCGTGTGCAGCGCCTGCGGGACGTATCGGGGCCGTCAGGTCCTGCCTCTGCCCGCCGCGGAATAAGCCTTATGGCCACACGCGCGCCCATCATCGCCGTGGACGCCATGGGCGGGGATTTCGGTCCTCCAGTGGTCGTTCCGGGCGCTGTCGACGCCGCCCGGGCCGGGGACTTTTCCCTGCTGCTGGTCGGGCGCACGGATGCCGTCGAAGCCGAGCTGGCAAAGCTGGACCTTGCCGGGCTTGACGTCAAGGTCGTGCACGCCGACGAGGTCGTGGAAATGGACGAAAAACCTTCGGACATTCTGCGCCGCAAAAAAAACGCATCCATCCAGGTCGCCTGCCGCCTGGTCAGGGACGGGCTTGCCGACGGCGTGATCAGCCCCGGGCATTCGGGCGCGACCGTCGCCTGCGGCATGTTCATCATGGGGCGGGTGCCCGGCGTGGAGCGCCCGGCTCTGGCGACGCTGCTGCCCACGGAAAAAGCGCCCATGGTCCTGCTGGACGTGGGGGCCAACGTGGATTGCAAGCCCCACCACCTGTTCCAGTTCGGGCTGATGGCCAACGCTTTCGCCAGGGACATGCTTGATCTGGAAGCCCCCCGCCTGGGCCTTTTGTCCATCGGCGAAGAAGAGGGCAAGGGCAACACCCTGGTCAAGGAAACATACGAATTGTTCAAGCTGGCCCACAACCTGAATTTTGTGGGCAACGTCGAAGGCCGCGACCTGTTTACCGGCGAGGTGGACGTTGTGGTCTGCGACGGTTTCGTGGGCAACGTGGCCCTGAAACTTTCCGAAGGCCTCGCCTCCTCGTTTTCCCGCCTGCTGAAACGTGAGCTGTTCGCGGGCATTCTGCCGAAACTGGGCACCTTGCTGGCCAAAAGCGCGTTCAAGCGGTTCGCCAAATTCGTGGACTACGCCGAATACGGCGGAGCCCCCCTTCTGGGTCTGCAGGGCATTGCCGTGGTCGGGCATGGGCGTTCCAGCGCGAAAGCCGTGGCCAGCGCCACCCGCATGGCCGCGACCTATGTCCGCAAAGGCACGAACCAGCGCCTGGTTGACGCCATTACGGCCAACGAGGAACTGACCCGGTACGGCAAAGCCATCAAATAGAATCGAGCGCATCATGCACATTCCTTTTGTTCTGGGGCTGGGCGGGCACGTGCCTGACCGGGTCGTGAGCAACGACGACCTGGCCAAATTTGTCGACACCGACAATGAATGGATCGTGGCCCGCACCGGCATCGAGCGGCGGCATTACCTTGCCCCCGGCCAGTGCAACGTCGACCTGGGGTACGAAGCCTCTGTCCGGGCCTTGTGCGCCGCCGGGCGGGAACCTGCCGAACTGACCCACATCCTCTACGCCACCTGCACCGCGGACGAAGGCACCCCGGCCGCGGCGTGCACGCTCAGCCACAAGCTGGGCATCAAAAACCTGTTCGCCCTTGACCTGAACGCGGCCTGCAGCGGTTTTCTGTACGGCCTTGTCGTCGCGCAAGGCCTGCTGGCCGTCGATCCCGACGCCCTGATCCTGCTGGCGGCGGTGGATACGCTGTCCACCCGGGTCAACTGGGAAGACCGCTCCACCTGCGTTCTGTTCGGGGACGGGGCCGGGGCTGTCGTTCTGGGCGGCAAAAACCGCGCCGGCGCGAATCCCCTGGCGGAACTGGTCGACATCAGCGTCTCTTCCGACGGTTCTCTGGGACCCTTGCTGCGTTTCGGCCACGGCCGCGACATCGGCGCGGGCTATGCGCTAGGCGATGCGGTGGGACCGGAATATTTCGTGCGCATGGCCGGGCGCGACGTGTTCAAGCACGCGGTGCGCAACATGGCCGCCGTGTGCCTGAACGTGCTGGAGCGCAACAGCCTGACCATGGACGACATCGACCTTTTCGTGCCGCACCAGGCCAATTCGCGGATAATCGAAGCCGTGGGCGACAAGCTGGCCGTGCAGACGGGCAGGGTGTTCGTCAACGTGCACGAGCGGGGCAACACGTCCGCCGCCTCCATCCCTCTTGCCCTGGCGGAAGCGCATGCCGCCGGCCGGGTGCAAAAGGGCGCGCGGGTTCTGGTTACGACCTTTGGCGGCGGGCTGACCTGGGGCGCGGCGCTGTTGCGTTTTTGAATGAATTGCCAGTCCGGGCTTCTTTTGATATAGGGCGCTTTTGCGTTTGAAACACACGCGGCGGGAAATTCATGAACGATTTAGTCAGCACTGCTCTGGTGACGGGCGCTTCGCGCGGCATCGGCAAATGTGTCGCGGAAACCCTGGCGGGGCACGGCTACATGGTCTACCTGACCTATGTGAGCAAACCCGAACAGGCCGAGGACGTGGTCGGGGCCATTGCGGCAAGGGGCGGGGCTGCCCGCGCCTTTCGCCTGGACGTGGGCGACCCCGCCGCGGTGGCCGCGTTTTTTCAGAATGAAATCAAGGACAAGGTCCGCCTGGACGTGCTGGTCAACAACGCCGGCATCACCAAAGATGGCCTTGTGCTGCGCATGAAGGACGAAGACTGGGACTCCGTCCTGAACGTCAATCTGCGCGGGGCCTTCGTCTGCCTGCGCGAGGCGGCGAAAATCATGACCCGGCAGCGCCGCGGCCGCATCATCAACATTACGTCCGTTTCGGGCCAGATGGGCAACGCGGGGCAGATCAACTACTCTTCCGCCAAGGCGGGCATGATCGGCCTGACCAAAGCGGCGGCCAGGGAACTGGCGGGCCGCAGCATCACGGTGAACGCCGTGGCGCCCGGCTTCATTGAAACCGACATGACCGCCGCCCTGCCCGAAGAAGCCCGTTCCCAGTATCTGGAGCAGATCCCCCTGCGCCGTTTCGGCGTGGCGGAGGACGTCGCGGCCGCGGTGGCTTTTCTGGCTTCCGACAAGGCCGGCTACATTACCGGACAGATTCTGGCCGTCAACGGCGGCCTGTATTGCTGATGACAACTAATGCCATTCCCTGAACATGTGCACACTACCCTTTGGAGGATGTATGTCTGTTGAAGAAAAAGTGAAAAAAATCATTATGGACCAACTCAGCGTTTCCGCCGACGAGGTCAAGCCCGAAGCGTCGTTCATCGAAGATCTGGGCGCGGATTCCCTGGACCTGACCGAACTGATCATGGCCATGGAAGAAGAATTCAAACTGGAAATCGACGACGAAGACGCTCAGAAAATTCTGAAAGTCAAAGACGCCATTTCTTATATCCAGTCCCGGCAGTAGCCGGTTTTCTCCTGCGCGGCGGGAGCGTCTGTTCCGTGGAGCAAAAAACGCCGTGTTTTTGCTCCAAAGCCTTTGCGCCGGAAGGCGCGGCTTTTCGGCTTGCCCCGCTGTTTTTGCGGCGCGCCGGACCGGTGTCCGGCGATGACGCGGAGCGCAATGCGCTTGCGCTCCGCGTCACAGGCCCGCGCAAGACGTCCCGCTGGGCTGTCGCGGCGTGTTCGTCGCAAGCCCCGCGTGCAGCCCAGGAAGGTTACCCATGATCAAAAAGCGTGTCGTTATCACCGGTCTTTCCGCCATCACCCCGCTGGGCGGCGATGTCACGTCAAGCTGGGACGCCCTGATCGCCGGCAAATCCGGCATCGGTCCCATCACCCATTTTGACGCTTCCGAATTTACCACCCGCATTGCGGGCGAGATCAAGAATTTTGATCCGGAAAACTACGGCCTGCCCGCCAAGACCGCAAAACGCATGGACCGCTTCGTGCAGGTCGGCGTTGCCGGCGGGCTTGCCGCGTTGAAGGATTCCGGTTTTACGGTCACGGAAGAAAACGCGCACAGGGTCGGCGTCATGCTGGGCGTGGGCCTGGGCGGCCTGAACACCATCGAGGCCTTTCACACCCGCCTTGTCGAAGCGGGACCGAACAAGGTGTCGCCCTTTTTCATCCCCATGCTGATCTCCAACATGGCGCCGGGCCAGATATCCATACTGGCGGGGCTGAAGGGCACCAACGTGGTCATGACCAGCGCTTGTTCCTCCGGCCTGCACGCCATCGGGCACGCGTATACGGAAATTGTCATGGGCCGTTGCGACGCCCTGGTTTCCGGCGGGGTGGAAGCCACCATCACCCCCATGGGGGTTTCAGGCTTCACCGCCCTGAAAGCCCTGTCCACCCGCAATGACGATCCCGAACGGGCGTCGCGCCCCTTTGACAGGGACCGTGACGGCTTTGTGATGGGTGAAGGCTGCGGCGTCTTTTTTGTGGAAAGTCTGGAAAGCGCGCACAAGCGCGGCGCGAAAATTTACGCGGAAATCGTCGGGTTCGGCGCGGCTTCCGACGCCTTTCACATCACGGCCCCGGACGAGAACGGCGAGGGGCTCGCCCGGGCCATGCAGAACGCCATGGACGAGGCGGACATCAAGCCTGAAGCGGTGGCGCACGTCAATGCCCACGGCACGTCCACGCAGCTCAACGACGTATGCGAAACCCGCGCCATCAAGCGCGTGTTCGGCAAGCACGCGTACAACCTGGCCATCTGCGCCAACAAGTCCCAGACCGGGCATCTTCTGGGCGGCGCGGGCGGCGTTGAAAGCGTGTTCACGGTGCTGACCCTGCAAACCGGCATGGTGCCCGGCACCCTCAACTATGAGAACCCGGACCCCGAATGCGATCTGAACTACATGGGCCAGGGGCCGAAGAAGCTGGACCCGCAGTATGCTCTGTGCAACTCCGCCGGGTTCGGCAGCACCAACGTGAGCATGCTGTACAAACGCTGGGACGGCGCGTAGCCGGCCACAGTCCGCCAGGTTGAGTGCATGTCCTGAAAAGTTTTTTTATTGCGGGTCAAGGGGCATGACCCGGGCTGTCCGGGTTCTCGCCCTTCGGACGGGGTCGCTCCGTTTCCCGCCCCGTTCCGCCGTCCCGCGGAACGGCCGGGTTTCTTGCAGGGAGCGGGGCGGGGCCTCGCGAAGCTTGTTGCACAGTCTTTTTTGGCAACAACCCGCCACGCGGGCGCAGGCGGCACTCATTGCCGCCGGAAAGCGCCGGAATGGACGTGCCTTTGTAAATCCCGGCTTTGCGGGGTTTGTCGTCAGTCTGTGCGGGGCGGAGCCCCGCTTCTCAATTTCAAGGAGAAAAATCATGGATGAATTGCTGTTGGCCGATCCGGACGTGGCCCGCGCGGTTGTTCAGGAAACGGAGCGCCAGCTTGGGAAGCTGGAGCTGATCGCTTCGGAAAACTTCGTTTCCGCGGCGGTGCGCCAGGCCCAGGGGTCCGTCCTGACGCACAAGTACGCGGAAGGATATCCCGGCAAACGCTACTATGGCGGGTGCGAATTCGTCGATATCGTGGAAAACCTGGCCATAGAGCGGGCAAAAAGGCTGTTCGGCGCGGAATACGTCAACGTGCAGCCCCATGCGGGCAGCCCGGCCAACATGGCGGCCTATTTCGCGGTGATCAAGCCGGGCGACACGATTCTGGGCATGAATCTTTCCCACGGCGGGCACCTGACCCACGGCAGCCCGGTGAACTTTTCCGGCCGCCTTTTCACCATCGTGCCCTACGGAGTGGACAGGGATACCCAGCGTATCGACTATGACGAAATGGCCGGTCTGGCCCGCAAACATAAACCCGCTCTGATCATCGCCGGGGCCAGCGCGTACCCGCGGATTATCGATTTCGCGAAGTTCCGCGCCGTGGCCGACGAGGTGGGGGCCAAATTCATCATGGACATGGCCCATATCGCGGGCCTGGTGGCGACAGGCGAACACCCCAGCCCCATCCCGTACGCGCACATCACCACGACCACCACGCACAAGACCCTGCGCGGTCCGCGCGGCGGCATGATCCTGTCGGACGCGGAATTGGGCAAGGCCGTCAACAGCCAGATATTCCCCGGCATTCAGGGCGGGCCCCTGATGCACGTCATCGCGGCCAAGGCCGTGGCCTTTGGCGAAGCCCTGAAACCGTCTTTCGCCAAATACCAGAAGCAGACCATCGCCAATGCCCAGGCTTTGGCGTCCGCATTGACGGATGCCGGTTTTCGCCTGGTTTCCGGCGGTACGGACAACCATTTGATCCTGATCGACCTGACGAACAAGGACGTGACCGGAAAAGACGCGGAAACCGCCCTGGACAAAGCCGGAATCACGGTGAACAAGAACTCCATCCCCTTTGAAACCCGCTCGCCCTTTGTGACCAGCGGCATTCGCGTGGGCACCCCGGCCCTGACCACGCGGGGCATGAAAGAAAGGCACATGAAAAAGGTCGCTGCCTGGATTGACGAGGCGATCAGCGCGCGCGCCAGCGAAACCGGCTTGAAGGCGCTGTCGCGGAAAGTGGAAAAATTCGCCCGCGGGTTCCCGCTCTTCGCCTGGTGACGGGAAAGAGACCCTGCAAAAAAGGCCGCCCGGCATGCATGATGCCCGGCGGCCTTTTCCGTTTGCACTTGAACGCTATTCAGTGTACAGGGGGACAGGTTTTTTCTTCTGCACAACATCCGTGGTACGATGTTTCAATGAAGGATTCCTGGTGAAACGGATTTTTCTTCCTCTCCCGCTGCTTGTCCTTTTTCTGCACCTGACTGTTGTTCCAGGATGGGCTGCGGATACAAAAGGAACTCTGAATTTCGTCGTCAACATTGATGAAGCGACAATCGTTGACAGGGTTCTGTATTATGCCCTGCAACGGGCAGGGTACTCTCTTTCCATGGACGCCGCGCCCATGACCTACGCCATCCAAATGGCCGACAGCGGCGAGCGCGCCGGACTGGCTTCGCAAGTTCGCGGCCTTGAAGAGCGCTTTCCCAATCTGGTCATGGTTCCCGAACAGCTTCTGGATGTCAGCTTTCCGGCATTCGTGCGCAAGGATTCCCCCCTGCGTTTCACATCCTGGGCCGATCTGTCCGGCCTGCGCGTCGGGCACCTGTTCCAGAAAACGTACATTATGAACCGCCTGCCCAAGGATATCGCGGGCAGCATCCAGCGGGAGACCTTTCGTGAACTGAACCTTGCGCTGGAACAGGGCGAATGCGACGTCATCATAACCAGCGCCACCTTTACCGTCGCCCCGATCATTTCAAAAAACATCAAGCCGGCGGGTTTGGTGGAAACCATGCCCTCGTATACGTATGTGCACAAACGGCACGCCGGGCTGGTCCCCGCCATCGCCGCAAGCCTCAGGGGCATGAAGGCCGACGGCACGTACGGAAAAATCGTGCGCGGCGCGCCGTTGCAGGCCGATGCGCAGGAACGGATCCTGCATGTTTCCTCGTCCCATCCCGACGATCCGTGGGAACGCCGGATCAGGGCCGGTATGGAAGCGGTTCTCGGACAGGACAGGAATATCGCGTATTATAATGTCCCGTTATATTCGAACCGGTTTCAGACCGACCATGAACGCGCGAAAAACGCCTATTATTTCGTCAGAACGATGTTTCTGGCCAACCCCCCCGACGTCATCGTCGTTTCCGACAGCAATGCCCTGACCTTTGTCTGCAATTATTACAACTCGTTGTTCAGCGGCATTCCCGTCGTTTTCTGCGGGATCAGCGGCGCGCCCGAAGGCATCTGGCAGCTCGGGGACAACCATACCGGCGTGTGGGCGCGCCCTTCCGCCGGGGAGACGCTTGCGCACGCGCTGAAAATGTTCCCTGCGACACGGTCCGTTTTTGTGGTCAACGACCATACCGAAAGCGGAAAAGCCTGGCGGGCCGCGATCGAGCGGGACCTTGCCGTCAGCGCGGGGAATTTCGCCGTGGCATACAGCGCCAACGTGCCGTACCGCGACCTGCTGGCGACGCTTGCGGAACTGCCCGCCGACAGCGTCGTTTTGTGGGGCAATTATTCCACCGACAGCGCGGGGCTGTATTTTTCCCCGGCGGAGATCCAGAGGCAGGTCCGGGCCCATACGGCCGCTCCGGTCTTCGGTCTGATGGAAGGCGGCCTTGGCCACGGGCAGATCGGCGGAAAGTACGTTGACCCCGAAATGCAGGGCAAACTGGCCGCCGGGATGGCCCTTGCCGCGCTTGCCGGGAACAGGGTCGCCGACATGGCCCCGGTGCGCGATACGGCAAAGTACAACCGCTGGCTTTTCGACGCGATGGCGCTGGACCGCTTGCCGCCGCCGGCGCGCGTGGTTCCCGCCGGTGCGGAATACGTCAACCGGCGCCTGAACCTGTACGAATCGAATCCCCAGGCCTTTTACCTTTTCCTTGCGTTGTCCTTTCTGGCCCTGTGCGTCATCCTCTGCCTTTTTGTTTTTACGATGGCCATGCGCAGGAAGAACGCGCGTCTTCTGGAAATGCAGAAAAATCTGCACACGGCAGAAGAGATGCTGAGCAAGGACATGGAGGTCATAGCCGCCAAAGAGCGGCTGGATGTCGCGCTGGCCTCTTCGCAGGCCGGGGTGTGGGAATTCGTCATGGGGGAGAACATATTCAGGTTTGACCAGGGAACCGCCGACCTGCTGCAACTGCGCGAACCGTCGCCCATCTCCATCAGGCGCTGCGTCCGGCATCTGCGGGACATCATGCCCGATTACCGCGACCTCGCGCATTTCAACGACCTGTTCCGGCGGCATGCCATAAAGGCGCGGGTTATTGAAAACGTGCGGATCGTCCGGGAGGACGGGACGGAGCGATTCCTCAACACTTACGCGAAAACCGTGAGCGATGGCGCCGGCAAGCCCCTGCGGACCGTCGGCATGTCCATGGACGTGACGCAACGCGTGAAAATGGCGGAGGAACTGCGGGCGGCAAAAGAAGCGGCCGATGCGGCCAACCGCGCCAAAAGCCGGTTTCTGGCCAACATGAGCCACGAGATACGCACGCCCATGAATGCCGTGCTCGGCATGCTGAAAATCGCGAAAAACTCCGGAGAGGCGGACAAAATCAAAAAGTGTCTGGCCACGGCGGAAACGGCGTCAAACCACCTTCTGGACATTATCAACGACATTCTCGACATTTCCAAGATCGAATCGGGGAAAATCGAACTGTTCGCGGAACCCTTTGACCTGGAGCGGATGCTGCAGGACGTCATGCACGTGGTCGCGGTCAGGGCGGAAGAAAAGCGGCAGGAAGTGCTGCTGCGCCGCGCTGAAAACATTCCGGCGCACCTGCACGGCGATTCCATGCGGCTGGCCCAGGTCATCATCAATCTTTTGTCCAACGCGGTCAAATTCTCGCAGGAGGACGCGAAAATCCGCATGACTCTTTCCTGCCCCGAACAGGACGGGCAGCGGGTTCTGCTCGCCGTTTCCGTGGCCGACCAGGGAATCGGCCTGACGGAAGAGCAGATCGCGGGGCTGTTCCAGGCTTTTCAGCAGGCGGACAACAGCATCACCAAGCGTTTTGGCGGCACCGGCCTGGGGCTGGCCATCGCGAAGAAGATCGTGAACATGATGGGCGGGGACATCGCCGTAACAAGCAGGCCGGGCGAGGGCAGCACCTTTTCCTTCACCGTCAGGCTGGGCGTGGCCGCCGGCGCGCCGTCCCGGGACCGTGGCGCGGAAATCGACACCGACCGGGTCAACGCGCTGGTCGTTGACGATGACGCGGAAACGCGCGCCTCTCTTTGCGGCATGCTGCGCGCCCTGGGCATACGGCACGTCGCGGCGGACGGCTATGAAGAGGCCGCCCGCATTGTGGGCAGCCGCAACGGCGCGGCCGTGAACCTGATCCTGATGGACCACCGCATGCCGGACCTTGACGGCATTGAGGCGGCGAGACGGCTGCACGAAGGCGGCTGGGCGCGGCGGCCGGTCATCCTGATGGGCATGCAGCAGAGCGCCCTTGCCTGGGACGAGGCCAAGGCCGCCGGCATCGACTTTTTCCTGGCCAAACCGGTGTTCCCGTCCACGCTGCTGGCGGCGGTGGGCGACGCTCTGGGGGCTGTGCGGCCTGCGGAGCAGGAACAGGAAGCGGCCGTTCCAGATTATTGCGGCAAGCGTATTCTGCTGGTTGAAGACATCGAGATCAACCGCGAGATTATCAAGGCCCTGCTGGCCCCTTCAGGCGCGGCGATCACGGAGGTGGAAAACGGCCGCGAGGCCGTGGACGCCTTTGAAGCGCGGCCCGATGACTTCGACCTGATCCTGATGGACGTGCAGATGCCGGTGATGGACGGCTATGCGGCCAGTCGGGCCATCCGCGCCAGCCGTTTTTCGCAAGGCGCGCTCATCCCCATCCTGGCCATGACCGCGAATGCGTTCCGCGAAGATGTGGACGACGCCATGCAGGCCAAGATGGACGGCCATCTGAGCAAGCCCGTGGACGAGGCGAAGCTGTATGCGGAACTCAGCCGCTACCTGCTGGGCGGCAAAGGGGCCGGTTTTCCGTAGGGCAGGCGGCGCCAGGCCGGTTTTGCCGTTTCAGATGGCAGTCCCCGTCACGAGGACAAAAAGGCTTTGCGCATCCCCGCATCGCTTCGCTGTCCCGCGGAAGGGGCAGCCCCTTCGCGGGCGCGAGGCGCGGCATGGTTTTCGCGGCCCGGCTTCAGCAGCATTCCAGGCACTCGGGCCGCATGGCGAAGAATTCGCCGAGCAGGTAGAGCGAGCCGCAGAACAGCACCGGAGGCCGAGCGGCCGCCGGCATATCCGCATGGCGTTCTTCCACGTGGGCCGCGGCGCGGACAAGGGCCTCGGACAGGCTGGTCGCGGGCCGGGCCGCCATGCCGATGTGGGTGGCCAGAGTTTCCGGGGGCAGGGCTCTGGGATTGTCCGCAATCGGAGGGATGAACACGGGCCCGCCGGAAAGAATGCGCACATGGGCGGCCATGGCCGCGGGGTCCTTGTCGTTCAGGCAGGAAAAGACGACCGCCGCCGGGGCGATGCCGCGTTTGGCCAGGGCCGCGCTCAGGGCGCTGATGCCGTGCACGTTGTGCGCCCCGTCCAGCAGCAGGGCGGGGTGTCCTTGCGCGGGCGAGGCGGGCACGAACTGGAAGCGGCCGGGGATGAATGCCTCGCACAGGCCGCGCACGACGGCCCCCGCGTCGGCTCCGTCGGGGCCGGGGCGCAGGGTCCGCCAGGCAGCCAGGGCCAGGGCTGCGTTGGTGTGCTGATGATCCCCCAGCAGGCGCAAGGCGCGTCTGCCGCTACGGATGTCTTCCGGCAGGGTTTCCAGTCCCCCGGCCAGGGCAAAGGGCGCGTTTTGCCGTGCCGCCGCCTCTTCCAGCGCCCTGCGTGCGTCCGTATCCTGCGGCGCGCTGATGACGGGCCTGTCGGGCCGGATGGCCCCGGCTTTGTCGCGGGCGATGGCAGGGACGGTATCCCCGAGTATTTTACAGTGATCAAGGCCGATGGGCGTGAACAGCACCAGGTCGGCGGGCAGGGCCGTGACCGCGTCCCAGGTTCCGCCCAGGCCGGTTTCCATCACCGCGAGATCGGCTTTCGCTTCGGCAAAGACGAGGGCGGCCAGGGCGGTGACAAATTCGAAATAGGTGAGCTTTCCGCCCCCCGCGGCCATCACCGCGTTGGCCGGGCCGAGCAGGGCCTCTTCGTCGACCGGCCGGCTGTTCAGGCGGATGCGTTCGCGAAAGGACACAAAGTGCGGCGAGGTGAACAGCCCGACCTTCAACCCGTGGGCCATGCCCAGCGCCGCCAGAAAAGTGGAGGTGGAACCTTTGCCGTTGGTGCCGGCGACCTGTACCGTGCGCCCCCCGAAATGGATGTCGAGTTCCCGCAGCACGGTGCGCAGGCGGCCCAGTTCCGGACGGATGCGGAACAGGCCCAGCGCGTCGAGATGGCGGGAAAGATCGGCAAAAGCGGCAAAAGCGGGTACGGCCATGGCGGAATATGCCCCACGCCCGGCGGATCGGGCGCGGGGCGGCTGGTTGCGGGAAAATCAGAACCCCATCTGGTTGAAAGCGAAATCAATGACCTTGCGCGAGCCGTCAAAGGTGATGCGCAGATTCAGGGGCAGGCTGTTGGCGGGGCCGTCGCCGCCGCCGGAATAGCCGCCGATGACCAGAGCCTGCACGTTGCGCGCGTTGGAGGCATAGACGAATTGGGCGCGTTTGCGTTCATAGAACCAGACTTCCCGGCCTTTCGAATCCTTGTCGATGGAGTCCGCGGCGCCCAGCAACTGCGAAACCTTTGTCGCGGGCATGCCCACGGCGATTTCGATCTGGGCCTGTTGCGCCTGCGCGGCCTGCGGCGCCTGGGATGCCGAAGAAGCCGGGGCGGGATCGAGGGTATCCGTGTCTGATCCGCCCATGCAGGCGGTCAGGCTGAAAGCGCACATCAGGATGAAAAGAAGGGGGCAAATTCGCATGCGTCTCCTCGGGTACGGTTGGCGGTGCATTCTCCGGCCAGAACGGCGTGACTGGGAAAAAGCCGGACCGCTCGGCAAGGATCTGTCCTCGATCCTTGCCGCGAGATACCTGCGGGCGGGCTTTGCCCCTCGCCATGCGGGCATCCCAGCGCGAAACTGCCCGGAAAGGGCCGAGTTGCCGGGCAGATCCGTACTGCCGGCAGGCAGTATAGCGCAGTACCGGCCGGAAAAGCCACTTCTTTTTCACGCCGGGATCGCGGGCGGAAAATATTCCGGGGCGGGAATGCTCCCGCCCCGGATGCGCCGGCATGCCCGCTCACCCCAGAAGACTCGGCAGAAAGAGGGACAGAGCCGGAATGTACGTGACCAGCATCAGGACAAAGAGCAGAACCAGCAGGGTCGGGGCCAGCCATTTGAACATCCGTTCGATGGGGCAGTTGCCGATCCTGGTGGCGATGAACAGGTTGACCCCCACGGGCGGGGTGCACAGGCCGATGGTCAGGTTGATGGTCATGATCAGACCGAAATGCAGGGGGTCGATGCCCGCTTCCGTAATGGTGGGCAGCAGGACCGGGGCCAGGATGATGATGGCGGCATACGTTTCCATAAACATGCCGACCACCAGCAGAAAGAGGTTGATGATCAGCAGCAGCACGTATTTGTTGCTTGATATGCCGATCAGGGCCTCGGCCAGCTGTTCCGGTATCTGTTCCACGGTCAGCAGACGGCCCAGGGCCGTGGCGCAGGACACCAGCAGCAGAATGGTCCCGGTGGTCAGGACCGCTTTTTTGAACACCCTGGGAATTTCTCTGATCGTGTATTCCCTGTACACGAAAATGCCGACGTACAGCGCGACCACGCAGGCCACCACGGCCGCTTCCGTGGGCGTGAAGACGCCGCCGTAGATGCCGCCCAGGATGATGACCGGGATCAGCAGGGACCAGAAGGCCTCTTTGGTTGCTCTGCCCAACGGCACTTTGTGCTTCGCGGCTTCTTCCGCGGAAATGCCGTACCCGTGTTTTTTGGCCACATGGCGCACCAGCAGGACCAGGCCGATGGTGATCATGATGCCCGGAACAACACCGCCGATGAACAGTTTGGTGATGGAAACCCCGCAGCAGACCCCGTACAGGATCATGGCCACGCTGGGGGGGATGATGGGGCCAAGGGCACCGGCCGTTGCGGCCAGGGCGCAGGCGAAACCCCTGTCGTATTTTTCGCGGATCATTTCCGGGATAGTGATGCCGCCGATGCAGGCCACCGTGGCTGTCCCGGACCCGGCCACCGCCGCGAAGATCATGCTGGCCACCACGGTGACGGACCCCAGGGCGCCGGTTGCCGCGCCCAGAAGCGCCCGGCAGAAGTTGATCAGCCGGTCGGAAATGCCGCCCTGCATCATCAGTTCCCCGGCCAGGATGAAAAAGGGCACCGCGATCAGCGGAAAAGAATCCAGCGCTGTGAAATAGGTGTTCATGATCATGGCGATGGGCACGGGGTCGAATATCAGGCAGTACGCGACGCTGGCCACGCCGATGGCGATCATGATGGGCAGGCCGAAAAACAGCAGGGCCAGAAAAATGAGGATCAACGACAGGCCTGTCATGTTATTGTCCTTCCCTGTCGTTTTCGCCGGGGGCTTCGTCGGTGGGGTCCGCCAGCAGTTTCGGATTTCTGATCAGCCGTATTTCCAACTGGGCCAGGCGGACGGCCATAAAAATGTGGCTGAGGGGCACGATCAGGCAAAAAAGCGCCATGGGCAGCTTCAAGCCCAGGGTAATGGCCCCGCTTTTCATCAGGCCGTACAGCCAGGTTCCGCTGTAATAGGCGACAACCAGCGCGTAGATGAAAAAGATGACGTTGCTCAGCAGCTTGATCCCGTTGCGCCAGGATTTGGGCCATATTTTGATGAAAAGGTCGATTTTGATATGGGCGTTGTGCACGATGGCATAGCAGGCGGACAGATACCCGAGCCAGACCAGGGCGTAACGCGACAGTTCGTCGCACCACGCGTTCGTGACGCCGAAGCCGTATCGCGCCACCACCTGGTAGAACAAAATGGCAAGCATGACCATCATGATGCCGACGCAGACGGTGCTCTCTATTTCGTCATACCATTTGCTTTTTTCTTGTGCTTCCATTCAACCCGCCTTGGGTGGAGAATTTCACGAATGAAATGAGTGGATCGCTCAAAGTGAAAAGGCCACACGATGCGGCGGGAAAGCCGGCTCAAGGGCTTTCCCGCCGGCAACCGCTTACTGCAGCAGCGTCTTGTAGTCTTTGCCAAGGAACTTGAGCACGTCGTCCAGAACGCCTTTGCCGGGCAGGTCGTAGTTCTTTTCCCACACGGCTTTGGTTGCGGTCTTGAAGGGGGCCAGTTCCTGTTCCGTATACTGGCGGATCTTCACGCCGTTTTCCTTTTCCATGGCGATGATGGCCTCGCCGTCCAGTTTCTTTTCGCCGTCGCGGGCGAACATGGTGAAGTCCTTGATGCTCTGGTCAAAAATCGCGCGCAGGTCGGCGGGCAGGGAATCCAGCCATTTCTTGTTGATGGTGGTCATGTGGAAGTGGGCCGTGGCGCGGACGATGGACAGATATTTGATCACTTCGCAGAACTTGTCCGTTTTATACAGCGATGTGGCGGTCAGCATGCCGTCCACCGTGCCCTGCTGCACGGCGGTGTACAGTTCGCCGTATGCGATGATCGTGGGGCTGGCGCCGAAAGAGCTGATCAGGCCCATCTGCATGTCCGTGGACATGGTTCTGATTTTCAGGCCTTTGAGGTCGCCGGGCACGTTGATGGGGCCTTTCTTGGTGCCGATGCTCAGCCAGCCCTTGACCAGGCCGTGATACACCGTGACGCCCGCGTCTTTTTCCAGCTTCTGGGCCCAGCGCTTGGCCATGTCGCTGTCCAGGACCTTGTAGATTTCTTCCCAGCTCGAAAACAGGTAGGGAAACTCAAAAATTTTGTATTCCGGAATGTTGGCCATGGCGGATAGAGTGTGCGTGGGCACGTTTACCATCTGCACCGTGTTCTGGCGGACGATTTCACCCAGTTCGGTGTCGGACTGGGCCATGGATTTCGCGCCGTAGACGGTGACCTTGATCCGGCCCTTGGTACGTTCTTCCAGTATTTTTTTCAAATACTTGAAGGCAACCCCGCTTGCATCGTTATCGGTGCCGATGTGCGCGATTTTGAAGGTATAGGTTTTTTCGGCCGCGGCCGCGAAACCGGCGGCGGAAAAGACCATGCTCAGGGCGAGCAGCAGCGCGATCACATGTCTGCGGTTCATGCGGAACTCCTTGTCTCTATGGTGGGTTGTGTTTCAGGTGCCGAACAGGGCATGAAGCAATTAACATGCAATAACTATGCTTGTCGAATGTCCTCTGAAATTATTGGATATATTTTTAAACCACGCTGCATTTGGCACAATTCGGACGGACATATGCCCCATAATGGCACGGCATCGGCACATGGAACAAAAAATGAAGCGAAGTTGACGCCGCTTCTGTTCCGGTTTACACAAGAAGATTGTCGCAAAATGGGACATGGGAGGATTTATGGTTGTACAAGCCGGTCAGCTTTTGCCCCCTTTGATTATCGAATGTTCCCGCCGGCAATGGGAAGATGGCGTCCTGCGGTGCAAGCCCGTGGTCAAAGGGGTGCCCGCCGCCGTGCTGCACTCGTGGCAGAGCAGCAAACGGGCGGGCATCGACCCGGACGATGCGACGCCGGTGCCTGTTCTTGCGCCGCACGTGTTTTCCGCCCGGGTGCGGGACAACGCCCTCTTGCGGCAATGTTCCCTGCCCACTCTGGGCCTTTTGCAGGAAGCGGCGCGGGGCACCGATTTTCTTGTGGTGCTTAGCGACGCTTCCGGCTGCGTGCTGCACATCATGGGCGACGAGGGCATCAAGGCCAGGGCGGCGGAGAACAATTACATGGCGGGGGCCATGCGCGACTGCGATCACGCGGGCACCAACGCCATCAGTCTGTGCCTTGACGAACGCCGTCCCGTCCAGATGACCGGCTGCGCGCATTTCAAGGTGATGCACCACGACTGGACCTGCTCTTCCGCGCCCATTTTTGGGGCTGGCGGCGAACTTATGGGGGTGTGCACCCTTTCCGGCCCCAAGGGGACGCAGCAGTTGCACACTCTGGGTCTGGTGACGGCCGCGGCCGCCAGCATCAACGGCCTGATCCGCGAAGCCTCGCTGAACGAGGAAAATTCGCGTCTTTCCGCCATGGTGGAAACCATCCACAGTTCCCTGTCCGAAGGCATTGTCGCCCTTGATTCCCGGGGCGTGATCCTGAACATGAACCCGTCCGCCTGCCGTATGCTGGAACTGTCCGCGGCGGAAGGTCTGGGCAGGAACTTTATCGACCTGACCCGGCCCGACGAGGGCTTCATTCCTTTGCTTACGGCCAATGCCGCGCACGAGGGCCGGGAAGTGACCCTGTCCCTGCCGGCCGGACAGCGTCAGTTTATCTGCCGCCTGACCGGCCTGGTAAAACCCATGGAAGGGGTGCTGCTCAGCCTTTCGGAAAAGCAGGCCTTTCTGGATGTTTCCCGCCGGGTCCGCGGACATGTGGCCAAGTTCACCTTCGCGGATATCATCGGCGATTCCCCGGCGCTGCGGCGGCAGATAACGCTCGCCCGCATGGCGGCTTGCGGCGCGGAGCGGGTGATCATCGCCGGGGAAAGCGGCACCGGCAAGGAACTGGTCGCCCAGGCCATGCACAACGCCGGACCGCGCCGCAAGGAACCCTTTGTGCCCATATCCTGCCCGACCCTGCCTTCGGAACTGGTGGAGGCGGAACTGTTCGGCCACGAGCGGGGGGCCTTCACCGGCGTGCGGCGCGAAGGCATGGCCGGCAAGCTGGAACTGGCCCACGGCGGCACGCTGTTTCTTGACGAGATCAACTCCCTTCCCGTGGCCGCCCAGGCGAAGCTTTTGCGGGCCATACAGGAGCGCGAGATCGTGCGGGTCGGCGGCACAAAGCCCATTCCCGTGGATGTGTTCATCATCGCGGCCAGCAACACGGATTTTTCGGAGGCCATCCGCCGGGGCGAGTTCCGGGAAGACCTGTACCACAGGCTGAACGAAGTGGAACTGGTCATTCCGCCCCTGCGCAGCCGCATGGAGGATCTGGAGCCGCTCTGCGCCCATATTCTCCGGCGCATCGCCAGGGAAAAGGGGCGCAAAATCCTGTCGCTGGCCCCCTGCGCCCTGAACGCGCTGCACGACCATGCCTGGCCCGGCAACATCCGGGAACTGGAAAACGCCCTGAAGCACGCGTCGTTGCTGGCCTATTGGGAACAGACGGCCGCCCCGGCGATTCTGCGGGAATTTTTGCCCCGCAACGTGCTGGAATCCTCGCCGCGGGCGGCTGCCGAGGACATCGCGTTTCCCGGTCCGGCTCGGGACGGATGGCCGGCGGAGGGCAGTCTTGGCCTGCGCGAGCATTCCCTGCACCTTTTGCGCGCGGCCATCGAGCGGCACGGCGGCAACATGAGCGCGGCGGCGCGCTCATTGGGCATCAGCCGCAGCACGCTGTACCGCAAGCTGGCCGAAACGGCCGCATGACCCGGCCCCGGGATCCTGCCTTGCGCGGGTGACGCAGCATTCCGCGACAATGTACCATAATAAGACAGAATGCCCTGTCCGGCGCAATCGGGCGGGGTGTTTCTGCTACCTAACACACTTATATATTAAAAAGTTTATTTCCATATCAGTGGCGGACCGCATATTGCATAGGGCAGGTAACCGCATGGGGGGCGTCGTTCGCGCATGCCGCGCGACAGCGACAGCAAACCATATTTCAGCCATGTTTCCATGGAGGATACACGCATGAGCAAGGCCAACGCCCGCAAGACCCTTGCCGGACAGTTCTATACGGTCATGTACCGGATGCGGCGGTTCGAGGAAGAGGTCTTTGAATTCTACAAGCAGGGGAAAATGCCCGGCCTGGCCCACCTGTACCTGGGGCAGGAAGCCATTGCCACGGGCGCCTGCGGCGCGCTGAAGGACGACGACTATATCGGCAGCAACCACAGGGGACACGGGCACCTGGTGGCGCGCGGGGCGGATCTGAACCGCATGATGGCGGAAATTCTGGGCAAAAAAACCGGCTATTCCAAAGGCAAGGGCGGCTCCATGCACATCATGGCCCTGGACAAGGGCATTCTGGGAGCCAACGGCATCGTGGCCGGCGAAATTCCCATCGCCACGGGCGCGGCCTACGCCAGCAAATTGCGGGGCGACAACAAGGTGACCATGGCCTTTTTCGGGGACGGGGCCATCAATGAAGGCGCCTTTCATGAAAGCGCGAACATGGCCGCGGCCTGGGATCTGCCCATCATCTTTATCGTCGAGAACAACCTGTACGGCATTTCCGTGGACACCCGCAAGGTGACCAAGGAACACCAGCTGGCCAAGCGCGCGGCCGGCTACGGCATGCCCGGCCTGACCATCGACGGCAACGACGTGTTCGTCGTGCACGAAGAAGTGTCCCAAGCGGTGAAACGGGCCCGTTCCGGCCAGGGGCCGACCATGATCGAATGCCTGACCTACCGCTGGCAGGGGCACCATGTGGGCGATCCCGGCGTGTACCGTCCTGAAAGGGAAGTGGCGGACTGGAAGGCCAAAGACCCCATCGCCAGGCTGGAAAAAAACGGTCTGCTGGATTCGGCCGTAATGGAAAGCATCAGGGCCGGCGTGGAAAAAGAGATCGCCGCCGCCTGCGCGTTCGCCTCCGAAAGCGGATACGCCGAGGTGTCCGAGGCCTACACGGACGTATTCGCGGCCTGAGTGAACCTCAACAGTCACCGATCCTTCGGGAGGTTTTTCATATGCGGGAATTGATGGTGAGAGACGCGATCCGCGAGGCCCTGGACGAGGAAATGGCCCGCGACGAAAACGTGTTCGTAATGGGCGAGGATGTCGGCCTTATCGGCGGCAATTTCAAATGCACGGCGGGCCTGTATGAAAAGTACGGGGACCTGCGCTGCAAGGATTCCCCCATTTCGGAGGCGGGCATCGTGGGCATCGGGGTCGGCGCGGCCATCGTGGGCATGCGGCCGGTCATCGAACTGATGTTCGCGGATTTTCTGATGGTCGCGATGGACCAGATCTGCAACCAGGCGGCGAAGATCACCTATATGTCCGGCGGCCAGGCCCGTGTGCCCCTGACCCTGCGCATGCCGCTGGGCGGCGGGCGTTCTTCCGCGGCGCAGCATTCGCAGAGCCTGCACGCCTGGATGGCCCACTGCCCCGGTCTGAAGGTGGTGCTGCCGTCCACTGCCGGAGAAACCAAGGGTCTGCTCAAAACGGCCATCCGCGACAACAACCCCGTGGTGTTTTTTGAGCACAAGATGCTCTACACCACCAAATTCGGCGACGTGCCCGACGAAGGGCAGGACCTATGCATTCCTTTCGGCAAGGCCAGGATCGTGTCCGAAGGCACCGACGTCACCGTGGTCGCCAGTTCCATGATGACGGTCAAGGCGGAAAAGGCGGTGGTCCAGCTGCGCAAAGAAGGCGTTTCCGCGGAACTGATCGATTTGCGGACCATCGTGCCCCTGGATACGGACAGCATTATCAACTCGGTGAAAAAAACCGGCAAGCTGCTGATCGTGGACGAAGGGCACGTCAGTTTCGGCATCAGCGGCGAGATCGCGTTGCGCATCATGCGCGACGTGTTCTATGACCTGGAAGCCCCGGTGGAACGCCTGGGCACCGCCGACGTGCCGCTGCCTTTCAGCCCGGCCCTGGAATTTCCGCTGATCCCCGATGAAAAAGCCATCGCGGCGAAAATCAGAGAAATGGTGTAACCCCGGACCGGTGAAAAAGGAATTTACCATGGCTGAAGTCATCATCATGCCCAAGCTGGGTTACAACATGGATGAGGGGCAACTCGTCAAATGGCACGTCGCGGAAGGCGGCGCGGTCAAAAAAGGCGAGGTGCTCTTTGAGATCAATACCGACAAGACCACCATGCCGGTGGAAGCCACCCTGGACGGCGTTCTGCTGAAAGTGCTGCTGGACGAAGGCCGGACCGTGCCGGTCTTCACGCCCATCGCCGTGGTCGGCCAGGCCGGGGAATCGGTTGAGGCGGCCCTGGCCGCTTTCAACGGCGACGCGCCGGCCCCCGCCGCTGCCCCCGCTGCCCTGCCCGCGCCCGCGCCGGCCGTTCCGGACCCCGCCGTGGAGGCCGGGTCCCTGAAATTGACCCCCAGGGCCAGAAAGCTGATCCGGGACGAGGACCTCGACATCGCTTCCGTGGCCGGCATTCAGGGTACGGGGTTCCAGGGCGGCATTACGGCGAAGGACATCAAGGCATCGCCCCTGGCCAGAAAATTGGCCGGCCGGGCGGGCCTGGACCTGGCGGCGGTGGCCGGCACGGGCCGCGACGGCAGGGTCATGAAGGCCGACGTGGCCCGGGCCGCGTCCGCTTCCGGGGCAGGCGCGGCCGGCAGCCCGGACAAGCGCGTCGCTGCCGTTGTTCCTTACGCCGGGGTGCGCAAAATTATCGGCGAACGGCTTTCCGCCAGCAAGTTCAGCGCCCCGCACATTTATTTCACGGACAGCGTGGACACCACGAACCTGACCGCCTTCCGCGCACAGCTCAACGAAGCGGCCGCTCCGGAAGGCCGGAAAATCGCGGTATCCGACCTGCTGGTTCTGGCGGCCAGCAAGGCCTTGCAGCGGTATCCGGACATGAACGTGTCCCTGGACGGCGACCGGATTATCCGGTACGCAAGCATCAATGTGGGCGTGGCCGTGGCCGGCGACAACGGTTTGATCGTGCCGGTGGTTAAAAACACCCAGGAAAAATCCCTGACCGCCATCGCGGAGGAAACGCGCGACCTGGTGGAACGGGCCAAGGCCGGCAGGCTGATGCCGGACGAGTTTTCCGGCGGAACCTTCTCCATTTCCAACCTGGGCATGTTCGGCATTGAAAACTTCACCGCCATCATCAATCCGCCGGAATCGGCCATTCTGGCGGTCAGTTCCGTGCGCAAGACCCCTGTGGCGGTCACCGGCCCGGACGGCGAGGATGCCGTTGCCATCCGGCCCATGATGAACATGCAGCTGACCGCGGACCACAGGGTCATCGACGGCTTGCTGGCCGCGCGGTTTCTTGGCTGCTTGAAAGCGTTGCTGGAAAATCCGATCCGGATTCTGATGTAATTGGACGAAAAGAGGGGACCCTGCGGGGGGAGCGCGTTCCCCCGGTTCCACAGGAGTAGCCATGGCACCGTATGAATACGACGTCGCAGTGATCGGCGGCGGTCCCGGCGGCTACGTGGCCGCCATCGCCGCGGCCAAAGAGGGCAAAAGCGTCTGCATCATCGAAAAGGCCGCCTTCGGCGGGGCCTGCCTGAACGAGGGCTGCATCCCGACCAAGACCCTGATCAAGACCGCCAGCCTGTTGCATGAAATGAAAAATGCGGCTTCCTTCGGCATTGAAGGGGCCGACCCCGCCAACCTGACCGTGTCCATGGCGAAAGTGCAGGAACGGCGCAAACGCGTGGTCAGCCGCCTGGCGGGCGGGGTGAAAAGCCTGCTCAAGGGCAACAGGGTGACCATGCTGGCGGGCGAAGCTTCCTTCGCGGACGCGCACACCCTGAACGTCGGGGACGCGCGCGTCACGACGGCAAACGTGATCATCGCCACGGGTTCCGTGACCTTCATGCCGCCGTTTATTCCGCTGGAAGGCAAAACCAGGGTCATCACCAGCAAAGAGGCGCTGGAACTGACTGCTTTGCCCGCCTCCGTCGCCATTGTCGGCGGCGGGGTTATCGGCATCGAGTTCGCCTATCTGCTGAACGCCCTGGGCTGCAAAGTCACGGTGCTGGAACTGATGGACTGCATTCTGCCCATGGTGGACGCGGAAGTGTCGGCCATGGCGAAAAAGCGTCTGGAAAAGGCGGGCGTTGTCTTTCACCTGGGCGCGAAGGTCAGGGCCGTGCGCGGCGACGCCGTGGTTTTCGAAAGCGACGGCGCGGAATCGTCCGTCAGCGCGGATACCGTGCTGATGGCCGTGGGCCGCGTGCCCGATACGCGGGGCCTGAACCTGGAAGCCGTGGGCGTGGCCTGCCATAAAGGGGCCGTGGTCACCGACGAATGCATGCGGACCAACGTGCCCGGCATTTACGCCATCGGCGATGTGAACGCGAAGATGATGCTGGCCCATACGGCCTCGCACGAGGGTCTGGTGGCGGTGGGGCACATCTGCGGCAAAAAAGTCGCCATGCGCTATGACGCCATTCCTTCCTGCATCTATCTGGAGCCGGAAGTGGCCTCCGTCGGCCTGACCGAAGCGCAGGCAAAAGAGAAGTGCGCGACTGTGAAGGTCGGCAAATTCCCCATGGCGGCCAACGGCAAATCCCTGGTGGAAGGGGACAGCGACGGCATGGCCAAAGTGGTCATTGACGGAGATACGGGAGAAATTCTGGGCGCGCACCTCTACTGCAGGCACGCCACGGACATGATCGCGGAAATCGCTCTGGCCATGACGCTTGAGGCCACGGCCGACGAGATCATGGAAACCGTCCATCCGCATCCCACGGTCAGCGAGGCGCTGCCCGAAGCGTTTATGGCCGCGTTCGGCAAAGCCGTTCACGGCATGTGAACGCCATGGGAAAACTGGTCATCGCCTGCCTGGGCGACAGTCTGACGTACGGGTACGGGGTGCGGCGGGAAGAATGCTGGGTGTCGCTCGCGGACCGTAATCCTTCTTCCGGCGCGGCTCTGTGCAACTATGGCCTGAGTGGCGATACCACCGGCGGCATGCTGGCCCGGCTGGCCACGGAAGTGATCCCGGCCAGGCCGCACGCGGTACTGCTTATGGGCGGAGCCAACGACATCCTGTTTGAAGGCAGCGCCGCTCCGGCCCGGGCCAACATGTCGGCCATGGCCCACCAGATCGCGGCCGGGGGCCTTGTCCCCCTGATCGGCATTCCCGTGCCCTTTGTTCCGCCGGTGCGCGAAGATTGGGCCGGCCTGACGGATTTCACCCGCGCCGCGGCGGAATACGCCGAGTATGCGGACTGGCTGCGGCGTTTCTGCGGAGTCTTTTCTTTTCAGGCTGTCGACTTCCGCGCGTATTTCATGGAGCATGTGAAGCGGACCGCCGCCGATCCGGCGGAATATTTTCTCGACGGGCTGCACCCCGACGCCGAAGGGCACCGGATCATGGGCGCCTGCATGGCGGACAGCGCACGGAGCCTGCGGCGCATGATGCACCCGAAAAACCCTCTGCCCGGCTGAGCCGGCGGCGCGCATCCGGCCGATCCCCATGATGTATTTTCTGGAAAGCCCCGGCACCGATCCCTATTTCAATCTGGCGCTGGAACAGCATATCTTTGACAACCGGGACCGGCGTCACGAGTATTTCATGCTCTGGCGCAACGACAATGCCGTCATCGTCGGCAAGCACCAGAACACCGCGGCCGAGGTCAACGCCGCCTTTGTGCGGGAAAAGGGCATCCGGGTAGTGCGCCGCCTTTCCGGCGGCGGGGCCGTGTACCACGACCTGGGCAATCTGAATTTCACCTTCATTGTGAACGGGACGGGTCCGCAACTCAATATCGCGCTGTTCTGCGAACCGGTGCGCCAGGCCCTGGCCGGTCTGGGGGTGCAGGCGGAACTGTCCGGCCGCAACGACCTGACCATCGACGGGGCCAAATTTTCCGGCAACGCCCAATATGTGAAGCAGGGCCGGGTCATGCACCACGGCACCATTCTCTATGATTCCGACCTGGCCATGGTGGGCCGCGTCCTGACCGTGCCCAAAGACAAGATCGAATCCAAGGGCCTGCAGTCCGTGCGCAGCCGGGTGACCAACATCAAACCCTATATGGCCGATGATCTGCCCATTGCGGCGTTCGCGGACCGGCTGCGCGAATGCATGTTCCGGGAAAATCCCATGGTCCGGCTGGACCTGACGGAAGAAGACCTGGCCGCCGCGCGGCGGCTGCAGAAGGAACGCTACGAAACCTGGGAATGGAACTACGGCGCGTCCCCGGCGTGCAGCATCCGCAAAGAGCGGCGAATTGAAGGCTGCGGCCGGCTGGAAGTGTCACTGGATGTGGCGGAAGGTCTGATCACGGTCTTTACCGTTCACGGCGATTATTTCGGCAACGGCGACCCGGCGGATATTGCCGCGCTGCTGACAGGGAAACGCCTGGAGGAAACCGCCCTGCGCGAGGCCCTGGCCGGCGCGGACATCGGGCACTACTTCGCGGGCCTTGACCGGGAGGCTTTCATCGCCGTCCTGCTGCAATAGGGCATCGTTGCTCTGAAAATGTCCTGGCGGATACCCGGCGCGGCGAAGTGGCCGTCCGTGAACGCGCCGCCGCGCCACCCGCCCGCGGGCGGGCGCATCACGTCCTGCGAGGCGGCCCTGCGCAACGCGATACAGCGAAAAGCATGTCTTTCTCGACCCGTCACCGGTTCGCGGCCGAACCGGCGGTGCTCTCGCGAACAACGAGCGAAACGGGCAGGGTAAGGATGGGAGGGCACTCCCTGTTTTTCGGATACGTTATCAGGTCAAGCAGCGTTTGCGCCGCCGCCGCGCCCATGCGTTGCTGCGGAATGCGGATGGTGGTCAGGGGAATGTCCAGCGTTTCCAGGATGTCGATGTCGGAGAACCCGACCACGGCCACATCCTTCGGAATATCGAGTTTGTGATGGCGGCAGTAGGTGAGCACGCCGAGGGCCACCTCGTCGTTGACCACAAACAGGCCGAGCGGGGGGCTATGCTCCTTCACGATTGCGTTCATCAGTTCATACCCGGCCCTGGCAGTCAATTCGCGCGCGGTGTAGCAACTGGCCGCGGCGTCCGCCTCCGGCCGCGCGGCGGCCAGACCCTGCAGAAAACCCAGCTTGCGATTGAGCAGCCCTGATTTTTCCGTTGTTCCGGCTATATGCAGCAGCGGCCTTTCGTCCAGGCGCAGCAGATGCTCGGCGGCCAACCGTCCGCCCCGGAGGTTGTCGGCCTGCACAGCCGCGAACCTGTCGCCCAGGGTATGGCTGATCAGCACGATGGGGATGGCAAAGGTGTCGCTCACGGCTTCCAGATGGGCATGCTCCGAGGAGCAGTTCAGCACGATCAGGCCGTCCGCGCCCTGTTCGGCCAGCTTGCGAACCAGCAGCCGCTCTTTGCGCAACTCGTCGTGCGTCTGCGAGACGAAATACGACAGGCCCGCCCTGTCGGTGATTTCTTCCAGGCCGAGCAGAAAGTTGCGAAAAAACGGGTTGTTGAAATGGTTGATCACCACGCCGATCGCGCTGCTGCGCCCGCCTCTGAGCACTCTGGCCGCCGGATTCGGGCGGTAGTCGAGGGTCAAGGCGGCCTGTTTTATGCGCGCGCGCAGTTCGTCCGTCAGTGCGCCCCTGCCGTTGAGCGCCTGGGAAACAGCGGAAAGGGACACTCCCACCATTTCGGCGACATCTTTGAGTGTAGCCCGGGGCACGGCGTTCTTCTTTTTCATGTCCGAAGCATAAGACATCAGGTTTTCCTCGTCCATATCCGCGACCGTGCCCGGCAGCCGGCGCGGGCGCGCTCGTTTTTGCGGTTGACACTGTGCGCAGCGTACGTATAACGTTGTATTAAATTCAAGCAAAAATATCTATAATTGAGAATATTTTTCAATTTATTTAAATAATTATTGATAGTTATAGACATATATTAATATAACGTTATATTATACTATGGAGTGTGTATGGGCCATACAGCAATTGACAGCCTTGCGTTGGGGACTCTGTTCGGTACCGTGGAAATGCGGGAAATTTTCAGTGACCGCAATCTGGTGCAGAAATGGCTCGATACCGAAGCGGCGCTCGCCCGGGCGCAGGGCGAAGCGGGCATAATTCCCGAAGACGCGGCCGGGGAGATAAACCTCAAGGCCAAAGCGGAACTGCTGGATTTTTCCGGCATCGGCGAAAACTACAAAAGTTCCATCACCATCGTCCCCTTGTTGAAGGAATTCAAAAAGGTGCTGGACAACAACGCCGGAGAATATGTCCACTGGGGCGCGACCAGCCAGGATATCGTGGACACGGGCATGATCTTGCGGATCCGCGAAGCGCACGCGCTCATTTCCCGCAGGGTGGCCGGCTGTGCCGTGGCCGCCAGAAAGCTGGCCGCGAAATACAGGGACGTGATCATGGCCGGGCGAACCCATGTGCAGCACGCGCTGCCCATCACCTTCGGCATGAAGGCCGCCACCTGGGTGTTTGAACTGGAACGCCATGAGGAGCGGCTTGCCGAATGCGCCCCGCGCCTGTTCATCGGCCAGCTTTCCGGCGCGGCGGGCACTCTGGCGTCCATGGACGGCAAGGGCCTGCAAATCCAGGCCAGAACCATGGATATCCTGAATCTGGGCGTTACGCCCGTGCACTGGCATGCCACGCGTGACCATATCGCGGAGTTCATGAATTTGCTGGCGTTGATCGCCGGAACCTTGACGCGCATCACGCACGAGGTGCTTTCCTTGCAGCGGACGGAAATCGGCGAACTGGAAGAGCCCTTCTTTATGGGCAAGGTCGGTTCCTCCACCATGCCGCACAAGCGCAACCCGCAGGTCTGCGAAAACGTCATCGCCCTTTGCCGCTGCGTCCGTTCACAGGCGCCCCTGGCCGTCGAGTGCATGAACGTCGAACATGAGCGGGACTGGAGCTGCGAAATCGCGGAATGGGATTTTGTTCCCGCGGCCTGCATCCACCTGGACGCGGCCCTGGAAAAGACCGTGGACATTCTGGAGAATCTCATCGTGTACCCCGGGCGGATGGAAGCCAATCTGGGCATTCTGCGCGGCCTGCTGCTGTCGGAAGCCGTAATGATTCACCTGGCGGAAAAAATGGGGCGTCTCACCGCTCACGACGTCGTATACGAGACGAGCATGCATGCCTTTGAAAAGCGGATTCCCCTGGCCGAGGCCTTGTGCGCCAACGCGACGGTCATGCGGTACTTCTCGCGTCGGGAAATTGAAAAATTTCTCGATCCGCACGGGTATGTCGGCATAGCAGCCGCATCCGTGGACAACACGTTGGCCAGGGCGCGAAGGGCCTGAGCAGGGGGACCGCCATGAAAGCCGTGATGAAGCTTGTTCGGGAAGTTGGCGGCATCGGCGTCGTTGCCGTCGAACCTCCCGCGCCGCCCAGAGGGGATGAGGTCCTGGTCAAAATCCACAGCGCGGCTTTGTGCGGCAGCGACATCCATGCCTACGAGTGGATCGATTCCTACCACGTCATGCAGGTGCCCGTGGTGCTGGGGCATGAAGGCGCGGGCGTCGTGGCTGCCGTGGGCGAGAGGGTCGGAAACGTCACAGTCGGCGACCGCGTGATGGGCGAGTCCAACATCTATTGCGGAAACTGCCGCAACTGCCATCTGGGCATGACCCACATCTGCGACGGCAACCGCATCCGGGGCTTTGCCTATCCCGGCGTGATGCAAGAGTACGTCATCTGGCCGGAACGATACCTGCATCGCCTGCCGGACGCCCTGTCCTTCGCCGAGGGCGCCGCTTCCCAGGCCGTGACCATCAGTGTGCACGGCGTGCTGCGCCGTATCGTCATCCGGCCGGGCGACGCGGTGCTGGTTTCCGGCGTGGGCATCATCGGCCTTGCGGCCGCGCAACTCGCGCGGGCTTGCGGAGCCGGCGTGGTCATGACCGGCACGGACGCCGATGAGGAATCGCGTCTGCCCATGGCGCGCAACATGGGGTTCGCCGCTTTCAATTGCCGGAAAGAAGACGTGGTTGAAGGATTCGTGCGCCGGGCGGGCCGCAAGGCGGATTGCGCCATCGAATGTTCCGGCGCGGCCGCCGCGTTCGCCAGCGGTCTGGCGGCCACCCGCAAGGGCGGTACCCTGCTGCTTCTGGGCATACCGAACAGGGAGCTTGCCTTCCCCTTCGCCACCGCCATCCGCAACGAGATCACCATCGCCACCAGCTACACGTCCGGCTGGGATGACTATGAAAAAGCCCTGGCCCTGCTGGCCTCGGGCGCGCTGAACATCAAGCCGCTTCTGTCCTCCTACCCGGTGGACCGCGCGCTGAAGGCTTTTGAAGACGCGGTCAGCAAGGCCGTGGTGAAGCCCGTGCTGCAATTCGCAACGGAATAGCGCGGATCTTGCCGCCGTGCCTGAGCAAGAATCCGCTTCCGCCGCGCGCGGGAGCGGATTCTTGCTGTTTCGCGCCGCAGGGCGCGCCTTTTCCCGGCGTATCCGTCCGGAATCTGAAGCCCCGGCGAACCGGGGCTTCAGATTGAGGACAAACCCCGCAAGCCTGGGCTTTGTCAAGGCACGCCCACTCCGGCGCGCACCGGCGGCAATGAATGCCGCCTGCGCCTGCGTGGCGGGCAGTTGCCGAAGAAGACTTTGCCAACTGCCGCAAGCCCCGGCGGACCGGTGCTTAACCAGACGCGCCGGGGCGGTTCGTCTATGCGGCGGCTTTCTCTTCGGCCAGTTCCTGCTGGCTTCTCTTTTTATGGTTGCGCAGTTCCTGCCATACGGCGAAGCAGATGCTGAGCAGCGTTACGCAAAGGAAAAGCAGTGAAATCGGATTGGTGTAGAATGGTTCCAGGCTTCCTCTGGATATCTGCAGGCCGCGCCGCAGACTGATTTCGGCCATGGGACCGAGGATGAAGCCAAGGATGAAGGGGGCCATGGGAACCTTGAACACGATGAACATATAGCCGATGAACCCGAAGAGGATAATCGCGGCCACGTCGAAAATGCGGCTGTTGATGCCGAACGCGCCGACAACGCACAGGGAGAAGATGACCGGCATCAGTATGTGCTTGGGAACAACGAGCATTTTTACCAGGAAACGCAGCCCGTAATATTCCACGACGACCATGATGCAGCTGGAGATGATCATGGCGGCGAAGATGGAATAGACCAGCACGGCGTTGTTGGTGAACAGCAGCGGCCCCGGGGTGAGCCCGTGCATGGTGAAAGCGCCGAGCAGAACGGCCGTGACCGAATCGCCGGGAACGCCCAGGGTGAGCAGGGGGATCATGGCTCCGCCGATCCCGGCGTTGTTGGCCGTCTCCGGAGCCACGACGCCGTCCAGAATGCCCGTGCCGAACTTTTCCGGGTGCCTGGATTGATTCTTGGCCACCGTGTACGCGAGAATGTTGGATGTGCCGCCGCCGACGCCGGGCAGAATGCCGATGCCCAGGCCGATCAATCCCGAGCGGAAAAAGTTGGGCAACTGCTCCTTGAATTCGCGCAGGGAATACCCGAACCCTTTGACATTTCTGGTGTCCGGCGCCTGGACGGCCACATGGCTGCCGAAACGGGCGGTTTCCGCCATGGACAGCAGTTCGGACACGGCGAACAGGCCGATCAGCACCGGCAGAATGTTGAATCCTCCCGAGAGCAGGCTGCTGCCGAAGGTGAAGCGCATGGCCGCGTCAACGGGTCCTATGCCCACGGTGGCGAAGATAAAGCCGAGGGATCCGGAAAACACGCCTTTGACAATATTGCCGCTGCTCAGCGTCGCGATCATGGTCAGTGAAAAAAGGGCGATGGCGAAGTACTCGATGGGGCCGAATTTCGTGGCGAATTTCGCCAGCGGCGGGGCCAGGCTCATCAACGCGGCTATGCTGAAGATGGTGCCCAGGAAGGAAAAGGAAATGCCCGCGCCAAGGGCTTTCATGGCTTCGCCCTTGACGGCCATCGGGTATCCGTCCCAGCAGGTGGCGACAGAGGTGGGCGTGCCGGGAATGCGCAGCAAAACGGCGGTGATAAGGCCGCCTGAGCACGCGCCGATATACAGTCCCATGAACAGGGCGAAAGCGAGGATGGGGTTCAGCCCGTAAGTCAGGGGAAGGAACAGGGCCACGGCCATTGTTGTCGAAAGGCCCGGCATGGCGCCGAAAATAATGCCCACGACAACCCCGGCGAACATGATGGCGAAGCCTTCCACGGTGCATACCGAGGAAAAGCCGGCAATGACAAGGTCCATATGCGTCTCCCGAGGAAAGGTATTGCTTGCGCGCTCCGTCGCCGCGCCAGCGAAGTTGCGGCCGTCAGGCCATCAGCCCAGGATTCCCTCGGGCAGCATCAGTTCCAGGCCGTTTCGGAACAGGTAATAAATGCAGGTTGATGATATCAGGGAGACGGCGGCAAAAAGCGCGGGCCGTTTTTTCTGGGTCACCGGGCAAAGGAGCATCATCTGGCAGAACATCATGACGGTGGTTGCAATCAGAAAGCCAACGGGCCTCAGGACGAAGACATAGGCGATGATCGTCCCGCACAGCAGCAGCACGGCCCTGAAGTCGACCAGCCGTTTTTCCTCCGCCCGGCCCCCCCTGCGGAGCGCGCCGTAAGCCAGGATGCATTGCGCCGTGCCGAGGAAGAGCACCAGCACGCCCAGTATGGTGGGAATATACCGCGAGTTGAATGAGGTTTTTATCAGGATCACCATCTGGCTTGTTTCATAGAGGTAAAAGGCAGCCAGGCCGATCATGATGACGCCGAACAACAACTCTTTATATCGATGTATGGGTTGCATGAGTATTTTCCTCCGGTTTGCCCTTTGGCCGGGTTCGGCCCGCCGTGGGGCAAAACCGGCCGGAAGACTTTTCCTGCGGGCTTCCGGCCGGCTTCGAAATCAATTTACAGCGAGATGCCCTTGGCCAGTTCCCTATACTGCGCGCGAACTTTTTTCATGTACTCCGTGCCTTCTTCGGAACCCATATCCAGAACCGTTCCGTAAACGCTTTCAACTTCTTTGATAAATTCCGGATTCTTGCAGACATTGCGGGAGGCGTTGCTGTATTTCTGCACGATTTCCCTGGGCGTGCCCTTGGGGAAGGCGTGGAAAAAGAACATCTGGAACCGCACGTCAAAACCCTGCTCCAGAAAGGTGGGCACGTTGGGCAGGGCGGGGTGGCGCTTGTCGCTCAGGATGCCGATGCATTTCAGGGCGCCCGTGGTGAGGAAGTCCCGTACAGGAGTATAGGCCGAGCTCATGACATCAATATGCCCGCCCAGAGTGTTCGCGATTTTTTCGGGCGTGTTGCCGCCGTCCACGGTCTCGAACTTGACGCCGGCGGCTTTTTCAAGGGCCAGCAGTTGCATGTGGGTGAAGGCGCCGGTGGTGATGGACGCGTTCACCTTTTTGCCGGACCTGACGTACTCGACAAGCTCCCTGATGGTGTTGTAGGGGGCGTCCTTGCGAACAACCCAGCATTGCAGGGCGCTGCCCACCGGGACGGACCCGATTTCAAGGTCTTCGATCTGGACTTTCGTCAGTCCGAAAATGCCGTTGATGAGAAATCCGTTATGGTAGGTGAGGAGCTTGTAGCCGTTGGGGGATGAATTATGCACTTCGTTGACGGAAACGGCGCCGCCGCCGCCCGGCATGTTGATGGTGATGACGGATTTGCCGAGTTCTTTTTCAAGATAGCGATTGAACAGGCGGCCCATGATATCCGTATCGCCTCCGGCGCTGGCGGGGTTGACCTCTTCGATGGCTTTGGCGGGCCAGTTGGTGGCGGCCCACGCGGTGGAGACGGTCAGGACGAAAGCAAGCGACAGGATGAGGCCCAACAGCTTTTTCATGGTCTATTGCTCCTTGGCAAGGGGGGTTATAGTGCAACAGGGGTGAAAAATTCGACTTCGCACTATTGGCTGCGCATACGCGGACGGCATGAAATCCGGGAACCTTCACGATGCGGTCTGTTTTCGTTCATGACCGGCCGCAATGGGAATGCAAAGAAAGTTTACCGGGTTCCGCATACATACGCAACATATAGTACAGGCTATTTATTAACGCCAAATATATAAACAAGTAAATATTTTTACAGAACGCCGTTCTCTCGCAGCGATGCCACTTCTCTATCATTCATTCCAAGCAATTCTGTAAGCACATCAGTATTGTGCTCTCCGACATCAGGTCCGAGCCACTGTATCGATCCCGGCGTTCTGGAGAGTTTCGGCGTAATGCCCGGCACATGGTATTTGCCGAATTTGGGGTGGAGAACCTCGATAATGTTTTCCCGTTCCCGATAGTGCGGATCCTCAAAGCAGTCCTGAATGCTGTAAATGGGGCTGACGGGAACACCGGCCTTGTCCAGGGCTTCCTTGATCTCCGCCCAGGTGTGCCTGCGCAGCCATTCCACAACGATTCCTTCGACTTCTTTACTGTTTTGCAACCGCTGGGAGTTGGCCGCGAAACGGGGGTCCGTAATCATGTCCGGTCTGCCCATGGCCTCCGCAAGGTAGTGGAAAGTCTTGTCGGTGGCGCAGACAAGCACGAACCATCTGCCGTCCCCGGACTGCCATGTGCCCATGGGGCAGACCGCCCCGTTGATGCCGGGGGATCGCTCCGGCACAATGCCGAGCTTGCTGTACTGGCCTATGAAGCTTTCCAGCATTCTGAAAATGCCTTCATACAGGCTGATGTCCGCTTCCTGTCCGCCGCCCTTGCGGTCGCGTTGATAGACGCACATCATGACGGCAAAAACGGCGTACAACCCCGCGATATAGTCGGCGAGGGAAAAGGGCGGGCTCACGGGCGGCATTTCAGGGTGGCCTGAAAGGTGGGTATACCCGGAAAAAGCTGTGCAGGCCGTGCCGAAACCGGCAAGGTGCGCATAGGGCCCGGTTTGCCCGTAGCCGGTGATGCGCGCGACAATGATGTCTGGATTGGCCTGTTGCAGTGTTTCGTAGGAAAGCCCCCACCTGTCCAGAGTGCCGACCCGGAAGTTTTCAATGATCACGTCGCTTTTTGCCACGAGTTTCAGAAAAACTTCCTTGCCCCGCTCCTTGCGCAGGTCGAGAGCCAGACTTTTTTTGTTTCTGCCGTACGTCGGCCAGCGGAGCGAGCTCCCTTCAAAAAGGGGGCCCATCGCGCGTACGGCGTCGCCGGTCGCCGGCATCTCCAGCTTGATGACGTCCGCGCCGAAATCAGCCAGCAATGTCGCGGCGAAAGGACCCGCGATGACGGTTGATGCGTCGATGACGCGCAGACCTTCCAATGCTCCAGCCATGATGCTCCTCGCGGTCATAATCTGTTCCGTCGTGCTTTCAGCCGCTGTGCGGCGGGTCCGCCTATACCCGTTCCAAAGCCATGCTCAGCCCCTGCCCCACGCCGATGCACATGGTGCACAGGGCGTATTTTCCCCGAATGCGCTGCAGCTGGTACATGGCGGTGCCCACCAGTCGCGCGCCGCTCATGCCGGGCGGGTGTCCCAGGGCGATGGCCCCGCCGTTGGGGTTGACCCGCGGATCGTCGTCCTGCAGCCCAAGAAGGCGCAAAACCGCAATCCCCTGGGCCGCAAAAGCCTCGTTCAGCTCGATCACGTCAAAAGCGGAAAGGGTCATGCCCAGCCGGGCGAGGAGCTTTTGCGTGGACGGCACAGGCCCGAGGCCCATCACGCGAGGCGCCACCCCGGCGGATGCCGCGCCCAGGATGCGGGCCTTCGGGGTCAGGCCGTATTGCCTGACGGCGGCTTCGTTCGCAACCAAAAGAGCGCAGGCCGCGTCGTTGACCCCGGAGGAGTTGCCCGCGGTGACGCTGCCGTCGGGGCGGGTGATGGGCTTCAGCTTGCCCAGCGCTTCCAGTGTGGTTCCCCGGGGATGCTCATCCCTGTCCACGATGACGGGGTCGCCTTTTTTCTGCGGCACGGCCACCGGCACGATTTCTTCATGCAAAATTCCAGCGGCGATGGCCCTGGCGGCCTTTTCCTGGCTGGCCAGCGCCATTTTGTCCTGATCCCCGCGGGAGATGCCGTATTCGTCCGCCACATTTTGGGCCGTCTCCGGCATGGAATCCACGCCGTACATTTTTTTCATCAGCGGATTGATGAACCGCCAGCCGATGGTGGTGTCGAAAATCTGCACGTCACGGGAAAAAGGCGCGGTCGACTTGGTCATGGCAAAGGGGGCGCGGCTCATGCTTTCCATGCCGCCGGCGATGACCAGGGCGGCTTCCCCGCTCTTTATAAGCCGCGCCGCGTCCGCGACCGCCTGCATGCCGGAGGCGCACAGCCGGTTCACGGTCACACCGGAAACAGTTTCCGGCAAACCCGCCAGAAGAGCGGCCATGCGCGCGACGTTGCGGTTGTCTTCGCCCGCCTGGTTGGAACTGCCCAGGACCACATCGTCAACGGCCTTCGGGTCCAAACCGGGGTTGCGCTCCAACAGGGCCTTGATCGGAATGGCGGCCAGATCATCTCCCCGCACCTGGGAGAGGGCCCCGGCATAGCGGCCGATGGGGGTGCGTATCGCGTCGCAGAGAAAGGCTTCTTGCATAACTGCTCCTGTGGGGTTCAAAAAGGCTCAGGCGGCGCGCAAGGGCAGCCCGGTCATTTGCGCCAGTTTCTCAAGGGTCAGCCCGGCAACCATGTCGAGGACCACAAGGCCGGCGTCCGTGATTTCAAAGGTCGCGTAGTCGGTGAACACGCGTTTCACGCATTTGACGCCGGTCAGGGGATAGGTGCATTTTTCGACGATTTTGCTTTCGCCGTCCCTGGTCAGCAAATCCATCATGATGAACACGTTTTTGGCGCCGATGGCGAGGTCCATGGCTCCGCCCACGGCGGGGATGGCATCGGGTTCGGCGGTGCGCCAGTTGGCAAGGTCGCCGGCGGCGGAAACCTGAAACGCGCCAAGTACGCAGTAATCAAGGTGCCCGCCGCGCATCATGGCGAAAGAGTCCGCATGGTGGCAATAAGACCCGCCGGGTTTGATGGTCACCGGTTGCTTGCCCGCGTTGATCAGGTCGGGATCTTCCTCGCCGGGGGCCGGGGCTGGCCCCATGCCGAGAATGCCGTTTTCGGAATGCAGCATGATGCCGTAGTCGTCTGGAAGATGATTGGCCACCGTGGTGGGAAGCCCTATGCCGAGATTGACAAAGGATCCCGGCGGAATGGACCGGGCGACCTTTTGAGCCATCTCGTCTCGCGTGGTGCGGATAATTTCAGTGCTCACTGCTTTCCTCCAGTTCAGGCGGGGACATGCACGATACGCTGCACGTACAGGCACGGGGTGATAACGTGTTCCGGATCAATGTCGCCGGGTTCCACAATGGAAGAAACCTGCACGACGGTGCATTTCGCGGCGGCAGCCATGATCGGGGCGAAATTCCGGCCGCCCTTGTTGTAGACCAGATTGCCCATGGTATCGGCCGCCTTGGCCTTGATCAGGCTGAAATCCGCCCTGATGGGGTATTCGAGCACGTAGTGTTTGCCGTCGATCTCGCGGGTTTCCTTGCCTTCGGCCAGTTCGGTTCCGTACCCTGTGGGGGTGAAAAAGGCGCCGATGCCGGCCCCGGCAGCGCGGATGCGCTCGGCAAGGTTGCCCTGGGGCACCAGTTCAAGTTCGATCTCGCCCTTCCGGTATTGCTCGTCGAAATGCCAGGAATCTTTCTGGCGGGGAAAGGAGCAGATGACCTTGCGCACTCTTCTGGCCTTCAGCAGCGCGGCCACGCCGATATCGCCGTTGCCCGCGGGGTTGTTGATGATGGTCAGATTTTTCGCCTTCTGCGCGATGAGCGCGTCAATGAGCTCCACGGGTATCCCCGAAATGCCGAAACCGCCGATCATGATCGAGGCACCGTCGTGTATGTCCGCCAAAGCCGCTTCCGGCGAAGCGCAGATTTTCTTTGTCATACCACCTCCGAATGATGTTGTGCCCATGTCGTCTTGCAACCGTGGCGCCGGCTTCGGTGAGCAAAAGCCGTTCCAGTCGCAAAAAATGTTTCTTTTCACATTGTTATGTCTTCTCTTTGTAAAAAATGATGCGCTATTGATGCGACAATGTTGCGCGACATTGTCTATTCCCGTACTGTCCGGCGGACCGCGCATCGGAAAAATCAGGAGGCAGGTATGGCCGGACCCGGAAAGCCCATCGGATTCATCGCGCCTACGGTGGAAATTTTACAGCGGGCGGAGCAGGTGGCCCTTGAGCTGGGCCTTGGCGACGAGGTGGCGTTTCGCATGGGGGTCAACTGGGAAGGCATGGAAGAGGCCCGGCGTCTCGAGGAGCAGGGTGCGCAGGTTGTCATATCCCGCCGCAGCACTTCGGTGATGATTGAGGAAAACCTGGCCATACCCAATGTGACCATCCCCGTCGCCGTGGAAGATGTGGCCCAGGCCATGCACGACGCCCGCCGGGTCACAGGCCGGGAGCGGCCCCGGGTTGCCTTTTGCATGCACACCAGCGAACAGCGGGACATGGAGTCCTTCACCCAGTTTCTGGGCGTCGACCTGCGGATTTATCCGCTGATTCCGGACGAAACGTATCTGCGCCAGATGGTGGACCGGGTTATCGCCGACAAATGGGATGTCATCGTCGGCGGCACGGTCGTTTCGCGGTACGCCAGCGAACGGAATTTCCACGCGGTGATTATCGACAGCGGGCCGCTGGCCCTGCGCACCGCCCTGCTGGAGGCCAAGCAGGTATCCTACGCGCGGGGGCTCGAAAAAATCAAAGCCGAGTATTTCCGGATCATCGTGGAGTCGTCATACAGCGGCATTATCGTCCTTGACGGCCAGGGGCGCGTTGAACTGGCCAATCCCGCCGCGCACACCATCCTGGGGCTGGAGCACATCGAGCAGGGCACCCCGGCGCATGACGTACTGCCCGGCCTGGATGTTTCGGTCTGCCTGAACAGCGGGGAGTCGCGGCAGGGCCTTTTCCTGGGGACCGCGCGGACGCCGCTGGTTCTCGACGCGACCTCGATCGTGGTCGCCAGCGCCGCGCAGGGCGCGGTCATCTCCTTTCAGCCGGCGGAAACCGTGACGGAACTTGCCGCAAATACGCGCAAGAATCTTCATTCGCAGGGATTCGGTGCGACATACAATTTTAACTCCATCCTCGGCATTTCGCCCCAGATAGGGGAAGCCAGAAGCAGAGGCCGCGAATTCGCGGAAAGCGACGGGGCGGTTTTGCTCGCCGGAGAGACGGGAACCGGCAAGGAGCTTTTCGCCCAGGCCATCCACGCGTCCAGTTCCAGGCGCCACGGCCCGTTCGTGGCCATCAACTGCGCGGCCATCCCCTCCTCTTTGCTGGAATCGGAATTGTTCGGCCATGAAGAGGGCGCGTTCACCGGCGCCATGCGCAAGGGCAAGCCGGGCATGTTCGAACTGGCGCACACCGGAAGTATTTTTCTGGACGAAATTTCGGAAATGAACAAACAGGCCCAATTGCGCCTGCTTCGCGTACTGCAGGAGCGAAAGGTCATCCGGCTTGGGGGCAGCAGGGTCATTCCCGTGGATTTCCGGATTGTCGCGGCCACGAACAGAAACCTGTGGGCTCTTGTGGAGCGGGGAAAATTCCGGAAGGATCTGTATTACCGGCTCAGCATGCTGCCGCTGTTCATTCCGCCCCTGCGGCAACGGCAGGGCGACGTGCTCTACCTCGCCCGGTATTTTTTGCGCCACAGCCTCAAAGGGCGCGACTTCGAGGCTGCCCTGTCCCCGGAAAGCATGCGCCGCCTGGAAGCGCACCCATGGCCGGGCAACGTGCGCGAACTGCAAAACGTCATGGAACGCTATGCGCTCCATCTCAGAAAAAATTTTGCCGAACAGGGCGACATCGCGCCCTTTGTCAGTCCGCACATGGAGTGGACCTCGCTTGATGCGTCCGCTCCGGAGTGCGATTCCCGCGAGGCTTCGGAAGACGCCCTCAACGAACGGGAAAAAATCGCCCTCGTCCTGAGGGAGCACAAGGGGCACAGGGGAAGAACGGCGGAAGCCCTGGGCATCAATCGTTCCACCCTGTACCACAAGCTGGCCCGGTACGGCATTCGGTAGCGCGGCGGGAAGGCGCGCGCGGAACGGGCGAAAACCTTTGGCCGCCGCGCCGGCTTAAAGGACGAAAGCCCGGGCTGCCAAAAAGACGCTCCCGAAAGGAGGTGCACAGCGTGACCGTAAGCACGTTCCTGAAGCTGGTCAAACTCCTGCCAATGCCTGCAATGATGCTGAAACAGCTCACGGGGGCGTGGAGATGGCCGCGGCCATAGCTGCCGCCGGCAAAATCCGCTGACCCACCCAAAAAATCACTCCTCCGCCCCAAAGCTTCGCGGTTTTTTTCGTGCGAATTGCAAGTCGAGGGAGGGGTGCACCAGCAGAGAAGATTCAGCAAGACAAGGATGGTGGTTTGAGTGTACCATTTGCAATGGCGGCAACCGATCGCAACATAACGCAATTCTTCCGTTTTTGACTTGCCGCCACGCTTAACTTAACGATGTGTTATTATTGTTTTTATTTCTTAAAGAGGAAACGGTAAAAAAGGTGAGTATGCCCTTTTGTATGCCTCGGGGTAAAAATCCGGGCGCAGCACAAGGAGGTAAAACCCTTGACCGCCGCGCCACCTCTGGATAAAAGCACCGCACGCGCCAGTAGCTCAGTCGGATAGAGCATCTGCCTTCTAAGCAGACGGTCGGGGGTTCGATTCCTCCCTGGCGCGCCAGAGAATTAAAGAAAAGGACTTGGAGTGAACCCGAGTCCTTTTTTGTTTCTCGGCCATGCAAGATCGTCTTTGCGGGATATGCCGCACAGGCTCAAATGCGCATACGGTGAAACGTTACTTGTTTTCGCGTTTGACTAGGGAATGCGGATGTGATTTCGTTTTTCCATGAACAAAAGTATCATCGCACGTGTCTTAAGCATGATTCGGATCTTTTCCGGCCGTCTGCCGGATATAACTGGAATAACCATCATTCCGTGGATGATACGGAATTTTGGCCAAAGAGGCACCGGCCGGCCTTTTTCATGGTTTCTCCTTCTAGCGGATATTTTCTGGACAGCGGCAATCGTTTTCGGCTCCCTGCTGGCCTATATTATATTTGCTGCCATTTTTACAGATATTAAGGATGGCTATACCGCATTCGTGTTTTTCGCGCTGATGCTTTTCTTCCTGCTGTCGCTCCTGCTTTGGCGCCTGTTTCGATTCCTGGCCCAAAAGATTTCCGGAATCTCTCCACAGAGATAAATCATACCCCTTTAGTTATTATTCTCATTACCCCACAAACTTGCTGCTCGGGTATACAAAAAGTCTCTTCAAGACTCCAAAAGGCTCTGACATATACAGAGCGCCGAGCAGGTCAAAGCGGGCTAAAGGCCCTGTTGGAAGGCATAAATCTTCTAAGCAGACGGTCGGGGGTTCGATTCCTCCCTGGCGCGCCATAAGCTCAAAAGGACTTGGATGTTACCAACGCATTTCCAGCAAAAATCCGGAACGCGGGGGGGGGGCCGCGTTCCGGATTTTGCCACTGCATGCGAAAATGCAAGTGGTTGCTATTGCAGCTGGTGCACCGTCACTTCGCCGGTCTTTCTAATAATGCCGTAGAGCGTACCCGGCTTGGAACGATCCCAGGCTATACCCTGCCCGGCGATATCCACAGGCATGCTTTCTTCTACCTCAAGGACGGAGCCCATCTGGGGGAAGCGAAGGGCATAAACTTCAGGATGGTCATGGCCGCAAACATAAAGACGCCCGTCCGGGCCCCAGGAACCGCCAGAGATACTCATGGGTTCGGAACGATTAATCAAACCTTCCGGAAAAATCCAGCTTTGCTGCACATTCCATTTGTCATCCATTTTGACCAAAGTGGTCCAGTGGCTGTTGCCATACGCCATCTGGCTGGTACCGAACACCCGACTGTAATTGGCGAAAACCGCCCACCATGCTCCGGCGTGGCGGTCCACCCAGGTAAGGGAGCCAAGTTTGATGCCGAAGCTGTGGCTGCCAATGGGCGTCAAAGTGGCTGTGTCGAAAATCTCGACGGAACTAGTCATGGGGCTTTGCGGGTAGTTGGAATGAGCAAGGTATAGTTTGCCGTCAACAACCGAACCGCCGTCAAAGTGAATGGCCGGGTACTCCGCGCTGCCCTGCCAAGTGGCGATCAGTTTACCTGTGGTTTTTTCATACTTGCCGATAGCTTTGTTATCTATGGCATAGAAATACCTGGCGTCGACCGCCACCCCCTGAAGGGCTTCCTTGGCTTTGAACCGCCGCACTTCCGTGAATGTCTTTGTATGGTTTGCGGGTTGCCCGGTAGGGACGTCAGCCGAAAATGCAGGGCAAACGGAAAACAGCAGACCGCTGAGAGTCACAGCGGCGCATACCGTACTAAAAGAAAAATTCGACATATATTCTCCAATTGTTACAATTAGGTCTGAAATATTTTCAATATCACACAGGTTGATTTTGTGGAAGAAATAAATTTTTTTTAGTATCGCGCATTGCTGTCCGGCTAAGGCCCAATAAAAAAGTCCAAAATCTCAACGAGATGTGGTGCAAGAGTTTTGCACAACACATTGCCACACAAGGAGATTTTGGACTTGAGTCACCATAATACACTTTTCTCCCAAACGCTATCGCTCATTCCCAGACATGTTTTCCAGAAACTCGAACACCGGCACAAAACAGGGCGTTCCTCACGCAAATTCGGTTTCGAGGAACAGTTCGCTGTTCTGGCCTTCATCCAGCTTGCCGCAAGGCGCTCTATGCGCGACGGCCTGCGTTGCCTGAGCGCGGCCGGGAACCGTCTGTACCACTGGGGTCTGAAAACCGTGGCCCGCTCCACATTTGCCGACGCCAACAACTCCCGGCCTGTGGGCTTTTTCCAGGATCTGTTCGCCGAAATATACGCCCTGTGCGCGGCAAAAGCCCCGAAGCACAAGTTCCGCTTCAAATCCAAGCTGTTCAGCCTGGACGCCACCACCATCAAGCTCTGCCTGTCGCTTTTCCCTTGGGCCTCGTTCACCGCCGCCAAAACCCACGAAAGTCGCATGACCAAAGCGCTGGACTACCAGAAATTCCTCAGCCGCCTCGGGCTGTCCGTGCAGCAGCTTTCTCAGGTCATCCAGCTTAACCTGCTTGGTGCGGCTTCTCTGGAAGAACTCCTGAATCCGCGACGACGAAAAAATGAAAATACCTACAACCTCAGCCTGTTAGACTTGGCTGCTTAGCCGGACAGCAATGACATTGGATATATACGCTTGCCGGAAAGTTGACCGCTTTGTGCCGCGACGATGACCATGAAGGAACAAGCCACTGGACGCCAATCATTGGTTTTTCACTCGGGACAAATTCGGGGATAACGGCTCAATATTGATCAGAAAATCTACCGATCTCTAAGCAGACGGTCGGGGGTTCGATTCCTCCCTGGCGCGCCAGATTTTTCGAGTTATACCTCGCGGGGTATGACTCTTTTTTTATGAAAAATTTCCTGAGGCCAACGCTCCATCCGACTGAGCCATTGGCGCGGGGCGGTGAAAAGGTCAGAGAAGGACTCGGACAGGGTAAACGGTCGAGGTAAGCATAGGGAAAAATGCTTCCAGCAGAAGGAGTTATCTCTATGGAACGCGGTGCCCTTATTTCCCCTGCGCCGTTTTCCGAAAAACGCGCGCGCCTTATTTTCCGGCTGCTGTCGCCATGAGCCTCTCCGCAAGGGCATACTTTCAGGGAATGGGGCAATGGCCTTGACAACAAAGCTGCCTTGCCCGTAATGTCGCTTTCAAATTTGATCAAATATATAATCTAACGGCGCCCCGATGCTGTTTTTTCTGTCCTCATCAGGCGAGTCACGCATGGATTGAAAAAATATGGGTCCCATTCGCCGGGCAGAGGCATATTTTTTGCCGCAACAACGCTCTCCGGTCGGCCCGCGCCGTGGTAGGCGCCGGGCACCTCCCGCCCGCGCCGCGGGAAAGCCCCGTATGCCGCGAACCCGCGCCCTGGCGGGCCCGCCAGGCGCTCTGCGGCGGGCATGGAAACTGAGCAAAGACTGTGCCGAGCGGCGGTTTTCCGCTGCATGTCGTTGCAAAGGAATAAACCAGTAACCCGAAAAGGATCCGTCATGAAACGCATCGCAGCTTTGGTTAGTACGTTCGCGTTGGTCCTGTCCCTGACGGCGCTTGCGACCGCCGCCGAATTCCCCAAGGTAAAACTGGTGATCGGTACGGCGGGACCCTCAAACAAGGACAACCATCTGTTCCAGTTTTGTGAAAAATTCAAAAAGGACGTGGCAACCAAAAGCGGCGGGGCCATGGTTATCGAACCCCATTACAACGGCGCGCTCGGCAATGAACGCGACCTGCTTGAAGGCGTGCAACTCGGCACGGTGGACATGTGCATTGTCTCCAGCGGCCCGCTTGGCAATTTCGCCCGCAGCACGCTGGCTTTTGACTTTCCCTTCCTGTTCCGGGACTGGGACCATGTCGACAAGGTTTTTCAGGGTGAAATCGGGGCCGCCATGGCCAAGGAAGTGGAAAGCAAGGCCGGCATGAAGGTGTTGATCTGGGCGGTGAACGGCTTCCGCCAGCTGACCAACAGCAAGCGCACCATCAAATCTCCCGCGGATGTGGCCGGCCTGAAAATCCGGACAATGGAGAACAAGATCCACATGGCCACCTTCAGCGCGCTTGGCGCGGACCCCACCCCGATGAGCACCGGGGAACTCTACACCGCCCTGCAGCAAGGCACCGTGGACGGCATGGAAAGCCCGCTGGCCTACATTTTGCCCAGCAAGTTCACGGAAGTGCAGAAATTCATGTCGCTGACCAACCATTTCTACGCGCCGTCCATTGTGGTCATTAACCAGGCCCGTTTTGCCGGCTTCCCCGAGCATGTCCAGAAGATGCTGCTCGAGGCGGCCAAGGAAACCTACACCTACCAGTTTGAGTTCTGCCGCAATATCGACAAGAAAATGGTCGAGGCCGCCCTGGCCCAGAAGGTGGAAGTAATTCCCACCGAGCAATTGGACATGGCCGCGTTCCGCGAAAAAACCAGGAAAGTCTATACCGACAATCCTGAATTCGCGGGTCTGATCAAAAAGATCCAGGACATCCGATAAAACCCGCGGCCCCGGCGCGATCCGCCCGCATTCTTGCGGCGCGCCGCCGGGGCCTTGTCCTCCCATGCCGCCACGAGGGAATACCATGGAATTTTTCATCAGAAACGTGAACCGGGTGAACAGGGCCGCCTTTCTTTTCATCGGCCTGTTACTGGCGATCATGTCGGTCGTGATCATCCTCCAGGTTTTTTTCCGCATATGCAAGGGATCCTTGCCCTGGTCCGAGGAATTGGCCCGTTATCTGATGGAATACATCGTCTTTCTGGGGGCCGGGTACGCCGTGCGCTCGGACCAGCTCATGTCGGTCAAGGCCCTGCAGGACATGTTCCGCCCCCGGTTGAAAAAAGCCGCGGTCGTTGCGGTTAATCTGCTGGTGCTCGGTTTCGCGCTCCTCCTGCTTACCAAGGGCTATGCCATTCTGGGCGTGGTCGGCCGGCAGGTTTCGCCGGCCATGGGCTGGTCCATGGCCATCCCGTATTCCGCCCTGGCCATGGGAGGCGGGCTGATGGCCCTGAACGCCGTGACCTGGATCATGGAAACGCTGTTCGCCGGGGAGGTCCGTTCATGATCGCCTCTCTCTTTCTTTTCATGCTGCTGCTCTTCCTGATCGGCGTGCCCATCGCCGTGGGTATCGGCATTGCCGCTGCCCTCGCCCTGGCCTTTGTGGCAAACATGCCCATGGTCATCGTGCCGCAGCGCCTGTTTGTGATGACCGACTCCTTCCCCCTGATGGCCGTGCCCTTTTTCGTCCTGTCCGGGGCGCTGATGGAAGCGGGCGGCATTTCCCGCCAACTGGTCAAGATGGCGGAGGCCTTTGTCGGCCACCTGACCGGCGGGCTGGCCATGGTGGCCATTGTGACGTCCATGTTTTTCGCGGCGGTTTCCGGATCCAGCGCAGCCACGGTCACGGCGGTCGGGGTGATCCTGATCCCGGCCATGATCGCCAAGGGCTATGACAAGGGGTTCGCCGCTTCCGTCCAGGCCTGTTCCGGCCAGATGGGGGTGATCATCCCGCCGAGCATCCCGATGGTCGTGTACGGTGTGGTCACCGGCGCGTCTGTCGGCGACCTGTTCAAGGCCGGCGTGTTGCCGGGTATTCTCATGGGCTTCTCGGTCATGGGCGTCGCCTATGTTTTCTGTAAAAAGAACAGGTACATGGGCAACCCGGTCAAAGCCTCCTGGGGGGAGCGGCTGCGCGCCCTGCGCGAAGCGATCTGGGCCCTGCTCATGCCGGTGATCATTCTGGGCGGCGTGTACTCCGGCTACTTCACTCCCACGGAAGCCTCGGCCATCGCTGTGGGCTACGCCTTCATCGTCGGCATGTTCGTGTACAAGGGACTCACGCCCGGCATATTGCCGCAGGTGCTCGGCGAGGCCGCGGTGGTCACCGCGACCATTCTTTTTCTGGTCGCCACGGCCGGCGTGCTGGCCTGGCTGATGACCCGGCTCAACGTGCCGCAGCAGGTTGCCACCTTCTTCAACTCCATCGCCGGTTCACGGTATGACTTTCTGATCATCACCAACCTGCTTCTCTTTCTGGTGGGCATGTTCTTCGACGCCGGTCCGGCCATCATCGTCCTGGCGCCGTTGCTGGCCCCGATCGCCGAATCCCATGGCATCAACCTGGTGCATTTCGGCATCATCATGATCGTCAACCTGGCCGTGGGTTTCTGCACGCCGCCGGTGGGCATCAACCTGTTCCTTTCCTGCCAGATTGCGGGCATCCGCCTGGAAGTGATCATGCGGTACGTGGCCTGGTTCCTGATCGCGCTGATAGCGGATGTTTTCATCATCAGTTTTGTGCCGTTCCTGTCCATGGCCTTGATATAGAGCCAAATGCCGCGGCGGACACGCGGCGCAGCGAAGCGGCCGCCGCGGGCCTTCGGGACATGCCTCTTCGGCCTGTCCGCATCCGGGAAAGAGGGTGGTTTTTTTCAAAACCGGCGCGCGAGAAAATCTCAAAGGCAGTCCGCCGGAGCATTTCATGCGTGAAATGCCCGTACGGTCCGGGGCGCCCTTGCGACGAAAACAAAAGGATTCTTCCATGTATACGATCCGTCCTGTTTTTCACGGCTATTTCCGCAACTTCGACAAGTCGATTTTCACCTATCGGCTCAACGGCGGCGTGTTGATTGAAGTGCCGCTGGTCTCCTATCTGATCGAAGGAGAAAATGTCCGCATTCTGGTGGATACCGGCCCGCCCGCCCCCGAACTGGCCAAAACCATGACCCACCGCAGGGTGGAGGAGCCGACCTCCCTGGCCGGGGAACTGCGGCGTATGGACTGCGAGCCCTCGAGCATCCAGGCCATCATCCTGACCCATCTGCACTGGGACCACAGCTACAACCTGGAGATGTTCCCCGGTATCCCCATATACGCGCAGAAGCGGGAACTGCAGTATGCGGTCGCGCCGCTGCCTTCCGATGCCGTGCCGTATTGTTACGACCCCCGGAACGGCCAGCCGAGCTGGTTCACGGGGTTCCAGCAGATGAAGATTCTGGACGGCGACGCCATGATCCGCGAAGGCATTGAGGCCGTTCATCTGCCGGGACACACGCCGGGCATCCAGGGGGTGCTGGTGGCAACCGGCGAAGGCAGATACTGCATTGCCAGCGATACCTATCCGCTCTATGAAAATTACGAACGCATGTGCCCTTCCGGCATTCATGTGGATTTGAACGAATGGTACGCGAGTTACGAAAAGACCAGGCGGATCTGCGACTATATTTTGCCGGGACATGACAAACGCGTGCTGGAGCGTGCCGTTTACGGATGAGTCTGTCGCAGGCCCGGGAACAGGACGGTCCGTTTCTGGCCGATGCCGCCGGCGAAAGGCGCCCGTGCGCCGTCTGGCGCCTTTGCCGGTTGGAAAAAATTTCGCGATGTTCCGCCGGGTCCGCAATGGGTTCAGCCCGCGGGTTGCGGTTTTTGCGGTGAGCCGGCGCTGTTCACGCCCCCCGGTCCATTTTTGCCAGCCAGCGTTTGACCGTGTTCCTGTCCACGCCGAGGCAGGCCGCGGTGCGGGCGATATTGCCGCCTTCCCTGTTCAGGGTTTCCTGAACGTGGCGGATGACGGCGTCGTCAAGCGATGCGGATTTCGCCGCGTCTTCCGCGTGTGGCGACATGTCCGGCTGCTGCAGAACATCGGGGGAAAGGCCGCCCAGGATGACGTATTTTTCCGCGAGATTCTCCAGTTCGCGGACGTTGCCCGGCCAAAGGTGGGCTTCCAGCGCGCGGGCGAACTGTTTGGAAAGCGGCGGCGGGGCCGTTCCGTATTTTTCCCCGTACAGGCCGAGAAAATGCCGGAACAGTTCGGGGATGTCGCCTTTCCTGCTCCTCAACGGCGGGATGTACAAATCCAGCACGCACAGACGGAAAAAAAGATCGGCGCGCATTCTGCCCCGGCGGACCTCTTCCTGGGGGGTTTTGTTGGTGGCGGCGATGACCCGCACGTTGACCGGAATGACCTTGTTGTCGCCAAGGCGCATGATTTCCCGCGCCTGCAGGGTCCGCAAAAGGCGCGCCTGCAGAAAGACATCCATTTCCGCGATTTCGTCAAGGAACAAGGTGCCGTTGTGGGCCAGTTCGAACAAGCCCGTCTTGCCGGAGCGCAGAGCGCCCGTGAACGCGCCGGGCGCGTACCCGAACAGTTCGCTTTCCAGCAGCGTGCCGGGCAGGGCCGCGCAGTTCACGGCCACAAAAGGCCCTTTCGCGCGCGGGCCGGCATTGTGGATGCTCTGGGCGAACAACTCCTTGCCCGTGCCCGTTTCGCCGTGGATCATGATGTTGCATTCCGTTTTCGCGTAATCGCGAGCCGTATGTATGGCCCTGCGCATATCCGGACCGGCATGGATGATGGAGTCAAAGGTGTATCTGGCGTGAAATCCCCGGTCCATCAGTTTGGTCCGGATGCTTGTTTCCGTCTGCTGGATATGCTCGACCTTCTGGAACAGCGCGACGACGGAATCCGCCTCCATGGCGGCTGAACTGCAGACGATATCCATCACATAGCGCCTGCCGTTGACCACGGCGAGGGCATTTTGCAGACTGGTCGCGCTGTCGGCGGCAGCGTTGATTTCCTCGTCCGGGAAGATTTCCCGCAGCGGCCGGCCGACGATCTGCTCGCGTTTCAGGTGCAGCAACTCGCAGCCCCGCAGATTGACCTCCTCGATCCTTTTGCCGCTGTTCAGAAGAAACGCGCCTTCCTTGGCGCAGTTGAGCACGGCGGAAAGCTTCCGCTCGTTGTCGTGATGGCGGTTCAGGTGGTTGAGCATGGTCGCGGCCTGGTCCAGCGCTTCGATCAGCGTTTCCCGGCTGGATTCGATGAGCTGGCAGTTCAGGTTTCTGCTTTTCGCCAGCCGTACGGAAATGACGTCGCCGATGACAATGTCCGGTTTCCAGGCCGCCACGGTGTCCATGACCGCCGGGGCGCTTTCGGCGTCATTCAGGCCAAAGGCCTGGTTCCGGCGGTGCAGGATGTCGCAGGCCGGGCGGCAGATGTTGATGAACGTGTGAAAGCCGGCGATGGCGATGCGGTCATCGGGGCGGGTGTGGGCGTGGATGAACGCGAATGCGCTGTACACGGAAGGCCGTATTTCCAGAACGTCCACGTCCAGAACCCGGTTGATGCGGATGGCCGTGCCGCCCCGGCTGACCAGAATGCGGGCTCCTTCGGCGAGGGCGAGGCGCGCGGCCTCCACGCCCTTGTCCATGTCGCCCTGGTACACTTTGGCCGGGTATTTTCGTTCTTCGATGATCTGCAGCGCCATGGACCGAAGGTTCTCGTACGGGGCTATGACGGCTATGGACATATTTTCTCCAAGTATTTTCCTCGGATAATTATACGATTGGCGCATGATAACGTATTTCGCACCATATGCCAATGCATTGTGCATATAGTAAACGTTGCCTGTTTTTTGCGAAAAATAATAATCTCCTATAAATTTACGGTATTACATCTTTTGGCATTGGCTTTGCTCTTTGTGTGCGAATATTTCGGCGAGGGGTATCCCTGAACGGGGTATGAAATGCGGAACATAAAGAAAATCATACTCATCGCTGATGATATGACAGGTGCGGGCGATACCGGCGTGCATTTTGCCCGCAGGGGGGTCCGCACCGCTTTCGTCTTTCGCGAGCAGGCCCTTGCCCGGGCGCTTGATGCGTGCGACGCCGTTGCCCTGTCCACGGACACCCGCCTTGTGCCGCCGCAGGATGCGGCCGAAGTGGTCCGGGACTGCGTTGCGCGCTGTCGCCGGTCCGGCGACGCGCTGTATTACAAAAAAATCGATTCGGCTCTGCGCGGCAATCTCGGGTCTGAGACCGCCGCGGCTCTGTCCGCCCTGGATTGCTCCGCGGCTCTGATCTGTCCCGCGATGCCCAGGCTGGGGCGCAGCGTGGTGAACGGCACCCTGCGTATCGACGGCCGGCCTTTGCATGCCACCGCTTTGGGGCGGGATGTGTTCACCCCTGCGTATTCGTCCGACGTGGCCGAATGTTTCGCGCAACATGCCGGCCTGCGCGCCGGGCATATAGGCCTTGAGGATCTGGCGGCCGGCGGGGACGCCCTGATCCGCAAAACGCGCAGCCTGCTGGACAAGGGGTGTTCCGCCCTTGTGGCGGATGCCGCGACGGAAGACGATCTTATGGCCCTTGCGCGGCTTGCGCTGTTCTCCTGCGGTTCAGGGGGCCGCCTGCCCCGCCTTCTTCCGGTGGGTTCCGCCGGGCTGGGCCGCGCTCTGGCCACTGTTCTGGCAGGTCCAGCCAGACCGGAACGGGTCCGGCCGGCCGGACCTTTGCTCGGCGTTGTGGGCAGCCTCAATCCCTCCGCCCTGGCGCAGATGGCATTCGCGCTTGAACGGGGTTTTTTTTCTCTTTTGTCCTTTGACATCGACGCGGGTCTGGACGATCCGGACGCGGAACTGCGGCGGGTGGCGCATGCCGCCGCATCGGCCGGGAGCGGGCATGTTCTGCTGCACGGCTCAAGCCGCGTTCCGGAAAAGGACATGACGATCGAATCCGGCGCCCGCGTCGCGGATCTGTACGGGCGGATGGCTCATGCGCTGTGCAGGGAGCGGCCCTTTGCCTCGGTGTTCGCCACCGGGGGCAGCACGGCCATGAGCGTGGCCGCGAGCCTGGGGCTGGATACGGTGATGCTTGAAGACGAACTGTCGCCGGGCGTGGTGCTGAGTTCCTGCGCCAGCAAAGACACGCATGTCCGCTGGTTCATTTCCAAGGCCGGCAGCTTCGGCGGCGAAGAAACACTGGCCCTCGTCGCGGAAGCGGCCGGGCGAGAGAAAGAGGGTGTATGACGGCTGCACGCAAAAAGTTGGGGATCACCATGGGCGACCCGGCCGGGATCGGGCCGGAGATCATCGTCAAGGCCCTGACGGAAAAAAGCATTTACGATCTGTGCATTCCCGTTGTGGCGGCGGACCCGGACGTCATGCGCCACGCCGTCCGCCATATCGTCAAGGCCGATATGGCGGTCAACGTGATCGCATCCCCCGCCCGGGCCAAAGGCGAGGTCGGGCTCCTGGACGTGCTGCCCCTGCCGGGGGAAGCTCTGGGCGAAGTGATCTTGGGCAGGGTGGACCCCCGCTGCGGGGATGCGGCGTTCCGTTCTGTGGAAACGGTCATCCGTCTGGCCCTGGCCGGCGAACTGGACGGCACGGTGACCGCGCCTTTGAACAAGGAATCCATGAATCTGGCCGGGCATCATTACGACGGACATACGGAAATATACGCGACCCTTACCGGCACGAAACAGTACACCATGATGCTGGCCGACGGAAATTTGCGGGTCGTGCATGTGAGCACCCATCTGCCGCTGGCTCAGGCCGCTTCGCGCATCACGCGCGAACGGGTGTTGAACGTCATCCGGCTGGGGAATGAGGCCTGCCTGAAAATGGGCATGGCGGAACCGCGCATCGGCGTGGCCGGGTTCAACCCCCATGCCGGAGAAAACGGCCTGTTCGGCAACGAGGAAATCGACTTCATCCGGCCGGCGGTCCTGGACGCCCAGGCCGAAGGCATCAGGGCCGAGGGGCCGTTCTCGCCGGACACGGTGTTCTGCAAGGCCGCGGGCGGGGGTTTTGACATGGTCGTGGCCATGTACCATGATCAGGGTCATATTCCGCTGAAAATGTTGAGCTTCAAGTACGACGACACGACAAGGACCTGGTCCGGCATGACCGGGGTGAACATCACCCTGGGGCTGCCCATTGTCCGTTCTTCCGTGGACCACGGGACCGCCTTTGAAAATGCCGGGAAAAATGTGGCCTCCGCGCTCAGCATGATCCACGCCATCGAATACGGGGCCATGCTGGCCGGCGCCCGTCCCGCCGCAGGAGGAAAGTGAATGATCCCTTTCAGATGTCTGTTGCCTTCCAGCGTGACCTTCGGTCCGGGTACCTTGCGGTCACTGGCCGGCCTGGTGAAGGGAAAATCCGTGCTGCTGCTCAGCGACAAAGGGGTGCGGCAAAGCGGCATAACGGGCCGGGTGGCCGCGATCTGCGCGGAGCATGCCCGTTCGCTGTACGAATATGCCGACGTGCCGCCGGAACCGTCCGAGGATCAGGTTTCCGAGGCGGCATCCCTGGTTGACGGCAAAAACGTGTCCGCCGTTGTGGCCGTTGGCGGCGGCAGCGTCATGGATATGGCAAAGCTGGTCGCGGTGATGATGAACGGCGGCCCCGGTATCGACGATTTGTTCCGGGGGACCGTGCCCGCGCGCCGGACCATTGGTCTGATCATGCTGCCGACCACGGCCGGCACCGGCGCGGAAGCCACCCCCAACGCCATTGTGTACCGTCCGGCGCAACAGCTGAAAGTCGGCATCGTGCGCGACGCCTTCATACCCGACCACGTCATTCTCGACCCGGAACTGCTCGCGGGCCTGCCCGCGCCGATCACCGCATCCACCGGCCTTGACGCCCTGTGCCACGCGCTGGAATGCTATGTTTCCAACAAGGCCAACGCCGTCAGCGACCTGTTCGCGGTCGAGGCCGTGCGCCTGATTTTCCGAAGTCTGCGGCGGTGCTTTGCCGACGGCCGGGACATCGAGGCCAGAGGGGAAATGCTGCTGGCCTCGTTCTACGCGGGCATCTGCATCGCCTCTTCCGGCACCAACGCGGTGCACGCCCTGTCGTACCCCCTCGGCGGCCGCTACCGCATCCCGCACGGCATATCCAACGCGGTGCTGCTGGCTCCGGTTTTCGCTTTCAACAAGGACGCCTGCGTATCCAAGCTGGCCGCCCTTGCGCATCTGACCGGAAAACCGGTGGAGAACCTGGGCGAAGAGGCGAAAGCCGATGCGCTGGTGGATTTTCTGGCGGAATTGTCCCGTGAGCTGGGCATTCCGGAAACGCTGACCCGGCTGGGCATCCCGCCGGAAGATCTGGATTCCGTCGTGGACGCCGCCCTGCAGGTCAAGCGGCTGCTGGACAACAACCCCAAACCCTTGAGCAGGGAAGATATCCGCTCAATATATATCAGTATATTATAAAAGGATTCCACGTGCCGCGAGAGTGTAGTTGCGGGCGCAACAGCATCTCGCGCGGCGGGAACAGTGTGGACGGACCTTGCCGGGGAATATCCGGATCGGCGCTTCACCGGCGAATACTGTAGGAACATGTAGTAGTTAGGAGGTTGTATGCGTTCTTGTTTGAGAATTTTCGGCTTTAGTTTGGCGCTTGTTCTGTTGGGCGCCGGTATGGTTGCCGCGAAGGGGGATACCTTGACCGTGGGCATCACCCAGACGCAAAAATCCCTCGACCCGCAGTCGACGCCGGACGCCCAGGCGCACAACGCGGTGTGGCAGATGAACGAAACCCTGGTGACGCTGGACAAGGACAGCAAGGTCATTCCCTTGCTGGCGGAGAAATGGGAACTTCTGCCCGACAAGATTTCGTACAAATTTTATCTGAAAAAAGGCGTCAAGTTCCATAACGGCGAAATCATGACGGCCGACGACGTGGTGTACACGTTCAAGCGCGTACTCGGCCCGGCCGGCGTCGCGGTCAAGTCCCTTTCCCTGTCCCTGGCCGACGTGGAAAAGGTCGACGATTCCACCGTCATCCTGAAAGCCAAGCAGCCCATGGGCGACATTTTTCTGGTGACACTGTGCCACCCCTGGGCTTCCATCCTGAACAAGAAGGCCGTGGAACAGTACGGCAAGGATTACGGCCAGCACCCTGTGGGCACCGGCCGCTTCAAGTTCAAAAAGTGGGTCATCGGCGACCGTCTGGAAATGGAACGCTTTGACGAGTATCACGGCGAAAAGGCCAAGTTGAAGCACCTCGTCCTGCGCGTCATTATGGAAGCCTCCAGCCGGACCATCGAATTGGAAAGCGGCGCCGTGGACCTGATCATGGACCCCGCCCCGGTGGACATGAGCCGCATCAAGGCCAACCCCAAGCTGGAAACTATTCTGGTTCCCTCCTGCCGCCTGTACTATCTGGGCTTTGACGTGACCAAGCCCCCCTATGACAATCTGAAAGTGCGCCAGGCCATCAACCACGCCATCAACCGCGCCGGCCTGTGCAAGATCGTGTTCAGAGGCTTTGCCGACCCGGCCCGGGGCATGGAAACTTCCGCCATCAAGTACAACAAGTACGATTCCACCCCCCCCATCAAGGAAGACGTGGCTCTGGCCAAGAAACTGCTGGCGGAGGCGGGCTATCCCAACGGCTTCAAGGGCAAGATCCTGATTTCCGAACGCACGGACTACACGGGCATCAGCACCATCTTGCAGGCCAACCTGAAAGAAATCGGCATTGATATGTCCATTGAAGTCTACGAGTGGGGCGCCTATCTTGACCTGGTGCGCAAGCAGGGGCACGAACCCTTCATCATCAACTGGTGGGGCGCGGCTCCGGCCATGGACCCCTTCTTCCTGCTGGGCCCCCCGTTCCATTCCGCGGGCATCGGCCAGACCAACCGCATGTTCTACAAGAACCCCAAGGTTGACGAACTGCTGGATCTGGGCATGACGTTGCCCGACGGTCCCGAACGGGCGAAAGCTTACGGCGAAGTGTGGGATATCCTGAACCACGATCTGCCCTGGGCGCCGCTGTTGCAGGCCCAGAACATGTACGGCCAGGTCAAGGGGCTGAAAGGCATCGACCATTCCCCCAGCATCCTGAACTATTTCGGCAACGCGTATTTTGAATAATTCCGATTCCGCCGACCCCCGCCCGGAAACGGGCGGGGGGAAGAGGAGGACCCAGCGTGACCAAATACTTGATAAAAAGATTCCTGGCGCTCATTCCGGTGGCTCTGGGCGTCACTTTCATCCTTTTCACCCTCCTGTCTTTCACGCCGGGCGATCCGGCGCGGCTGGCCCTGGGGGAAGAGGCAACCGAGGCGAGCCTTGCGGAATGGCGCCACGAGTACGGCCTGGACAAGCCCTTTCTGGTTCAGTACGGCATGTTTCTTTACAATGCCGTGGCGCATCAGGACATGGGCCGGTCATACACCACCAGGCGTTCGGTGACCGGGGAACTGGCCACCACGTTTCCCATCACTTTGGATCTGGCTCTGGGTGCCATCGTCCTGGCCACCGCCCTGGGGATGGCCTTCGGGATTATCTGCGCCATCAAGCAGTATTCGATCTTTGACAACGTAACCATGGTTTTTGCCATGCTCGGCATATCAATCCCGCTATTTTACCTGGGGATTCTGCTGATTCTCTGGTTTTCCGTACGGTTGAGCTGGCTGCCTTCGTCCGGATTTTCCTCCTTCAGCCAGAAAATTTTGCCGTGGATCACCCTGGCTGCCAACTCCATGGCCATCATCACCCGCATGACCCGTTCAAGCATGCTCGAGGTCATCCGCTCCGATTACGTGCGGACGGCGCGGGCCAAGGGGCAGAGAGAGTCCGTGGTCATTCTGCGCCACGCTCTGAAAAACGCGCTCATTCCGATCATCACCATCGTGGGCATTCAGTTCGGCTTCCTGCTTGGGGGCTCGATTCTCACGGAATCGGTATTCTCCATTCCCGGCGTGGGGCGGCTGGCCGTGGACGCGATCAAGGCCAGAGACTACCCCATGGTGCAGGGCGCGGTGGTGTATATCGCGGTCAGCTACGTATTCATCAACCTGCTGGTTGACCTTCTGTACGCCTGGGTGGACCCCCGCCTGCGGACCAGGTACCGGTAAACGCGCCGGTCCGTTCCGAATGAACAAAACGATGTGAGGAAGAGCCATGGCCTTGTTTCAGAAAAACAGCAACCTGCACCTGACCCTTATACGCCTGCGCCGGAACAGGCTGGCTGTTTTCGGTCTGGTGATCCTGATTGTTCTGGTGATCGCGGCGGTATTCGCGCCGCTTATCGCGCCATACCACTACGCCACCCAGAACCTGGCGGACGCCTTTGAGCCGCCGAGCGCCAAATACTGGCTGGGAACCGATGATTTCGGCCGGGACATTCTGAGCCGCATCATCTACGGCGCGCGCATATCGTTGCAGGTGGGGATTTTCGCGGTCAGCCTGTCCATGTGCATCGGCGGCTTGCTGGGCGCCGTCGCCGGGTATTACGGCGGGCGCATCGACGACGTGATCATGCGTTTCATGGACATTCTGCTGTCCATCCCCCAGATTCTGCTGGCCGTGACCATCGCGGCGGCTTTGGGACCGGGGCTGCTCAATCTGACCATCGCCGTGGGTATTGCCAACATCCCCAGCTTTGCCCGCATCGTGCGCGGGTCCGTGCTGTCCATCGTGGGGCAGGAATATATTGAAGCCGCCCATTGCATGGGGGCCTCGGACGCCTGGATCATCGCCAGGCATATTCTGCCCAACTGCAGCGCGCCGATTATCGTGCAGGCGACCTTGCGCGTGGCCGGGGCCATTCTGGCCGCCGCGGCCCTGAGCTTTCTCGGCCTGGGCATCCAGCCGCCGACGCCCGAATGGGGGGGCATGCTGTCCGCCGCGCGAGGTTTCGTGCGGGATTATTCGTATATGACCATTTTCCCAGGCCTGGCCATCATGGTTACGATCATGGCCCTGAACTTTCTGGGCGACGGCCTGCGCGACGCCATGGACCCGAAAATGAAGCGATAGGGCGGCGGAGCGAAACGAGCATGCGGGCCGAAATACGCCCGGAACGATTGTACGAAGGATTTTTCATGAGCGAACCAAAAGAGCTTCTTCTGGACATCCGGGATTTGCGTGTGCATTTCGACACCGATACGGGGCTGGTGAAGGCCATTGAGGGCCTGAATCTGAGCCTGGGCAAAGGCGAGGCGCTGGGGCTGGTCGGTGAAACCGGCGCGGGCAAGACCACGACCGCTCTGGCCATCATGCAGCTGATCGCAAGTCCCCCCGGCCGCATCGCCAGCGGCGAGATATACTTTGAAGGCGAAAACATCCTGACCAAGTCCGAAGAGGAAAAACGGCATATCCGGGGCGACAGGATCGCCATGATCTTTCAGGACCCGATGACGTCTTTGAACCCGGTCATGACCGTGCAGGAGCAGATCGCGGAAATGGTCCGCCTGCACCAGAAGGTCACGGACAAGGAGGCCCTGGACAGAGCCAGGGAAATGCTGGGCCTGGTGGGCATCCGGCCGGAACGCGGGATCGATTATCCGCACCAGTTCAGCGGGGGCATGAAACAGCGCGTGGTCATCGCCATCGCCCTGGCCTGCAACCCCAGCCTGCTTATCGCGGACGAGCCCACCACGGCCCTTGACGTGACTATCCAGGCGCAGGTGCTGGAGCTGATGCGCGAGTTGAAGCAGCATTTCAGCACGGCCACGATTCTGATCACCCACGATCTGGGGGTGGTGGCGGAAATTTGCGATACCGTGGCCATCATGTACGCGGGCCGCATTGTGGAGAAGGCCTCCGCGGCGTCGCTGTACGCCGCGCCGTTGCACCCGTACACCCAGGGGCTGTTCAATTCCATACCGGACCTGACCAGAAACGTTTCCCGGCTGGAAACCATCCCCGGCCTGCCTCCGGATCCCACGGACCTGCCTTCCGGGTGCTGTTTCTCCCCGCGCTGCGTTTATGCCGACGCGCTGTGCAAGGAACGCGGGCCGGAATACGCGGAAATCCGTCCCGGGCATTTCGTGGCCTGTTACAAGGCTGTCCGGAAAAACGGCCCGCAGGGCGAAGAGGCGGTGCGGTCATGAGCGAAAATTTTCTCGAAACACGGCATCTGAAAAAATATTTTTCCACGGCCAAGGGGCCGCTGCACGCGGTCGACGATGTGAGCATCAGCATCGCCAAAGGGGAAACGCTGGGCCTGGTCGGCGAATCGGGCTGCGGCAAATCCACGCTCGGCCGGGTGGTCATCCGTCTGCTGGAAGCCACGGAAGGCGAAGTGATCAATGACGGTGACAACATCCTGAAATATGACAAGAATGAATTGCGGCAGTTCCGAAAGCGGGCCCAGATGGTGTTTCAGGACCCGTATTCCTCGCTGAATCCGCGCCTTTCCGTGGAGCAGCTTATTTCGGAACCCCTGCGCATCCACAAGCTGTTTTCAAGCGAAGCGGAAACCGCGGCCAGGGTCCGCCAGCTGATGGACACGGTGGGCCTGGCCCAGCGTCTGGGCACCTCGTACCCGCACGAGCTGGACGGCGGCCGCCGTCAGCGCATCGGGGTCGCGCGGGCGCTGGCTCTGAACCCCCAATTTCTGGTCTTGGACGAACCGGTTTCCGCGCTGGACGTGTGCATTCAGGCCCAGATTCTCAATCTGCTGCAGGACCTGAAGGAGGAATTTCAGTATACCTATCTGTTCATCACCCACGACCTCAGCGTGGTCCGGCACATCTCCAACCGCATCGCGGTGATGTACCTGGGCAAGGTTATCGAACTGGCGGATCATCTGGAAATCTTCAACAACCCGCAGCATCCGTACACGCAGGCTTTGCTCTCGGCCATTCCAGTCCCCAAAGTGGATGTGACCCGAAAAGGCCGCATTATTCTCGAAGGGGATGTGCCCAGCCCGGTCAACCCCCCGCCGGGATGCCGCTTTTACGGCCGCTGCCCCTCCAGGCAGGAAGATTGCCTTAAAAGCATGCCGCCGTTGGTGGAAGTCAATCCGGGGCATTTCCTGGCCTGCTACCATCCCGGCCCCATCGCCGGTTCCGGGCGGCAGGGGGCTTCGGCCTGATCCGGCGCGTTCGCGGGCAAAGTCCGGGGAACCGTCGCTGGATTGGAAACGGCGAATGCCGCGTGTTTCGGAGACCCGGCCTTCGCGGCAACGCCGGATCGGATCAGACGACGGAAGAGGAGATATGACGAAAAAAACGCTCGCCGACCTGCTCGGTCCCAGGGAAGAAGACAAGGGGGCCTTGCGCTGGGAAGTGACGGTTCCCCTGTGGACCAACCCCTTCATCCTGATGGAGCTGTTTCAGTTCGCCTTTGTCGGGGCGGCCATCGCCGTGCTGACGCTGTGCACCGGCGCCTGGGTCATGGAAGGAAGGCTGACCGCGGCCGAAGCCGCCGCGTCCCTTTCCATCGGCGCCATGATCCTGGTCGGGGTCATGGCGGGGTTTGTCGCACTGGTCAGCATTTTTTTCGGCAACCGGTACTATTCCGTTTACCGCATGGATGCCGGGGGCATTTATCACGAAGGCAGCAGGGGCGGCGACGGACGCGGAGAATGGCTGACCCTGCGCATGCGGCCGTACCCCGTTGTGGGGACGGTGCGCGCGGAACGCACCCGCAGCCGGTATCTGCAATGGGACAAGGTGGACCGTTTCCACGCCATTGCGTCCATGCGCACGATCCTGCTGCGCCGCGGGTTCTGGCATCTGCTCCGGCTGTATCTGCCGGACGACGAGACGTACAGGCAGGCCGTGGCACTGCTGGCCATGCGCCTGAATCAATAGCAACACGGCGGAAGCCGCAGCCGCAGGCTGCACGAAAAACAACCGCACAAACCGCGCGGAGGAAGCCGACATGTTCATACCGCAAGGTGTCATCGTACCCATCATAACCCCCATGGCCGAGGACGAATCCATCAACGAACCGCAACTGCGCATTGAAATCGACCGTCTGATCGCGGGCGGCGTTTCCGGCATTTTCGCCCTGGGCACCAACGGCGAATTCTACACCATGACGGAAGAGGAAAAACTGCGGGTGATCAAGGTCACCGTGGATGCGGTGAAGGGCCGGGTGCCCGTGTATGCCGGCACCGGCTGCATCACCACCAGAGAGACCGTTGCCTTGTCGCGGAAAGCCCGCGATTTGGGGGCGGATGCGCTGTCCGTGATTTCGCCCTATTTCGTGGGCGTGTCCCAGGATGACATTTACCGCCATTACAGCGCGGTGGCCAAAAGCGTGCCGCTGCCCATCGTGCTCTATAACATTCCCGCCCGGACCGGGAACAACATCGCCTACGCGACGGTGAGGAAACTGGCCGCCGAATGCCCGAATATCATGGGGGTCAAGGATTCCAGCGGCAACTACGACAACACCCTGCGGTACATCGAAGATACCGGCGGCCGCCTGAGCGTGCTGGCGGGCAATGATTCCTTCATCCTCTGGACCCTGCAGGCCGGCGGCACGGGGGCCATCGCCGGGTGGGCCAACGTGTTCCCCAAACTGATGTGCAGCATTTACGAGTACTGGAAGAAGGGCGATTTTGAAGCGGCCAACAAGGCGCAAAAGACCATTCGTCCTTTCCGCGACGTCATGGCGCTGGGCAATCCCAATTCCGTGGTGAAGCGCGCTCTGACCCTGCTGGGGCACGCTGTGGGGCCGGCCCGCGAACCAGCCAGCGGCATGGATCCCAAAATCGACGACGCGTTGAAAGCCGCGTTTGCCGGATACACGGAATAGATTTTTCCGTAGCCGACCCTGTTTGTGAAAGCGACATCCCGAAAACGGCCCGGCCGTTTTCGGGATGTCGCGCGTGAGGACTTTGCCGGCAGCCGCGCCGTTTCCGCAAAGAGCGGCGCGGCCGGATGCGCGGTATTGCCGCCGCCCGGCATCCGGCCGGTTCCGGCGGCGCGAAGGCCGGCGTTTACGCGTTTTTCCGGGCCAGAATCTGCTCCGGCCGGATGTTGTCCACTTGTCCGTAAATACACAGGGCGTCGATAAAGCCACCCTCTCCGAATTCAAAGACGTGCCATTCCAACTCGTCGAAGTGCAGGGTGGTTCCGGCCCGCAGCAGCACTTTTTCCGGCAGATCGTCCCCGGACGGGCCGCGGCGGATCCAGCCGTCGCGCGCGTCGATGATGTACACCGTCTCTTCGGCGTGCTGGTGCGGCTCCATGGGGCCGCTTTCCGCCGCGTAGCGCGCGAAGCAGACCGTCATCTTTTCGCTGGCGGATGCGGAATCCAGGCCCACGGCCTTCTGGATGACCCGGCCCGGCAGGTACTCCTTGCGGATGTCGTCGCGTTCAAAAACCTTCATGGCTCATTCTCCTGTGCGTCAAAGCGTCATGTGCCGGTGGCACGGTAATCCATCCGAAGTCCGGTGTAAACCGGGGTCTCTTGACAGAGGCGCGTCGGATCAGCATCTATGGCATAGGGTACAGGGTGGATGCCGTGCGGCGCGCGACGCGGACGCTTTCCGCGAAGCGTTGCCGCGCCCGGCGGCCCGCGGGAGGGGGAAAGACCGTGGCCTTGCGGTATGCGATCTATTACGTTCCGGACCCCGGAACCGCTTTGGCCGCGCGCGGCTCGGCCCTGCTGGGCCGGAACAGCGAAACGGGCGAAAGCGCGGACCGGCCTCTTCTGCCGGGGATCGCGCCGGAACGGCTGGCCGCCCTGACCGCCGAAGCGGCGCGGTACGGCCTGCACGCCACCCTGAAAGCGCCGTTTTTCCTGAAAGAGGGCGTGGCGGAACAGGATCTGCTCGACGCGGCCGCGCGTTTCGTTCTGGGCCGGCCGCCCGTATTGCTGCACCGGCTTGTCCTCGGCCGCGTCAGGTCTTTTTTTACGCTGCTTCCGGCCGCCGAAAGCCCGGCGGAACGGCAGGCCCTGCACCGCCTGAACGCCCTGGCCGCCGACGCGGCAAGATACTTTGACGCGTTCCGCGCGCCTTTGTCCGCAACGGAAATCGCGCGCCGCAACCCGGAAAATCTGACTCCGCGGCAGCGTGACATGCTGGTTCGCTGGGGCTATCCCCATGTTTTCGAAGAATACCGTTTTCACATCACGCTGACGGCGGGCGCCCGCGACGAGGACGAGGCGGCGGCGGTGTGCGCGGGGCTGAAGGGGTATCTGGGGCCTGTTCTGTCCGAGCCCGTGCGGATAGCGGGCATCTGCGTGTGCCGGCAGGACCCGGACGGCGGCGATATCGGCCGGGGCGCGTTCACCCTTGTCCGCCGGCTGTAAAAAAGATTTTGGCGGGGCCCGGCCCCGCCTCCCGTCCGCTCGTCCTCTCCCGACGGCCACGCCGCCGATGCCCCGGCGGCGCAGCCACAGGATCATCCGTTCGCCGAAAATGGCGCAGGACTGCCCGTTCTGAACGTCGATGACGAAGGATGTCGCCGGGCCGCGCCGCCGCGGGGGCGGGGGGCAGCCGGGCCCGGGCCTCGGTACGTTCTTGGGCCACCGCCCAAACCCCGTCCGGGGGAATCATTCCCCCCGGTTCCCCTCAATCGGAGCGCGTAGACAAGACGGCAGGGGAAGGCGTATAGATCAGGAAACAAACGGGCGGCGTCCGGGGGGGTCTTTCCGGCACGCGGCCTTGAACAGCGGGTTTGCCGTGCTTTTCACCAAGAATTTCGTCGCGGTCTTTCTGATCAATCTGTGCGTGATGACTGCGTATTATCTGCTCTTCGTCATTTGCAGCCCCTTTGCCCTGGAACGTTTCAACGCCTCGCCGAGCACGGCAGGCCTTGTGGCCGGTCTGATTCTGATCGGCTGTCTGGGCGGGCGCTTCGTCACCGGCCGGATCATCGGCACGGCGGGGTTCAAAAAAGTGCTGTTCACGGGCCTGGTTGTGTATATTGCCAGCCTGGCTTTGTATCTTGTCACGCACAACCTGTTCTTTTTTATGGTGGTGCGTTTTTGCAGCGGCATCGGCATCGGCTGCATCGGCACGGTCACGGGGACCCTGGTGGCGCACATCGTGCCGCCGCAGCAACATGGGGCGGGCATCAACTATTTCAGCCTGAGCACCATCCTGGCCCTGGCCCTGGGACCCTTCCTTGGCATATTCCTGATGCAGTTTCTGCCTTTCGAGATGCTGTTCCTGCTGTGCATCGGCCTGGGGGTGGTCAGTTTCGCCTTCGCGCTGATTCTGTCCTATCCTCCGCTGGAATCCGACCCGGCCGGGCATGAACAACCGTCCGGCTTCCGCATGAGCGACTACATCGCCCACGAGGCGGTGCCCCTTTCCTGGGTGGTGCTGTTCGTTTCAGTGGGCTACGGCAACGTGCAGGCTTTTCTTTCCTTTTACGCCCGAGAACTGGAACTGGTGGAGTCGGCCAGCTTCTTTTTCCTCGCTTACTCGGCCACGGCGCTCTGTCTGCGGCCCTTTGCCGGAAAACTGTTCGACCGCCGGGGCGCCAACGTCATCATGTATCCTTCGATAGCCGTAGCCGCCTGCGGTTTGCTGCTTTTGAGCCATGCGTCTTCTTCCGTCGTCCTGCTGCTGGTCGGGGCGCTTCTGGGCGCGGGGATCGGCAACTTCCAGACAACGGCCCAGGCTTCCTCCATCAAGCTGGTGCCCCGGCGCCGTTTCGCCCAGGCCACGTCCACCTATTTTATCTTCCTTGACTTCGGCATCGGCATCGGGCCGTATGCCCTGGGATTTCTTGTGCCCTCCGTCGGCTATCGCGGCCTGTATTTCGCCGCCGCCGTTCTGACCGCCCTGTGCGTTCCCCTGTATTATCTGGCGCACGGCCGGCGGCGGATCCGCCCGTAAGATCCGTTGCCGCGGAACCGCGCGCCGCGACGGCCCCTGGCCTTTGGTTTCGCCAATGCTCCGGCGGCCACGCGACGCTTGATCGTGCAAAAGTGCCCGTCCGCCGCGGCATTACCGGTTATACGGGAACCGGGTTCCCGAAAGATTTTTCCAGACAGCGTCGCAGGCGGCCATGACGTCCCGGCCGAGCGTTCCCGCATCCAGGGTTTTGAGGTTGGTTTCAAGCTGCTTCAGGCTGGAAAAGCCGGTGATGATGGAATCCACGTTGCCCGTGCTGTACAGCCAGCGCATGCCCAGATCCAGCATGGGGATGCCCGCGCCGTCGGCAATGGCCTTGACGGCGTCCCAGGCGGCCAGGTTGTCGTCGTTCCAGTAGCGGTCCGCGTACATGGCGTTGCGGGTGAAACGCGAATTTTCCAGCTTTTTCTTTTCCGCGTATTTGTCCGTCAGAAATCCCCCGGCAATGGGGTTGTACACCACCAGGCCCATGGCGTGGGCCTTGAGAAAGGGGATGAATTCCTGTTCCAGGCCCCTGGTGATCAGGTTGTAGACCATCTGGGCCACCGCGGGGGCAACGCGCCCTTCCGCCCGTGCCGCGTACCGCATGCGGCAGGCCTGCCATGCCGCGAAGTTGGACGTGCCCAGATAGCGGACCTTGCCGGAACGCACCAGACTGTCCAGAACCTCAAGGGTTTCTTCCAGCGGTGTGACCGTGTCCGGGGTGTGCAGGTAATACAGATCGATGTATTCCGTTTGCAGACGCCGTAGCGACAGTTCCACCTGCTTCAGAATATGCGTCCGCGAACTGCCCCGTTCATGCGGAGCGTCGGCCACGGTGTTGCCGACCTTGGTGGCGACGAAAACCTTGTCGCGTCTGCCGGCCAGGGCTTTGCCCAGTATTTCTTCGCTTCTGCCACCCACGTACCGGTTGGCGGTGTCGAAGAAATTGACCCCCGCATCCAGAGCATGGTGCACGCAGCGGATCGCTTCCCGTTCATCCATCTGGTCGCCGAAAAGCATGGTGCCCAGGCACAGCCTGGAAACAAGAATGCCGGTTCCCGTCAGTGGCGCGTATTCCATGGCCGTTCTCCTGTTGTGGCGTGTGTCCGCGTTGCGCGTTGCGGCCGTTATACCGGAAAAAACGTTGCAGGAACAGGGGAAAGGCGCGCCTGCGACGGGAAAAAGCCTCTTGCGTCAAAGGGAGGGGCGGCATACCGTGGCGCGGCAGAGGAACAGAAACCTCCCGAAAGGGCCATCGAAACCCGAGGTGCGTGATGCTGAGCAAAACGGATCTGCTGCGACTGGCGACGGAATTCACGGAACAGTCTTCAAGCAACGTTGTGGGGCCGGAGATCGCCCTGGTGCCGGAAGCGGCGGGCATGCGCATTTACGATACGCCCCTGATGGGCTGCGCGGCGGCTTCGGATCCGCTGTTTACGGAACTGAAGCGGCCGGAGGTCGTCGGGCCGCATCACGAATCGCCTGGGTACTGGCTGCCGGGGGCGAAAAGCGTGATCGCGTTTTTCTTTCCCTTCACCCGCCGGGTGACCAAAGCCAACAGCGCCGGCTGGAACTGGCCCGCCCTGGAGTGGCTGCACGCCCGCATTGAAGGGCAGGCCATGATGCTGGAATGCATCGCCCTGGTGAAAGAACGGATCGAAGCGGAAGGCGGCGCGGCCGTCATCCCCATCAGGGACACGCGCTTCACCAGCCGGGGATGGAGCTGGTCCGGACCGGTGAAGGACTACGATATGCCCCTGTACAGCAGCAACTGGTCGGAGCGCCATGTCGCCCACGTCGCGGGGCTGGGCACTTTCGGCCTGTCCAGGGGCCTGATCACGGCCAAAGGCGTCGCGGGCCGGTTCATCAGCCTGGTGACCGACATGGCGCTGGCGCCGGACCCCCGCCCCTACGGCGGGCACAACGAATACTGCACCCGGTGCGGAGCCTGCATTCCCCACTGTCCACCCGGGGCCATTTCTCTGGAGCGCGGCAAGGACCATCATCTTTGCGCGCCTTTTCTTGAAGACACGCTCGAAAAACACAAGCCCCGCTACGGCTGCGGCAAATGCCAGGTCGCCGTGCCCTGCGGGCACGGCATCCCGCCGAAACGCAAAAGCGGAGCGGCCTAGTGTGATGTTCACGAAATAGCTGTAGCTATTTCGTGAAAGATCGTTCGCCGAAAAACGTGGTTTTCGGCTCACTCACGCCGCCTTCGGCGGCGCGGGGGGCGCGGGGCCGGCCGCGCCCCCC
>JAVBOK010000097.1:0-4573 GCA_031550605.1 Desulfovibrionaceae bacterium | reverse complement strand
AGGAAGCGGCCCGCCTGTTCGACCTTTCCAGCAAACAGGAATACCTGAACCGCTTTGCCGAACTGTCGCCCGAATACCAGCCCGACGGCAGGCTGTCCGCGGAAAAGGCTCTGGAAAAAATCAGTCTGGCCTTTGAAACGGGGCTGCAGCGCTTCGAATGGATGCACCAGAAACTGAACGGCGATCCCGTTCCGGCGGAAATTACCCTGGTGCGCGTCAAGTACGGCGACAAGTACATTGTGGTGGGCTACACCCGCGATCTGCGTGAACTGAAAGCCACAATGGCGGAGATGCGCAAAACGGAGGAAGAACTGCGTCTGGCCCGCGATCTGGCGGAAAAAAGCGCCCAGGCCAAAAGCGAATTTCTGGCCAACATGAGCCATGAAATACGCACGCCCATGAACGCCATCCTGGGCATGGCCCGCCTTTTGTCGCATACGGAACTGACGCCGAAGCAGCGCGATTACCTGGCCAAAACCGAACAGTCGGCCACCTTGCTGTTGCGAATCATCAACGACATCCTCGATTTTTCCAAAATCGAGGCCGGCAAGCTGGAAATGGAACGCATCGAATTTTCCCTGGAATCGGTCCTGCGCGACATTTCCGATCTGGCCGCCCCGCAGACCGCGGGCAAGGACATTTCCATCAGCATCGCCGTTGCGCCCGGCACATCCGGTCTTTTGCGCGGCGATCCCACCAGGCTGAAACAGATCCTGCTCAACCTGACGAGCAACGCCGTAAAGTTCACGAGCAGGGGCGACATCCGGATCGGCGTCGCGGAAAAACAGCGGCGGGACTGCCGCGCCACGCTGGAGTTCTCTGTGGCGGACACGGGCATCGGCATGACGCCGGAACAGGTCAGCAACCTGTTTTCGCCCTTTACCCAGGCGGATACCTCCACCACGCGCAAATACGGCGGCACGGGCCTGGGCCTGGCCATCTGCAAGCGCCTGGTTCAGTTGATGTCAGGCGACATCTGGTGCGAGAGCGAACCCGGCGCCGGCACCCGGTTCACCTTTACCGCCGAATTCGATCTGCCGGCCGGGCGGGAAAACCCGACCTGCGCAACAGACGCCGACGCCGGGGCGGACGCGGCCCTGGACGCGGCCCTGGCCGGTTCGCGCATCCTGCTGGCGGAAGACAACGAAATCAATCAGATGATCGCCCTGGAACTGCTGCAAGCAAAAGGTTTTCTCGTCGACGTGGCGGGCAACGGGCGGGAAGCGCTGGAACTGCTGCGAAAATCCCCCTACGATCTGGTGCTGATGGATATCCAGATGCCGGAAATGGACGGAATCAGCGCGACAAGGGAAATCCGCGGGAACCCGGCGTACCGGGACCTGCCCATCCTGGCCATGACCGCCCACGCCATGGCGGGCGACAGGGAACAGTCCCTGCATGCGGGCATGAACGACCACGTCACCAAGCCCATCGACCCCGACGCTCTGTACGCGGCCATCCGCAGATGGCTGAAGCGATAGGCCGGCTGCCGGAGGCGCGCGGAAGCTAGCTCTCGAACCGCTTGTCCGTCACCCGTTTCGACTTGCCGAAAGAACGCGGCAGGCTGCCAGCGTCCACCACCCGCACATCCGCCGCGATCATCACCTTTGAATGCAGCGAACGCTGCACCCTGGCCGCGATGTCCGCGTCGTGGTCGCGGGACGCGCCGGGCAGGCGTTCCACCTTCAGCTCCATCTCGTCCCGGCCCTGGCTGCGGGTCAGTTCCATGTGGTATTCCGAACCCAGGTCCGAAAAATGCTGCAGCACGTCGGCGATCTGCCCCGGATAGATGTTCACCCCCCGGAACACGACCATGTCGTCAGAGCGGCCCAGAAAATGGTCATGCCGGGGCATGGTGCAGCCGCAGGGGCAGGGACCGGGGATTGAGCGGGTCAGATCCCGCGTGCGGTAACGGATCAGCGGCGCGGCCTCCTTGGACAGGCTGGTGACAACCAGTTCGCCGATCTCCCCTTCCTTCACCGGCCGCAGCGTGGCCGGGTCGAGGATTTCGAAAATGAACAGATCCGCCCAGTAATGCAGCCCCTCGTGGGCCGGGCATTCAATGGCCGTGCCCGGGCCGTACATTTCGGTCATGCCTCCGATGTCGTAGCTGCCGTGAGTCAGGTTCAGGTTGCGCTCGAAAGCCCGGCGCATCTTGGGGTTGTGCCCTTCCGCCCCGAAAATCACGCGGGAGAGGCGGATGGAAGAGCCCAACCCGCCGCGCTGCACTTCCTCGCCCATCAGCAGAGCCATGGAGGCGGTGGAACCGAGGCAGGTGCTGCCGAGGTCGGTCAGCATCTGCAGATGCGCTTCCAGGTTGCCCGCCCCCACGGGCACGGTCATGGCCCCGAATTTTTCGGCCCCGCCCTGAAAGCCGGCCCCGGCCGTCCACATGCCGTAGCCCACGGCGATCTGGACGCGGTCCAGAGTGGTCAGCCCGGCCAGTTCGTAACAACGGGCCATCTGGGTGGTAAAGGTGTCCACGTCCTTCGCCGTGTACGCCAGGATTTTGCGCCTGCCCGTGGTGCCGCTGGACGCGTGCACCCGCACGATGTCCTTTTCCGGCACGGAAAGCAGCGGCAGGGGATAGCCGTCGCGCAGGTCGTCGGCGGTGGTGCAGGGCAGATGCGCCAGATCGGCAAGGCTTTGCACGGCCGCCGGATCCACGCCGGCCGCCCGCAGCCTGGCCCGGTAGGATCCGTTGCCGGCAAAGGCGTGCGCCACGGTCCAGGCCAGCCCGCGGGTCTGCATGCGGGTGAATTCCTCGGGCGAATGCTGCGGGATAAAACGGTACATGCTCACAAAAGCCTCCTTGCCGCTTCGGGCGTCCCCGCGGGCAGAACAACGGCGCGCACGAAAAAACGCGGCCAGCGTCGCTGCTGCCGCGTTTGGCGCGTTCTTTTTCAAACAGACGCGTTCCGCCGCGGCCCCGTCACCAGGGCCGCCACCAGCGGCGGCGCCGCTGCGGAACGGAAAACATGCAGGGATGCATCGCGGTGCAATGACCCATTTTCCCGCTCCTTGTCAAGCATACGCGCCCTATAGTACTGGACAGCTTTCACCCGCTTCAGGAGGTTTTCATGCGCATTCTCATCGTCGGATCCGGGGGGCGCGAACACGCCCTGGCCTGGAAGATCCGCCAGAACCCGGCGGTCACGGACATCCACATCGCGCCCGGCAACGGCGGCACCGCGGAAACGGGCGTCAACGTCGCGCTGCGCGACGACGACATACCCGGCCTGATGGCCCATATCCGCGAGCACAACATCGATTTTGTCATTCCCGGACCGGAACTGCCCCTGGTGCTGGGGCTGGTCGACGCCTGCAAGGAAGCGGGCGTGCCCTGCTTCGGCCCCGGCAAGTACGCCGCGCAGCTTGAAGGGTCCAAGGCCTTCTCCAAGACCCTCATGCGCGAATCCGGCGTGCCCACGGCCGATTTCGGCATTTTCACCGACCGGGCCGAGGCCCGGGCGTATGTGGAAAAACGCGGCGCGCCCATCGTGGTCAAGGCCGACGGACTGGCCGCGGGCAAGGGCGTGGTGGTGGCCAAAACCACGGACGAAGCCCTGGCCGCCCTGGATGACATGATGGTCGGAAAAATCTTCGGGAAAGCCGGGGAAACCGTGGTCATCGAAGACGCCCTTGCCGGCGAGGAAGCCTCTTTCCTCTGCCTGTGCGACGGCGAAACCGTCATTCCCCTGCCCTCCGCCCAGGATCACAAGGCCGTTTTCGACGGCGACAGGGGCCCCAACACCGGCGGCATGGGCGCGTACAGCCCCGCCCCCGTCCTGCCCGAAAGCCGGTACGCCGAAACGGCCGACATGGTCATCCGCCCCATACTGCGCACCCTGGCGGAGCGCGGGCATCCCTTTTCCGGCATCCTCTACGCGGGCCTGATGATGACCGCCGACGGCATCAAGGTTCTGGAATACAATGTGCGTTTCGGCGACCCCGAGTGCCAGCCCCTGCTGATGCGGCTGCGGGGCGATCTTCTGACCGCCATGCTGGCCTGCGCCGCCGGCAAACTGGACGGCGTCAGCCTGGCCTACACGCCCGAAAGCGCCGTCTGCGTGGTCATGGCCGCCAAGGGATACCCCGGCGACTACGCCAGGGGCATGGAAATTTCCGGACTTGCGGAGGCCGAAGCCCTGGCGCCCGGAAAAATCAAGGTCTTTCAGGCCGGCACGACACGGGAGGGCGGCATCGTGCGCTCCTCCGGCGGCCGCGTTCTGGGCGCCACCGCCCTGGGCGCCACCCTGCGCGACGCCCAGGCCCTGGCGTACAGGGCCGTGGCCGCCGTGCGCATGAACGGTTGCCAGTACCGCACGGATATCGGGAAAAAAGCGCTGGACAGGGAATGAACAATGTCGGGCTCCGCCCCACGCCCCGCCAGGGGGCGCGGCCCCCTGGACCCGCGGATGCGGGGTCAAGGGGTCTCAGACCCCTTGCAGGGGGTCCGGGGGACGGAGTCCACCGGGTTATTTCCTGTTCAGCGCCTTTTTTCCGATATCCGTACGGAAGTGGCGGTTTTCCATGCGTATGGCGTCCACGGCCTTGTATGCCAGAGCCTGGG
>JAVBOK010000073.1:0-45415 GCA_031550605.1 Desulfovibrionaceae bacterium | reverse complement strand
GGGGTCGGTCAGCGTGCCGTCCAGATCGAAAAGCAGATAGTGTTTGTCCATGCGTCCTCTTTTTCATTGCCAGCCGAAGCGCCGGATATAGCACCGCTTCATGATCTGGGCCAGCGCCATATACCCGAGAACGATGAACGGCAGAAAGACGAAATACAAAGGCGGCAGCGCCTCCAGTTTCAGAGACGCCGCCAGCGGCCCCATGGGCAGAAAAACGCCCGCGCCGATGATGACGGCGGACATGACCATCAGCGGCAAGGAGGCCCGGCTCTGCACAAAGGGGAACCCGGGCGAGCGGATCATGTGCACGACCATGGTCTGGGTCACCAGCCCCACCACGAACCAGCCGGACTGGAACAGGGTCTGCGCGGCCGGCGTGTTGGCGCTGAAGACGAACCACAGCAGCAGAAAGGTGATGATGTCGAAAAGGGAACTGAGCGGCCCGAACCAGAGCATGAAACGGCCGATATCCGCCGGGCGCCAGAGCTGCGGCTGCCGCAGATGCTCTTCGTCCACGCGGTCAAAGGGAATGGCCGTCTGCGAGATGTCGTAGAGCAGGTTCTGCGCCAGCAGATGGATAGGCAGCATGGGCAAAAACGGAAGAAAAGCCCCGGCGACCAATACGGAAAACACGTTGCCGAAATTGGAACTTGCAGTCATCTTCACGTATTTCAGCATGTTAGCAAAAGTGCGTCGGCCTTCGCGCACGCCTTCTTCCAGCACCAGCAGGCTTTTTTCCAGCAGCACGATATCCGAGGCTTCCTTGGCGATGTCCGCCCCGGAATCCACGGAAATGCCGATGTCCGCCGTGTGCAGGGCCGCGGCGTCATTGATGCCGTCCCCCAGAAAGCCGACCACGTGGCCGTTCTTCTTGAGCAGGCGTACAATTCTGGCTTTGTGCCCCGGGGTCAGCTTGGCGAAGACCGTCGTTTTTTCCGCCAGCACGGCCAGGGCCGCGTCGTCCAGAGTGTCGATGTCCGGGCCGGGCAGGACCGCTTCCGCCGCGACGGCAAGCCCCACCTCGCGGCAGACCCTGGCGCTGACCAGGGCGTTGTCGCCGGTCAGCACTTTGACGGCCACACCGTGGTCCGCCAGGCCCGCGATCGCGGCACGGGCTGTATCCTTGGGCGGGTCCAGAAACGCGACGTAGCCGGCCAGGGTCATATCCCGCTCGTCCGCCACGCCGTAGGCGGGCTGCGCCGTTGGCAGCCCCCTCCGCGCCACGGCCACCACGCGCAGGCCATCCCTGTTGAACGATTCCGTGACGGCGCGCACGGTATCCAGCATGCCGGCGGCCAGCGGAACCTCTTCCGTCCCCCGGACCACACGGGAGCAGACGGAAAGGATTTCATCCACCGCGCCCTTGGTGATCAGAAAATGCCCGCCGTCCGGCTCTTCCACCACCACGGACATGCGGCGGCGCTCAAAATCGAAAGGAATCTCGTCCACCTTGCGGCAGCGCCTGGCCCAGAGGCCAGGATCGGGCAGGGCAGGATCCTGGTCCGCATGCTGCAGCACGGCCACGTCCAGCAGGTTTTTCAACCCTGTTTGGTAATAGCTGTTGCAATAGGCCAGTTCCAGCACCCGGACGGAGGGATCGCCCCAGGGATCGCAATGGCGGCTGAGCACGATGCGGTCCTGGGTCAGGGTGCCGGTCTTGTCCGTGCACAGCACGTCCATGGCCCCGAAATTCTGGATGGCGTCCAGACGTTTGACGATGACCTTTTTGCGGGAGAGAAACACCGCCCCCTTGGCCAGGGTGGCCGTGGCGACCATGGGCAGCATGGTCGGGGTCAGACCCACGGCCACGGACAGGGCGAACAACGCCGCTTCCATCCAGCTTCCCTTCGTGAAGCCGTTGATCAGCAGCACCAGGGGAGCCATGACCGCCATGAAACGGATCAGCAGCCAGCTGACCTGGTTCACCCCGGTCTGGAACGAGGTGGGCGCGCGGTCGTTGGCGGCCGTTGTCTCCGCCAGGCTGCCGAAACAGGTGCGGTTGCCCGTTTCCACCACCACGGCCAGGGCGGAACCGGAAACCACGTTGGTTTCCATGAACAGGATGCTGTCCATGTCCAGCAGGCCGGCGGCGCCCGACGCGCGCGGAACCGAAAACTTTTCCACCGGCATGGATTCGCCGGTCATGGCCGCCTGGCTGACGAACAAGTCCTTGGCGGCAAGGATCCGGCAGTCCGCGGGAATCATATCCCCGGCGGACAGAGCGATGACGTCGCCGGGAACCAGCAGCCCGATGGGCAGTTCCGTCCGCCGCGCGCCATCCGCATGCCCTTTCGCGCAAAGCGTCGCGCCGGCGGCGGCTTCGTCCGGCACAGGGGGACGCAGCACCGTGGCCGTGTTGCTGACCATGGCCTTCAGGGCATCGGCGGCCCTGTTGGCTTTCGCCTCCTGCTGAAAGCGCAGCAGGGTCGAAAACAGCACCATGCCGGCAATGATCAGCACGCCCTCATGGTCGCCGGTCAAAAAGGAAACCGCTGCCAGCACGGTCAGCAGCAGATTGAACGGATTGCGGTAGCTCAGCCACAGATGTTCCCACCAGGGCAGCGGCGTTTCATAGGCGACTTCATTGACGCCCGCCCGTTCGCGCACGGCTTCCGCCTGTTCCTCGGTCAGGCCCAGCCGGCAACTGCCCAGGTCGCGCAGCAGAGCGTCGGCATCGCGCGCCGCCACCGCGCGCAACGATTCGAAAAGAGCGGCCGGCACGTCGCGGACAAAGCCCGCGCGGGGCAGGGTTTCCAATACCGCCAGACGGCGGAAATGGCGCGCGATGCGCCGGCTCCGCAGAAACATCGCAAAGAAGTTGCGCAAAAAAGCTTTCATGCCACCCTCCTGAAGCGGGTGCGCGTGCCCGGCGCGAAACGGAAGACGAACGCGAATGCGTTCTTTCCGGCATGCGCCGAACGGCAGCCTGGGAGGGGTCAACGACGTCGAAGGAGAGAAAACCGGTCCCGCACGCGGCAGGATGCCGGCCCGGAGAGAGCGCCGGCTATTCCGCCACGCCGCGGGCGGCGTCTGTTGACCCGCCGCTACTGTCGCCAGAACAAGCGTCCACTACAATCTCCTTCTACTGAAATGCGACACAGAAATACGTCCGGCACCGGACATCGTCAAGCGCGGGCGTTGATGAAGGGGCATTCCGTTCCGCCGCTTCGCGGAACGAGACGGACGCGCAAAGGGGGCGTTGCCGCCCCCTCGTATTTCCATCTATTCAAATGAAATATTATTTTTTAACCTTTTCGGGCAATGTCCAGACCTTGTCCGACTTTTCCAGACGCAGGGCCAGCAGGCGCTGTTCGTGCACCAGCTCTTCGGGCAGCCGGTCAATTTTGGCGAACTGCTCCAGATGGACTTTCTGGCCTTCGGCTTCTTTCAGCCCGGCCGCCTTGTCAATGGCGGACAGCTTGTCGAATTCCTCTTTCGAGAATTTCAGGCCGGACCAGGGCAGGTCCTCGTAGTACGGCATCAGGCCCAACGGGCTTTCAACGGCCCGCGCGCGGCCGCGCACCCGGTCCACGATCCATTTGAGCACGCGCAGGTTGTCGCCGAAGCCGGGCCAGATGAAGTGGCCTTTTTCGTCCTTGCGGAACCAGTTGACCTTGAAGATGGCCGGGGGATTGGTGATGGTACGGCCGAATTGCAGCCAGTGGGCGAAATAGTCGCCCATGTTGTAGCCGCAGAAGGGCAGCATGGCCATGGGATCGTAACGGATGTCGGCCTGGCCTTCGGCGGCCGCGGTCTTTTCAGAGCCGGCGGTGGCGCCCATGTACACGCCGTGGGCCCAGTTGAAGGACTGATACACCAGCGGCGCGTTTTTGCTGAGGCGCCCGCCGAAAATAAAGGCGCTGATGGGCACGCCCTTGGGATTTTCCCAGTCAGGGTCGATGCTGGGGCACTGGGAAGCGGGCGCAGTGAAGCGGGAGTTGGGATGCGCCGCGTCGCGGCCGCAACCGGGGGTCCAATCCTGGCCTTTCCAGTCTATCAGGTGCGCGGGCGCTTCCTTGCTCATGCCTTCCCACCATACGTCGCCGTCGTCGGTCATGGCGACGTTGGTAAAAATGGTGTTGGCCCGGCAGGAAGCCAGCGCGTTCTTGTTGGTCTTTTCCGAAGTGCCGGGCGCCACGCCGAAGAAGCCGGCCTCGGAGTTGATGGCATACAGGCGGCCGTCCTTGCCGGGTTTGATCCAGGCGATATCGTCGCCCACGGTGTAGGTTTTCCAGCCCTTGAAGCCCTTGGGGGGGATAAGCATGGCCAGATTGGTCTTGCCGCAGGCGCTGGGGAAGGCGGCCGCCACATAGGTTTTTTCGCCTTCGGGATTTTCGATGCCCACGATGAGCATATGCTCGGCCAGCCAGCCTTCGTCGCGGGCCATGACCGAGGCGATGCGCAGGGACAGGCATTTCTTGCCCAAAAGGGCATTGCCGCCGTAGCCGCTGCCGAAAGACCAGATTTCCCGGGTTTCCGGAAAATGCACCACGTGCACGTTTTCCGGGTTGCAGGGCCAGGACACGTCTTCCTGGCCGGGCAGAACGGGCTGCCCCACGGAATGGATGCAGGGAACGAAATAGCCTTTGGGGCCAAGGGTGTTCAGCACTTTCTGGCCCATGCGGGTCATGATGCGCATGCTGACCACGACATAGGGGGAATCCGTGATTTCAATGCCGATCTGCGCGATTTTCGAGCCCACGGGCCCCATGCTGAACGGCACCACGTACATGGTGCGGCCGCGCATGCAGCCCTTGAACAGGCCGGTCAGCTTTTTGCGCATTTCTTTGGGGTCGGCCCAGTTGTTGTTGGGGCCGGCGTCCATCTGCTTTTCGGAACAGATGAAGGTGCGGTGCTCCATGCGGGCCACATCGGCCGGATTGGAACGGGCCAGGAAGCTGCCCGGCCGCTTTTGGGGATTCAGGGGAATAAAAGTGCCGCTTTTGACCAGAAGGTCGTTCAGCGACTTTTTCTCGCGTTCGGAACCGTCGCACCAGTACACGGAGTCGGGCTGGCACAGGGCCGCGATCTCGTCCACCCAGGCGATCAATTTTTTATTGGTCGTTTTTTTCTCAGCCAGGTTCGTTTTCACCGTTTGCACCTCGTCTATGATGGGTTAACAAACCAATGCCCAAAGGCTTTATCTCCAAAGTTGTCGGACCACTTTGCCCCATTCCCGATTTCTTGACAACAGCAAATTCCGATCTTCCATATCGTGAAAGGAAATCTCCTCTTTTCGAAGTATGGGAACTGAAGCACTTCCGCCGCGCTCTGTTTGAAAAAACAAAACACTCCTTTCCCGGGTGCGGACAAGCCGCAGCGGCTTGTCCGGAAAATACGCGCGCCGCCGCTTGCGAAGGGATGCTCCATTTGCGCCGCGTATCCGCCAGGGCAGCCATTTTTCACGGAAAAACGCCCTGCCGGCGGAACTGCCGCCAGACATCAACCGTGTAAATGCACAGGGCCGACCAGATAAAGCCGAAGGTCACGGCGTGTCCGGCAGTGAAGGGTTCGCCGTACAGGAACACCCCGACCATAAAGGACGACAGCGGCAGAATGTAATGCAGCACCCCCAGGGTCGTCAGCTTCAGGTGCCGAGCGCCGTAGGCAAAAAGTGCCATGGGAATGGACGTCACGACCCCGGCCCCTATCATGAGCGCCGATTCCAGCGGGCGGGCCGCGCCGAAAACGGCCTCTCCCCCGGCGGACATGACCAGCAGAGTCCCCAGCACCACCGGCATCAGGAGGCCCGTTTCCACCAGCATGCCGGGCACCGCCTCCACCTTGACTATTTTGCGCAGCAGCCCGTACAGGCAAAACGTCCCGGGCAGACTGAGCGCCACCCAAGGCAGATGCCCCTGAACGGCGATACGGATACACACCCCCAAAACGGCCAGGCTGATGGCGCACCACTGCAAACGGCTGGGGCGGTCGCGAAAAAACAGCACCCCGCAGAGCATATTGAGTATCGGGTTGATGAAGTTGCCCAGACTGGTTTCCAGAATCTGGTTGTGGTTGACGGCCCAGATGAAAATCAGCCAGTTGGCCGCCAGAATCGACGCGGAACAAAAAAGCAGCCCCAGCGTCTGGGGGGACAGCGCCCGGCGGATCTCGGCCATGCGGCCGGTACACACGGCGAAGGGGACAATGACGGCAAAAGACCACAGCGCCCTGTGGCAGATCACTTCCAGCGAGGACACCGCCTGCAGTTGTTTCCAGTATATGGGCAGAAAAGCCCACATGGCAAAGGCGGCCACGGCCGCCCGCATGCCCGCGCCAGTGTCGCCCCCGTCCGCCGGGGCGGCGGACTCGCCGCCGATGCCGTGTTTTTCAGCCATAGAACGGAGCAACTTTACGGTTTCTCATGCGCGGATTGCTGCAAGGCCCGGAACGCCCGTTTCCGCGACAATGTTCAGGGGAATTCGTATACCCGGCCTGCAAAAATCGCAAGATCACGCGTGAAGTATTCTAAAATCCGCAGGCTCCGCTTGCGGCATCCGCCTGGGTGCGCTACCATCCGCCAATGACAGAACAGATGTTCCGCCCGCCTTCCTGGGTACAAAGCCTGTGCGCCGATCTGCGCTCCGCCGGAGAAATCCGCCTGGCGGACATCCTTCTGCGCCTGCCGGCTGAAACGGGGGCCGGGCATGGCGGCAGGGTGGCGGCCATCGCGCCGGAAGCCCTGGCCGCCGCCGGAAATATGCGCCACCCCTGGCTGGAGCTGTACGTGCGCCACTGGGCGCTGAAATGCCGCCTGGATGTGGCGGGCGAAGGCGCGGCCGCCCTGGCGGAAGCCTGGTCCCTGACCGAATTTTCCCTGCGGCCCGACGTCCGCGACTGCCCGCAGGCCCTTTCGGTGATCGGCGACCTCGTCACCTGCCACAGCAATATGGACGGACCGGGCAAAGGGCCGGACTGCCTGGATCTGTGCTCCGCGACCGTCCGCGTGACGGATCCGTCTTCCCCCGAATTCACGGCCCTTTCCCTGGCCGAAGCCAGAATACACATGGACGCCGGCGACGCCGAAAAAGCCGCTTCTTTGCTGCACAACGCCAGGTTCCTCCGGTCGCGGGCCTGCGGCGGCGACGAGCCGCCCTTGTTCGCGCCCCGTCTTGCCCTGGCCCTGCATCGTTCGGGCAAAAGCCGGGAAGCGCTGGCGGTTCTGAATCCCGCAGTTTCCGGCGCCGACGCCACGCCGGTGTCCGTTTTCAACGCCGCACGCCAGACGGGCAGCATCCCCCCCGGTTTTGACGCCTTTTGCGGCCTTGTCCGCTCCCTCATCCTCGCGGAATACGGAACGGACCCTCAGGAAGCATGGCGGGCCCTGCCGCGCTGGACCGACATCATCCCCGCCCTGCACGAACCCTGGACAGCCACGGCGTATGCGGTGGCGCTCAAAATTCCGGCAAACAACACCTGGGAATTGGGGGCTTTGCTCCAGACCGCCATCAACCACGCGCAATCCGTGGGCGCGCACCATGCCGCCTGCCTGATCGCGCACCGCCACGCCCGCCTGGCCATTGCCAGAGGGTCCGCCTGGACGGCCGGCCGGGCTCTTGCCGCCACGGCCGAGGCCCTTCCCCTGCTGCGCGCGCCCGGCGACCTGCCGGACATGCTGGAAGAATGCGTCGGAGACCTTGCCGCACTGCCTGCCCGGCCGCGGCTTCCCGTACCCGCGACGTCTCTTGTGGCGTTCTGCGCTTCCCAGACCGGCCCGCGCGACCCGGAAAAGGATATCGCCCTGTTCCGCAGGGCGGCGGAACTGCGGCCCGACGACGCGGCCGTGACTCTGGCGCTGGCCGCCGCCATGCAGGCCTGCCGGGCTTTTACCGAGGCCGCCGCCTGCCTGCGCGCCGCCGTCGAACGCAACCCCGGCGACGGCGCATGTTTTTCCGCTCTGATCACCCTGCTGGCGCAGCAGGGAAAACATGCGGAAATCGACGAGGTCGCCGCCTTTCTTGCCGCTTCCGCTCCGGAACAATCCGAGTGGGGCGCGGCTTTTGCCGCATACAGCCGGAGCGACTGGGACGCGGCTGCCGAACAGGCCCGAAAGATACTCGATCATGCCCCCGAATCCCGCCACGCCCGGCGTCTGCTGGCCGAGTCCGCCATGCGGAAGAAAGATTTTTCCCTGGCCCGCGACCAGTATCAGGAACTGGCCCGCGACAAGGAATCCGGCGAATCCGACCGCTGGGACCTGATGACGGCCGCGGCGGCGGCCGAAGACTGGAAAACCGTACGCAGAACGGCCAGGGCCCTGCAACTTGACCCCGTGTCCGCCACGGCGGAAGACGGTACGGAGGAAAACTGGGGCCTTGCCCATCTGTATTTCTTTGAAGAAGGCGAATGGCGTGAGTACATCGGACGCCGCACCGGCCCGGTCACGGCGAAAATTCTGGCCGCGGCGCCGCCCTTTCTGACCCAGCACGCGGGCGATCTGGTTGTTTTCGCGGCCCAGCCGCTGCAGCCGGAAAAACCGGACAGCCCGGGCACCGCCCCTTCGTTCCGGGTCGTGCATGTTTTGCGGCCGGGACGGTGCACGGCCTGGCAGGCCGCCGGCGCGGACCCCGGCCTGGCTCTGCGCATGGAACTGCGCGACGCGCTGCACACGGCCGGCATCGCTCTGTGGGGTGAAACGCCGGAAAACTACCGGGTGCGCGATCCGCAAAACCCGGACGGCGAAGGGCTGCCCGGCCTCAGCATGCAGATTGTCGTGCCCGATTCCATACTGCCGGAAGAAGCCGACACCCTGCTGCAGCGCCTGACCGCCCACTGGCCTCACCCGCTGTGCTGGCCGGACCTGGCGGAGGCCGCCGGGGCGGATCCGTCGCCGCACCGGCTGACAATCAAGGAATACGTGTTGTAACCCAACGCGTTGCAAGGAGAAATGGTTATGGGCATGCCGACAGTCGTGGTCATCGGCGGCGGCGCGACCGGCACGGGCATCCTGCGCGATCTGGCCATGCGCGGCATCAGGGCCGTGCTGCTGGAGCAGGGGGATCTGGCGTCGGGCACCAGTTCGCGCTTTCACGGGCTGCTGCACAGCGGCGCGCGCTACGCCGTGGGCGACCCTGACGCGGCCCGCGAATGCATCGCCGAAAACGCCGTTCTGCGCCGCATCGGCGGTTTCTGCGTGGAAGATACGGAAGGCTGGTTCGTGCGCACGCCGGAAGATGATCCGGCATTCGAGCATATCTGGCTGAATGCCTGCGCGCGTTGCGGCATCGCGGTCACGCCCGTTTCCCTGGGCGAGGCCCGCCGCCGCGAGCCGAACCTGACCCGCGGCGCCGGGGCCGTGTACCGCGTGCCCGACGCCGCCGTGGACGGGTTTCGCCTGGTCTGGCATAACGCCATGTCCGCCCGGCGTCACGGAGCGGCCGTGCGCACCTATACGCGCGTGACGGGCATCGACACGGCCGGCGGCCGGGTCAGGGGCGTATGGGCGCAGGGCACGCGCGGCGGCGACAGGGAATACATCCCCTGCGACTATTGCATCAACGCCACCGGATCCTGGGCCGGCGAAGCGGCAAAGCTGGCCGGCATCAAGGTCAACGTCGCCCCGGACAGGGGCACCCTGCTGGCCTTCAACCACCGTTTTACCGACAGGGTGGTCAACCGCCTGCGCAAGGCGTCGGACGGCGACATTTTTGTACCGCACGGGTCCATCACCATTTTCGGCACCACGTCCGTGCCCACGGACAGACCCGACGATACCACTCCCACCGCCGCGGACGTGCAATACCTGCTCTCCGCCGGCGAAGCGCTGTTCCCGAAACTGCGGGAATACCGCATGCTGCGCGCCTTCGCCGGCACCCGGCCCCTGTACTCGCCCGGCGCGTCGGCCGGACGGGGGGCCACGCGCAACTTCGTCATTCTGGATCACGGCGACGAGGGACTTCCCGGTCTTTTGACCGTCACCGGCGGCAAATTCACCTCCTTCCGGCTGATGGCGGAAAAAGTCTGCGACCACGCGGCCGCGGCCCTGGGAATATCCATGCCCTGCCGCACGGCGGTGGAACCCATCATCTCCGCGCCCGATCCCGCCCTTGTGCGCCGGGCCGGGGCCTTTTTCCCCCCGGGAGGTCTGGAGCAGGCCGTGTCCCGCCTGGGCGACGACCTGGAACAGGCGGTGGGCCTGGCGGAAAAAGATCCCTGGAAAAAGCTCCTGCTTTGCGAATGCGAGCTGGTGACCATGGCGGAATTTGAAACCGTGGCGCAAGAACCCACCAGCCGTTCCCTGGGCGACATCCGCCGCCGCACCCGCCTGGGCATGGGCACCTGCCAGGGCAGTTTCTGCTCGCTGCGCGCGACAGGCGCCCTGGTGGAAGGGGGACTGCTCAGCCAGACCCCGCCCCAGGATCTGTTCCGCCAGTTCCTGGAAGAACGCTGGCACGGCATCCGGCCCCTGCTCTGGGGCAACCAGTTGCGGGAAATCGAACTGGAACGCGGCATCTACGGCGCGACCCTGAACATTGACGGCGAATGCGGCGTTGGCGTTGGGGAAGCCGGGGTACGGGAACGAGGCTCCGCCTCGTGCTCCGCAAGAGGACCAAGCCCCCTTGCCCCCGTGATACGGAATTCTGTGGAGTCCGCAAACAGTCCGAGCACAGGCTTTCCCGAAAACACCGCGCCCGCAGGCAGTACCGGTATCGCGTCGCCCCCCCCCCATTGCGGGGCCAGGAGGACTCAGCCCCCCGCGACGGCCGCGCCGGCCGGCGGAGCTTCGCCTGTTTTCGCCCCCGACAGGCACTACGACGCCATCGTGGTCGGGGCCGGCTTTTCCGGCCTGATCGCCGCGGCCACGGCCGCCGGGCGGGGCAAGAGAACCCTGCTCGTCAGCAGGGGCGCGGGCGCGCTGACCATCGGCGGCGGCACGGTGGATCTGCTGGGCTACACGCAAAACGGCATTGTCGGCGGCGACCCGTTTGCGGCCATGGCGTCTTTGCCGCCCGAGCATCCGTACCGGCTGCTGGGTCCGGACGCGGTGCGCGAATCGCTCCGTTTTCTCGCCGGCATGGCGGCGGCCAGGGGCCTGCCTCTTCTGCAGACGGGCTCGGAACAGGGCGGCAACGCCTGGCTGCCCACGGCGGCCGGGACCATGAAACCGTCGTGGCTGACCGGCCCGGGCATGGACCCGGTGGTCCTGGCTGAAGCGAAGCGCATTCTCGTGGCCGGGGTCATGGGCATGAAGGATTTTTCGCCGCAGATGGCCGCCGCCGGACTGGCCGCCTGCCCGCAGTTCGCGGGCAAAATCCTGCGCCACGCAACCCTCCCCTCCCCCCTGGCCGGGGCCGCGCCGATGTCGCCGGCCGGCGGGACTTCACCCCGCGACGGCAGCGCCCTTGACCTGGCGCGATTCATGGATACGCCCAAGGGCGTCGCCTGGCTGCGCGACGCGCTGCAGGCGGCCGCCGGCAACGCGGATACGGTGCTTCTGCCCTCCATTCTGGGCACAAAACCCCGCAGCGGCATTCTGGCGGAACTGGAAGAGCGCACGGGGCTGCGTTTCGTGGAACTGTTCTGCCCGCCGCCTTCGGTCACCGGGCTGCGCATGCATGCCATGCTGATGGAAACGTTGCGCGACCTGCCCGTCTCATTCGTGGAAAACGTGACTGTCACGCGGGCTCTCACCTCTCGGGGCCGCTGCTCGGCTCTGGCCGCGGGCTCGCCTGGCAGAGAAAGAGTCTATCACGCGGATGCGTTCATCATCGCCACCGGCGGGCTGTTCAGCGAAGGGGTACTGACCCGGCCGGGCGAAGCCAGAGAGGCCGTATTCGGTCTGCCCCTGCCTGTGCCCGCCGGCCAGGACGCATGGTCCTGCCCGAAATTCTTCGACCGCCAGCCCCATCCCTTCGCCCGCATGGGGGTGGCGGTGAACGCCGCGCTCAACCCTGTGGGGCCGGATGGATGCGCCCTGTTCGACAACGTGCATTTCGTGGGCAGGTCCCTGGCCGGCTATGATTTCGCAACCGAAAAATCCGGCAGCGGCGTGGCTCTGGCCACGGGGCATTTCGCCGGGATGCGGGTGTAGCCATGACCGCGCGCCACAACCCCGACCAGTGTACCGCCTGCACCATCTGCGTGGCCCATTGCCCCGTGGCGGGCGCGACCATGCATTTTCGCGGCCCCAAGCTGACCGGTCCGGCGTACGAACGTTTCCGCCTGCTGGGCTTCGGCGACGAAGCGTCGCTGGAATACTGCTCCAACTGCAAGAACTGCGATATTTCCTGCCCTTCGGGCGTGCCGGTGGCGACCTTCAACATGCTGGCCAGGGCCGCGTACTGCAGAACCCGCAAGCCGCCCCCGCGCGACTGGCTGTTGGCCCATACCGGCGTCATGGGCCGCCTTGCCTCCCTGCTGCCGGGATTCCTGCTCAATTTCGGCATGGCCAACCCCTTGTCCCGTCTGATTCTGGACGCCGTCGGCATCGACAAAAAGGCCCCGCTGCCGCCCTTCGCCTCCCTGCGGGAGCGGCGGGCTCTGCACCGTCCGCGCCCCCGCCGGACGGGAGAAAAAAGCGTGGCGTTCTTTCCCGGCTGCTTTATCAACTATTACGAGCCTCAGGTGGGCCTGGACCTGATCGACCTGCTCGGCCGCGCGGGCTGCAACGTCATCGTGCCGGACAATTTCGTCTGCTGCGGCCTGCCTCTGGTGGCCGGCGGCTACGCCGAGGACGCCCTCGACCGCGCCAGGGCCAACAGCATGGAACTGGCCCGTTGGGCCGCCGCGGGCATCCGGGTCGTCACGGCCTGCCCCAGCTGCACCCTGATGCTGACGCAGGAATACCGCGATCTGTTCCCAAGCGAAGAAGGGCTGGGCGCGTATGCGGACAGCGTTTCCGACGCCTGTGAATTCATTATAGAACTGATCCTGTCCGGGGAACTGTCCCTGAAAGACGCCGAAACCCCGGCGAAGCGCCTGGCCTACCATGCGCCCTGCCATCTGCGGGCGCTGGGCATCGGCCGCTCCGGCCTGGATCTTCTGCGCCTGCTGCCGGACCTGGAGGTCGCGGACATGGACGCGGGCTGCTGCGGCATATCGGGAAGCTACGGCTTCAAAAAAGGCAAACACGAAATCGGGATGGCCGTTGGCGCGCCGCTGTTCGCGGCGCTCAAAGGCAGCGGCGCGCCGCTGTCCGCCAGCGAATGCGGCACCTGCCGGGTGCAGATGCGCCACGGCGGAGGCCTCGCGGCGGTTCATCCCCTCAGCATCGTATTGCGAAGCCTGCCCCAACAGAGAGGGTAAAGCATGCGCGTCGCGATCATCCACTACTGGCTTGTCGGCATGCGGGGCGGGGAAAAAGTCCTGGAAGCCCTGTGCCGCCTGTTTCCCCGGGCGGACATCCACACGCACGTCTACGTTCCGCAAGCCATATCCCCCGCCATCAAACAGCACCGCATCGCCACGACGTTCATCGCCAGGCTGCCTTTTGCGCCGAAACTGTACCAGCACTACCTGCCGCTGATGCCGCTGGCCCTGGAACAACTGGATCTGCGCGGTTACGACCTGGTCATCAGCAGCGAATCGGGACCGGCCAAAGGCGTGTTGGCCGGCGCGGACACGCCGCATATCTGCTACTGCCATACCCCCATGCGCTATCTATGGGATTTTTATCATGAATATCTGAATGACAGCGGTTTTTTCACCCGCCAGGCCTTCCGGCTCTGCAGCCACAGACTGCGGCAGTGGGACGTACTGAGCGCCCTCAGGGTGGACCATTTCGCCGCCAACTCCCACGCGGTGGCCCGCAGGATCGCCAGATGCTACCACCGGCAAGCGACCGTCATCCACCCGCCGGTGGACGTGGCATCTTTCGCCCCCGCGGACGGGGTGTTCACGCCGCCGGGAAAAAACGCGCCCTATCTGTGCCTCGGCCAGTTGGTCGGGTACAAACGCGCGGACCTTGCCGTGGCCGCCTGCACCGCCATGCGGCGCCCTCTTGTGGTCGCCGGCGACGGCCCCATGCGCCGAAAGCTGGAAAAAACCGCCGGCCCTTCGGTGCGCTTCATCGGCCACCAGAATCAGGAAGAGGTGCGTTCGCTGCTGCGCGGGTGCAGGGCTCTGCTGTTCCCCGGCGAAGAGGATTTCGGCATCGTGCCGGTGGAAGCTCAGGCCGCCGGCAGGGCGGTCATCGCATACGGCAGGGGCGGCGCGCTGGAAACCGTGGCCGGCGGGGAAAGCGGCCTGTTTTTCAGCGAGCAGACCCCGGAGGCTCTGTGCGAGGCCGTCGAACGGTTCGAACGGGAAGAAGGAAGCTTCGACCCGACGCGCATCGCCGCCGGGGTCCGGCGGTTCGCCCCGGAACACTTTGACGCGGCGTTCATGGATCTGGTCCGGACGGCGGCGGAGCGGGGAAAAGCCGGCGGAGAATCCTTGCATCCCTGAAACGATTCCGTATATACAAACCGGTATCCGCGCACATTCCTGACGGACCACGCTCGCCGCATCCTTTCTTCACAGGAGACGCCATGACCTATTTTATCCCTGCCCTTATTCTCGTCGCGTTCATCATCCTTGCCCTCGGCGTCAAATCCGTGCCCCAGGGCTACGAATACACGGTGGAACGCTTCGGCCGCTACACCCACACCCTGCGCCCGGGCCTCAGCGTCATCATTCCCTTCATGGACCGGGTCGGCCGCAGGATCAACATGATGGAAAACGTGCTGGACGTGCCTTCGCAGGAAGTCATCACCCGCGACAACGCCATGGTCAAGGTGGACGGAGTGGTTTTTTTCCAGGTGCTGGAATCGCAGAAAGCGGCCTATGAAGTCACCAATCTGCAGTACGCCATTCTGAATCTGACCATGACCAACATCCGCACGGTCATGGGTTCCATGGACCTGGACGAACTTTTGTCCAAACGCGACGACATCAACGCCCGCCTGCTGGCCGTGGTGGACGAAGCCACCCACCCCTGGGGCGTCAAGCTGACCCGCGTGGAAATCAAGGACATCCGGCCGCCCATGGACCTGGTGGACGCCATGGCCCGCCAGATGAAGGCCGAACGCGAAAAGCGCGCCGCCATTCTGGAAGCCGAGGGCGTGAAACAGAGCGAAATCCTGCGCGCCGAAGGCGACAAACAGAGCGCCATCCTGAAGGCCGAAGGCCAGCGCGAGGCCGCCTTCCGCGCCGCCGAAGCCCGCGAACGCGAAGCCAGAGCGGAAGCGGAAGCGACCAGCATGGTTTCCGAAGCCATCGCCAGGGGCGACACGGCCGCCATCCAGTACTTCGTGGCCCAGAAATACATCCATGCCCTGGGGCAGTTCGCGAATTCGAACAACCAGAAGCTGCTCATGCTGCCTCTGGAAGCCACCGGCGTCATGGGTTCCGTGGCCGGCATCGCCGAACTGCTCAAGGAAACCGCCCTGCGCAACGACAGCGGCAAAACCCCGCGGAGCTAGGACATGAGCGGTCTGCTTCCTTTTCTCTGGTGGCACTGGTGCCTGTTCGGCCTGGCCCTGGTGCTGCTGGAGATGCTGCTGCCCGGCGTGTTCCTGCTCTGGATCGGGATCGGGGCTTTCCTCACCGGCGGCCTTGTCGGTCTGTTCGGCATCGCGGACTGGCAGGCGCAGAGCCTGATTTTCGTGCCCCTGTCCTTTATTTCGCTGTTTCTGGGGCGCCGTTTCATCCGCCGGGCCAGACCGGCGGAGGATGAAACCCTGAACCGGCGGCTGGCAATCTATGTGGGACGCAACGCCGAAGTGGTCCAGCCCGTGGTCAACGGCCAGGGCCGCGTGCGCCTGGGCGACACCCTGTGGCGCGTGCGCGGCGAGGATTGCCCGGCGGGAACCCAGGTGGCCGTTGTGGCTGTGGAAGGTTCCGACCTGATCGTAAAAATTCTGAGCCGGCCGGATGATCCCGCAAAATTGGCGGGTGACGGAAAAACGGGGGGAGCATGACAACACCCGGCGACACCCTGACCCTGATCCCTCATGACCTGAGCCTTGACGGGGGATCCGTGGCCCGGCATGGCGAACTGGTGGTCTTTCTGGACAAGGGCCTGCCCGGAGAGGTTCTGCGCGCCCGGATCGACAGCCTCAAACCCCGGTTCGCGACGGCAGCGGTCATCGAAACCATAACCCCGTCTCCCACGGCGGAACCCGCCCATTGCCCCCATGCCGGAGATTGCGGCGGCTGCCCCTGGCCGGGCTTTTCCTACCGCGGGGAACTGGCCTGGAAAGAAAGACAGGTCAGGGAAACTCTGCGCCGCCTGGGCAAAATGGATTTTTCCGACAAGGGCGCGGCGTACGACCCCATTATCCCTTCGCCCCGCGACATCGGGTATCGCAACAAGGTGGAATTCGCATTTGGAGCTTCCGAAACCGGTCCGTTGCTGGGGATGAAACGCCGTGCGTCCCACGCCGTCGTCGCGGTGGACGACTGCCCCCTGGCCGCCGCTTCCGTACGCGATATTCTGGCCCATGCCCGCGCCTGGGCGGGTGAAGCCAAGCTGCCCGCCTGGGACGGAAAGCAGGGCTACCTGCGTTTTCTGGTCGTGCGGCAGCCGGACTATGCACCGGAGGGCAAGGCCCGGCGCCTGGTCGAATTGATAACCGCGCCGTCAGACGACGCGCGGGCCACGGCGGTCAAAGCCTTTGGCGAAAGCCTGCTGCGCGCGTGCCCGGACACGGCGGCCTTTCTGCATTCCGAACGCGCGAGCGCGGCCTCCGTGGCTTATGGCGAGCGTATCCGAACCTCCCTGGGTCCGGACAGAATATGGGAACGCATCGGAGATGTTCTGCTGGAAGCCCCGGCAACGGCGTTCATGCAGGTGAACACCGGCGCGGCCGCCCTGCTGTATGCGGCGGTAGGGGAATACGCCGGCCTGACGGGCGCGGAACGCGTCTGGGATCTCTATTCCGGCATCGGCGGCATCGCCCTGACCCTGGCCGGATCGGCCCTGTCCGTGCGTGGGTTTGAAAACACGCGCGACGGCGTGAATTTCGCCGGGCGTAACGCCGTGCAGGCCGGGGCGGCCAACGCCGTCTTTCTGGCCGGCGACGTGGCCGCCCTGCTGCGCAAGGAACGCGCCGGCCCGGACCTTGTCGTCACCGACCCGCCCCGGGCCGGGCTGGATGCCGCCGTCACCGCCGAACTTCTGCGCCTGGCTCCACCCCGGCTCATCCTGGTGGGCTGCGATCCCGCGACCCTGGCCCGCGACGCGGGGCGGCTCGCCGCGCGCTACGCGGTTTCGCGGGCGCGCGCGATCGACATGTTCCCCCGCACGCCGCATGTGGAAACCATCACCCTGCTCTTGCGGCGGGATTGACGGCGGCGCGTTTCTCCGTTCCCGCATTGCGCCGCGCCGAGGCGCGAACAACACGTCCCGAAGAGCCGGCCCTTCGGGACGTGTTGTTCGCGATGCGGCGCCAGACACGGATGCTTTGGGGCCCGTGTCCCCCACTTCCCCGCGCCCCCGGCGTCCGGCACGGGCGCTTCGCCCCGCGTGCCGGAAAAAGAAATCCGGGGGAATCATTCCCCCCGGACGGGGTTTGGGCGGCAGCCCCAAGAAAACAGCGAAACCCGGGCCTAATGCTCGCGTTCCTTTTCGCCTTCAAAGCCGTAGGGCAGCCCTTCGCTTTCCATGTCCAGGGCTTCCACCTTGTCTTCCAGCCAGTCCAGAATGTCGCGGGCGGTATTGTAATTGATGATGATTTTGGACAGAATATGGCGCATGACCACTTTCTGGTTTTCGTCAAAAGGGGTCACTTCGTGGCCGAAGCTACCGTCCGGAGCCACCAGACGTTCTGAAAACGCGGGCAGTTTGTCGCTTTCCGCATAAAAATTGATTTCAATTTCTCCCTGCGCGTTGATGCCGCCCCACACCCCGTGCGCGTACTGAGGGCGCTGTCCCGGATCCTGCTCGTATTCATAGCGGATGCGCAGGGGAAACTTTTCCTGATCCATGACTGCTCCTTAAATACTCACGGCCATCAATACTCCCGTCAGCCGTTCCGGCATATGCAACGGCGTGACCCGCGTACCCAGAATGCCCGCGCCGGCAGGGGGCTCCCCCGCTCTGATCCGGGCGGGAAACCCCATGGCCCAGCGGCGGTTGGCGGCTTCCAGCATGTCTTCGCCCTGAGCGACGGTATCCACCAGGAACCCCGAGTACGGCTTGGGCAGCGAAGGATGATCCCACCGGGGGTCAACGCCGGTGCGCACCTCGGGCAGATACATATCGCCCGGCGGATACGCCTGGCTGACAAGTGACGTCAACTTGATTGCCATGCTGGAAATGATAGTGCAGTTGCGGGGCAAAGTAAAGGCTGGTAGACAAACGCCATGCATACCGACCCCATTCAGCCCTATTTCGATATGGAACTGTTTCTGCACGCCGCGCAGGAAACGCGCCTGAACGGCGACGATCTGGAAGAATGTCTGCGTCTGTGGCAGGAATGGAGCGCCCTGCTCCATGCCCGGACCGTGCGCGCGGAAAGCCGGACCTATCTGGCCTTGTGGCTGGACGAGGCCGTGGAAAAAGCCGCGGACGCGGCCTGGGACGAATCGCCTTCGCGCGGTTTCCGCCTGAACGCGCTTGCCCAGACCCTGGTCATGACCGCCGTGCACGAACTGGTGCCGGAAGTGGAAGACGCCGGATGCGCCCCGGTTCCCCGAGCGTCGCGGAACCTGGCAACAGCCGTGGCGGAAGCCGGCCTGGCCTGCCGCCCTGGCGAACCCGGCCCATGCGGCGCGGCCGGCGTGTCGCTGCAACTGGGCCGCCGCTATGCCGTGGTCACACCCAAACCCTTCCGCGGCGGCTGCGAAATCTGCGCCCTGCAACGCGCCTGTCCCCGCGCCGGCGGCGACGGGTCCGTCATCGAGTTGCCCGGTCCGGCGTAAACTTCAGCCCCGGCCCGCGGCTTTCCGCAAAAGATCCGCATACAGCGCTTCCATGATGTCCAGTTTGCGCTCCACGCCGAACTGGAAACTGAATTCCCTGTTTGCCCGGGCCGCCGCTTCAAGAGCCGCCGTGTCGTCGATGACCCCGGCGATGCCTGCGGCCAGGGCCTGCGCATCGCCCGCCGGAACAAGAAAACGCGGGTCGGACAGGCACTCGGGCACCCCGCCCACCTTGCTGCCCAAGGCGGGCAGGCCCATGCACATGGCTTCCAGCAAGGTGTTGGGCGACGATTCCGACAGCGACGGCAGCACGAAAAGGTCGAACAACTGCAGATAATCCGCCACCTGTTCCGTGCGGGGAACGATCCGCACCCGGTCCGTCACGCCTGTTTTCGAGCACAAATTTTCCCAGGCTTCCGACCGCAGACCCACAAGGCACAGCGTCAAATCCGGCCGGCGCAGGGCGGCAAAGGCCCGGATCAGCACATCCATGCCCTTGACCGGCATGTTGTTGCCCACGGAGCCGATAATCCTATCACCGGGGGCAAGACCCAGTTCCTGCCGCACCTCTTCCCGCGGCCGGCCGGGCGTGACCTTGGCGGCGGGTATGCAATTGTACACGACCGTTGCCGCGTCCTTGCGCCACAGCAGGGGCAAGGTGTCGGCGCAGGCTTTGGAATTGACCACAAAACGCCGGATGCCGGGAGCGATATAGGGGAGAAAGTTGCGGGGCGGATAAATCACGCCCCTGTGCGCCACGCAGGCCACAGGCCGGCCGGCCAGACGCCACCAGGTGCCGAACAGGGCGGCCGCCTTGACGGCCCTGTTGTGAAAGGCGTGTACAATGACGCCTTCTCCCGGTTTCATGGCCGCTTCCAGAGCCCCTTTCCAGTCCAAAATCTTTTCCGGCAGGTCGGCCCAGGGCAGATCCGGGGCAAGGGGCCGCAGCAGGCTTTTCGCCGGAGAGAAAAACCGCACGTGGTGCCCCCGCCCGAGCAGTCCCGAGGCCAGGTACAGGGCCTGCCGGCTGCCGCCGCTGGCGTTTTTGGACGAAGTCAGAAGAATGATGTTCATATGTGGGGATCTTCCTGCCGCGGCAGGCCCAGAGCCGCCCCGGCGATAAGGAGCATGAAGGCGTCGTTCTTGCGGAACAGCGGGTCATCCAGCATGCCGATGGCCAGATAATAGGCCAGCAGGGCAAAGACCCAGCGGTCTTTCCGCCACCCGCGCAGGGCGCAGAACATGGCCCCGCCGTAAAACAGCAGAAAGCCGGCCGTACCGCATACGCCCGTTTCCACCATCCTGTTCAATACGATATTGTGGGCGTGCTTCACCTGTTTTTCGTACCGGGGGTGCTCGCGTTCCAACATGGATCTGTTTTCCCTGACAAATTCGCCATGCAGCCGGCCGTAGCTCAGTACCCCGTGCCCCAGCAGAGGGGCCGCGCGGAACGCTTCCCACCCGGCGCGCCAAATGGGCAGACGGGAAAGGAAAGTGGGGTCCTGCCGGGTCTGTTCCACGGCGGAAACGAGCCGGCGGCCGGTGGCGGAATCCTTGACGGCCCAAACTGCCCCCGCCAGCAGCAGCGCGCAGACAAGTCCGCCGACGAACGCGTGCTTCCGCAGCCGCCGCGGCAGGCAGAGCGCGAAGAAAACCAGCCCCAGCGGCAGCGTAAGGATCAGGGTCCGGGTGTTGGTGGCGAACAGCAGCGCGGCAAGCACCAGAACCAGCGCGGCATGGCCGCAGGCGCGCCGGACGCTTTCCTCCGCCAGGCAACGGCTCAGGCAGTAAAACAGGGCCGCGGCGCAATACAGGGCCAGACGCGAAGGATGGCGGGAAAGCAGTTTGAGCCGCATGTCCGCATGCCAGATATCCCAGCCTCTGATTCCGGCTATTTCCCAGGCCGCGCAACCGATCGCCAGACTGACGATCACCCCGGCCGCCAGCGCCAGAAAAAACGCGTACTCGTGATCCGGACGCAATCTGCTGAGCAGCAGCCCCGCGACGATGCAGCCCGCCCAGAGCATGGGGCGGAGAAAGGAATCCGCCGGGAGCCCGCCGAGCAGGGAAGAAACGACGGCCACGGCGAAATAAAACAGAAAACCGGCCAACGCCCAGCCGGACGCGCCGGCAAACAGCGACGCGGGAGAAACCCTGCCCCGCGCGGCCCACACGGCGCAGACAAAGGCCACCGCGACGAGCAGGGAATTGTCCGTGCGCAGCGGCAGGCAGAAAAACAGCAACAGCACGCTCAGCCACAGCGCGCCCAGGCGGATGTCCCCGCCGGGACACCACGATCGGGCCCGTATCGTGATCATACACCCTCGTCCGGCATGGCCGCATCCCGCCGTTCAAACCCGCACGGTTCCGGAAAGGCGGAGGCCAGAAAACGCCGCAGTGAAAGGCGCTGCGCATCCGTCGCCCCGGGGGCGTCGTTCAGGCAATAGGTCAAAGGACGCAGCACGCGGATACTCCACAGTTTTCGCCGCATGGCGGCGTCGCCCAGGGATGCGCCGATGTGCGCAAGCCGTCCCCGGACCAGGTCCGCTGCCTGGCGGATTCCGTTGATGATGCGGACCTTTCCCTGGCCCGTGGCCAGAAGATACAAGGGGTATAGCATAAGCACGAAAATATCGGAAGGGGACCGGAACGGAGAGGCCAAAGTTGCCGCGACCTCGTCGGGAAAAGCCTGCCACAGGGCGTCCGCCGTGGCGCGGGTCATGGCTTTGGGGAAATGGCGCATGGTATAGGGCCAGGTTCTGCCGAACCGGGCGGCAATGAGCCGGTGCGAACGGGCCACGGCGGATGCGTGCGAAGAGCCGCTCTGCTCCCCCTCCAGCAGGCCGCGCATGAACCGTTCACTGCGTTTCACGGCCCAGACCAGGGGGCGGCCGTCGGGCAAAAAAAAGTCGGCGGGCGTCACGGCCCGGCCCAGCATGAAATCATCGTTGAAATAAAGAAAATGTTCCGCCAGACCGGGGACGCGGTGCACGCAGAACTCGATGGGGCGGGTGCTGAACACGGGCAAAAGAGCGCTGTCGGGAAAAATTTCCGCGTGGTTTACCAGATGCACGGTGTCGGTGTTCAGCCAGGCCGGTTTCTGGCCGGCGGTGACCAGGTGCACCGTGCGGATCCAGGGGGCGAAACGGGCAAGGGAACGCAGGGCGTAACGCAGTTCGCCGTTATCCCGGAAACGGGCCGCGTTGTCCGCGTCAGCGGGCACGGGCAGGCCGCGCGAGCGCAGTTGGGCGTTCTTCGCCGCCAGCCACGCCGGGTCGGAACCATCCACCCACGTGAATACAGCGTCTATGGGAAAATCCATCATCAGCGGCATACCGTCTCACACCCTCTGCAACAATCCGTCTTGTCTACGCGGCAGAGCAGCAGGCGTCAAACAACAGAATAATCATGCGCCGCCGCAAATCCGGCCGTACAACGCATGCAGGTTTACGGCGTACGTGTGCATGGTGTACGGTTCTGCAATACGCCTGGCCGCCGCTGCCATCGTCGCGCGCAGTGCGTCGTCGCGCAGCAGCCGCAGCAGTTTGTCCGCAATGTCGGCGGCATCCGTTTTGCAGATCAGCGACGCCTCTTCGGCTATTTCCCGCATGGGAACATGTTCGGAAATCACACAGGGCAGGCCGCAATACATGGCCTCCAACTGGGCGATGGGAAAACCCTCGTAATCCGACGGCATGGCGAAAATGTCGGCGGCCTTGCAAAAGGCGGGCACGTCCGGCCGAAACCCGGCCAGAACCACGTGGCCCGCAAGCCCCAGCTCATCGCGCAGCGCTTCCAGCCGGGGCCGCTCCGCCCCTTCCCCCACCAGCACCAGGGATACCGGGGTGCCGGCGTCGCGCGCCATACGCACGGCCCGCATCAGCTTGTCCAGGTTCTTCTGCGGCACATACCGGCCCACGGCCAGCACCACCGGGGACTCCACGCCGAATTCAGCCCTGAGGTCCAGCGGTTCGAAAGCGAGCCGTTCCGGCTCCAGCGCGTTATAGAGCACGTGCACCGGGCGCCCGGCCAGGTTGTGGTCCGTTTCAACCACTTCCGCCACGGCCTTGGACACGGCGAAATAGGCCGTGGTCGCGTACGAGAGGGCCTTGTCCAGAAAACGGCGGCTCCATTTGCGTTCGCGCTTGACGTTGCGCAGATGGACCGCCAGCGGAACGCCCAGACCCAAAGCCGCCATGCGGCCCAGGGTGTTGGCGGAAAAATGCATGGTATGGATGATGTCCGGACGGAAGGCTTTCAGACGGCGGCGCAGCTTCCAGGCCGTATCAAAACGGTGCGAGGCGATGGAAGGGATGCCGTCCCCCACGCACTCCACGTCGATGCCGGCGGCCAGATACTCCGGCAGAAGCAGCCCGGTGCCGGAAAGGTTGAACACCTTCCCCCGCACCAGGCCGTTCTTCCGGAATTCCTGATTCAGGTCGAAAAGCCAGCGTTCGATGCCGCCGAAAGGCAGCCCGCCGACGATATACGCGACTTTCATGCTTTCAGGACTTTTTGAAGGCGCGGGTTCCGGTGTCCGACTGGCAGACCGGCATGATCTGCAGCCGGCTGATGTCCACGTGGGCCGGCCGCGTGACCGCGAAATGCACCACGTCCGCCACGTCTTCGGGTTTCAGGGGTTCCGCCCCGTAGTATACGGCGTCGGCCCTGGCCTTGTCGCCTTTCAGGCGGACCAGGGAAAATTCGCTCTCCAAAAGGCCCGGCTCGATGTTGGTGACACGCACCCCGGTGCCATGCAGGTCCGCGCGCAGATTACGGGAAAACTGCGCCACAAAGGCCTTGGTGCCGCCGTAGGTGTTCGCGCCGGGGTATGCGGTGAACGAAGCGATGGACCCGATATTGACGATATGGCCCGATCCCCTGGCCGCCATGCCGTCGATCACGGCCTTGGTGCAGTACAAAAGGCCCTTGATGTTGACGTCCACCATGCCCTCCCAGTCTTCCAGCAGGGCTTCCTGGGCCGGGGCCACCCCCAGGGCGCCGCCGGCGTTGTTGACCAGGACGTCCACCGGCCTGAACGCTTCCGGCAGCCCGGCGAAGGCTTCGGCCACAGCTTTTTTGTCGCACACGTCAAGCGGCAGGGGCAGGCAGCGTTCCCCCGCTCCCAGGGCGAGTTCGGCCAGACGTTCCCGCCTGCGGCCGACGGCGATGACCCGCCAGCCCTCTTTGATGAACAGCTCGGCTGTGGCCTTGCCTATGCCGGAAGTGGCGCCGGTGACACAGATGACGCGGGGTTTGGATGTCATGAGATCTCCTGCGATTTGGCTGTGGATATGCATAAACCCGATATGTACACCCGCGAACGCCGAAAAACAAGAGCGGCCCGTTTTTGGCGGCGGCTCGATCCGACGCCGGCCGTAGAAATCTCCACGGGAAACTGCTCCGGTCCCGGGAGGAGCGAGCGTGACAAAAGGCCCATGGGTTTCGCACGGAACGGGTCTGGAAAAAGTCCCCGCTCAGGCGCGAGCGAGGACTTTGCCAATGGTCCGGGTACAGCCGGCGGCCGCTATCAGGAGGCGAAAGCTGGCGGCTTTTTCAAGGACGCCTTCTGCTTCAGCCAGACAAGGGCAAGCAGGCCAAACCCGATGGCGTCGGTGACAACGCCGCCGTCAATAAGCGCCAGGGCGGCGCCGAACAGCAGCACTCTTTCAATATAGCCGGCGTCTTTCAGCATGAAGCCCTGGATGGAGCAGGCCAGGCAGTATATCCCGATGGTCGCCGTGGCAAGGCAGCGGAAAATCACCAGCAGGCTGTCCGACTGCGCAGCCAGAGCGGGGGAGAATACGAACATGAACGGCACGATGAACCCGGCCAGGCCCAACCGCACGGCCGTCCAGCCCACCCTGGAGGGCGGCGCGTCCGCAATGCCCGCGCCGGCGTATGCAGCCAGCGCCACGGGCGGCGTAATGGCCGAAAGCACCGCGTAATACAGCACGAACATGTGGGCGATAACCGGGTCCACACCCAGTTTCATCATGGCCGGGGCGGCCACGGTGCCGGCCACGATATACGCGGCCGAGGTCGGCATGCCCATGCCCATGATCATGCACGCCACCATGGTCAGGATCAGGGTCGGCACCAGCATGCCGCCCGCGAGCATCAGAATCATGTTGGCCAGTTGCAGGCCCAGGCCGGTAATGCTGACCACCCCGACGATGATGCCGACGACGGCGCAGGCGATGGCCACGCCCACAGCCTGACGCGCGCCGGAATCCAGGGCGATGACCAGCGATTTGATGTTCATCCGCGTGTGTTTTCTGAAGAAGCTGACGATGACCAGGCACACGATGCTGTAAAAAGCGGCGTACGACGGCGTGTAGTCGGCAAGCAACAGATAGATGAGCAGGGCGATGGGCAGAAGCAAGTGCCCGCTTTTCTTCAATTCCGCCTTGGCATCAGGCAGTTGGTCTTTCGGCAGCCCGGTCAGGCCCAGCCGGCGGGCTTCCAGATGCACGTTGATCCACACGGCCAGATAATACAGTATGGCCGGGATCAGCGCGGTAATCATGACCGTCTTGTAGGGAATGCCCAGAAATTCGGCCATAATGAACGCGGCGGCGCCCATGACCGGCGGCATGATCTGCCCGCCGGTGGATGCCACCGCCTCCACCGCTCCCGCGAAATGCGCCTTATACCCCACGCGCTTCATCAGCGGAATGGTGAAGGCCCCGGTGGTGACCACGTTGGCGGCCGCACTGCCGTTGATCATGCCCAGAAGGCCGCTGGCGATGATGGCCACTTTCGCCGGCCCGCCGGGCCGATGGCCCGCCACCGCTATGGAAGCGTTGGTGAACAGTTCCGACAACCCCGTCGCGCTCAAGAACGCGCCGAACAAAATGAACAGGAAAATAAACGTGGAGGACACCCCCAGCGCGATCCCGTAGATCCCCTCGGCACTGATATACATGTGGTCCATAAGCCGTTCGAAACTGTATCCTCTGTGCATCAAATCGCCGGGCAAATACGGCCCCAGGTATGCGTAGGCCAGAAAGGCCAGCGCCAGCAGGGGCAGTTCGACGCCGATGCACCGTCTGGCCGCTTCCAGAACAAGCAGAAGGGTGACGAAGCCGAGAATGATGTCCGTTTCCGAAACCAGGCCGGCCCTTGCCGAAATGCCGTCGATATTGAGAAAAATATACACGTTGACGGCCACGCCGGCGGCAGCGAGAAGAAAATCCAGAATCCTCGGCCCTTTTTTGTCGCCGCTTTTCTTGAAAGGATAGGACAAAAAAATGATGACCATGGTAAACGCAAGGTGCAGCATGCGCTGCTTGTTGGTGGGCATCGTGCCGATGCCGGCCATGTACAGGTGAAACGCGGACATGAGCACGGCGACGCCGGTCAGTATGGTGGCGGCAAGCCCGCTCAGTTTGCGCACCCTGGCTTCGGCGTCAAACTTGCGGAGAATTTCGTCTGCGTCTGCGGTTTCCGGCGGACTGGTCTCGCCAGCTTTTGGGGACTTGTCTTCGGTCATTTACGTTTCCTTCCGATATCAATGCGGCGATTACGGACTGCCGATGAAAGCCCCTATGGTTCATGACGCAACCCAGGGGCTTTCCGTGCTCTGTACAAATCGTAACCGGCTACTTAATCGCGCCGATTTCTTTGAAATACTTTTCGGCGCCCGGATGCAGAGGCACGGTCAGGCCGTCCACCGCGCTCTCTTTCTTGATGTAGCTGGCAGCCTTGTGAACGGCGACCAACTCGGACTGGTTCTCATAAATGGCTTTGGTGAAGTTGTACACGACTTCCACCGGCAGGTCTTTGCGGCAGAAAATGTAGTTGGCCACCGCGAAGGTGTTCACCGCGTTGGGCTGGTTCGGATAGGTGTTGGCCGGAATGCTGTAGTTGAAATAGGCGCCGTTCAGCTTGCGCAATTCGGCGACCTTGTCCTTCGGGAACTCAAGAAGTTCAAACTTGCCCGAGCTCATAAGGTCCATGGCGCTCGCCGCGCCAAGGCCGGCGATCAGGTTGGCGCCGACGGCCTGGCGGTTTTTCAGAAGCTCCACCGACTGGGCTTCGCTGGCGTATTCGGGCGTGAATTCTTTTTTGGTCAGGTAATCCAGGCCATACACTTTCGCCATGTCGCGGCTGTTCAATTCGGTGGCGCTGCCGGAGGCGCCGACCGCGAACCCTTTGCCCTTGAAATCGGCAAAGCTCTTGATGTTGGCGTCTTTGGCCACGGCGATCTGCATGACGTTGGGGTACACGTAGGTCACGCTGGCCAGATTGGTGAATTTCCGCTCAAAACCGCCGGTCCCTTCCAACGCGGTTTTCGCGATGCCCGCCTGGCCGAACGCGAAATCGACTTCTTTCTTCTCTATCAGGCGGATATTGACCGGCGTGCCCGCTGTGGACTGGGCCGACGCCTTGAAAAGAGCGGGCATTTTGGTATTGAGCACTTGCGCGATGGCGTTCGCCAGCAGGAAATACGTACCGCCGCTGGTCGCGCCACAGATTTGAACCATGGCCAGTTTGTGGGAAGCGGTTTTGGAAGCGTCCGCGCCCTGGGCCGGCACTGCCATAAAAACCATGACCAGCAATACAACCAGATACTTGCTTATACTTTTACTCACTGTCATTTCCTCCCTGTAGGTGTGTTCTTTCAGCTACAATGCGCCCTGCCTGCTCCCATAAACAATCACTGTGCAACAGTTTACTTTTGCTTGACTCTTTACGCAAAAAGCCGCGGCATGCGCCAAAGGAAAACCAGAGATACCGCGCAATCCTTTCAATGCAGCACGAGTGCGAACTCAATGCAGCAGAATCAAAATATGTGTAACCAGCGACGGAAATTGTATTTACAGTTCGCATGCAGTCGTTCTTTCTTTTCCAAGGTAACCGCAATGAACATCATTCAAAGGCGTAACGCAGTACAGTCAACATCACCCTAGGCAGGAAGTCTGATGCGGATTCCGGCAGATTCCCATGGGCCGGCTGAAAGCCCGGCGCGCACCAAACTCGTCTGATATCAATATTCGCGATAACCGGGTTGTGTCAATATAAAAAACATGCCGGCATCAAGAGAACATTTCGTGTTGCGATTTTTGCAAATTGAAAAAATGCGCCATATTAGCACATTACAAAAGATGTTCTATGGGTGCCATAACAATGCCGGGGACAGGCGAAGCCGAAAACAGCATATCTACCATATTGACTTGTCTGATCTCTAAGGTATTACATACGTGACGCGCATGTATTTTTCTCTACAAACCTCGCGTCATGTGACGACAATGCCGTATGCAGGGTCGGCCATAAGGGAGGACAGAAAAATGCATGCACCAGAGCCGAACAGCAACGCATCCGTTCCGCCGGAGGCGGAAAACGGCGGATACGACCTGTTGCGGGACAGGCCGAAGAATCTTGCGCAGCACATTGTCGATGCGATTATCAGAAAACTGCGCGACAAAACGCTGCAAAGCGGCGACAAGCTGCCGTCGGAAGCCGCCATGATGCGCGAACACAAGGTCAGCCGGACGGTGGTCCGCGAGGCCCTGACCCGGCTGCAGCTCAGCGGGCTGGCCGAAACCCGCCACGGTGTGGGCACCTTCATCACCACCGCCGGTGAAGCGTATTTTTCGCTGTCGCAGTATGCATCGCCCGGCAATCTCCGGGACATCATGTCCATCGTCGAATTCCGCATCTGCCTGGAAACGGAAGCGGCGGCCCTAGCCGCCATGCGCGCCACCCCGGAGCATCTGGCGGCCATGCACACGGCCCTGGACGAATTCAACCGGCAGGTCGAGCGGCAAAGTCTGGCCATGGAAGCGGACAAAGGATTCCATATGACCATTGCGCGGGCCACGGGAAACAAATATTTCGAGGAGTCCTTCCGGCACCTGGGCGAAATATTTCCCCGGGCGAGGCTGTTCACGATCCGTTTCGCACAGGAGCAGGACAGGGTAAGCTTTTTCCGCCGGGCCAATCGCGAACATGCGACGATAGTGGACGCCATCGCGAGCAGAGATCCGGAATCGGCGCGCGCGGCCATGCGCGTCCACCTGAACATCAGCCGGACCTTGCTGTTCAAGGCTTTGGAGTCGTTCGAGAAAAACGCGGCGGAACAGGGGACGGGGGAGTAAGCCGCCGATTGCGCGGCGGGGGGATTGCGGCTATAGAGCATGTGCGCGGTGAAAATGCTCTGGCGGACGCGCGGCGCGGCGAAGTGCCCGCCGGCAGGCGGGCAGGCACCGCTTCACATAGCCGTTGGGCGGCGGGCAAAGCCCGCCCGCGCCTGTCTGGCGGCAAGGATTCGCGGACAGTTCCCTGCGGGCGTTTCAAATACGAAATGCCCTGGAGGCGGTTCCACTGCCGCACCGAGGATATCCATGGCCCAGACGCCGAATGCCGCGCCGCGTTTTCCCGCGCCGCGCCCCTGGACGGAACTGCCGCTTACGGCCTTCCCGTCCCCCTGCTTTATCGTCGACGAAGCCCGCCTTGCCGCCAACCTGGAGATACTCAACCAGGTCCGCCGCCGCACCGGGGCCAGGGTGCTGCTGGCGCTGAAAGGCTTCGCCATGTTCAGCACCTTTCCCCTGCTGCGCACGGTCCTGGACGGCACCTGCGCCAGTTCCCCCCACGAGGCGCGCCTGGGGCGCGAAGATTTCGGCGGCATCGTGCACAGCTTTGCCGCCGGATACAGCGAACAGGACATCCGCGACATCCTGCCCCTGACCGACCACCTGGTCTTCAACTCCTTTGCCCAGTACCGGCGCTTTGCGCCCGACGTGGATTCCTTCCGGAAAAGCTCCGGCGGAAGCGTCGAATGCGGCATCCGCATCAACCCGGAGCATTCCGAAGGGGCAGTGGCCATATACAACCCCTGCGCGCCGGGGTCCCGCCTGGGCGTGCGCCCCGAAGCCTTTGCGGCGGAAGCGGCCAAAGGCGGCCTGACGGGCATATCCGGTCTGCACTGTCATACCCTGTGCGAGCAGAACGCGGACGCCCTGGACCGCACCCTGGACGCGGTGGAGCGGCATTTCGGCCCGTACCTGAAGGACATGGACTGGTTCAACTGCGGCGGCGGGCACCACATCACCCGTTCCGACTATGACCTGGACCTGCTCTGCGCCTGCCTGAACCGCATGCGCGACACGCACGGGCTCCGGATGTACATCGAACCGGGCGAGGCCGTGGCCCTGAACGCGGGCGTACTGAAAACCACAGTGCTGGACCTGATCCGGGCGGACATGCCCATTGCCATTCTGGATACTTCCGCTCCGGCCCATATGCCCGACGTGCTGGAAATGCCCTACCGCCCCAACGTGACCGGCCCGGACGCCACCCTGGCCGGGCTACCCGGCGAAAAAGCCTGGACCGTCCGGCTGGCGGGAAAATCCTGCCTGTCCGGCGACGTTATCGGCGAATATTCCTTTGCCGCGCCGCTGGCTGTGGGCGACGTGCTGCTGTTCATGGATATGGCCCACTACAGCATGGTCAAAACCACGACGTTCAACGGGCTGGAACTGCCGGCCATCGCGAAAATCACGCCGGAAGGCGGGCCGGTCCTGGTCCGGCGTTTCGGATATGAGGATTTCCGCATGAGGCTGTCATGAGCATGCCCCGTTTTCTGGCCTCCGAACTGCCTGATCTGGCTCCGGAGCACTGTCTGTTCCAGGTGATCCCGGTTCCCCACGAGGCCACGGTTTCCTATGGCGGCGGGGCCAAAGGCGGCCCGGCGGCCATTCTGGAAGCCTCGGGCCAGTTGGAAGTCTGGACCGGCGAAGCCAACCCCGGCGAACAAGGCATTTACACCCGGCCCGCCGTGAACTGCGAAGGGGACGGCGAAACGGTCATGGCCAGCATCGAGCGGGCCACCACCGCGGCCCTGAACGTGGCCCGGCCGGGCGGGGCGATCCCCGTGCTGCTGGGGGGGGAACACAGCGTCACATTCGGCGCGTTGCGCGCCCTGGTAAAACGTTTCGGCCGTTTCGGGGTGATTCAGTTTGACGCCCATGCCGATCTGCGTGACAGCTACGGCGGCACAAAATACAGCCACGCCTGCGTCATGCGCCGGGCTTCGGCGGATCTGGGGCTGCCTGTTTTCCAGATCGGCGTGCGCAGCCTGTCGCCGGAAGAAGTGCGCTACAGAAAAGACGCCGGCGTCGGCCATCTGGACGCGCGGGATTTCGCCGCGTCCGGCGGGCTTCCCCGCCTGCTTGCCGATCCCGCGCCGTTCATGCCGCCGGATTTTCCCGAACAGGTCTTTCTGACTTTTGACGTGGACGCCCTGGACGCGTCCATAATGCCCGCCACCGGCACGCCGGAACCGGGGGGCCTGTCCTGGTGGGAAGCGCTCGCCCTGGTCCGCCGTTCTCTGGCCGGCCGCAACGTCCTGGGCTTCGATGTGACGGAACTGGCCCCGCTGCCGGAACTGACCGCGCCGGCCTTCACCGCCGCACGGCTGGTCTATGAGCTGATGGCCGAAACACTGCGCGCGCGCCTGTAATTCCATGCGGGGGCGCTGCCCCCGCGCCCCGATCCGGAACCGGGCACCTGCTCGGCGGGACAGCAACCCCCCGGAAGTCCCATCGTACGGGGTCAGGGGCGCCATGCCCCCGCGGAGCGCAAGACAAAGCCCGCATGCGTTTCGCTCTATCCGTTCAAACCGTGGCGCAGCAGCAGGTATTCCGCACTCTGATCCTCGTCGCTCCGTAACGGGGCGGACGGCGCGGCGTCGGCAAAGAACGCGGACGGATGCGCCGTATGGCCCTCTGCGGCCTTTTCCGGCCCGCCGAACAGGTCTTCCAGCGACAGGTGCCCCAGAGCGATGCCGTTGCCGGCCGAAGGCGGCGGCAGGGTTTCCGGATCCAGAACAGCCACCAGGTCTTCGCCCGCGACCACGTCGCCGGAAACCAGTATGAACCGGGGCAGTTGCCCGGCGTGATCGGGATTGCAGAAATCGGACAAAATCAGGGTGCCCGTTTTTTCCGAAGTGATGACCAGATCGGAACCGGAACGGTCGAAACTGGACGCGGCCTGGTCAAAGGTCAGCTTCAGGTCCTGATCCGGCACGAAGGGCACGCGTTCCGTCTCGCCCTCGGCGGGCAAGGTCAGAACGCGCAGCGGGCGTTCCGGACCGGACGCCGCATTGTCGGGTGCAGCCATGTTCTCTCCCCCTGCTGCGCGTCATGCACGCAACATGCACCCCATTTCCACGAAAAGCAACACCCTTCGCGCGCTTTGGCGGGAATCCCGCCCGGAACACGGCGCATGGCGGGCAAAATCCTTTCTTCCCCTCAAAAAACGGTCAGGTCGTCACGGTTCCAGGCCTTTTCCCCGTCCGGGCCGGGCCCGGCCGGATCCTCGTCGCCGGTTTCCGCCCGGCGCAGATTGCCCTCAATGACCGCGTACAGTTTGTTGCCCTTGCCCGCGCGGCTTTCCACCCGCTCCAGAGCGCGGGCGAAATACCCGGCGGCGTCCCGGCTGCTCCCCTCCAGCAGGCATGCGACACCGAGGGAATTCAGAATTTTCGCCTCCAGCACGGGCGAGGCCAGAGCCTGCGCCTGGCGCAGAGCCTGGCGCAGCAGAAAACGCCCCCCGAGGTAATCGCCCCGGTCAACGCAGCCCATGCCGGAACGGCACAGATCCCGGATGCTTTTCAACGCGCACATGCGGCCTGATTCCCCCTGCGCCGCTCGGCCATGATGCCTGTCAGGCACTGGCGCAGGCCGCTTATTCCGTTGGAATGCAGAAACTGCACGGGAATGCCGAGGCTGCGGCTGCGCTGCATCACTTCCGTCCTGGCGTTGTGGGAAACCATGCTGGTGAACAAGATGGCCATATCCGGGCTGCCCATTTTGTCGACCAGGCAGGCTTCCTTGCCTGTAAACACTTTCAGGGTCACCCCGCATTTCTGGGCCGCACTCTCGTATTCCCGCTTCAGTCTGTCCAGTCCGCCGACCAGGGCCACGCACATGGCGCCCTCCTTCGTTGACAAGTATTTTCAATAAGCGCACGCGCCAATCCCTGACCCCTGACTTTTCGGGATCATTGCATTTCTTTCACCCGTTTTATTGAAAACGAATTTCAAAATCAAGTTTTTTCTTTCTCTTTCCCTTCCTGTGTTTTTTTGCCGCGCAACCTTGCCCTCGGGCTTTTCCGGCTGTATATCAAAGGACCGCTCGGAGGTTCCATGGCCCTGATAACCCTGCTGGCTCTCTCTCTTGCCCTGGCGATGGATGCGTTCGCCGTGGCCCTGACCACCGGCATCCAGTTGCGTTGCGTGACAGCCGGACAGACCATGCGCATGGCCGGAGCATTCGGCTTTTTTCAGTTCTGCATGCCGGTCATCGGCTGGTTTCTGGGCATTGGGGTGCAGAAGTATATCGAAGCTTACGACCACTGGCTGGCGTTCGCCCTGCTGGCCTTCGTCGGCGGCCGCATGCTGAAGCAGGCCTGGGACGACCGCGGCAAAAGCGCCGACGAATGCTGTTCCTGTCCCGACCCCACCAGGGGGGGGACCATTCTGCTGCTGGCCGTGGCGACCAGCGTCGACGCGCTCGCCGTGGGCCTTTCCATGGCGTTTCTGAACCTGAACGTCTGGTTCCCCGCCCTGGTCATCGGCGCGGTCTGCTTCGGCACCACCGCCTGCGGCATGCACCTAGGCCGCCTGATCTGCACCATCGGCAGCCTGGGGAACATGGGCAACAGGGCCAACGTTCTGGGGGGGCTGGTGCTGATCGCCATCGGCATCGGCATTCTGAAGGAACACGGCATCTTTTCCTAACGCAGAGGAACGTTGAGAGTTTTCATGCGCCGGTTTGCAAGCAACATACAACACTCTTTTGCCGGATGCGCACAGGCCGAAGCGGCGTGTACCAAAGGCGGGCTGCGCTGCCCGCTTGCGGGCGGTGCGATCGCCGCGGGCGGCCGCTTTGCCGCGCTCCGTATCCGCCGGAGCATTTTCACGGTGAAAGTGCCTGACTCCCGCCCGGCATCGCAGGATCACGCATGAAAAAACCAGATGACCATGCCCGCCACGGCGCGTTCGCCATCCTGCTGTTGTACGCTTTTTTCGCCGCGCTGTGGGGGGCGGGGCTTCTTCTCGGCATCCGCGGAGGCGTCGGCCGCACCATGGTCTGGGGTCTTCCGCTGTGGTTTGCCGTCAGCTGCGCCGCGGCATACGCGGTCGTATCCGTCGCTCTGGTCTGGGTAGTCAGGCGGTATTTCCGGTGAGCGAATTTTTCCGCGCCGTCCATGCGCAGCCGGCCATGTTCGCGGCCATCGGCCTATATCTCGCGGTGATGGTGATCATCGGGTTCTGGGCCCGGCGCGCCGGGGAGGCCGCCCAACGCGCCCGTCCGGACAAGGGCGCGGCCGGGTTCATGGAAGAATACTTCCTTGCCGGACGCGGCCTGGGCGGCTTCACCCTGGCCATGTCCATCATCACCACCTACACCAGCGCCTCCAGCTTTATCGGCGGACCGGGCATCGCCTATTCCCTGGGCCTGGGCTGGGTGCTGCTGGCCATGATCCAGGTGCCTACCACCTTTCTGACCCTGGGCATCATGGGCAGGCGTTTCGCCGCCGTGGCCGCCCGCACCGGAGCGGTCACCATCAGCGATTTTCTGCGCGTCCGCTACCGGTCCTCTTTTCTTGTCGCGATCACCAGCCTGTTCATGATCGTTTTTTTCATGGCCGTGATGCTGGCTCAATACATCGGCGGGGCCAGGCTGTTCCAGGCCGCCACCGGCGCGCCCTACGCCGTGGGTCTGGCCCTGTTCGGCCTGACCGTCGTCGCGTACACCACCATCGGAGGATTTCGCGCCGTGGTGCTGACGGACGTGGTGCAGGGCCTGGTCATGCTGTTCGCATCCGTGGCCGTTCTCTGGGGCGTCATTGACGCCGGAGGCGGACTGGCCGCCCTGACCGCCAAGCTGGCAACCATCGATCCCGGCCTGCTGGAACCCACCGGAGCCGGGGGCGGCATCCCCGTGCCTTTTCTGCTGTCTTTCTGGGTTCTTGTGGGCCTGGGGGTGCTGGGCCTGCCCCAGACGGCCCAGAAATGCCTGGCGTTCCGCGACGAGGCTTCGCTCCGCCGGGCCATGGTCCAGGGCACGGCGATCATCGGTTTCATCCTGCTGTGCACCCACCTGACCGGCGCGCTGGGCCGGGCGGTGATTCCCGATCTGCCCGCCGGGGACCTGGTCATGCCCACCCTGACCGTGCGCCTCATGCCGCCCTTCCTGGCGGGCATGTTCATCGCCGGGGTGCTGGCGGCCATCATGTCCACGGTCAGTTCCATGCTGATCATCGCCTCCGCTACCATCATCCGCGATCTGTACGTGGAATGGCGGCTGGGAGGCCGGGCCGAAAAAGCCGATCCGGGATTCGTGCGCAAGGCCAGTTTCGGCATAACCGCCGTTCTGGGTCTGGGCGTTTTCATCCTGGCCCTCAACCCGCCCGACCTTCTGGTCTGGATCAACCTGTTCGCCTTCGGCGGCCTGGAAGCGGTCTTTCTCTGGCCCGTGGTTCTGGGGTTATACTGGACCAAGGCCGACAGCACCGGTGCCCTGTGGTCCGTCTGGACCGGGATCATTGTTTTTATCGGTGCGACAGCGCTGAAGCCCCCCCTGGCCGGCGTGCACCCCATCGTGCCGTCCCTGGCCCTCGCGGGCCTGGCCTTCTGGCTTGGCAGCACGCTGCGCCGGACAAAAAGCGGCGTATAAAAATACCTCCGCGCCCGTCTTGCCTTCCACCGGAAGATGCGTATGCATACTCTGTACATCTTTAATCCGGAAGGTGCGCCATGTTCGGATCCTCTGCCAGCAACCCCCGCGTCGTCATCGTCGGGGCCGGCTTTGCCGGGCTTTGGGCCGCCCGCCGTCTGGCCCGCGAAAGCAATCTGGATGTCACGCTCATTGACCGCAACAACTACCATACCTTTCTGCCCCTGCTGTACCAGGTGGCTGCCGCGGAACTGGAACCCGAGGAAATAGCCTATCCCCTGCGCGGGGTGTTCCGCGCGTCCCTCTGCGGCCGCCTTCTGGGCCGGAAGCCCGTCGTGTCCACGGTCATGGCCGAGGTGCGCGGCATCGACACGGACCGGCGGATGGTGCTGGCGGACGACCTGGAACTGCCGTACGACCACCTTGTTCTTGCGCCGGGCAGCCTGACTTCGTTTTTTGGCACACCGGGCGCGCAAGCCAACAGCTTCACCCTGAAAAGCCTGGAAGAGGCCGTACGCCTGCGGAACCATCTGCTCACGGCTTTCGAGCGCGCGTCCACGCTCAAGGGCACCGTTCCCGACGGCAGCCTGACCATCACCGTGGTCGGCGGCGGCCCCACGGGCGTGGAATACGCCGGGGCACTGGCGGAACTGATCCGCACCCCGCTGGCGCGCGATTTTCCGGACCTGGCCCCGGCAAAGACCCGCATCGTGCTGGTGGACGCCAGCGACGAGGTGCTGGCCGGCTTTCCCATGAATTTGCGCGTGTATACCCGCAACAAACTGATCCGCATGGGGGTTGAAGTGCGCACCGGCGTTTCCGTCGCGGAAGTGACGGCATCCGCCGCGAAACTGTCGGACGGCACGCTCATTCCGTCCCGCACCGTGGTCTGGACAGCCGGGGTGCGCGGCGACGACATGGCCGGGGCCATGAACCTGCCCCTGGGCAAGACCGGACGGGTGACGGTCATGCCGACTCTGCAGGTCGCGGGACATCCGGAAATCCATGTCGCCGGGGACCTCTCCCTGCCCGACGGCCAGAACCCGCCCATGGTGGCCCCCAACGCCACCCAGCAGGGCCGCCACGCGGCCGAAAACATCGTGCGCATGGTCAGGGGAGAAGCCGCCCGGCCCTTCGAATACCACGACAAGGGATCCATGGTCACCATCGGTCGCAAGGCCGCCGTGGTGCGCATCGGCGAGCGGACTTTTTCCGGTTTTCCGGCCTGGCTGCTCTGGCTTTCCGTGCACCTGACCTATCTGATCGGGTTCCGCAACCGGATGTTCGTGCTGATCAACTGGGCCTGGGACTATCTGTTCGCCGAACGGGCCGTGCGCCTCATCCTGCCCAAAAGGGAATGGGACCCGAACTTGTGCGCTGAAGAACCCCCGGCAACAGCCCGGGGAAATCCGGAGCAGGAAAGCGGGGTTCCGCCCCGCGCTCCGGCATCCGGCGCGGCCGGTGCGGGATCCTGAATCCCCCGCGTCCGCCATAGAAAACCATGAAGGAGGAATGCCATGATACACGACTGGAAAGAATTGCTGCGCAAGGCCAAAATCGCCATGGGCTCGCTGGGCAAAGGCAACGCGGAACTGATGCAGGGATACGCGGCCATCGCCAGAAGCCCCGAGAGCAAAAACGTGCTGGGGCCGAAAACCAGACAGCTTGTCGCTCTGGCCGTGGCCGCCACCACGCGCTGCGACACCTGCATCGCCGTGCACGCGGCCGAGGCGGTCAAACAGGGCGCGACCCGTGAGGAACTGCTGGAAACCCTGGCCGTGGCTGTTGAACTGAATGCCGGCGCGGCGCTGGTCTATTCGTCGCGGATCCTTGACGCCTACGACCAGTTCACGGCGCCGGCGGAGCCTCTTGATGACAGGAGCACCGGCGGCTGACGCAACGCGGTCCCGAATGAAGGGCGCTTTCCCCCGCGCGGAAAGCGCCCTTCGCGTTCGAGGTCCGGGGGGGGTGACCCCCTTGGCGGGCGGTCCGGAGGGCGGATCCCTCCGGGACACTTACAGCCCCAGCTCTTTTCTGGCCCGTTCCACGGCCAGCCTGGGGCTGGCGTACACGGGTTTTTTGATATGGGCCAGCTGCGGCAGCATGCCGAACATGCTGCCCTGGGCCAGGATCACGGCATCGCATTCGGCGGCGGCTTTTTCCACGGCTTCGCGCACCAGCCTGTCGTGCTCCTCTTTTTTGCCGCCCATCAGCATGGCCAGCGCCCCGTCCACCAGATAGGGCCTGACCGTCACCGTTTTGCCCGCCCGCTCGCCGGCTTTCTCCACCACGCGCACGCTGGGGGCCACGGTGGATTTCACCGTGGCGATGACGCCGATGGTGCTGCCCGCGCGCACGGCTTCTTCCGCCATGGGCACGTCGATCTTCAGGGTGGGGGTGGTGATGCTGGGCACGGCCAGGTCAAAAGCCTCGCCCACGGACGAGCACTGGTTGAAAATCAGGTCCACGCCCAGGCCGTCGGCTTCGCGCACATAGGAATGCATGCGCCGGATGACCCCCGGCGTCAACCCGCCGTTGGCGGACACTTCCGCCAGCAGGCTGTCGTCGATGATGTTTTTCACGTCCGCTTCGGGAATGATTTCCGCGAACAGGGCTTTCAACGTGTCGTGACTGACCAGGCTGGTGTGGATGATGGCCACTTTTTTCCGTTTCATGAGCGCCTCGTGTTATGGGTTCCTTGCTTTCGCCGGGACTCCGGACCCGGCCGCCCCGGTCCGGGACGCCTTTTCCGGACCCGGCAGGGTGATGCCGGGGAAAATTTTGATCACGGCGGAATCGTCCTCGCGGCCGTATCCCGCCGCGCTGGCGTTGATGAACTGCTGATGGGCGGCGGCGGCCAAAGGCGCGGGGAAGGTCGCCTTGCGCGTGCTGTCCAGCACCAGCCCGAGATCCTTGACGAAAATGTCTACCGCGCTGAGCGGGGTGTAATCCGCCGCCAGCACGTGCGCCATGCGGTTTTCAAACATCCATGAATTGCCGGCCGCGTTGGTGACCACCTCATACACGTCGCGCGCGTCAAGACCCATGCGCAGGCCGAAAGCCACCGCCTCCGCCGCCGCCGCGATGTGCACCCCGGCCAACAGCTGGTGCACGATTTTCATGGCCGATCCCCGGCCGGGTCTGTCGCCCATGCGGTATATCTTGGCCGCCATGGCCTCCATGCCTTCTCCGGCTTTGGCGAAGGCCGCGTCGGAACCGGAAGCCATAAAGGTGATCTCCCCTTTCATGGCCTTGGCCGCGCCGCCGGACATGGGCGCGTCGAGCATGTCCAGACCCAGGGCGTCAAGACGTTCGGCGGTCCGTTCGGCATCTTCGGGCTTCACCGTGCTGCAGACGACGACCAGCGCGCCTTTTCTCATGGCGGCCGCCGCCTTGCCGGCCCCGAACAGCACCTCGTCCACCTGGGCGGCGTTGACCAGCACCAGAAACAGAACGTCCGCCTTTGCCGCGGCGTCCGCCGCGGTGGCCGCCGCCGTGCCGCCGGCGGCCGCAAAGGCTTTCAGCGATTCCTTGTTCAGGTCGAACCCCCGGACGGGCAGTTTTGCCCGGACCAGGGATTGCGCCATGCCCATGCCCATGGCGCCGAGGCCGATAACCGCATACGTGCTCATGGCCTGCTCCTTTGCGCTGTCTGTTGCAGGACGGGAGCCCCGGCTTTGGCCGGGGCGCGGAATGGCGGACCCCGGACCGCGCCGGCCGGACGCGGCCCGGGGAAGAAACCCTTACCGGTTCTTGTACGGGGCGAACCAGCCCAGACCGGCGACGGTGTCCCCGGCGGGGTTGTATTCGCAGCCGATATAGCCCTTGTAGCCCAACTCGTCCGCCAGGGCGAAGAGATAGGAATAGTTGAGCTCCCCGGTGTCCGGCTCATGCCGTTCCGGCACGCCGGCCAGTTGGCAGTGAGCGATGATCGGGAAATATTCCTTGAATTTCAGGGCGACGCAGCCTTCCTGCATCTGGACGTGGAAATAGTCAAACTGCAGTTTCACGTTGGGGGCGTCGATTTCCTTGATCAGGGCCGCGGCCTGGGCCTGGGTTTTCAGGAAAAAGCCCGGCATGCTGCGCTGGTTGATGGGTTCAAGCGCCAGGGTGATGCCGTGGTCGGCCACTTTCTTCGCGGCCAGAGCGATGTTGGCCTTGTAGGTTTTTTCCATGGCCGCCGCGTCGGTGCCGGCCGGCGGAATGCCCGCCATGGCGTGCACCATTTTGCAGTCCAGCGCCTTGGCGTAGGTTATGGCCTTGTCGATGGTTTCCGCGAATTCCTTTTCCCGGCCGGGGATGCTGGCCATGCCCCGTTCGCCGCCGGCCCAGTTGCCGGGGAACATGTTGAACAGAACCTGGGTCAGGCCGTGTTCCTTCAGTTTGCCGGCCAGCTGGTCAGCCGGATACTCGTAGGGAAAAAGATACTCCACTGCCGTGAATCCCGCCTTGGCCGCCGCGCCGAAGCGGTCCATGAAAGGCAGGTCCGTAAACATCATGCTCAGGTTGGCTGCGAAACGCGGCATAGAATCCTCCGTACTGGTTAAAAAAATATATACAAGGTCAATGCGTCAGCAATTCCATTTGTTCCTGTTCCGTCAGGTACCGCACGTTCTGGCCCCGCAGCAGGATGAACAGACGGCAGGCGTCTTCCATTTCGTCGGCGTTGGAAGCGGCCGCCGCCATATCCCTGCCCGTGGCCATCAGCCCGTGATTGGCCAGCAGCAGCGCGGCGTGCGCGGCGGCAAGCCTGCCCACGGCGTCGCGCAACTGCGTGCTGCCCGGCTTGCAGTACGGCACCATGCCTATGCGGCCGTAGCGCATCAAGCCGTAGGGGGTCGCGGCGGGCGTCACATCGTGCGGGTTCAGGCCGTTCAGGCAGGAAACGGCCGTGGCAAAGGGCGAATGCAGGTGCACGATGGCCCCGCATTCTTCGCGGGCGGCGTAGCAGGCCAGATGCACGAAAACTTCCTTGGTGGGCTTCAGCCCGTCGATGTGCGTGCCGGTGGCGTCCAGGCGGCTGAGCGCGGCCGGGTCCAACTCGCCCAGGGACACGCCCGTGGGAGTGGCGATATAGCCCCCGTCCGGCAGACGGGCGCTGAGATTTCCCGTCGATCCGCCCGCAAGGCCGCGGAGAAAGAACGATCTGCCGGTTTCCGCCAGCCGGCGGCGGATGCCCTCTTCGGTTGCGGTCATGGTTTTCCCTCCAGCATGGGGTGGCGGTCAGGGCAGCATGGACTGGGCTTTCACGAAAAAGTCCGGCCCGCCAAAATTGCCCGATTTCAAAGCCAGAGCCAGGACGGGCTCATCAATGGTCACGGTCCAGGGCACGCCCGGCGCGATCTGCTCGCCGATGCGCAGGCCGGTGACGTTCAGGGCGCTGACCACGGCGCCGGAGCTTTCGCCGCCGGCCACGATGAAGCGGCGCGCGCCCGCGTCGCGCAGAGCGACGGCCAGGAAGGAAAGAGCCTCTTCCACCATGCGGCCGGATTCTTCTTTGCCCAGTTTCGCCTGCACATGCGCCACTTCCTCCGGGGTCGCGCCGGCATGCACGAGCATGGGGCCGGGCATGCGGGATTTCGCCCACTCGAGAACGTCCCGCAGATGGGCGGGGCCGGCGGCCAGTTGCAGGGCATCCAGGCGGCGCAGCGCGATGCCGCCCTCTTCCGCCTTTTTGATCTGGTGGCGGGTGGCTTCGGAACAGCTGCCCGACAGCATGGCCGTGGGTCCTGCGACATCCAGGGAGCAGGTAGCCGTGACTCTGCGTTCCAGCAGGCCCGCTTTCCGGTAATTTTCCGGCAAGCCCATGGAAATGCCGCTGCCGCCGGTGATCAGAAGCATATCCGGGCAAGCCTCGGCCAAGGTGAACAGATCCGCGTCCTCAAGGGCGTCGGCGACCGCGAAGCGGGTGCCGGCCGCGCCAAGGGCCGCCAGGGCCTCGCGCACGGCCTGCGCGCCGCGCCGCACCACGGGCCAGGGCACCAGCCCCACGCTTTCCCCCACCTGGGGGGCGAGCAGGCGCTGCAGGTTCGCGTCGCGCATGGGGGTCACCGGGTGGTCACGCATGGGGCTTTCATCCAGCGGCACCTCGCCCACAAACAGATTGCCCATATAGATGCTGCGCTTGTTTTCCGGAAAGGCCGGGCAGACGATGGCGGTTTCGCCGCCCAGGTCGTCCAGCAGCGCTTTGGCCACGGGGCCGATGTTGCCTTTGGCCGTGGAATCGAAGGTGGAGCAGTATTTCCAGAAAAACTGGCGGCACCCGGCCCCGCGCAGATACGCCAGGGCGGACCGGCACTGGGCCACGGCATCCGCCGGATCAATGGAGCGGCATTTGAGGGAAACCACCAGGGCGTCCGCTTCGGGCACGGCAAAGCCGGCCGGCGGGACCCCGCACAGTTGGATGACCCGCATGCCCTGGCGCACCAGGGTGTTGGCAAGGTCGGTACTGCCGGTGAAGTCGTCGCCGATGCAGCCAAGTATCGGATTCATGCTTGCCTCGCTGTCTGTAACGGGTCAGGCCCGCAAACGCTCGCGCCCCGATCGCGGCGAGCGACAGGCTCGCGCCGGCGGGTGAAAAACCGCCCATACCCTACCGGTATCCGGCGCGTCTGGCAATACGGCAGCGAGCAAATTTGAAAGGAACGGAACGGCCATATTTTTTATGGGAACGCAGGGATCAAGGCCCCGCCGGAACGCGAGGCGGGCCTTGCTTGCTCGAACCGGCTTCGGCAACGCCCGTTCAGTTTCTTTTCTGCCGCCGGGCGGCGCGTTGGGCGGCCCGGTCCCGTTCGGCGGCGCGGGCTTTTTCCAGAAGGGCGTCCCTGATTTTTTCAAAACGCAGCACCGTGCGCAACAGGGCCAGGGCAAGGGCCACGAAGCTGATCAGGAAAGTGGCGGCCTTTTGTATCTGCCACTGCTGCCCGATCATCGCGCCCACGGCCCAGGACGTTCCTGTTTTCTGGGCGTAGAACAGAAGGAGCGGCAGCACCACCAGCACCAGCAACAGGCCGATCACCTCCAGCCAGAAGAAGGTGCGCAAAAAGGTCAGACCGAACAGAGTGGCGTCGCGGATCAGCCGCAGCATCTTCAGACGGCGCTCCAGCTTGGCGATGCGTTCTTCTTCCGCCACCGAGATGGATTGGGCGCGGCGGAACGAATCGGCCATGCCCAGGTTCGTCTGCATGGCCCAGTTCAGACTGGCGGCGCACTGATTGTAATTCTTGTTGAATTCCACCATGATCCGGGGAAAGGGGAACCAAGCCGCTTCGTCGCGGATGGCGGCCAGCTTTTCCAAATAGCCCTTGAAGCGGCTGCGGAAATCGCGGGTTTCGCGGGTGATGAGCTGCTGCATGTCCCGTTCCAGGCTCAGGCGCCCCTGAATGGCGGCCACGTAGGGCACGTAGTTGTGATACCGCGCCATGTCCTGCAATTTGCGGATGCGCTCTTCCGCCTGGGCGGCGAATGCGTGGTCCGGGGTAAGCCAGTTCCCCAGTTCCGCCCGCAGATGGGCCAGCATGGCAGCTTCATCCTGCATCCTGGCTTCCGTCGTGCCCCACAGAATCCCGAGGCCGGTCAGGACCTGGATCTGCCCCCGTTCCATCTCCGGGTCGAGGATGGCCATGTTGAAATAGTTGGCGTCCTGCTCCAGCAGGGCGGACAGATGGGAAAGCGCCTTGTCCGCGAATCCGGTTTTCACCTGGCAGACGATCTTGCGATACTGGGGGGCGATCCACTGGGGACAGACGCGCAGGGCCTGTTCATAGACCAGAATGGCCTGGCCGAGCCGTCCCGAACATTCAAGGATTCTGGCCTGCAGCGCAAGATGCCAGGCCTGGGCGAAACCGGCGGGGGCCATACTTTCCGCTTCTTTCCAGAAGGCGGCGGCTTTGTTGGGGTCCCCTTTTTCCAGAGCGGTGAAACCCTGAATGGTGCGCACCCGGTAATCCCGAGGAAAACGCAGGGCCAGAGCCTGCAGCGATTTTTCCAGCCCCGGCTTCTCCGCGTCGGCGAAATTCGCCGCGATGTCCCAGATGGGGTTGTTGTCTTCCGGGGCCAGGTCCTCGCCGAGGGGCGGCAGCTTGCCTTTCGCCCGCCAGACCCGCGACACGCTGCGCAACTGCAGGAACTGCGTAATGTCGTAAATGGCCCGGGCCATGACGGCGGCCACGCTGTCCTGCTGCGCGATGTCGGGCACGCGTTCCAGCCCGCCCGCCGTCACGTCCTCGTCCAACTGGCGCACGCCGTCCCGCATGGCGGCGAAATCAAGCCCGGCGACACGGCGCCAGACATCCCTGTCCCGCCCGGCGAAACGCCGGGTGGGGCAATCGGTCAGCGCATGGCTGCGCTGCCCGCAATAAAAGCAGGTCGGGTGCTGCCCCAGCACAAGGCTGGCCGGGGCCAGCAGCGGGATGGAGGAAGCGCCGGCCTGGTCCGATTCCGGCAGGCTGACGTTGCACCAGTCGTCGGGACCCTGCCCCGTGGCGAAACGCACTTCGTGAGGGGCGAATTCCGGCCCCATGAGCAACGCGTTGCGAAAGCTCATATGCGGGTGGTCCGCGGCCAGCTGGTCCCAGTCCAGGTGGATTTTTTTCGGCAGTTCGTTGTTGAAGCCCAGGTTCTTTCTGTCCACCAGAACCAGCGCGCAGGGCCAGTAATTTTCGGAAGCCGCGCTTTTGAGCGAGGCTATCAGCGCCAAGTAGTCGCGCACCCAGGCTTTCATCAGGCGCAGGTTTTCCAGCGGAAACATCAGGAAAAAATCATGCACCGTATAGCGGAACTTGTGCCGCTGCAGGATTTTTTCCACCTCGTCGAACATCCCCCGCCAGCCCGTCTGGAACGTTTTGTCCAGGGGATTGCCCAGCGGGCGCACAATGGCGTAGCCGCCCAGGCTCGTCTGGTACGGCAGGCGCGGGTCAACGCTCATCCGCCGCCAGGCGGCGTTCAGGCCGGAAGGAACCTCGGCCTCCTCGCATTTGAGGCCGGGAACGGCCCCCGCAACGGCAAGACAGTCCGGATGGACCCAGACCTGGAACGATTGCGGGCTGTCCAGGTGCAGCCCGCGCAGATCGGACGCGAGATTCAGGTTCAGCACGCGGGCGTCGCCCATGCTGAGCCGGGCCGGCATGATGATCAGGCTGACGGAAAGGCTGTTGAAACGCGCCCAGGTTTCAAGCCGGGCCGTGGCCAGAAACACGTCGGAAGAAAAAAAGAACAGCAGCGCCTGGTCGCCTTCGGCGCCCATATGCAGCCCGCCGTAATCCTGCAGCGTCTGCAGCACCACGGGATTCGTCTCCCCCGGCCAGAACGCCCATACGGCGTACCCCTCGGCGCGCATGCGCACGTCGAGAGGATCCTTCATCTGGCCGAGCAGGGTTGCTAACTGCGGCATAGGGGCGGACGTCCTTGTTCCGGGCTGTCATTTTGTAGCACTGTTCCGGAAAATAAGCAAAAAACGGGCCAGAAATATTTTCCTCTCCGTGGCCGGGTTGTAAGGAGCTTTTCAAAATCGCCCGCGCGCTCGGGCAGTGCGGCGCCTCATGTCCTGCCGCCCCTCATTCTCCGGCGGCGACCCGGCGGTCCCGGCTTTCGGAATCCGCCGCCAGGGCGCGTTCCCGCGCGGCGGCGCGTATCTCTTCCTTGGCCCGGTCCCAGGCGTATTCACGCCATGCGTGCGGCGTCACCCGGTCCGGGCGGACGGCGACCACGCTGCCGGGGCTGTCCAGCCCTTTCGGCCCGCTGTGCGCCCGCACGTTGACGCTCTCCCCGGTTTCCCCGGCATGGCGCGCGGCTTTTGGCGAAAAGGAAGCCACGAACGCGGCGGCGGAACGCAACGCAGCGGCATCCCAGCCCCGGCCGCCGAAAGCCCTGCCCACCGCCAC
>JAVBOK010000070.1:0-83518 GCA_031550605.1 Desulfovibrionaceae bacterium | reverse complement strand
AACGATCTTTCACAAAATAGCTACAGCTATTTCGTGAACGCGACACTAGATGGTGGAGTATCGGGAAATATCGCTGTCGAAAGAAAATTTTCAAAATTTGTTGGCGATCAAGGGCACATCTTTTCATTTGAACCTGAACCTGTTTGCTTTATCCAGGCGTTTGAGCAGGCAAAGAGCATTAAAAATTTGACGATGCTTCCGTATGGAATGTGGAATAAATGCGAGCAAATTCCAATCGTATCAGCAGGCGCAGGTTCACACGTTACGGATGATACTGCGAATGAGAATTGCATTATGTGTGACATGACGACTATAGACACATTTGTGTCGCAATACAATATCAGAAAAATCGATATGATTAAACTTGATGTCGAGGGTTCCGAAGAAAAAGTATTACTTGGTGGAATAAAAACTATTGTAAAATACAAGCCAAAACTTTTAATCTCCATTTACCATAAATATAATGACATGTTTGCATTGCCACTTTTAATAGACAAATTAAATCTTAATTACAAATTTTATCTGGGACATTATCGCCCGTCACTACAAGAAACTATCCTATATGCTATACCTGGTTAGTCGCCCCTGAAAATATCGCGGTATTTTAAAATATAGAGCAAAACGTCAAAATGCCACTGTATCGCTTTCAACAGGAAATACGGTAAATTATGTAAGAAACCGACCACAGGCCGCGTGCGTTGCGCATGCGGCCTGTGGTCATTGCGGCGGAAGCCCGTGCTATTTGCCCGGTTCGGGTTCTACCTGCGGCGTGATGATCGCCGGCGGGATGTACGGCTGTTGCAGCATGGACGGCACCGGCGGGATGACCCCGGCCGGAGGTTCGGCCGGGTCGGTTTCCGTGGCCGGCTTGGGTGGCGTGTCCGGCGCGTCGAGAATTCTGTCCTCTTTCGGTACCCGGAGCGTCGGGCCGTCCGTCATCTGCGGCGGCGTGGACGAGGCGGCCGGAGAGGCCGGTTTGCTCGAGGTAACCGGAGCAACCGGCGTGGCCGGAGCAACCGGCGCGCTTGGAGCGGCCTGAGCCGCTGGCGGCGGCGAGACGGCGGAAGACGGCGCAGCCGGGGCGGCCTGCGGCGCGGCAGGAGCGGCGGGTTCGCTCCGGACGAGGTCCGGCGCGGCAGGCGCGGGCCTGTCCTTTTCCACGGGCCCTGCCGGCGCGGCAGATTTTGCCGCGGCGCTTTTTCCGGCCTTTCCGGTTTTGGCGGGCGCCGGTTTGGCAACAGCCGGTTTGGCCGGAGCGGCTTTGGGCGCGGAGGTGATCCGGGAGGATTTCGCGGACCGCCGGCCTGTCTGGTATTTCGGAGTATCCTGCAGATAGGGCGTCGCGGCGGGTCCGGCATATGCCGGAGCGGGCGCGGGCTGCGCGCCGCCGTAGACCGGAACCGGAGCGGGAACGGACGCGGCCGGTGCCGGTCCGGTTCCGGCCGGGGCCAGCGGGGTCGCGCTCGCGCCGGCGGCCTGGCCATACCCTCGGGTCTGGCTGCTTTGTCCGCCGCACACGGACGCTTCCGTCAAATTGGTGTAAAACGTGGTCACCGCGTCATAGCAGCCTTTGCGTTTGTGCAGATGCTCCCACTGTCCGTCACACCAGAGTTTGTGATCGTCGATATACAGGTCGCGATTCAGTTCCACTTCGCGCATGGCATCGGCGCATTCCTGGCGGGAAGCAAAATCCCGGTCGCGCAATTCCGCCCGGCGGCGCGCTTCCGCACAGCCCTTGAAGCAGCCTTCGCGAGTAACGGCGGCCAGCGCCCCTTGCTCGTTGCACCGGGCAAGGCAGGCGCCGTACGCCGCCTCCACGTCGGCCCTCACGAAGCCGCTGTACGCCGCCGCCGGCGAGGATCCGGGCGAAGGCTTGACCGACGCGTACCGGCTGCCGGCGCAACCGGGCAGAACCAGCACGAGGCAGATGCAACCGGCCAGCAACAGGGGCGGCGCGGCGCGGGAAAAACTCTGCATGACTCCTCCGGGAACATCCCCGGCACGCCGGACGCGCCGGGAAATTTTGACACAGTGCCACTGTTTTTCAAAAAGTGCAAAAACCATGCCCGATCGTCCGGTAAAAAATCTCCCAGCAACCGCGCGGCACGGTGGTGCGGCGGCGTTGCCGCGAAGCATGCCGGCGCACGATGGCGCGCCGCTCCCGCGCGGTCGCCGGGCCGGCGCGAAACCACAGCCTTGTCGTCGACTATCCGCCATATCCGCTTTGATTTTTTACGGCATATGGGATAGTCTTGGGACATCGGCAGGAAAATCCGTCGGCTGCGCGCCTTGCCGCGACAGGCCGGCGGTCTCGGAAGGGTTTTCTGACAATAGAGACAAGGAGAGTCGCCATGCCCCTTACCGGACCCAAGGACATGTTCGCGCGGGCGTTCGAGGAAGGCTATGCCATTGGGGCCTTCAACGTCAATAACATGGAAATCATCCAGGGCATCATGATGGCCGGGGCCGAGGAAAAAGCCCCCCTGATCCTGCAAGTTTCCGCCGGAGCCCGCAAATACGCGGGGCAGAACTACATCGTCAAACTGATCGAAGCCGCGCTGCTGGAAAGCGACCTGCCCGTGGTGCTGCATCTGGACCACGGTCCGGATTTCGATCTGTGCAAGGCCTGCATTGACGGCGGCTTCACTTCGGTGATGATCGACGGATCCCACCTGCCTTTTGAGGAAAACATCAAAGTCACCAAACAGGTCGTGGAATACGCCCACGACCGCGGCATCTGGGTTGAAGGCGAACTGGGACGTCTGGCCGGGGTGGAAGACGACGTGTCTTCCGAACATTCCGTGTACACCGATCCGGATCAGGCCGTGGAATTCGTGCAACGCACCGGTTGCGATTCGCTGGCCATCGCCATCGGCACCAGCCACGGCGCGTACAAATTCGCCGGCGACGCCAAACTGGATTTCCCGCGCCTGGAAAAAATCGGCAAGATGCTGCCGGGCTACCCCATCGTGCTGCACGGCGCATCCAGCGTGCCGCAGGACTTTGTGGAGATGGCCAACAAGTACGGGGCCAAGGTCAAGGGCGCCAAAGGCGTTCCCGAAGACCTGCTGCGCAAGGCCGCCGGCATGAGCGTGTGCAAGATCAACATCGACACGGACATCCGCCTGGCCATGACCGCTTCCATCCGCCAGTATTTCGCGGAACACCCGGAAGAATTCGATCCCCGCAGCTATCTGAAGCCGGCCCGCGAAGCCGTCAAGAAAATGGTGCAGCACAAGATCAGAAACGTGCTGGGCTGTTCCGGAAAAATATAACCCCACGGAACCTTCAACCCATACGGGGCGGCGCTGCCGCCCCGTATTCCACGGCCTATGCTCGCACCCCTTGCCGCCGTCTGCATCGCGCTGATGGTTCTTTCCCTGGCTCTGCATCTGTTCGGTCTGCCCGCCAACTGGCTGATTCTGGGCCTGGCCGCCATCTGGGCCCTTGCCGCCCCGGACAGCGGCCTTTCCCCCGGTTCGTTCGCCGTTCTGGGCGCCCTGGCCCTGGCCGGTGAAATCGCGGAATTCGCCATGCTCCACATCTGGGGCAAAAAATACGGCGGGTCCGGCAAAGGCACGTTCGGCGGCATGATCGGCGCGTTTGCCGGCGCCATTGTCGGCGCGCCTTTCTTTTTTGGCGTCGGCGCGTTTTTCGGCGCCCTGGCCGGGGCTTTTCTGGGTTCGCTGGCGGTGGAGCTTCTGCGCGGGCAAAGCAATGAAGACGCTCTTGCCGCGGCCTGGGGCACCATGCTGGGCCGTTTCGGGGGCACCATGGTCAAGGCGGCCCTGGGTTTCGCCATGGTGGCCTATGCGGCCCCCCGCGTCTGGCCCGGCTGAAGGCATGACGCATTAAAGAACCGCCGGATCAGAGCCTTTTGCTGAAAAATCTCACCCAACGCGTTGAGGGAAACCATTTTCAGCCGGACGGCCATGGGCATGACTGACCGTGCCGGAACCGTCTTTCAAGAACAGGGGTCCGCCCCGCACCCCGCGGAGAGTCCGGTCCCCTTGACCCCAGAGTGATTACGCCCATGCCGAACGATACGCCCCCTGTGCTTTCCGCCCCCGTTGTGATCCTGGTGCGGCCGCGTTTTCCCGAAAACATCGGCATGGCCGCGCGCGCCTGCGCCAACATGGGGATTTCCGACCTGATTCTGGTGGATCCCGAACGCTGGGATATGGAAAAAGCCGCTCCCCTGGCCACAGGGCAGGGGCTGGCCGTCCTGCAAAAGCTGCGCGTCGCGCCCTCCCTGGCGAACGCCCTGGCCGGCTGCACCCATGCGTTCGGAACCACGGCCCGCACCGGCGGTTGGCGGCAGGGGATCATGCCCCCGCCCAGGGCCGCCGCGGAATTGTGCGCCGTCGCGCGGGCCGGGGGCAGGGCCGCCCTGCTGTTCGGACCGGAAGACAGGGGCCTGGAAAACAGCGAAATCGACGTCTGCACGCATCTGGTGACCATACCCACCACCCCGGGCTGCTCTTCTCTGAATCTGGCCCAGGCCGTGTTGATCCTGTCGTACGAGTGGTTCACCGCGCAGTTGCAGCACGCCTACCACCCGGACCGCCGGCCGAAAAACCGCAAAACGTCCCGGCCGGCCACGATAGAAGAGCAGGAACTGCTTTTCGCCTCGCTGCGGCGCACCCTGACGGCCGCCGAATTTTTGCCGGCCGACAACCCCGAATGGTTCATGCAGCCCTTGCGCCGTTTTTTCCGCCGCGCCGGGGTCCGGCGTCACGAATTCGACCTGTTCATGGGTATTTGCCGCCACCTTGACCGCCTTGCGAAAAAGGCCCCGCCGGGGCTATAAGCATTCCACCATGACCGCGAAAACGCCCTCCCTGTTTCCGGATCCTTTGCCGGACGCGCCCGCATCCGGCGCGGCGCCTCCGTGTCCGTGCGCGCCGGCCGGGGGGGACGCGCGCCTGGGCGAACACTGGTTCCGTTCTTTGGTGGAAAACAGCCCCGACGTTATTTTCCGCTTTGACGCCCAGAGGCGCCTCATCTACGTCAGTCCCAACATCAAAGAGTATTCCGTCGCCACGGAACAGGATTCCCTGGGCAAAACCATCGATGAACTGCCCTATAACGCCGAGTTCAGCGCCTTTCTGCAAAGAAACATCTCCCGCGCCGTGGACCTGCGCCTGGCCGTGCAGGCGAACCTGCACTTCGTCTCGTCCAAGGGGCTGGATATAACGGCCGAGGCCCGCGTCTGGCCGGAGTTCGACCGGAGCGGAGAGATTATCTCCATTGTGGCCTCCGTGCGCGACATCTCGTTCATGCAGCGCATCGAACAAAGCTACCGCGCGCTTTTTTCCAGCATGGCCGACGGCTTCGCCCTGTTCGAGCTTCTTCCCGTGACGCCCCGGCGAGAAGAGGATTTTGTCCTTCTGCTCATGAACCTGGGCTTTGCCCGCATGCATTCCCTCTCTTCCAGCCACGGCCAGGGCCGCACCCTTTCCGAACTGATGGGCGCTTCCGCCCCCGACTGGAGGCGGCTGTTTCTGCACGTTCGCGACAGCGGGGAAAGCGCCGTCGCCCGCGTCCATGACTTCGCGTCCGGCCGGCATTTTGAAATTTCCGCCTATGCCCCGGAAGAAGGCCGCATCGCCTGCATCGTCAAGGATATTACGGAGGCGCAGGCCAGTTCCGAGCGGATCCGGCTGAATGACGCCCGCCTGACCGCCCTGTACGCCATATCGCAGTTGAACGATGAAACGCCGGAAGACGAAGTGGCCCTGTTCGCGCTGGACAAAGCCGTGCAGCTCACCGGCAGCCGGGCGGGCGCCCTGCTGCTGGCCCCCGGCCAGGGCCTGGACATGCCCCGGCATTTCTGGATAGGCGCCGCGACGATGAACCCCGAGGAGGAAAACCGCCGCAGAACGCTCAGCCGCCGCGTTCTGGAAGGTGTGTACACCGGGCAGTATCCGCCGGGCATATATAACGATCTGTCTTTGTTTCCGCCGCAGATGGCGTTCGAAGGCCACCCCCAACGCTGTTTGCTGGTTTCGCTTGCGGAAAAGGAAAAAATCGTCTGCATCGCCGCTGTTTCGGACAAGGGCGTCCCGTATGGAGAAGACGACCTGCGCCAGACGGAGCTGTTCATCGGCGGCATGTGGCAGATCCTGCGCCGCCGCTGGACTTTGATTTCCCTGACCCGCGCCAAAGAGGAAGCCGAACTGGCCAACAGCGTCAAAAACGAATTTCTGGCCAACGTCAGCCATGAATTGCGCACCCCGCTCAACGGCGTGCTGGGCATGCTGCAGCTTCTGCAGATGTCGGGCCTGACGCGCGAGCAGCGCGAATGGGTGGAGACAGCGGATTTTTCCAGCAAAAGCCTGCTGCGCATCATTTCCGACATCCTGGATTTTTCCAGGGTGGAAGCGGGCAAAATGGAACTGCGGCGGCAGCCCTTTTCGCTGGAAGCGACCCTGCGCGCGGCCGTGGACACCTTTGCCCACGACGCGAGGCGGAAAAAGCTCGACCTGACGCTGTATACCGATCTTTCCGTGCCGCCCATGCTTATGGGCGACGACGCCAGGGTCAGGCAGATCATTTTCAACCTGCTGGGCAACGCCGTCAAATTCACGGAACAGGGGCGGGTCCACGTGCGCGGATCCATGCTGCCCCGCGCCGGCGCGGGCAAGGCTGTGGCCTATATCACAGTGGAAGACACCGGCATCGGCATTCCGGAAGACAAGCTGGAGCACATTTTCCAGGCTTTCACCCAGCTTGACGGCTCCCACACGCGGGTTTATTCCGGCACAGGGCTGGGGCTGGCCATCGTGCACCGCCTTCTTGTCCTGCTCGGCGGCAGCTTGTGCGTGGAAAGCGAACCCGGCAGAGGAACAAGAATGCATCTGTCTCTGCCTTTTGAGCCCGCGCCCGCGCAGGCGGCTCTGAAAGCCGAAGACGCCGCCATGCCGCTTTCGCCGTCGCGCGCGCTGCGCATCCTGGTGGCCGAAGACGATCTGGTGAACCAGATCACCATCCGGGGCATGCTCACCCGCCTGGGGCACGAGGTGGCCTGCGTGGAAAATGGGCATATGGCCCTGCAGGCCCTGAACGAAGATGATTTCGACTGCCTGCTCACCGATATCCAGATGCCGGTCATGAGCGGCACGGAACTGCTCTGGCGCATCAACGCGGACAAAACCTCACGGGCCATGCACAAAAACCGCGCCATCCCCGTCATCGCCCTGACCGCGCACGCCATGGCCGGGGACCGCGAGCGCTTTCTGACGGCCGGGTTCGACGAATACATCGCAAAACCCATCGCGGTCGCCGATCTGCAAAACGTCCTGTCCTGGCTGACGCAAAAACTGACGACAGCCGGAACAGTCCGTGATAAGGAAGGGCCATGACCGCCCGCACCGCCTGTCTGGCCCTTGCCGTTCTGGCTGCCTGTTTTGCCGCTGTTCCCGCGCATGCCGTGATGCTGCGCTCGTCAACCATAGAAGAAAAAAAAATCGACGTCTTCACCATCATCCAGCGCAGCGACCGGTACAGGGTCAACATCTCCTATCCGGCCACGGGCAACGCCGTGGCGGACGAAGAACTGGCCATATGGGCGCGGGATCAGGCCACGGCCTTCATTACGGCGGTGCAGCAGATACCCGTCCATTCCCCTCTGCCCTATGAACTGACCATCACGTACACCACCCTTGTCGCATCCCCCCGGGTGCTTTCGGTCATTTTCACCATCAGCGCGTCCACGGGCGGCGCCCATCCGGAACCGGGCCTAGCCACCTTTGTTTACAACCGCCGGGACGGCCGCCGCCTGACCTATGACGATCTGTTCATGCGCCGGGAAGGTCTGCTCGCCGCGCTTTCGGAGTTTTGCTCCAGAGCGCTGGCCGAGCAGCTCGGCGACAAGGCCGTGCCGGGCATGATCAAAGCCGGAACAGCCCCGGAAATCGCGAATTTCGACCTGTTCGCGGTGTCGCCCGAGGGCCTGACCATCTACTTTCCTCCGTACCAGGCCGCTCCGTACAGTGCCGGCTATCTGCAGGTGAGCGTGCCCCTGGGCGCGCTGGACGCTTTCAAGCCGCAGTTGCCGTTCTGGAACAAAGAGCCGGCTCAATGAAGATTGCGGGGCGCCTTTGCCTTTTCGTCTGCCTTGCCGCCCTTGCCTGGACGCTGGCCCTTTCCGGCGAGGGGAAAGCCCGGGGCGCCCGGCCCCAGCAGTTTCAGCCGGGGTTCCGTACCATCGGCATATGGAACCCCGCAACGCAGACCCGCATGGATGTGGCCGTCTGGTATCCCAGCCTGCGCCCGCCCAAAGACCTGCGCATTGACGGCTGGTCCATCAGCGTCGCCAAAAACGGCAGGGAGATTCCCGGCCAGTACCCCGTCATCCTCATTTCGCACGGTTCCGGAGGCTCGCGCCTGTCCGTGCACGACTTGGCCGCCGCTCTCGCCCGCCAGGCTTTCATCGTGATCGCGCCGACGCACCCAGGCGACAACGCCGAGGATGTAAGCGAAATGTACCGCGCCCGCCTGTTCATGGAACGGCCCCGCAACCTTTTGCAGGCGCTGGAAGCGGTGCTCGGTTCTCCGGAACTTGCGCCGCTGGCCGACGAAAGCCGCATCGGCCTTCTGGGCGTGGGATCCGGCGCGGCCACGGTCCTGCAACTGGCGGGCGCGGCGCCGGATTTGTCCCTGCTGCCCGCCTATTGTCCACCGGAAAACAGCAGCGATTTTCTGTGCACGAACTGGGCGCTTGCGCACCATGCGGCCATGATGAGCGACTACACGTCCATTCTGAACGCGTGGGGGCCGGCGGCGTTCACGCCGGAACTGGATGTCCTTGCCGCCCCGGAAGAACCGGCGGAGGAGCATGCCAACGGCGAAGCCGCCGCGGGCAGCGATGAAGACGAAGAAACCAAGATGACCTCGCCCATTCCCGCGCCGGTGCGGATTCATCCCGGCCCGGCAGTGGCGCGGCGCCCTGCCGCCCGCAGGTCCATCAAGGCCCTGGGCCTGATGACGCCGGGGCTTATCGGCCTGTTCCCCGAAGCCGCCCTGCGCGGCGTCACGACGCCGGCAGCCGTTCTGGACGCCGCGAACGACGAAATATACCCTGCGCAGGAAAATGAGAAACGCCTGTTGCGTTTTCTGCCGACGCGCCCGTCTGTGCTTACGCTGAAAAAAATCGGTCATTACGCGGCGCAAGCGCCCTGCCCCCCGGCCCATGCGGAAAATGTTCCCGCCCTGTGCGGCGGCAGAGGACAGAGGGACAGCGAAGCGCGGGCGCAGCGCAACAGTTTTCTCATCACATTTTTTCAGCAGACTTTGGGCGGGCCGCTGCCTCCGGCGCCCCCACCGGCGGAAACGCCGAAACGCGCGCGGCCTCCCCGGCCGGCAACCGCGGCCGAAACGGCAAAAGCCGTAGCCATACCGGCCAAAGCCGTCATGCCGACAAAAAAAGCGGGCGTTGCTCTCAGACAGGACAACGCCACACGGCCGGCCAACGGCACGGCCCCGGCCGGAAGGACCGCCCCCGGACGGAGCAGGGGCGCGCGGTAGCGCCGGGGCATCGGCAACGCAGATTCGGAAAAACGACACCGGTCAATTTTTACCCGCGCCGCTGAACGGCGCGACGAGCGGCGTCCTCCGAATTTCGCGGGCGTTCAGCCCTTTGCCGCCGCATGCCGCGCCACCGCGTCCAGCAAGCCGCTCACCGAACTGAACCAGTCGCGCACCATGTGCCGCATCAGACCCACATCCTCGGCTTTCGCCAGAAGCCCCAGCACGGGAACCCCGGATCCGGACGCCGCGCCCACTTCCGCCCAGGCGTCGCAACCGGACGGTCCCAGATAGATGACCATGTCGGCCCGCGTGGCCGAGTCCACGCAAAAACGAAAAATGCGCCGCCCCTCGTCGGAATTGATGAAGGAGGTCAGTTCCAGCCGGGAGAGAAACGCCTCTTCCGGACGGCCTTCACGCAGCCAGGACAGAACCTCGTATCCCATGCCCTCCAGCCGTTCCGTCAGCATTTCCACAGCGTGCTGGTGTTTCCACGAAGCGGCGATATAAATGCGCATGCGCTCTCCTCATCCGGCCTTTCCGGCGGCGTCAACGCCCCAGCGGTCGAAACAGTCGTTGTTCACGCCCAGGCTGTCCAGAATGCGGCCGGTCATCATGGCCACAAGGTCGTCTATGCTCGCCGGCCGGTGATAAAAACCGGGACAGGCGGGCACGATGCCCACGCCCAGACGGGCCAGCTTCAGCATGTTCTCCAGATGCACGGCACTGAGCGGGGTTTCCCTCACGGCCAGCACCAGATTCTTCCGTTCCTTGAGCATCACGTCCGCCGCGCGGCACAGCAGATTGCCGGCCAGGCCGCACGCGATGGCGGCCAGGGTGCGCATGCTGCAGGGGACCACAACCATGGCGTCCGCCCGGAACGAGCCGCTGGCGACGGGCGCGGCCATATCCGCCGCCGGATACAGCGCCGAGGCGAAGGGCCGGATATCCGCCTCCCCCGCGCCGCATTCATGCGCCAGAACCTGCCGGCCGTGATCGCTGACCACGCAGTGCGTCTCATGCCCCAGCCCGTGCAGGGTCCGCAGCACGGAAAGGCCGTATACGGCCCCGCTGGCCCCGGTGATGCCCACGATAATCCGCACGTCCGACCTCGCTCACAAAAACAGCAGCAGCGATACCGCCATCAGGGCCATGCCCGCAACCAGACCGTAAACACACAGGTGGTGCTCGCCGTATTCCTCGGCCGCGGGCAAAAGCTCATCCAGCGAGATGAACACCATGATCCCCGCCACGGCAGCGAACAGCATCCCGAAGACCGCCGGAGAAAAAAACGGCATCAGAATCAGGTACCCTACAAGAGCGCCCACGGGTTCGGCAAGCCCCGACAGGAAGGAATTGCTGAAGGCCTTTTTCCGGCTGCCGGTGGCGTAAAAAATCGGCACGGCCACGGCGATGCCTTCGGGGATGTTGTGGATGGCGATAGCAGCCGCGATGGCCACCCCGAGCGCCGGATCCGTCAGCGCCGCGGTAAAGGTCGCCAGTCCTTCCGGAAAGTTGTGGATGGCGATGGCGATGGCCGTGAACACCCCGGTGCGGCCCAGCTTCGCCCGGTCGGGCTGCCTGGCCGCCAGGGCGTGGGCCGCGTCCAGCGTGCTTTGCGACGGCGCTTCGTGCGGGTTGGCCTGCTCGGGCACCAGCTTGTCGATCAGGGCGATGCAGGCGATGCCGCCAAAAAATCCCGTCACGGTCATCCATGACCCGAACACGACCCCCCAATGTCCGATCAGGGCGACGCGGGCCTTGACGATGATCTCCACAAAGGAAACATACAGCATCACTCCGGCGGAAAATCCCAGAGCAAGGGAAAGAAAGCGTGTGTTGGCCGTTTTTGCGATCAGCGCGACAGCCGCCCCGATCCCTGTGGAAAGACCGGCCAGCAGTGTCAGGCTGAACGCCAGCCATACGGAATGGGTATCCATGCGCCCGTTATACTCCGGTCAATGGAATTTTGAAAGGCCAGGACCGGCGCGGCCGGGAACTGAGGCGGCTCTTGCCGCCGTCCGGGACCCGGAGGTCAGATTGCGCCCGTGAAGGTTCGCGTCCGGACAGGGTCAGGCTTTGACGGCGCGCGTTCCGGCTATGGCCAGAAACACGCCCAGAATCACGCCCAACAACGCGGCGAACACCACCTGAAAATGCGGGGGCAGCAGAAAAGTTATGGTATGCGCCGGGTACCAGAACAGCGGAATTGTTTTTTTGAACACAAACCCCCACAGCGCGTTCCAGTTGAGCCCTCCCAGAATGCGGCCGATTTCCATGGGCCGCAGCAGGCCGGCCAGGGTGCCGCCGGTGTTGGCGATATGGATGTCGGTAATCTTGTGCAGGGTCATGAACACGGGAGCGAAAATGCTGTTGATGCTCACGCTCACGAAAAGCGCGGTCACAAAGCGCAGAAAAAAATCTCCCGTCTTCAGCGTGGCCGCGGAAACGGGCAGGCCCAGTTCGGCCAGCACATTGGGCGCGCCGGTGGCGAAAATAGTGAACGCCGCCTTGATGCCCACCCCCAGAAAACCCCATACCACAGCTTTGGGCAGAATGCCGAAACCCGGCCTGTTATAAACCCCGCCGGTTATGCGCAGCCCGATGCATTCGCCGAAGGTGGCGAGCACGGCAAACTTCAGAAAGCTCATCGTATACGGCGCGGCATTGGTGACGGCGATAAAACGGTCCAGAAAATTCGGGACAAGAGCGCACACAGCCAGAACCCCGCAGACGGCGGCAATAACCCGGATATCGTTTCGCTGCATGGTCAAAACTCCTGGGGCAGAGGGTCGTTGCGTTTTCCGCTTGCCGATTCGGAAGGCATTCTTTTTCCCCGGGCGTTTTCACGGGAAAAAGCTCCGGCAAACCGGCGGTCAGAGACAAAAAAGCCCCGGCACGCGCGCGCGTGCCGGGGCCTCGCGCGTCAGCGCAAGCAGCTAATAGCGGGGCTGCCGGGGGGCTTTGGGCTGGGCTTCGTTCACCCGCAGGGCGCGGCCGCCCATGCTGGAACCGTCAAGCGCCTGAATGGCCGCCGCCGCGTCGGCGTCAGCCATTTCCACAAAACCGAACCCACGGGCGCGGCCCGTTTCCCGGTCGCTCACCAGATGGACGGAGCTGACGGCGCCATACGCCGAAAACAGACCGCGCACTTCTTCTTCCGTCGCCGACCAGGGCAGGTTGCCCACATAAATAGACTTACTCACAAACAACCCTCACAAACAAAAAAGTTTCGCACATGATGCTCCCGCACCCATATGCGAAACCATTACGTACGTTAGGGACGATTCCTACACCTTTTTTTTTGCGGTTGCAAGCTTTTTTTTCGCACCAAGCCGATTATTTTTTCTGTTTTGCCACCCAGCCCGAAAAATGGGTCAGAAAGCCGAGGAGAAACTTGCGCGATTCCTCATTCGCCACCGCGCCGGAGGCATCGAAAAAGTCGCCTTTGTCCGTCAGGTACACTTCCGGCTGGCTGATCACGCGCATGTTCAGCACGGGCAGGATGCTGCGCAGGTGCGACTGGACCACGGCCGTGCCCGCGGCGCTGGGGGTGATGCCCGCGACAGCCGCCGGCTTGCCCGCCCAGGCGTTGTGGCCGGGAGGGCGCGAACCCCAGTCCAGGGCGTTTTTCAACAGGGCCGGCATGCTGCGGTTATATTCCGGCGTGACGAAAAGCACGGCGTCGGACGCGGCAATGGTTTCCTTCATCCGCGCCACGGGACCGGGCATGGCGCTTTCCATATCCTGGTTGTACATGGGAACATCGGCCAGATCGACGATGGTGGTCCGGAACAGATCCTTGCCGATCACGGCCAGGGCGTGGGCCAGTTTTCTGTTGATCGAATCCTTGCGCAGACTGCCGACGAATGTCGCTAGCGTGTACATAAGCCCTCCTTATGCGTCATGCGTTTTTTCCCTGACCATGCCATAGCACGCTGAACTTTTTTTGGCAAAGCGGCACCGGGCGGAAATCACGTATGCGGTTGCCGTGAGCACATGCTGCCGGCCGGCGTACTGGGCAAATTCCCTGTGAAATTTTCCCTGCGCCGGGGTTGAAAAAAAGCAAAACACGCTTTTTCCGGGTGCGGACAAACCGTACCGGCCCGCCCGGAAAGCGCGCCGCGCTGTTCGCCCGCGGGTGTTCCGCGTTATAAATTTGGCGCGAAGAACTTCGGAATTCTCGCCACATGCCGCATTTTTCCGATCCACGCGCACGGCATGGCGCCGGGATCAGCCCCGCCCTTCCGCCTCTTTCTTCCGGAACACGACGTGCTCCAGAATGATCACCGCAGCCGTGCCCATGACAAAGCCGTTCCCCGCGACCGGCCGCAAAAATTCCGGAATGCCCTGCAACGCGATCGGCGGAGCGAAGGAAACCAGCAGTCCGATCATCAGCGGCAACCCCACGACCATGCCCCCGGCAAAATCCGTGACTCCGCGGTCCCGCACCAGCAACGCCAGACCGCCGGCAAGCTGCGCGGCCATCAGATACAGCATCAGCGAACCCATGACCACACCGGGGATGCAGGACAAAACCAGGATCAGCCGGGGAAAGAACCCGCAAAGCGCCAGCGCGGCCCCCGCCGGAACCAGAGTGTAGCGCGAGGCGCAGCCTGTCGCCGTGATCAGCCCCGCGCTGAGCGAAAAATCCACCGGCCCGATAACCCCCAGCGCCCCCGCCGCCACGCTGCCCAAACCCTGCAGCGCGGACCCGCGCCGGATGCGGCCGTCCATGTCTTCCGCCCCCAGCATGTGGCCCACGGCTTCGATGGACCCCAGTTCGTTGATGGCCAGGGCCAGAAAACAGAAGAAGAAAGACAGCAGAGCCCCGGGATGGAGTTCGAAGGCAGCCAGCAGCAAGGTTCCCCCGCCGTCCGCGGGCAGAGCGGGCAGAACAGGAAAGCCCACGGCGCCAAAATAGGCCACGCTCCCGCCGCTTATGCCGAAAAGCACGGTCAGGGACTTCCAGACGCCCGGCAACGCGGCATTGCAGAGCACCAGCGCGAAGACCATGACCAAAGCGAAGCAGAGATTGAAGGAGGCGTTTTTCGTCCCGTCCAGCGTCAAACGCAGAATGGTCGGGCTGAGGGTGAAGGCGATCAGCGCCAGAATGACCGCCACGATGCGGGGGGTGAAAAAAAAGCGCAGCCGGGACAGCAGGCCCGCTGTCGCCGCCAGGGCCAGCAGCGCCCCGCCCGCGAGTATGGCCGTATACATGGCGTTCACCCCGGCCGAGACGGAAACCATCAGCCCCACCAGCAGCGTGGAGGCCGGCCCCACCACCAGGGGCAAACGGTGGCCGTAAAAAACCTGGACCACGGTCACGCCGCCCATCAGCCAGAACAGTTTCTGCATGTACCCGATCTGCCCGCCAAGGCCGGGAAACTGCAACCGCGCCACCACCATGCCCATGATGATCACGGAAGGCAGGGACACAACCCACCACTGCAGGCCGTAGAGCAGCAGGGGAACAATCGCGGGCTTCTCGTCCAGACCGTATTTCATGGCGTTTCCTTCCCGGACGGAACCGGCGGGCGGCAGGCGAAGCCTTCCGGGTGCGATTCCGGCGGAGTACGGCGTTTTCAACGCGGAAAAACTCTCTAACTTACATGACGCCGGAACAGCCAGGCGGCGAAACTCAGGGTCGCCACGCTGATAAGCGCCAGCGGCCAGACGTCGTGGACCACCTCGGTGAAGCCCGCGCCTTCCAGATACACGCGCTGGACCAGATCGATGCCGTACCGCGGCGGGTTGATGCGGGTCGCCACCTCCATGGCCGGCGGCATGGAACTGATGGGCGTCATCAGGCCGGACAGCAGCATCATGGGCATAATCAGGGAAAAGGCATACAGCATGGCCTGCTGCATGGTGGCCGTCAGGGCGGATACCGCAAGGCCGATGCCCACCACCGCGAAATTGAAGAGCAGCAGACCCGCGAAAAACAGTCCATAGGATCCGTAAAAGGGAATGTTGAACCAGAACAGGGCCACCGCCAACACCATCGCCGACTGCGCCAGCCCGATGACCACGGACGGCAGAGCCTTGCCCAGCATGATGGCCACGGGCCCCAGCGGCGTTACCAGAAGCTGCTCGAAGGTGCCCTGCTCCTTTTCCCTGGCGACGGACAACGCCGTGATCATCAGCACCTGGATCATGGACATGGCCGCGATCAGGCCGGAGATGACGTTCCAGCGGGTTTCCAGATTCGGGTTGTGCCAGGAGCGGGGCACGACGCGCGCGCCAGGCAGGCTGAGCCCCGCCGCCTTTGCCCTGGCCCGGTTGTAGCCGTCGATGACGGTCGCGGCGTATTCCGCGGCGATGCCGGCCACGTTCCCGTTGCGGCCGTCCACGATCACCTGCACGGGCGCGGGCAGCCCCGCCTTCAGATCGCGGGAAAACCGCGGCCCGATATGCAGGACCAGCAGAGCCCGCTTGCCGTCCATGACGCCGGCTATCCGCGCCGTATTGTCCAGAGTCAGCACCCGCTCGAACACCCCCGTGCCCTCAAAGCGCATGGCCAGTTCGCGGGAAGCCCTGGTCCGGTCCTCATCCAGCAGCGCGTAATGGACCTTGTTCAGATCATAGGTGGCCACGTACCCGAACAATATGGACTGCAGGATCACAGGCACGATCAGGATGAAACGGCTTTGCCTGTCCTTGAGGATGATCCGCACTTCCTTGCGGAAGAGGACCAGGATGCGGTACAAAAAATCCGCCGTCATTCCAGCCTCTTTTGCGTGGCAAGCCGGGCCATGCCCAGAAAAAACACGGCGTAACCCGCCAGAATCAGCGCGTCGCGGATGACTATCCGCGGCACCGTGCCCACCAGAAACAGGGTCTGGACAAGGTCCACGTACCAGGTGGCCGGGAAGGCGTGCGCAATGACGCGCACGACCGCATTGGCCCCGCGCAGGTCAAAAACGAACCCGGACATCATGACCGTGGGCAGAAAACAACTGAGCAGCACGATCTGGCTGGCCATGAACTGGCTTTTGATCAACGCGGACACCAGCAGCCCGATGCCCAGCCCCACCAGCAGAGACAGGGCGGAACAGCCCACCAGCACCGGAAGCGAACCGCGCAGGGGCACCCCAAAAACAAAAACCGCGGCCAGCAGGCACAGGGCCAGTCCGGCCATGCCCAGGCAGAAATAGGGCACGATCTTGCCGAACAGTATTTCCCCGGCCCGCACGGGCGTGGCGAACAGGGCCTCAAAAGTGCCGCACTCCCATTCCCTGGCCATGACCAGGGCGGTCAGCATGGCCCCGATCAGGGTCATGATCAGTACCACCACGCCGGGCACCAGAAAATAGCTGCTTTCCATGGCGTGGTTGTACCAGACGCGCGTTTGGGCGGTGACCGGCGCGTACATCACGCCCCGCGCCGCTTCCGCCGCCGCCGTTTCCGCGCCCGCCGGCTGCCGCCGCGCGTCCCACAGCGCGACCGCGCCCTCCAGATACCGCTGCATGATACGGGCCTTGTTGGCGTCCCGGCCGTTGACAATGACCTGCACCGCCCGTTCGCCCTCCGCGTTCTCCCGCTTTTCCAGACGCACGACGGCGTCCACGGCCCCGGACCGCAGCATCGGTTCCGCCTCACGCATCGAATGGACCAGCACCGGCGCGAAATAGCGGGACAGGGACAGGGATCCGTGCAAATCGCGCGTTTCCGGCGACGATCGCTCCTGCACCACGGCCACGGGCACCAACTGCACGTCCAGGGACAGGCCGAACCCGAAAATGAGCAACAACAGGGCAGGCAGCAGCAGTCCCAGAGTCAGGGTGCTTCTGTCCCGCAGCATCTGCCGCGTCTCCTTGCGGATCAGGGCCGCCAGACGCGTCCGTTTCCCGCCCTTCCCGCTCATGCGGTCCCCCCGCCGTTCCGGCCGTTTTCACGAAACGATTCCACAATCGCAATGAACGCGTCGTTCATGCTTACATCCGGCCTGCCCGCGGCCCGCGCCGCTTCCTCGCGGAGTGTCTCCGGCGCGTCCAGCGCCAGCATGCGGCCTTGGTCCTGGATCAGAATGCGGTCGCAGTATTCCGCCTCTTCCATGAAGTGCGTGGTCACGATGATCGTGGCCCCGCCCGCGGCCAGGCTCGTCATGCGCTGCCAGAATTCGCGCCGCGCCACGGGATCGATGCCGCTGGTCGGCTCGTCCAGGAACAGAATATCCGGTTCATGCAGCAGGCCCACCGCCATGGCCAGGCGCTGTCTGTATCCGCCGGGCAGTTGCTCCGCCGGCAGGTCCAGCAGGGATTGCAGCGCGAATTCGCGCGTGACGGCCCCGATACGCCGTTCCTTGTCGCGGCCGGACAGCCCGTACGAGCCGGCAAAAAAATCCAGATTTTCCGCCACGGTCAGGCGGCCGTACAGAGAAAACTTCTGCGCCACGTATCCCAGCCGCTGCCGCGCCGCCCGCCGCGCGCGCCGCACGTCCACCCCCGCGATGCGCAGACTGCCCGACGTGGCAGGCAAAAGCCCGCACAGCATGCGGAAGGTCGTGGTCTTGCCAGCGCCGTTGGGACCCAGCAGGCCGAACACCTCGCCCCGCCGCACGGAAAAGCTCACCCGGTCCACGGCCGTGAAATCCCCGAAGCGCCGCGTCACGTCATCCACTTCAACGACGGGATCGTCCGGGAGGGAAAATGCCTGCGGCGGCCCAAGGGGCTCTTCCCCTCGGGAATCCCCGCCGGGGAGCTTTCCGGCGTGGCCGGACCAAGCCCCCTGCACCCGCGGACGGGTCGGGGCCGCGCCGGTTGGCGGTATGGCGGGGGGCGCTTGCACAACGGGTGAACTGGGCGTGCCGGAAACGGCCCGGAATGGCTGCGCGGCGGAAAGACCTCCCTCCATGGGCGCGGAAGGCCGGAGAGAATCCTTTTTTTCCGTGGATTCCGGGGCCGCGTTCCCTGCAAGGCCGGCCTCCCGCTTCCGCAACAGCAGCATGAAACTGTCTTCCAGGTCCGCCGGCACCGGCTCGAAGTCCGCGCCGTTCAGGGCGGCGGCCAGAGCTGCGCTTGGCCCGGGAAAAATCCTGTCCCCCTGGCCCGGCAGCACGAACCGCACCCGGCCGCCGCGAGGCACGGCGTCCACCACCCCCGGCGCGGCCAAAAGACGGGCCTGCATGGCCCGCAGGCTGTCGCCGGGCGTGGGCCGCGCGGCATAGCTCATGCCTTCCGCCAGGCGGCGGATGTCTTCCGGCGTTCCGCCGGCCAGGGTTTCGCCCGCGTACAGCAGCAGCACCCGCTCCGCCTGCCCCGCTTCGTCCATATAGGCCGTGCTGGCGACCACCGGCAAATCCCGCTCCGCCGTCAGGCGGCGGATGATCTGCCACAGTTCGCGCCGCGACAAAGGGTCCACGCCCACGGTAGGTTCGTCCAGCAGCAGAAGTTCCGGCAGCCGCACCAGAGTGCAGGCCAGGCCCAGCTTCTGCTTCATGCCGCCGGACAGTTTGCCCGCAAGACGGCCGCGAAAAGCCCCCAGCCCCGTCATGGACAGCAGTTCCTCATACCGTGCCGCTCGCTCGGGCAGGGAAATGCCATGCAGGTCGGCGTACAGGTCAAGATTTTCCTGCACGCTCAAATCTTCGTACAGGCCGAATTTCTGGGGCATGTAGGCGATGCGCTCCTGCACGGCCTGCGGGTCGGCCCCCACGTCAAAACCGAGCACGGCCAAAGACCCGGCGTCGGCCGGCAGCAGTCCCGCGATCAGACGGAGCAGGGTCGTCTTGCCCGCCCCGTCCGGCCCCACCAGGGCCGTTATGCCGCCGCCGGCAACGGAAAAGGAGACTCCGGCCAGTGCCCGGACGGCCTTTCCGGCCTGGACGAAGGTCTTGCCGACCCCTTCGGCGGCAAGGACCGCGTTCACCGCGTTCCCGCCGCGCCGTGGCCGGCGCCCTGGTCAGGCGCGGGGCCGGATGCCGGGGCAGGAGCGCCCGCCGGAGCGGAATCCGGAGCGGTTTTCCCCCCAGGCAGCAGCGCCACCGTGGCGGGCATGCCCAGACGCAGCCTGTCGTCCGTATCCCGCACATACACGCGGATCTCGTAAACCAGGGCGGTGCGCAGTTCCGGAGTCTGCACGGTTTTGGGAGTGAATTCGGCCACGGATGAAATGAAGCCGACGCTGCCGTCCACCGGATCGTCGGGGCGCCCGTCCGTGCGGACCGTTGCCGCCATGCCGGGCCGTACCCGGCCCAGGTCCGTTTCCGATATATAGGCCCGCACCCACTTGGGCGAAATCACGGCCAGGGAAAGCACCGGCCGCTGGGGTGAAGCCATTTCCCCCGGCTCCATCAGCCGGGCGCGCACCACGGCGGCGGCCGGGCTTTTCAACTCGGCGTCGCCCAACTGGTTGCGCAAGAGTTCCAAGGTGCGCTGCCGGGCTTGCAGCACAGCGGAGGCCTCGACGATATCCTCCCGCCGAGGGCCGATTTCCGCCAGAACCAGGGCCTTTTGGGCCTGCACCAGTCTGGCCTGCGCCACAGTATGCTGCGACCTCGCGGCATCCACATCCTGGACGCTGACCGCCACCCCCCTGGAATGCTGCCAGATGCCGGAATACCGCTGAAACTGCTGCTGGGCGTATGCGGCTTCCGCTTCCGCGGCGGCCACGGCGGAACGGGCCTGGTCGATCTCTTCCGGACGCGTGCCGTTCCGCAGCCGCTCCAGGGCGGCGGTCGCGGCCGCGACGGACGCTTCGCTTTCCGCGATGCGGTCGCGCAGACGGCGGGTTTCCAACCGGGCAACCACCTGCCTCGGGCGCACGGTTTCACCCTCTTCCACCACAACCTCGGCAATGCGTTCCGCATCAATGAAGGCCAGATCCACCTGGCGCTGATCCACGTTGCCGTACAGAACGACGGCGTCGGACACGGTCCCGTCGGGCTGAAGCAGATGCCAGGCCATCCAGCCGGCCAGGCCGAGAAACAAAAGAACGGGCGTCATGCGTTTCATGCGGACCTCGAAACCGTTTGCACCGGAAATAGCGTGCTTCCACCATATCAAAAATATTTTTTAAGTCAAATTTTCATTTTAAATTTACTTTTAAAAAAAGAACCGCTATATACCGGACATGGATACCGCGACGTGCGCTCCCGCAACCGGGCGCCTTGCTTCGCCTCGCCGGAAAGGCAGGCGCCAGGACGGTCTGGCCACCCGCACGCACCTGTTGCAGGCCGCGGGCGAGGTTTTTGCCGAGCGCGGCTACGCGGACGCCACCAGCAAGGAGATTTGCGCCAAAGCCGGGGCCAACGTGGCGGCGGTGAACTATTATTTCGGCAGCAAGGAACGGCTGTATGAAGAAGTGATGATCGAAGGACACCGCCAGATCATCAGCCTGGACGATCTGCAGGCAATCACCGGGTCGGACGGGCCCGCCGAGGACAGGCTGCGGAATCTGCTGGCGCATTTCGTGCGCACGGCAACGGGCGCGTCCGGCCTGTGGGGCGTTGCCGTGTTTCTGCGCGAACTGGTGACCCCGTCGCCCCAACTGCCCGCCGTCATCACCCAGGCGGTGCGGCCCAAAATGCTGTTGGCGCGCGGCCTGATCGCCGAAATTCTCGGCCTGCCCCCGGAACATCCCCTGGCCCAGCGGGGGCTGGCCTTTTCCGTTCTGCCCTGCCTCAGCCTGATTCTGCTGCCGGCGGAGCTGCGCACCCGCCTGCTGCCCGCCACGGCCGCCGACGCCCACGGCATGCCGGACGATCTGTTTCGTTTCATCCTGGCCGGCCTGCGCGCCCTGTCCGGCAACGTCCCGCAGAAAAGCCCGCCCGCCTCCTACCGGCGGGGCATTTGAAAAGGCCGCGCGCGTCCGCCATGTGCGCCTGCCCCGGATTCAACAGCCGAGTCTCACACGGCCAGAGTGCCCCGGAACGCGTCCAGATCCGTGATGCCATACCGCAGCATGGCCTGCGGCAGGGCGGCGGCCAGACGGAACACCGTGTCCGGCCGGGTGAAGGTGGCGGTGCCCACCTGCACCGCGTGCGCCCCGGCCAGGATGAATTCCAGCACGTCGTCCACGGTTGCAATGCCGCCCAGGCCGATGACCGGGATGCGCACCGCCCTTGCCACCTGCCACACGCAGCGCAGGGCCACAGGCTTTACCGCCGGACCGGACAGACCGCCGATGACGTTGGCCAGCCGGGGTTTTCGTGTGGCGATATCCACGGCCATGCCCTGCAGGGTGTTGATGCAGCTGAGCATGTCCGCCCCGCCCGCTTCGCAGGCCCCGGCGATCGCGGTGATATCCGTGACGTTGGGCGAGAGCTTGACGATCACGGGTTTGCCCCCCGCCGCCTTTTTCGCCGCGCCGGTGACCTCTTCCGCCAGTTTCGGGTCCTGGCCGAACAGCACCCCGCCCGCCTTGACGTTGGGGCAGGATATGTTGACCTCCAGAGCCGCGATGCCCTTTTCCGCCGCCAGGATGGAAGCCAGTTCCGCATATTCTTCCAGACTGGTGGCGTACAGGTTGGCGATGACGGGCACATCCCGCCAGGGCAGCTGCGGCAGCTTTTCGCGCACAAAAACTTCCACCCCGCAGTTCTGCAGGCCGATGGCATTGAGCATGCCCGAAGGCGTTTCCGCGATGCGCGGCATGGGATTGCCTTCGCGGGGCTTCAGGGAAATTCCCTTGAGCACCATGCCGCCCAGGGAACTCACGTCGCCGTATGGAGCGAGTTCCAGGCCGTAGCCGCACGTGCCCGAGGCCGTCAGGATGGGGTTTTTCAGATGCAGCGCGCCGCCCTGCGCGGGCAGGGTCACGGCCGGGGAAGGAAGCGGGATGGACATGGGCGCTCCGGAAGGTAGGGCATTTTCACTTTGAAAATGCCTGCTGATACGTGGCGCAGCGAAGTATCCGCCCGCGGGCGGACAGCGCGGCGTGCTTGGAGTACAAGCCGATTCGGCTTGCACGCATCCGAAAAGGACTGCCTTTTGTTTTTCCGCAAAACCGGCGCATCGAAAAAACTCAACGGCAATGTACTTCACGCTGTGGAAAGGTCAACCTGGTCGGCCCGGAACACCGGCCCGCAGGTGCAGGTCTGCACGTGGCGGAACTGCCCGGGCGCGGGCGGCCCTTCGCCGTGTCCTCCCTCCGGCGCGGCCCTGACCACGCAGCCCAGACACACGCCGCAGCCGCAGGCCATGCGCGTTTCCAGCGACAGCTGGACCTGGGCCTTGTGCGCCAAGGCGAATTTCTGCACAGACCGCAAAAAGGGCATGGGGCCGCAGGCCAGCGCCAGGCCCTCCCTGGCCGCCACGTCGGCGATGCCCTTTTCCAGAATGCCCAGAAAGCAGGCCAGATCGTCCAGCCCGCATTCCAGGTGGCTGCGGGCCTCGACCATCCTGCAGTCGGCAAAAGGATAGCAGTCCAGAGGCAAGCGGTGGCCGAAATCCAGACTCAGGGTCCACGGGGCCGGGTGCCGCTCGATATAGCCCACAAAGGGCGCGATGCCGATGCCGCCGGCCAGCAGCAGGGTGGGGCCTTTTTCGCTCACGGCGAAGCCGTTGCCCAGCGGCCCCCAGACATCCAGCATGTCGCCGGACCGCACCCGCCGCAAAAGGTCCGTGCCCCGGCCCGCAACCTGAAAAATGACGCGTAGTTCCGAAGAATCCGCCCGGGATATGGAAAAAGGCCGCGCCCAGAACACGTCGGCGTTCACGGTTCCGGGCCGCAGCATCACGAACTGGCCGGGCAGCCAGCTTTCCCAGCCGGGGGAGGCCAGGCGCAAAGTGAACAGCTGCCCGCCGGGGGCGTCGGGGGCGCTGTGGGCCTGCAGGGACAGAACCCGCAGTTCGCGGCAGATGGGGTTGGTCATGCGCACCTCTCGGGGCCGAAAAAAACTGTGGGCCCCGGCTGGCATTCTAGGGGGATGAAGGCCGCAGCGCAAGAGGGGTTTTGACAAAGCCGGGTGCACCGGAACGGGACGCTGCCTTGCGCTCCGGCAGCGGCATGGCTCCCCTGCGCCCGTCGGGACGCCCTCTGCGGAACGAGACGGCGAGCGCAACGGGGCCGCCCGGGCCTTTTCCCTTGAGAAACGCGAGAGGGAAGCATACTATGCCCCCATTATGGAACACAGACCTGAAATACTCTCTCCGGCCGGGGATACGGCCTCCGCCCTGGCCGCCTTCGCCGCCGGCGCGGATGCCGTGTATCTGGGACTCAAGCATTTTTCCGCCCGCATGGCGGCGGACAACTTTTCCACCCTGGAACTTTCGCGCATGGTGGATCTGGCCCACAGCGAAAGCCGCCGGGTGTACGTGGCGCTGAATACCCTGCTCAAACCCGGCGACCTGTCCGCCGCCGGCCGGCTGATCAAACGGGTCTGCCTGGGCGCGGCCCCGGACGCGCTGATCGTGCAGGATCTGGGGGCCATCGACCTGGCCCGCCAGACCGGCTTCACCGGCGAGATCTATCTGTCCACCCTGGCCAACGTCACCCATCCGCTGGCGGTGCAATCCGCCAGGGACGCGGGCGCGGACCGGGTCATCCTGCCCCGCGAGCTGTCCGTCGACGAGTTGAAAACCATGGACGCGGCCCGGCCGGAAGGGCTGGGCTACGAGGTCTTCATCCACGGCGCGCTGTGCTACTGCGTATCCGGCCGCTGCTGGTGGTCCAGCTATATGGGCGGCAAAAGCGGCCTGCGCGGCCGCTGCGTGCAGCCCTGCCGCCGGCAGTATGTCCAAAAGGGCAAGCAGGGCCGTTTCTTCTCCTGCCTGGATCTGTCCCTGGACGTGCTGGTCAAGGTCCTGATGACTCTGCCCGGCATCGTGTCCTGGAAAATAGAAGGTCGCAAAAAAGGCCCCCATTACGTGTATTACGCCACCACCGCGTACCGCATGCTGCGCGATTACGGCGACGACCCCAAACTGCGCAAGGAAGCGCTGGACATTCTGGATATGGCGTTGGGCCGCCCTTTCACCCGCGCCCGCTTTCTGCCGCAAAAGGACGCATCCCCCACGGCGGTGGACGGCCAGACCAGTTCCGGCCTGCTGTGCGGCAAGGTCGGCCGGGACAAGGACGGCCGCTTCGTCGTCAAACCGCGTTTCGACCTGCTGGTCCGTGATTACCTGCGCATCGGGGTGGAGGACGAACCCTGGCACGCCACCATGCCCGTGACCCGCGCCGTGCCCAAGGGAGGCACCCTGACCCTGGGCCTGCCCAGGCACAAGACCCCGAAGAACAACACCCCGGTCTTTCTCATCGACCGGCGCGAGCCGGAACTGACCGCCCTGCTCAGGGAATGGGACCAGCGGCTGCAGGCGGCCAGGGCCCGGCCGGAAGCGGAGGTCGTTTTCGACTGGAAAGGCCCGGCCCCGGCAAAACCCGCCAGACCTCTGGATATCGTGCTGCGCGGCAGCCTGCCCAAAGGCCGCGACGGCAAAAGCGGCATCAGGCCCGGCACCGTGCAGGGCCTGTGGCTGTCCCCCCGCGCGCTGGAATCGGTATCGCGTACCCTGTTCGCCCGTATTTCCTGGTGGCTGCCCCCGGTGATCTGGCCGGACGAGGAAGAATCCTGGCAGCGCGCGATCCAGGCGGCGTTGCGAGGCGGCGCGCGCCATTTCGTGTGCAACGAACCCTGGCAGGCCGCGTATTTCACCCCGCAGGACAAGGCCGTGCTGACCGCCGGCCCCTTCTGCAACACCAGCAACGCGGCGGCGCTGGCCGTGCTGCAGCGCATGGGCTTTTCCGCCGCCTTCGTCAGCCCTGAACTGGGGGGCGAGGATATGCTGGAACTGCCCCGGCAAAGCCCCCTGCCCCTGGGCGTGGTACTTTCCGGCTACTGGCCCATGGGCATCACCCGGCACAGCATCGCCCCGCTGAAACCGGACGAACCGTTCCAGAGCCCCAAAGGCGAAAATTTCTGGGCCCGGCGTTACGGCCAGAACTACTGGCTGTATCCGGCCTGGCCCCTGGACATCACAGCCCGCCGGCCGGCCCTGGAAAAAGCCGGATACTGCCTGTTCGCAACCTTCGCCGAATGGGCGCCGCAGAGCGTGGAAAGCAAGCGGACCAGCGAATTCAACTGGGACCTGGGCATGTTGTAGAGAAAAACCGCAATGCCGCGCGGAGCCCCCGGCGGATGCATGCACTGCCGGACAATGGCAGAAGTTCCTGATGCACCCTGCGGTTGCACTCGGATGTCCGTTCCCGAACCGCGGACCGCCGCAATCCGCACCGGAGGCCGTCATGACAGAGCAGAGCAAAAAAACCGCGCCCGAACTTCTGGAACGGTACAGCCAGGGGCTGCACCTGTTGTTCGGGGCCGTCGTTTTCGCCCTGGCCGTGGGCGCGGCGCTTTACTTTTTCTAGAGTTTGTTTGCGAAACAAACACGACGAGATCCGCAAGGATTTTGCGCCGCAATACGCGGCGCGCGGTAACTGAAAATCACATTTTCCGGCTATACCGTTCCTTGCAAGGATTCCCCACACCATGGCAAGCGGAATTTTTGCAACGAGACACAAGACTCGGGCCTCGGTGCTTTTCTCGGGCTGCCGCCCCCAAACCCGCCCGGGGGGAATGGTCCCCCCCCGGCCCCCCTCGGCCCGGTGTTGAAAAGAGACAAAACGCTTTTCTCCTGAATGCGGACGGACCGAAACGGCCTGTCCCGAAAGCATGCCGCGCTGCCCGCCCGCGGGCGCTTCGTCGCGCCAGCAATCCGCCGGAGCGTTTTCGCACCGGAAGCGCCTTACCGGCAGACCCGGCAGATTTCCAGGTTGTCGAACTTCTGCGCTTGGTATTCGTAGATCAGCGTTTTGAAACGGTCGGAGTTCCATACCTGCGCGATGGAGTTTTTCGCCACGTTCCCCACCACCACGCTCTGGCGCCAGTCGTGGCAACAGATGATCATGTCGCCGTTTTCCACGATATAGGCCTGTTTCAGGAACAAATCGCAGTTGCGCCTGAATTTCGGGTTGCGCGCGGCCGGCCGGATTCCGTCCGTGGCTTCTTCGCCGCTGCGGTTGTCCAGGTTGTGGATGCTGAATTTCACGTCGCGCGACGCCCAGTATTCCCGGGCTTTTTCAAGCTCATGCTCCACCAGTTTGGTTTTGATGGTGGTGATGACGATCTTCGGCCGTTTCACGCCCAAGGTCTTTTTCATATCCAGAAAGGCATTGATGTTGGCCATGGTCCGTTCGAAATCCAGGCCCATGGACGCGCGGTAGCTTTCCTCCGAATAGCCGTTGACGCTGATCCAGAGCTGGTCGAGCTTCGCCTCGATCAGTTGCCGGCCCACGTCCTCGGTCAGCAGCGACGCGTTGGAATTGATCTTGGTCTTGACCGGAAGGAGACAGGTCTTTTTGATGTCCCGCAAAATGCCGGGCATGCGCTTGTCCATCAGCGGTTCGTTGGTCAGATACGGGCTGATGCGGCCCACCATGTGCCTGGCGCATTCGGCGATGATCTTCCTGATCAGGCCGTCGTCCATGCGGCCGTGGGGAATTTCCTTAGGGCTCCGGCAATGCGGGCAGAACACGCATGTGGCGTTGCACGTGGAAAGGGTCTGAAACTCCACGGCCCGGGGAAAGGACGGCCGGAACCGCCTGCCGGTTTTGATCCAGGTGGCGATGTTTTTCAGCAGCCCGTCTTCGGGCCGCGGCATGTAATAACGTGCCATGATATGCTCCCGCTGTGTTCGTAAGGCCCCCACCATACCCTGTCCGGCCGCCGAAGGCAAAACGCATGGACGGGCGCATTCCTTTGGCATACACTAAAAAAAATTCCGCGCGATACCGGAGGAAATGAGAGATGGAAACCATCCGGCTGGGCAGAACCGGCCTGCGGGTCACCCGCTTGGGTTTCGGCGCGCTGCCCATACAGCGTTGCGGCATGGCGGAGGCGGTCGCGATTTTCCGCCGCGCATACGAGGCCGGGGTCAATTTTTACGACACCGCCCGCGTGTATTCGGACAGCGAGGAAAAAATCGGCGCGGCCCTTGCCCCGGTGCGCAAGAACATCATTATCGCCTCCAAGGCCAAGGCTGAAAAAAACGGGGCCGAGGTCGCGGAATCTTTGGAAACTTCGTTGCGCCTGCTCAAAACCGACTACCTGGACCTGTTCCAGATCCATAACCCCAAGGTCGTGCCCCTGCCCGGCGACGGCAGCGGCCGCTACGAGGCCATGCTGGCCGCCAGGGCCGCGGGCAAGGTCCGCTTTCTGGGCCTGACCGCCCATTCCCTGGCCAATGCGCTGCAGGCCGTGGATTCCGGTCTGTACGACACCGTGCAGTTTCCCTTCAGCATTCTGTCCACGGGACCCGACCTGGACCTGCCCGCCCGCTGCAAAGCCGCCGACGTGGGCCTTGTCGCCATGAAAGCCCTGTCCGGAGGCCTGGTGCGGGATATTCCCGCCGCCTTTGCCTTCATGCGGCGCCATGGCAACGTGGTGCCCATCTGGGGCATCCAGCGCCTGGAGGAGCTGGAAGAGTTCCTGGCTCTGGAAGCCGCCCCCCCGGCCTGGGACGCGGCCATGGAACAGTCGGCGCAACGCGAGCGCGCCGCCCTGGGCGGGGAATTCTGCCGGGGCTGCGGCTATTGCCTGCCCTGTCCTCAGGATATCCCCATCCCCATGGCCGCGCGCATGATGCTGATGCTGCACCGCGGGGTCTGGCAGAATTTTGTCACCGCCGAATGGCAGGAAAAAATGAATCGGATCGAAACATGCACAGAATGCCGTGCCTGCGCCGGCCGCTGCCCGTACGAGCTTGATCCTCCGGCCATGATCCGCAAGCACCACGCGGGGTACAAACGCTTTGTCGAGGAGAGAAATCTCAAGGCCTGACGCGGCGGCCGGGCGCCCCGCGCCGCGCACACGGGGACAGCCATGAACAGCGCACCCACCCCGCCGACACGCCCCGCGCCATTCCCCGTCGCGGAGGCAAAAGGCCCGCGCCCCACGCGGAACGCGGCGAGTCATCCTCGCCCCCGCGCGACGGTTTCAACGACCATCCGCCTCTCCTGCCTTTGCCTCCTGCTTGCCGCCTGCTCTTCCCTGACCGCCAGGCCGCCCATGCCGCTGGGGCAGGACAGCTTCCCGGCGTACCAGGACGACGCCCGCGTCTGGCTGGCGGCGGAACGTTCATACCAGATCCGCGATCCGGGCACGGAAATCGCCCTGAACATGCCGCGCGAATGGCGGCCCGCCGGCCTGCCGCCCGGCGGTAAAGCTCCCCGGGGCATCCTGCTGCTCCACGGCCTGGGCGATTCGCCCTTTTCCTTCAGCGACATCGGCCCGGCCCTGGCGGAGCAGGGATTTCTGGTCCGCGCCCTGCTGCTGCCCGGCCACGGCACGGACCCCCTGGACCTGGACCGCGTGGATTCCGGCGACTGGCGGCGACTGGCGGAAGACCAGTACGCCGCCCTGCGCCGCGACGCGGACATGGTGTACGCGGGCGGCTTTTCCACCGGCGCGAACCTGGCCCTGCTTCTGGCCGCCGCGCATGAGGACATCGCGGGCCTGCTGCTGTTTTCCCCCGCTTTCAGAACACGGTGGAACAACACCTGGCTGGCCGGCTGGATCGGTCCCTTCATGACCTGGTGGCGGCAGCCTTCCCCGGACCGGCCCCAACAGACCCCCGTGCGGTACATGAACATTCCGGTGAACGGCTTCGCCCTGTTCCACCAAACCCGCGCCGCCGCCGAAGCGGTCCTGGACGGCAAACCGTACGAAAAACCCGCGCTGCTCGTGGTCTCGCGCCACGACTCCGTGCTGGACACGGCTTTCATCGCCGAACGCTTCAGCGCATTTTTCACCCACCCGGACAGCCGCCTGATCTGGTACGGAGACGCGCCCGGCGAAAAACCGGGCGGCGGCCCCGACGGCGCGCCGGAATTTTTCCGCGAAAGCCGCATCCTGCAACGGCCGGACAGACTGCCGCAAGAACACATCAGCCGCTTTTCGCACATGGCCGCGCTTTTTTCGCCGGACAACGCCCTGTATGGCCGGGACGGGACCCTGCGCATCTGCGAAAACGGCCAGACCCCGGAAGCCTACGCCCTGTGCAGGGAAGGCAGGACGGAGTTGTGGTTTTCGGACTGGGGCTATACGGAACAGGACAAGGTCCACGCCCGCCTGACTTTCAATCCCTATTTCGCCTGGCAGGCGGACGTGATGCGGCGGGTGCTGGAAGCGGCGATTTGTGAGAAAAACGCCTCCGGCCGGGGGAAATGATTTCCTCCGGCCCCGGTTTTCGCGGCATGGGCACGCGGCGGCCGTTTCCGGTCTTCGGCCCCCCTCAGGCGAACCAGTACACAAGCAGGCCCAGGCCGGCGATAAAGGCCAGGGCGTAGCGCAGCGCGGCCAGCAGCAGGTCCCCTTCCCTGCCGCGCAGGCCGGCGGCGATGCCGGCGATGGCGATGCTCTGGGGCGAGATCAGCTTGCCGATGCAGGCTCCGCTGGTATTGGCCGCAGCCAGCCAGACGGGATCGCTGCCCAGTTTCATGGCCACCTCGCGCTGCAGTTGGCCGAACAGAATGTTCGAACTGGTGTCGCTGCCGGTAATGAAGGTGCCCAGCATGCCCAGAACCGGCGCGAACAGGGCGTAGGCCCCGCCGGTGGCGGCGGCCAGGGCCGCGGCCACGGAAGCCACCATGCCGCTGTGGCTCAGCACCTTGGCCAGGGCCACGATGCACAGGATGGTCACGGTGGTCCTGCCCAACTGCCGGGCCGTGGCCCCGGTCAGCCTGATCAGATCCCCGACGCCCGCGCCCTGGATCAGGCCGCCCAGAACGGCTGAAACCATGACCATGCTGCCGGGGGTCAGCAGCCAGAGCACGGTGAACGGTTTGCCGCCCGGTCCGTCGTACACCGGCCAGGAACTGCGGATCTGGGCCAGGGCGCTGTTGACGGCCGGGAACAGGCGGCTGGTGCCCAGCACGACAAGGAGCAGCAGAATATACGGCGACCAGGCCCGCAACTGGGCCGCCATGTCCAGGGGCGCGGCCTTGCGCGTCAGGCGGGACGCGACGGCCCGGCCGGACGGCCCCCCTGCCCCGGCCGGCGAGGCGGAAGGCGCGCCGGCAGGAGCGGCGGAAGCAACGGCAGCGGTTGCGGAAACAGCTGCGGGAGCGCCTGCGGGAACGTCCGGGGCAAAGGTCCACGGCCGTTTGGGCGGAGACAGCCTGGCCGTGATGGTTACCGCGGCGAAGGCCGCGATGGAGCCCAGCACCGCCGGCAGTTCCGGCCCGACGTGCAGGGCCGTGACGTACTGCGTGGCCCCGAAGGCGACCCCGGCCGCCAGGGTGGGCAGCCAGACTTCCAGCAGGCCGGCGAGGCTTCCGGTGATGGCCAGCACGATCAGGGCGGGCACGCAGAGCACAAAGGGCGTCAGTTGCAGCAAAATGGCGCGGGAAAGTTCCGCCACGGGCAGATCGGTGATCTGGGCCAGGGTGGTAACGGGTATGCCCACCCCGCCGAAGGCCACGGCGATGGTGTTGGCCAGAAGGCAGAGCAAGGCCGCCGGAAAAGGCCGGAAGCCCAGGGAAATAAGCAGCGCCGCCGGCACGGCCACGGCGGTGCCGAACCCGGCCACGGCTTCCAGAAAGCTGCCGAAGCCCCAGGCGATGATCAGGGCCTGGATGCGCCTGTCTTCGGAAATGGAGGACAGCAGCGCCCTGATCTGGTCCACGGCCCTGGTGGCCAGGGCGATGTTGTATGTCAGAAAAGCGGCCAGGATGACCCATAAAATGGGCACCACGGCGAACAGAACGCCGTCCAGCGCGGCTTTGAGCAGCATGTCCGGGGCCATGCCCCAACCGGTGAAAGCCAGAACCATGCCCCCGGCCAGACCCAGCAGGCAGGCCGTGTGCGCCGGCACTTTCAGAATGCCCAGGCCGACGAACAGCCAGAGCACGGGCAGCATGGCGGCAAAGGGAGCCCAGGCCGAAGCGGAAAAAGCGGAACCTGACATACGGATGCCTTTTACGGCGGCGCGCCTTTCGGACCGGCGGCAGCCCATGAAAAATCCCCCGATGCGGGCGCGGGGGCATGACTCGCCGCGCAGGATTCGGCGAGTCCGGTTGCTGTTCTCTCAAAATCCCCCATCACGGGGTCAAGGGGGCTGCGTTCCTTTGCGGGGCGCGGGGCAGCGCCCCGCGCCCGTAATCCGGCTTCAACAGGATTACCGGCCGGCCGTATCGCATTGTACGCTTCGGATGCTTGCGTAACGGTCGGCAAGGCCGCCCTGCGGGCATCTGGCGGCCGGCGCCACGCCGTGCTTCGCACCGGCAGGGCATTGTATTCGAACCCAACTTTTCAAAGGCATGATACTCTGAAGTTGGCGAAAATATCCTGGGCGATGCCCACTTCCTCGTTGGTGGGGATGACGGCCACGGTCACGGGGGCGCCGTCGGGCGAAAGCACGCCCCGGTTGGCGGCATCGGGTTTGCGCGCCGGGTCGATGGTTATGCCCAGGCAGGCCAGACGGCCGCAAACCGTGCCCCGCACCAGGGCGGAATTTTCTCCGATGCCTCCGGTGAAAACCAGATAATCCAGCCCGCCCAGCACCGTGTAATACGCGCCGACATACTGGACCACGCTTTCGCAGAACACGTCGATGGCGAGCCGCGCCCGCCTGTTGCCCCCGGCCGCGGCCTCCTCCACTTCGCGCAGGTCGTTGCTGACCCCGGAAACGCCCAGCAGGCCGCCGTTCTTGTCGATGCCCTTCAGGATGTCCGGCATGCTCATGCCCTGGCTGAGCAGATAGGGAAAGATGTATGCGTCCATGTCGCCGCAGCGGTTGGCGTGGGGAATGCCCGTCTGCAGGGAAAAGCCGAAGCTGGTGGCCACGGATTTGCCGTCCCTGATGGCGCAGATGGACCCGCTGCCGCCCATGTGGCAGGAGATCAGGCGGAAGGAATCCCCGGCGCGCTTTTGCACCTCGCGGGCGATATAGCCGTGGGACGCGCCGTGAAAGCCCAAGCGCTGGATGCCGTAGGTTTCGTACCATTCGTAGGGCAGAGCGTAGAGTCTGCGTTCCAGAGGCACGGTGGTGTGAAAGGCGGTTTCGAAAACCCCCACCAGCAGGGTATGCGGCAGGATTTCCTTAAACTTGCGGATGGCTTCGATATACGGCGGGTTGTGGGCCGGGGCCACGCTGATGTAAGCTTCCATGCCGGCCAGCACGTCGTCGGTCAGTTCGTGGATGCCGTAAAAACCTTTGGCGATGACGGTTTTGAATCCGATGGCCTGCACCTGGTCAATACTGGCAAGAACGCCCTTCACCGGATCGGTCAGGTACGACAGAAACAGATTGATGCCTTCCGTATAGCTGGGCACCGCGACTTTGGCCGCTTTTTCCTGAAATCCGGTCCGGGGGTTGTTATAGGAAAACAGGGCGTATTCCGGGTTGCCCACCCGCTCGATTTTGGCATCCACCAGGATGGTGGTATCCGGCATGTTGAACAGCTTGTATTTCAGAGACGTGCTGCCGACGTTGCAGACGAGAACAAGCATGGCGACTCCTTTCCTGGGTTATGGGTCCGTGCATAGCATATTCCCGAACGATTCTCTCATCGAAAGACGCTATGGCCCGCGATACGCGCGGGGCATGACGCCGGGCGGCGCCGGCACGCGCATTGTGTACCCTGACCGGGCGGGGGAAGGCAATGGCGGATGCGGGCGGAAAGCCGTTTTGCGGAGGAGGAAAGAGAACCGCGCCCCTGCCGGTTGGCGGGACATTTCGGCTCAGGCCTCGGTGCTTTCTCGGGGCTGCCGCCCCAAACCCCGTCCGGGGGGAATGATTCCCCCCGGATCCTTCTCGAATTTCCGGCACGTGGCGCGAAGCTCCCGTGCCGGACACCGGGGTGCAGAGGAGTTAGCCCCTTGCCGGAGGGATTGGGGGACACAGTCCCCCAAAACAGCGGGGACCGGGCCTGAAAAAGGCTTTCCCGGCATGCGGGCGGGGCGCAGTTCTTCAACGAGAGTCCCTCTGCCGGGGAAATCCCGGCCGCGGTTACCGTTTCCGGAATATGCCCTCAACGGCCTTGCCCAGACCTTCGCCGGTTTTTTCCAGTCCCTGGCCCGCCTTGCCGGGACTTTCCAGAATGCCCCTGGCCGCGTTGCGCAAGAATTCCACCTTGTCCACGGAATAGCGGGGCGACTCCAACGGGCCGTCAATGACGGCGGGCACGACGGGCACGGCGGGCAGACGCACGTTCACCCGGTAATGCAGGGTCCGGTCGGGCAGATTGAACGTTCCGCCGCCGTCGGCGGTCATGGCCGTGGCCCGCAACGCCAGATCGCCGCAGCGGGCGATGCCTTTGGCCATGTCCCAACTGGCGCCGAACCGCTCAATGGCGATATCGGCCCGCCGGGCGGGCAGGCCGGGAAGATCTTCCGGAATGATCTGGAAAGCCGGCGCGCGCCCGTGGGTCAGCGTCATGGCGGCCTTGCCCGCGAGCGAACGGGAAAGGACCGGCCAGGCCAGGCCGGATCCTGTCAGGTCCCAGGTCAGGTTCAGGACTCCGGTCAGGGATTCCTTGCCCGACAGCGCCCGCACGATCTGTCCGGCCTGGGCGTTTTTGATTTCGCCTCTGACGCGGCCAGCCACGGCATTGCCGGCCGCGTCAGCTTCCGCGACGGCCGAAACGGTCCCGTCAGCCAGCCCCAGAGTGACGGGCGCGGCGGCAAGGCGGCCGTCATCCGCCTTGACCCTGGCCCGGATATCCTTCAGGGGCAGGCGGTTCACAATGACGGAGGCGGCCTTCAGATCCAGGTCCAGGCTGAGCCGCCGCAGGAACGCGGCCGCTTCCGCCTCGTCTCCGGCCGCGCTCCTGCCCGGGCGGGCGGCCGCCGGTCCGGGCGCGGCCTTGTCCTTGCCGTCGCCGAAGAATGCCGCCAGATAGGGGTCAACATTGATATCGCCCAGGCTGAACGCGCCGGTAAGCAGCATGCGGCCGCCGGGCGGCAGGCCGAAAGCCCCGTCGCCCGTGAAAGCGGTTTTGTCCAGCGTGCCGGCAAGAGTGAAGGCAAGGGTTTTATCCGGCGATTCCGGCAGGACGAACGAGGCTTTCAGGTCGAACGGCAGTTTCAGCCGGGCAAAGCCATCCGTATATTCGCCCCGGACGGACAGCCCGGTTTTTTCGCCGGGCGCCAGGTTGTCCAGGCCGGCGCCGTGCAGGGTCAGGGCCAGGTCCGTGCCGCCGCGCATGTCCGTATAGGTCAGGGCGGCGTCTTTCAGGCTGAGGGCGCCGACGCGTATGGGCGGCAGGGCCTTGCCGCCCGCGCCGCCGTCCGGAGCCAGAGCGCGCGAGGAAACGCCGTCCCCGGCGTTTTCGGAAGGAGCGCCCCGCATGTCCCAGTTGGCTTTGCCGGCCGTGTTCACAACCAGCTTGACCCGCAGGCCGCTAAGGGCCAGTTCCGCTATCTCCACCCTGCCGGACAGCAGCGGCAGCAACGCGACGGAACCTTTCGCGGACTCGATCCGCACAAAGGGCGCGGAGCCGAAGGTCGCGTCGTCGTGCAGTTCCGCCGGGCCGGACGTGACGCTGAGGCCGGGGAACACGGACAGCGACAGACTGCCCTGCAGCACGAGTTTGCGGCCCGTGGCTTTCTGGACCAGCGCTTCCAGCCGGGGCCTGTACTCGTCGGGTTTGATCAGCGCCGCCGCCAGGCCGGCGGCGATCACGATGCAAAGCGCCAGCGCGACGGTGACAAGGCCGGTAATTTTCAGAATTTTCATGGCCGCCTCCGGATGAGCGAGTACACACCGTTGCTGTCCGGCTGACAGCGGGCAGCAATGGCCGGTTTGCAAAACCGGCCCGCGCGCGGGCAGCGCGGCATGCCTTCGACGCAATCGGCTTCCGATTGGGCGCAGAGAAGAAAATCGCGTGCCTTTTCCTTTTTCTCGGCAGGGCCTTGTCTTGCGGCAAGCCAAATTTTCGCCGGACAGCAATGCGCGCATATAGAGAATACGCTATCCGGAAGGATTTGACCAGATTGCGGACGGAGTGCCGTACTCTCCGGAAAGGGAAGAAGAAACCACAGCGGGGGCCGCACCGATGCCCCCCGCAACGCCGGGATTTGCCACGGCATGCCCGCTCCGGCACGCGAACGCCCCCTTTACCCGTGCCGCACAGGCCTTATCTCCGGTTTCTGTCCGTCACGTCCGACTTGTGCCCGGCTTCCTCCAGACCCCGCTCGCGACGGCGCCCTTGCCTTTGGCTACTGGTTCCGCCCACCACGGCCCGGAGAGAACTTGCGCCTCATAGGATACGCGCCGTGTCCGGCGCGCATGCCCCCCTGCCGGGGCGATCCCGGCAGGGGGGAAGGTGTCGGGCATGCCGGCCGGCCTATTTCAATCCGCCCATGACCCGCCGCAGTTCCTGCGCCATGCGCGACAGATCCTGCACGGCGGCGGAGGACTGCACCATGCCGTCGGTGGTTTCGCTGACAATCTGGTTGATTTCCTCAATGGACCGGTTGATCTCTTCGGACGTGGCGCTCTGCTCTTCCGCCGCCGTGGCGATGGACGCCACAACCGAAGAGTTGGCCGCGGCCAGATCCACGATTTCCTTGAGCGCCGCGCCGGACGAGTTGGCCAGGTCCGTGGCTTCGTTGATGTTGTTCACCGCGCTGGCCACTTCGTTGATATTGTTCCTGGCCGAATGCTGGATGGCGGTGATGCTGGAACCCACTTCCTGCGTGGCGGACATGGTTTTTTCCGCCAGTTTGCGTACTTCGTCGGCGACCACCGCGAAGCCCCGGCCCGCTTCCCCGGCGCGCGCCGCTTCGATCGCGGCGTTGAGCGCAAGCAGGTTGGTCTGGTCCGCGATGTCGGAGATGACGTTCATGACCCCGCCGATGCTTTCCGCCTGTTTGCCCAGTTCCTGCATGTTGTCCTGCAGCGTGGCGGCCACGGTGTTCACCGTGTTGATGGCTTTCACCACCTTGTTGACCAGGCCCGCGCCGGCTTCGGCTTTCTGGCGGGTGCCGTCGCTCTGGTCGGAAGCCTGCCCCGCGCTTCTGGCCACTTCCAGCACGGTGGAGTTCATCTCCGTCATGGCGCTGGCCGTGGATTCCACGCGCGCCCGTTGCATTTCCGCCCCGCGCGACACCTGTTCCACCTGGGCGGCCAGTTCTTCGGACGCGGCGGCCACACGATCGGATATTTCGGAAGCCTCTTTGGCCACCTGCAGCATGACCGCCTGTTTGGCCTTGATTTCCGTCAGGTCGGTGATGATTTCCATGTAGCCCACAATCTCGTTCTTCATGTTGTGCAGGGGCAGGGCCGTGACCGCGATGTCCATGCGCTTGCCCTGGGGGTGGATGGTGGTCTCGCCGTTGTACGGGGCGTTGCGGGACATGGCGCAGGCGCCGAAACAGGCGTCCTTGCCGCATTCGGCGGCATTGAGCTGCCCGCCGCACTGCGTTTCGGTGTAATTGCCGCCAAGGGCTTTCTGGGCGATACCGTTCAGGAACAGGATGCTGTTTTTCTTGTCGCAGGCCATGATGGGCACGGGCAGGAGATCAACCACGTTGGTGTAGGCGTCGCCCACGATATTCACGGCTTTGGCCAGATCGGCGAAGGAACCGGAAAAGGCCTTGACCTCGAGCCGGTCACGGAAACGGCCGGACACAATGGCGTCCGCCAGGTTGTTCGCGTTGCTCATGACCCGTTCCAGCACGGCGGGGATTTCTTTCATGGCCGCGACCATGGCGCCGATCTCGCCCTTTTCCCGGATAGTGAGATTGTACGAGAAATCGCCCCTGGCGATGGCGCCCGCAAACCCGCCGAGTTCTTTCAGCACATGCATGATGCCGTAAATGATGAACAGCGCGAAAGCGATGCCCAGCAACAGGCCCGCCACGCTGACCAGCAGCATCTGCTGCTGGGCCGCGGCGTTGGTTTCAAGCATGGTTTTGCTGTATTCGGCCATCTGGTCGTCAACGGATTTATTGAGCGAGACGATGCTCTTGCCCAGCTTTTCCAGCGACTCGTCCAGAGCCTTCGTCGTCTGGGTGAAGGATTTCGCCGCGGCCGCCATGGTCTTGTATGAATTGTTCAATTCGGCGTTGGCCTGCATCAGGGCCGTGAACAGTTTGCGGCCGTTATCCGTGCGCAGTTCTTCCCCCAGCTTTTTCAACGGCGCGTCCATGGTGGCCAGCAGTTCGCCCACGCGGGCGGAATCGGCATCGCTTCTGGATTCCGCGAAACGGCTCATGGCCGACCGCGCGTAGGCAAGGCCGAACCAGACCTCGGAGATATCCTCAAGAGCGCCGATATTGTTCGCTTCTTTGGTCTGCCGGGTAATGTCCATGAGGGCTTTCTGCATTGCCCGCATATTGGGCTGCACCGTATCCGTATACAGCGTATAGGCCTGGATAAGGTTTTTCTGGATGCCTTCCATGCCGGCACGATATGCGACCAGATCCCTGGTCATCTCGTCCAGCAAATTTTTGCTGTCCTGCCTGCGCACCTGGGTCATGGCCTGTTTTATCTTTCCATTCCCCCGCTCCAGGGCGGCGCGGGCCTGATTCATATCTTCCGCCCTGCGGCTGATCATGAACTGAACGAGGTTGTACCCCGCGGCATTGATCTCGCTCTGCAGATCGCTGATGTTCACATTGAACTTGGCCAGACGGTCGTACTCCGTAAAGCCCTCCGAAAAACGCCCGCTGGCGGTGTACCCGAGAATTGCGACGCCTCCCAGCAAGACAATCATCAATAAAAATCCGGTAATAATCTTAAATTTTGTGGTCATATCCCCTCCGGCATATTCCTGAAGTTTTCTGAAAACTCATAATGCACACGACCTCTATGCGCTTTATGGCATTATTTTTCTTATTGTCCATTTATTTTTTCATATCGGCGCGCCAGGAAAAAAACTACAGCCTTTTCCCGAAAAAAAGACAAAGAGAACGCATGCCGGCCGCAACGGTGAAACAGGAAGCGGCAAAGCAGTGAAGCGGCCCGGAGTCTCCTCAAAAAAGTGCAGTTACCTCAAGCGGATGGCGATATCATTTCCGTATCGCCGCACAATCCCGGCCCCAATGCGGATCCGCTTGCCTATTTACGCATCTTTACATAAAGACGTACTGATAAAAATAGCCGCCGGCGCAATTTTATTATTGCTGCGCGCCTTTTGGCATCAATCATCCGGCGCATGACAAGGAATCCGCTGTGAGCACAAAACCGAACAAAGCTGTTTCTTCTTCCGATTCTCCCGCTGCCATGGACCAGGTGCGCGACCTTCTTTTCGGTTCGCAAATCAAGGAAATGGACACCCGGCTGCAACGCCAGGAAGAACGTTTCGCCCGCGCCCTTGAAGACGTCAAAAGCGCGCTGAAAAACCGCGTCGATTCGCTGGAAAACTTCATGAAAAGCGAGGCGGCGTCTCTGCTCGCCCGCATCAAGGAAGAGCAGTCCGAACGCGCGGTGGAAATCAAGACCGAGCAGCGCGAACGGGCCGAAGCCCTGGCCCAGTTGACCAAGGAACTGGGCGCGGCCGTCGACGCATATGACCGCAAACTGGCCAGGCTGACGGCCACGCTGGACAGCGCCGAACGCGAACTGCGCGAGCTTTTGCTGTCCGAAAGCCGCGCTCTGGCCGAGAAAACCGAGGAACGGTACCAGGAAAGCCTGAATGTGCTGCAAAGCACCTCCGCGCAGATTCGTTCCGACATGGTGCACCGGGCGACACTGGCCGGCATGTTCACGGAAATGGCCCTCAAACTGAGCGGGCAGTGGTCCGATGAAATAAGCTGCCCGTCCGTGGGCGGCGCGACGGACGGCGATGACTGAACGGCCGTCCTCTTCGCCGCCGCCCGCGCATGACGTGTCCGGAAGGGACACGCCTTCCGGAGAGAACGCGGCCGGCAGCGCGGAGCTTGATCATCTGCGCTCGTTGCTGTTCCAGCGCGAACTGGCCTTTCTGCGCGCTCTGGAGTGCCGCCTGGAAGACCCGGCCATCCAGGCCAGAGAGGTCAGCAACGTGCTGGCGGAAGCCGTGCTGCTGCGCGCGGGGCGCGACGACCGGCTGAGCGTGGCCCTGCAGCCCACGGTGGAGCAGATTTTCCGTTCCTCCGTCCGGCGCCACCCCGAACAGCTGGCCTCTTCACTGTTCCCCCTGATGGGTCCGGCCATCCGCAAATCCATCGCCGAGGCCATCAACAGCATGCTGCAGGGCCTGAACAAGGCCCTGGAAACCGCCTTTTCCTGGCGGGGCCTGCGCTGGCGCATCGAAGGCTGGCGAACCGGCAAAAGCTTCGCCGAGGTGGTGCTGCTGCATACCCTGGTATACCGGGTGGAGCAGGTATTCCTGATTCACCCGGAAACCGGCATCCTGCTGGGCCATGCCACCGGCGAAGGGGTGGACCACCAGGACGCGGACCTGGTGTCCGGCATGCTGACGGCGGTGCAGGATTTCGTGCGCGACTGCTTTACCCAGGGCAGCGGCGACTCTCTTGACGCCATGCGGATGGGCGAGTTGACCCTGATGGTGGAAAAAGGCCCGGCGGCGGTTCTGGCCTGCCTGGTGCGCGGGGATCCGCCCGCGTCCTTCCGGGGAAAACTGCGCGAAGCCGTGGAAATCATCCATGTGGAAGGCGCGGAGCGCCTGGCCGAATTCACCGGAGACGTGTCCGTTTTTTTCCCTCTGCTCCGGCATCTGGAAGCCTGTCTTGATGCCCGGTACGTGGACGGGGACAGGCCCCTGCCGCTGCTGCTCCGCTGCCTGCCCGCCCTGCTGCTGGCGCTGGCTCTGGGTCTGGGCGGATATCTGTGGTGGCGCGGCAAGATGGCGGACGAAACCCTGGCCGCCCTGCGGGCGGATCAGGCCGCGCGGCAGGCCCGGTTTCTGGATGCCGTGCGCGTGCTGGAAAATGTTCCCGGCATCGTGCTGGTTGAAACCAGCGGCAACCCGGACGCCGGCTGGACCATAACCCTGTTGCGCGACCCCCTGTCCGCGGATCCCCGGCTTTTGCTGGCGGAAAAAGGCCTGACCCGCGACCGCTACAGGATGGAAACCCGGCCTTTCGCATCGCTGGAACCGGAAATGGTCACCGCGCGCATTCGCCGGGCCATGAGCCCGCCGCCCGGCGTGGACATCAATTTTTCCGGCGGGGTGCTGGCTCTGAGCGGCACCGCGCCCTTTGACTGGATTCTTGCTACCACGGAAAAAGCCTTGGGGCTGCCGGGCGTGGAGCGGGTGGACACGTCCGGCATCAGCGATCCGCGCGTGCCCCGGCTGAAAGAACTGCTGCGCCGGGTCGAGGACACAAAAATCGAATTTCCCATGGGCAAGGACATGCCCGCCCCGGACGAGCAGCGCAAGCTTGCCGACGCCGTGGACAAGCTTGCGGAGGTGGCGAAGCTGTGCGATTCCATGGGGCTGGCCGCGACGCTGCTCATCTACGGCCACGCCGACCCCTCGGGCACGGACAAGCGCAATTACGAGTTGAGCACGGCCAGGGCCACGACGTTCGCCTCCATGCTGTACAGCCGGGGCGTGGCCATGCCTGTGGCCACCTACGGTTTCGGCTCGGAATACAGCGCGCCGGTGGAAACGAAAACCGGCCTGCCCAGCAGCGTCATCCGGCGGGTGGAACTGCGCGTGCACATCGCCTCGCAGGGCAAGTCGCTGATTACTTCCGGCAGGCTGTGACACGAATACGGGAAGCCGAGCGGCCCCCCGTATTCACCGCGCCGTTGCGCCGTCGCTCTCCGCGCCATGCGCGAAACCGGCAGGCGAAAGGCGCATCTTTCCCGCATGCGGAAAAAGCCCGCCCCGCGCGCCTTACCCGAATTTCACGCCGGCATTGGCGATATCCTTCATAAACGCCCGCACCGCGTCGCGGGACAGTTCCGTCAGATCCCTGCCCGCATTGGCCAGTTTCCGGACCATGGACAACGGCGCGGTAATCACCCGGCACCCCGCCTCTGCCGCCTGCCAGATGTTGTACACTTCACGGGTGGAGGCCCAGAGCAGTTCCGCCCTGGGCGTGTTTTTCAGGATATCCCGGCATTCCTCCACAATGGGCATGGGGTCGACCCCCACATCCGCGATGCGGCCGGCGAACACCGACACGAGGGCCGGGGTTGCGGGGTCCAGGTTGTCCGCCGCGATTTTTGCCTGCTCCGGGGTAAACACCGTGGTCACGTTCAGGGGAACGCCTTCGGCGGACAGCTTGCGGATCAGCGGGCCGTAAGATTCGCCCGCCGCGCTGATCACCGGAATTTTCACATAAACGTTTTCGCCCCAGGAACGAATGATCCGGGCTTCTTTTTCCATGCCTTCCGCCGTTTCGCTGAACACCTCGAAGGACACCGGCAGATCCGGCACCAGGGCCAGCACCTCTCTGGCGTACCCGGTATAGTCGGCCACACCGGCCTGGGACACCAGCGAAGGGTTGGTGGTGAACCCCCGGGTCCAGGGCAGGGCCAGGGCCGCGCGGATGCTGTCGAAATCGGCGCAGTCGACAAAAATTTTGATGCCGGGCAGGGTCGTCTGGGGCATGGAAACCTCCATGTTGCCGGTTAAGCCGCAACCATTGCGATGTATTTCGTAACTATCCGGAAGTCGTTGCGCCATTCGGTACGGAATGCCCCCAACGCCGGGCGGGGCTCCATCCCGCGCGCGAAGAGCACGGCGTGTCTTTCGCCCAACCGGTTTCCGCCGGACGCGGGGAAAACGCCTGAAAATCCTTTTCCGGCCGGCCTTACGCCATTCGGCGCGAAAAGCCGTTGCTTGGCCGGCGGCAAGGAAATCAGTACTGGAAAAACCCGCCAAAAGGCAACCGGAAAAAGGAGCGGCCGCGCAACGCGCCGCGGCCCATGAAGACGCGAAAATGCGCGCCCGCCCTTACGAGGCCGCCAGCTTTTTCAACTGGGCGAAACTCTCTTCCAGTCCCTGGCGGTCGGTGACGTCCTGGCGCAGAAAGCCGTTGATGGGGCCGGTCATGTCGATGGCCTTGTCGATTTCCGGATTCGATCCCCTGGCGTAGGCCCCGATGTTAACCATGTCCTCCACCCGTTTGAAGGTCGCCATCTGGCCCACCACCACCCGGCCGGCCTTGATCACGTCGTCCGCGCAGATGTCCGCGCGCAGACGGCTGATGGACCGCAGCACGTCGATGGCCGGAAAATGCCCCTGGTCCGCCAGTTCGCGGGTCAGCACGATGTGCCCGTCAAGAATCGAACGCACGGAATCCGCCACCGGCTCGTTGAAATCGTCGCCATCCACCAGCACCGTGTAAATGCCGGTGATGGTCCCCTTCGCGCTTCTGCCCGCGCGTTCGAGGAGTTTCGGCAACTGGGCGAACACGGACGGCGTGTACCCCCTGGTGGTGGGCGGTTCCCCGACAGCCAGGCCCACCTCGCGGGCGGCCATGGCGAAACGGGTCACCGAATCCATCATGAACAGGACGTCCTTGCCCTGGTCGCGGAAATATTCGGCCACGGCCGTGGCCGCGTATGCCGCGCGCATGCGGATAAGCGGCGACTGGTCGGATGTGGCGATGACCAGCACGGAACGGGCCATGCCATCCGGCCCCAGATCCTTTTCCATGAATTCCAGGACCTCGCGGCCGCGTTCGCCGATCAGGCCGATGACGTTGATGTCCGCCTTGGTGTAGCGGGCCATCATACCCATCAGCGTGGATTTGCCCACCCCGGACCCGGCCATGATGCCCACCCGCTGGCCTTTGCCCAGCGTCAGCAGGCTGTTCACGCTGCGCACGCCCACATCCAGCGGGTCCAGAATGCGCGGCCGCGACAAGGGGCTGGGCGGATCCGCGTACAAATAGGCCACGTCTTCCGGGTTCAGGCTTTTTTCCGGATCAAGCGGCGCGCCGAACGCGTCAAAGGCCTTGCCCAGCAAATCCGGTCCGACCGGAAAAACCGGCGGCAGGCTGGAGTTGCGGATAAGGCTCCCCGGCTGCACCCCGCGCAGATCGCCGTAAGGCATGAACAAAAGCCTGCCGTCGCGAAAGCCCACAACCTCCACCGGGATGCCCGGAGCGGTCATGGCGGACGCCGCGCCCTGGGTCATGCCCTCGGGCAGGATATGGCACAGCGCGCCCAGCGGCGCTTTCAAACCGCTGCCTTCCGCCACCAGCCCCACGACCTTGCTCACCTTGCCGTAGGTCGCCACCGGGTTCATCTGCCGCAGCAGTTTCTGCGTTCCATGCGGATCCATGCGTGTGTATGCCTCCGGGGGCAAAGGAACTCGCCCCTTCGCTGATGCAAAACCTGCAAAAACCCCCTGCCGGAGGTCAAGGGGCCTCGGGCCCCTTGCGGAGCGCGAGGCGGACAAATCCGCAGGATAGCGGATTTGGACGGCGCAGCCGCCCGTAGGGTAAGCCGCAGGATGCGGCGAATCAACCTCCGCTCCCGTAATCCGGCTTCAACAGCTGCCCTACTCCGCGGGCAGCGTCAGGTCCCGCAAAATTTCGTTGACCAGGGCGACGCGTTTTTCCACGCGGTTGTCGGCCAGGGAATCATCGCTTTCGACGATCAGGCCGCCGGGGGCGACATGGGGATCGCCCTTCACCGCCCAGGCTTTCAGGTCCAGGTAACGGGCCTGGGTCAGGGCCACGATGTCGGCGATGGCGGGCTCGTCTTCCGGGTTGACGCGAATAACGAGGCTGCGCCGGTTTTCCAGGGCGGACACGGCTTGCACATAGCAGTTTTCCAGAAGGGCGGCGCGGTCTTCGGAAAGGGCGATGCCCACACCTTTTTCCACGGCCAGACGCAGCACGGCGACGAGTTCTTCGCGCCAGCGGCCGAAGATGGACGCGGCCTGCCCTTCAATGGCGGACAGCACGGCGGCGACGGAATCGCCCATGGCGGAACGGAAGTCCTCCAACTCGGCTTCGGCATCGGCCAGACCGGCGTTGTAGCCTTCTTCCCGGGCCTGCTGGCGGATGGCCGCGGCTTCCTTTCGCGCGTCATCCACGATGGAGGCGGCCATGTCCACGGCCTTGGCCCGCACCCGTTCCAGGTAGGCTTCTTCGTCGGCGGGCGTCCAGACCTGGCTGGCGTGGCCTTCAACCGAAGCGAGCGCCACAGTGGTGGTGCCCATGTACACGGCGCCCCATTCGCGGCGCTTGCCCGCATCAGACGAAGACATCGCTGCCACCTCTGCTGATCATGATGCGGCCTTCCGCCTCCAGCCGGCGCACGGCCTTGACCACGTTCTGCTGGGCCGCTTCCACGTCGGAAAGGCGGGTGGGGCCCATGATTTCCAGATCTTCGCGGATCATGGTGGCGGCACGTTCGGACATGTTCCGGAAGAACATGTCCTGCAATTCCTGCGGCGCGCCGCGCAAGGCCATGGTCAGATCCTCGTTGGAGATTTCCTTGAGTATTTCGCGCATGGCCCTGTCGTCCAGGGTCTTGACGTCCTCGAACACGAACATGAGGTTGCGGATTTCTTCGGCCATTTGCGCGGACTGCTCTTCGATTTCCGACAGCACCTCCTCTTCGGTGGCGCGGTCCACGGCGTTGAGGATTTCGGCCACGGCCTGCACGCCGCCGACCTTTTTGCCTTCCTTGCCGCCCATGGCGATAAGCTGGCTTTGCAGCACCCTGTCCACGGCCATCAGCATGTCTTCGGGCACGGCTTCCAGCCGGGCCAGGCGGATCAGCACTTCGCAGCGCACCCCGGCCGGCAGGGCGGAAAGCAGCGCCGCGCCCTGGTCGGTTTTCATGTGCCCCACGATCAGGGCCAGCGTTTGCGGGTGTTCGTTACGCAGAATCTGGGCCAGCACGCGGGGGCTGACGTTGTCCAGTTCGCGGAACGGCGTGGGACCCGCGTCCAGGCTGAGCATGTCGCTGACGTATTTGCTGGTTTCGCTGTCCAGATTGTTGGTCAGAAGGCGCTTCAGCGTATCCTGGCCGCCGCGGATCATTTCCTGGCCGGTGATCATGGCATGGTGGTATTCGCGCAGCACGTCCTCGACCACGCGCTTGTCCACGGCCTCCATCTCCATGATGGCTTTGGAGACCGTGGCCACTTCCTGCCGTTCCATCCGCTTGAACACTTCGGCGGCAAAGGAATCGCCGAGGCTGAGCAGCAGAACCGCCGTTTTCTGGGGTCCGGTCAGGGTTTTGGAATCGGTGATGGCGGCCACGGTATTCTCCTGTCGTTCTGATGGCTCCGGCCAGGGGCCGGGTCTAGGCGGCCTTGGCCTGGGGTTCCGCACTCTTCATCCAGTTTCTGATGATGCCCAGCGCCTGTTCCATATTCTGCTCGCTCAACTGGATGGAATGGGCCTTGATGTCCTCGATCTTTTCCAGAACGGCCATGGCTTCGGCGGCTTCGTCGCTGCCGTCGACCAGCGCCAGGCGTTCCTCGCCCACGGGCAGGCCTTCCAGACCCTCGAGCATTTCGCCTTCCACCTTGGGCCGGATGAGGGCCATGACCACGGGGCGCACCACCATGATCAGGAAAAGGAAGACCAGCAGCGCGTTCAGCAAAGGCTTGCCCAGGCGCAACGTGTAATCGGTGATCACGTCGCCGATGTTGCGTTCGATGGTCTGTTCCGCCGTGGAGAACGGGATGCTGGTTACTTCGACAACATCGCCGCGCGCGGAATCAAAACCCACCGCCCCGGCCACCAGTTGCTTGATGCGTTTGAGTTCGTCGTCGGAACGGGGCACGAACACCGACTGCCCTTTGTCGTTCTTTTCATATGTTCCGTCAATGACCACCGCCACGGTCAGGCGGTTAAGGCTGCCGATCTGGCCGACGATGCTCTGTTCTTCCCTGTTGATTTCGTAGTTGGTGTCGCGGGTTTCGCGGTTGCTGGAAGAAGTGCTCTGGGTGCCGCCCATGCCGTCGCCGCGGAAGTTGGTTTCCGGCACGCCGGCGTCCAGATTGGCGCGGCCCTGGCGGGATTCTTCCGAACGCCGTTCGGAACGGACAACGGTTTTTTCCGGGTCGTACAGTTCCCGGCGGATGGTGCGCTGGCTGAAATCCAGATCCGCGTTGACGCGGGCCAGCACCTTGCCCGCGCCCACGATGGGCATGAGCATTTCTTCGATGCGGCGTTCAAGGCCGGCCTGGGTCATATTCTTGTGTTCCAGCTGGGTGCTGCTCATCTGCAGGGCGCCTTCCTCGTTGGGCTGATACAGGACCTTGCCCGATGTGTCGGCAATGGAGACCCGGCTTTTGTCCAGACCTTCCACAGACATCGTCAACAAATTGACTATGGCCAGCACGTCTTTCTGGTCCATTTTCCTGCCTCCGGCCAGTTTCAGCACGACGGAGGCGGAAGGCTTCTGCTGTTCTTCGATGAACAGGCTGCGGTGCGGCATGACCAGGTGCACGCGGGCGTTTTCCACGGCCGGGAACGCGGTCAGGGTGCGGGCCAGTTCGCCTTGCAGGGCGCGCTGGTAGTTGATTTTCTGCACGAAATCCGTCTGGCCCAGCTTCACGTCGTTGAAAACCTCAAAACCCAGTCCCTGGCCCTGGATATTCCCTTCGCCGGCGATCTTCATGCGCAGGTTGTACACCTTGTCCGCGGGCACCAGGATGGCGGCGCCGCCTTCGCCCAGTTTGTACTCCACCTTCTGCGCTTCCAGGCTTTTGACCACCCGTCCGGCGTCTTCCGGTCCCAGGTTGGCGTACAGCACCTGGTATTCCGGCGTGTTCAGCCACAGGACCAGGGCAAAGAAGGACGCGATGGTAAAGGCCGCCAGAACGCCGATCAGCAAGCGCTGGGACATGCTGATGCGGCGCCAGAAGGATTGCATTTTGTCGACGGCGGTGGTGATGAAGCTGGGCATGGCGGTTCTCCGGAAAATGCGGACGGTTGTTCAAATTCGGTTACTTAAAACTGCAGGCGCGACAGTTCGCGATACGCTTCCATAGCCTTGTTGCGCACGGCCGCGGTCATGCTCATGGCCAGCCCGGCCTTTTGCAGGCTGACCATCAGTTCGTGCACGTTCTGCTGTTCGCCGGAGGCAAAGGAGGTAATCATGGCATTTTTTTCCTGCTGCATTTCGTTCACCTTGGCGAACGAACTTTTCAGGGTGTCGGCAAAAGGCGTGGCCGGCGTGGCCGGGGACCTGACGACCCCGGCCTGGGCGGCCTTTTCCGCTTTGGTGAAGTTGGACAGGGCGTTGCTGTACGCTTTGAATCCGACTGCTTGCATGCTCATGGCGTTCTCTCCGTATCCTCGAAAATTCTAGCGGCCTATTTCCAGGGCCTTGGTATACATGGCTTTCACGGTATCGATGCTGGTGACGTTGGCCTCATAGCCGCGCTGGGCGGTCATCAGGTTGGCCATTTCCTCCACCACGTTGATGTCGGGGTACGCCACATAGCCGTCGGCATTGGCGTCGGGATGGCCCGGCTCGTACACCATGCGCAGGGGGCGCTTGTCCACGGCGATGCCTTCCACACGCACGCCGCGCAGGTCGCGGTCGAACGCGGTCTGCATGTTCTTGGCGTTGGGATTGTCAATTTCCGCCGCGGCCATGAACACGGACTTTCGGCGGTACGGGCCGCCTTCGGCGGTGCGCGTGGTTTTGGCGTTGGCCAGGTTCATGGATATGATGTTGATGTGCGTGCGTTCGGCGGAAAGCGCGGACGCGCCGATATCAAGAGCGGTCATGAAGTCCATTATTTCGCCCCTTCGGTGATGATGTTGTGCAACCCGTCAAAGTTGCTTTTGATCACCGTGCTCATGGCGTTGTATTGCAGCGAGGTCTTCGCCATCAGACTCATTTCCTTGTCCAGGTTGACCCGGTCTTCGCCGTGCACGATACGGGGCTTCAGTTCATGGTCCCACTCGGCGGAAAAGCCGTTGGCGTCGAACCCGGCGGGGAAATGCTTCGCGTGAGTGCGCGAAAGCTTGCCCTTGGAATCAAGGTTGAGCGCGGCCTGCAACTGGTCCTCGAACTCCAGAACGCGCGGCTTGTAGCCGGGAGTCTTGACGTTGGCCACGTTGCTCATGACGACATTCTGACGCTGGAGCTGCATGTTCATAACCTTGCCCACAAGGTTCACGTGCGGTTCAATCATGCTTTTCATGCAGGTTTCCTCCTTCTTTGGGCTCTTGCGGGGCGGCAAAATTTTCCGCCCTGCCCGTGCCGGTCCGGGGCACGCCCGTCTTTCGGCGTAATGGTCCAAGCAAAAGCCGTTCCAATTATATAACATTCTGAGATATAAATATTTTCATAAAAAACGACCATTCCTGCAGCGGCGGAAAACCGGCATTATATTTTTTGGCACGAACCTTGCTAAGAACCAACTGCCCGCGCCGGGAAAGCGACACCAGCGGAAACAGCGCGGGTTCCGGCGGCAAATCCATTTTCCGCCGCCGGCGGAAGAAGCCGCATACCTCTAGGGAGGGGATCATGAGCTCGCATATCGATTACGAAATCAACAAGGAACTGGGCGAATGCTATCTGTTCATGGGCGATTTTGACAAAGCCGAAACCTATTATCAAAAGGCCGCCGCCGCCGCTCCCGCAGAAGCGGACCCTTGCCTGGGCCTGGCCACCATCCGTGTGCAAAAAGCGGACCTGGACGGCGCGGAACAGATGTATGCGAAAGCCGCCTTGCTGAAGCCCTCTGACAAGGCTTTTGCCGGCCTGGCCCTGGTGGAGATGGAAAAGGGCCTGCATGACGCGGCGTTCGGCCATTTCGTCAGCGCCCTGCGGCTGAACCCCACGAATATTTTCGCGGTCAACGGTCTGGTGCAGGAAGGATATTTTCTGACCCGCCTGGCCGAAGTGGTCCCGCATCTGGAAGCGGCCCTGGCCGTGGAGGATATGGAACCCCTGCGCTATACCCTGGCCGGGTGCCTTTCGGCCCTGGGGCGCGACAGCGACGCCAAAACGCAGCTTGAAACCCTGCTGGACGCAAACCCCGGCCACGAAAGCGCGCAGGAACTGTACGCCAAAATCGCCGCCTGAGCGGGGGGAACGCGCGCGAACGCGACATATTTACGCCGGGGCATACGGCCTTGGCCGCACCCGGCGAAGAACGTTGCGAATCCCGTCATCGGGACGGGCTCTTCGTGACACAACCTCCCCTCCCCATACGATTTCCCGGTCCCAAGCTGGCGCGAGGGGCCGGGAAATCAAGCATCCGCGGCGCGTCTGCCGCCCATGCCTTGCCGAATGCCAGAGCGGATGCCCGGGGAATTTCCTGTTCGCCGACGCGGGAAAGGCATGCCGCATTCTTTCCCCGGATGCAGGCGGGCCGAAGCGCCTTGCCAGCTTCAACCCCCTGGCGTATATGGCAGATATGCGTTTCCTTCCCGGCCCGCGGGCCTTTTTCCTTCCGGCGATCCTGGGCCTTGCCCTGCTGGCGGCAGCCTGTTCCGGCCGCGTGGGCACGGACGCCATCCGTTCGTCGATGGCTTCGGGGCAGACATCCCCGCTGCTGGAAAAAATGCGGGAAACGCATGCGAACTACCGGGAGGTGGTTACCGCCCTGAACCTGGCCCGCCTGTACCAGATCGAAGGCCAGTGGCGTCTGTCCATCAAGGCCTTTGACGAAGCCCTGCTCCTGCTCGAAGACTATGAAAGCCGCGCGGTTTACAACCTGCGCGATTTTTTTGCCGGCGCGGGCACCTTTCTGCTGGCCAGGGGCAGCCGCGGCTATTACGGCACGGGGTACGAACGTTCCCTTCTGCACACCTTCAATGCCCTCAACTACATGATGCTTGGCGATTTTTCCGGGGCCGCGGTCGAGATGCGCAGGATGGAACTGCGCCAGGAACTGTGGCTGCAGGAATCGGAATCCCGTCTGGAACAGAACCTGGAAAAACTGCGGCAAAGGCAGGCTCACCCCTATAATTCTCCGGACAGCCTGCCCCTGCAATACTCCATGCGCGCCATGCTGTCCGATCCGGCAGTGCGCGCCCTGGCCAACAATTACCAGGATCCTTTTTCCTATGCGCTCAGTTCCGTTCTCTGCCGTCTGGCCGGGGACGCGCAATACGCGGAGGTCAGCCGGCGGCGCGCCGCGGCCCTGAACGACGGAGCCGCGGCCATGTTCGACGCGGCCTGGCCCCGCCCCGAGGCAGAGCCCGAAACGAAAAGCGCCTCCGCCCCGAAACGGAAAGGGGCCGGGCCGGGCCGGGGCAACCCGGCTGCCCGCGCGGCGGCCGACCAGACAAAAGCCGGAACCGGGCCGCGGGTTCGGCGGGCATCACCCGCCATCCCGTCGACGGAAACGCCGGAACGGACGGCATTCGTCCCCGCGGGCGCGGGCGACGCCGCCGCGCGGTTAGACGACTGCGCGCCGCGGCAGTCCTACGTGCCGCCCCTGCCCCCGGAAGCCGACCCGCCCCCGCGCCAGGAACTGACCATCATCGCCTTTACCGGCCTTGCGCCGTCCCTGCGGGTGGAGCATGTGCGCATCTCCTTCCCCGTGATCGGCTATCTGCTGCTGGACCTGCCGTCATACGCCGGGGCCGTGCGCGGCGCGGTTCCTTCGGCGATCTGCTCCGCCGGCAACGAACTTGTCTTTTACCCCCTGTTGCGCACGGACCTTCTGGCCTACCGCACGCTGCAGGATGAAGTGCGTATCGAAATGGCCGCCGCCGTCACCCGCGGCATGATCCGGGCCGGGCTGGCGGCGACGGCGACGGCGGCGGCGGCCAGCCGCGAGGACATGCGGGGGTTCGCGCCGCTGGCGGGGCTGTTGACCACCGCGATCATCGACCTGTTCACCACCCCCTTTTCGGCTTCGGCGCGCAACTGGGAAACCCTGCCCAACAGCGGGTATCTGGCCCTTGCCAGCGTGGCGCGGGGCAGCACGGTCAGCATCCGCATCGGGGACAGGGAAGCCGAAGTCTCCTTGCCGGAAAACGCCAGGGGGGGTATCATCATGGCAACGCAACTATCCAACGCGAACCTGAACGTGTATCATATGGCGTACTAAGTGTTTGCCTGTAAAACGAACACCACAAAATCCGTCAGGGTTTTGCGCCGCGGCAAACGGCGTACGGCAGCTGAAGATCACATTTTTCAACTGCCGTTCCCTCCAAAATTCCTCACACAATGAGGAGCGGAATTTTTGCAGCGAGACACCGGGAGCGCGGCGGAGTATCCGCCCGCAGCGGTCGCAGCGTACGCAAGCGGACGGCGCGGCGTGCGGAAGATCAAGCCGTTCCGGCTTGCCCCCATGCGAAAGGAGTATTTGTCGATGTCTTTCCAAAACAGGCTTCACGGGAAAACCGCAAAGGGACTTCGCGCCGGCGCGGCCACGGCGGCCCTTTGCCTGGCCCTGGCCCTGGCAGCCTGCGGCGGGCGGGCGACGCACTATTACGTGGACACCAAGGATGTGAAAGTCGATTCCATCAGCCACAAGGCGGACGGCGACTTCCTTGTCGTTTCCGCCGTGCTGAAAAACAAGGGATCATCCGTGCAGCACAGCGTGTACCGCATGCAGTGGTTTGACGCTTCCGGCGCGCTGATCGAACAGTCGGCCTGGCGGCCGGTCATCATCAAGGGCAACGTGCCCGCGTACGTCAAAGAACGGTCCAGCGTGCCCGGCGCCAAAGAATACACGTTGATCATATCCAACGATGCGAGTTGACAATGCCCACGTACCGTCTCTTTTTCCCTGTCGCCACTGTTCTCGCCTGCGCGCTTCTCGCCGCCTGCGGCGGCCCCGGAACGGGCCGGGTATCCGGCGACGGCGAAGTGCATTATGAAGACCCCCACGCCGTTGAAACCGTCAGCACGAAATGGGGCTCCACCGATCTGCAGAATACGGCGGAAAGCATGACCCAGTCCCTGCTGGCGTCCAGATGGATCGCCCGGGCGTCAAGCCCGCCCAAGGTGCGGCTGCGCGACGTGAAAAACTACACGGACGAGCATATCGACACCAAAGGCGTCACGGACAAAATCCGCATCCGGCTGCTGCAGTCCGGCCAGGTGCGTTTTCTGGCCGACGAGGGCAACCTGGACGACGTGTCGGCCGAGCGCGACCTGACCGAAACCGCCACCCGGAAAAAAGAAAACAAACCCATGATGGCGACGGACTACATCATTACCGGCGCCGTGCGGTCCATCAAAAAGCGCACAAAATCCATGGGCGACGCCTTCTATCAGATCACTCTGGAATTGACGGACCCGCAAAGCGGCGAAATTCTCTGGGCCGACGAAAAGGAAATCCGCAAAACCACGACGAATCCGAAAATCGGATGGTGATTTCATGAAACGGTACCTGCGCCTGGCCGCACTGCTGGCCGCGCTGTCCCTAGCCTCCGCCTGCGGGCCCAAGGACGCCGGGATTTCGGCTCCGCCGCCCCCGCCGCCGCCCCCGAAAGCCGAAGAACCCTCATTCCGTCTGGAAAAGGGAGAAACCGTCGCGGTCCGGCTGTTCGCCGCGCCGGCATCGGCAAAAACGGACCACGGCGATTTGCCCGCCCTGTTTCACGACCAGCTTGCCTTTGCCCTGCACGAGGCCGGGCTGCACGCCGAAGACGCCCCCGCCGGCACGACGCCTTCGCCGGCAGGGCCGACTGCCGCCCCGCTGTCCGGACAGGACGGGAAAAATCCGGAACAGGGCACGGACGAAGCCGGGCCGGAAAGCGCGGCCAATGCCGCCGGGCCGGAAACGCCCCGCTATATCCTGAGCGGGCGCATCACCAGCTACCGCACGTGGGCCAGTTCCCCGGCCCGTGCCAGCGGCGGCGCCCGCACCCGCGTTGATGCGGAAACCGCCTGCGTATACCGGCTGCAGGACGCCGAAACGGGGAAAACCCTGATTTCCGGCACGGCCAGAGGCTCCGGCGTCCGGACCACAACGTCCGGCAATCCGGAGGATGCCGGGGGCGAGTTGGCGCACAAAGTTCTTTCGGCCATGGCCGAAAGTCTGGCCGGCCGTCTGACCGGCAGGACTGCCGGACCGGGCGCGGCGCACCTTTCCGGCGACGAGGGAAGCGACTATCGGGATTCGCCGGGCAAACGGCTGAGGCCGTCGCCCTGAACGCCAGGCGCGGCGCGGCGCGTTTATTGACGCGTCCGTTGCCCCTGTGCTAGTGCTGGACAGTATGGGCAGTGAGCAAGCTGCCGGGCGCATCGAGGATAATGGACCTGCATGGGCATACTGCCTGAAAAGCCGCGGCAAACGCCGCTGTTGAGCGGACCGGTCATTCGGGCGAGCGTTATCGGATTGCATTGCGTTTCCGGCATGCTCGTGGGCGGCGGTATCGGATATTTCCTCCGGAGTTGGTTTGATGCGGCATGGTGTTTCTGGCTTTTTCTGGCGCTGGGTTTTCTGGCCGGGTGCCTGAACATGTACCGCGACGTGCAAAGGCTGCTGCGGGATCAGGATGCGATCGATGCTGCGAAAAAACCGCCTCGCGATTGAAAAACTGCTGCGCGCGCGCGGGCTTGCTTCGCCGCCGATGCGGCGGGCGCTCAGCGGGCAGATTCTGCTGGCTGAAATCGCGGTGGCCGCCGGCCTGATCTGTCTGTGCTTTTCGGCCTGGCCTCTGGCTTTCGGGCTGGGCGCGGCCGCGGCGACGGTCAACGTGCTGCTGCTCGCGCTGTCCATCGTCCGGGCCCTGGGGCGGCCGTACACGCCGGCGGCGGCGGCGGCGCACTTTTGTTTTTTTCTGGCCCGTTTTGCGTTGACGGGCGGTATTGTGTATGTGCTTCTCATCTGGCTGCATCTGCCTGTGCTTCCCCTGCTCGCGGGGCTGTCCACTGTGGCCGTTGCGTCGGCGTTCCGGGGCTTTCGGGCCACGGGGATTTTTTTGAAGGAGGCATAGCCATGGCTGGCAATCTGCCGGAACCGGTACTTATTTCGACCTTTCTCGGTCTCGATCATGTGACCATCGCCGGAAAAACCGTTGAATTCAAACACGTGGTCTACACCTGGATCGCCATGGCGGCGCTGTTCATCACCGGCGCCGTCGTCCGCGGCCGCCTGACCGTGGTGCCGGGCAAGCTGCAGAACGTGCTGGAAACGGTCATCGACGGGCTCGAACAGGTGACGGTCAACAGTATCGGTGAACAGGGCCGCAAGGTCTTCCCGCTTTTATGCGGCATCTTTCTGTTCATCCTCACCCAGAACCTGCTCGGCCTTGTGCCCGGCTGCGACGCGCCCACGGCCAACATCAACACCAACGCGGCCATGGCCCTGTTTGTGTTCTGCTATTACAACTATCTGGGCATCAGACGCTGGAAGTTCGGCTATATCCGCCACTTCACCGGCCCCATGCCGATTCTGTCCCCGCTGATGCTGCCCATCGAACTGATTAGCCATCTGGCCCGTCCCCTGTCGCTGACGCTGCGACTTTTCGGCAATATCCGCGGGGAAGAAATCGTGCTGGTCCTGTTCTTTCTTCTGTTGCCGATCGTCAGCACCTTTCCGGTCTATTTCCTGTTCCTGCTGGCCAAGGTTCTGCAGGCCTTCATTTTCTTCATGCTGACCATGATTTATCTGCAAGGGGCCATGGAACACGCCCATTGATTTTGTGGGGAATGGCGAAAGCCACAACTATATAATCGGTAAGGAGCATTGCATGCGTAAATTGTTCACTGCTGTCGTCAGCGTTCTCGCTACCCTGGCCATGGCCGGCGTTGCCGTCGCCGCCGAAGCCGCGGGCGCCGCTTCCAGAGCGTCCCTTGACTCCGACGGGCTGGGTCTGGCCGCTCTGGCCTGCGCCATCGGCATGGCCATCGCCGCGGCCGGCTGCGGCATCGGCCAGGGTCTGGGCCTGAAAGCCGCCTGCGAAGGCGTGGCCCGCAACCCCGAAGCCAGCAACAAACTGACCACCATTCTGCTGCTGGGTCTGGCCTTCATCGAATCTCTGGCCATTTACGCCCTGGTTGTCTGCCTGATTCTGCTGTTCATGCGGCCCTTCGGCTGAGCCGCAGCGGTTCCGGGCGCGGAAAGGCCGCGCCCGGACTTCCCGCCTCCGTCTCTGTTTTCGCGCAACCGCCCGCCTTCCGGAGCCAGCCATGATATCCCCAAAAGCCGCTCACATTCCCCGCGCAACCATCCAGAGACTGGCGATCTATCTTGAAGTTCTGGAAAAGCTGCACGACGACGGCATCACGGTCATATCTTCCGAACCGCTGGCCAAGGCCTGCGCGGTCAACGCCTCCCAGATCCGCAAGGACCTCACCTATTTCGGCGAGTTCGGCGTCCGGGGGGTCGGATATAACGTGGCCAACCTCATGACCTCCATCGCGGAAGCGCTCGGCGCGGACAAGCCCTGGAACTGCGTGCTGGTCGGCACCGGCAAACTGGGCCGGGCGCTGCTCAACCACCGGGATTTTTCCCTGCGCAGCTACCACATTATCGGCGCTTTCGACTGCGATCCGGAAAAAATCGGGGACAAGATCGGCGGCATCACCGTGCAGAACGTGCATTGCCTGAAAGAATGCACTGAAGCGCTGGACGCCAAAATCGGCATCATCACCACGCCCCCGGCCTGGGCGCAGCAGGTGGCCGACCAACTGGTGGAAGCGGGCATCCGGGGCATTCTCAACTTCGTGCCCGCCCGCATTTTCGTGCCGGACCACGTGTTTTTGGAATACGTGGATTTTTTCCACCACCTGTACGCGCTGTCGTTCAATATCACCGCGGCCGACAACGCAAAATGACCACCCCGGACACGCCGGACGCTCCCGTTTTTTCCCTGCTGACCGATTTCGGCCTGGCCGATCCCTATGCCGGCGAACTGCGCGCCGAGTTGCGCCGGCTTGCGCCTTCCGTGCCCTGCCTCGACCTGTCCCACGGCGTGCCGCCCTTCGCGGTCGCGGCCGGCGCCTTTTTTCTGGCCGCGGCCAGGCCGCGCCATGCCGCCGGGACAATTTTCCTGTGCGTGGTGGATCCCGGTGTGGGGTCGGAACGCAGCTTTCTGTGCGTTGCGAACAACATCCACACGCTGCTGGGGCCGGATAACGGCCTGCTGTCCCTGGCCGCCCGCGGCATGGCCAAAGACGGTCCCCTCCGCGTATGGCGTCTCGCCGGCACGGACGGCACCGGGGGAACCTTCCACGGCCGGGACATCCTCGCCCCTCTGGCCGCGCGGATAGCCCTGGGCGCATCCCCGGACCGGCTGGGCGTCCGCCTGGACCCGGACGAGGCGCAGCGCCGCCTTGCCCCGGACTGGGCCTTTCCCTCAAGCATCCCCGGCGGTTTCCGCTGCACGGTGCTGCATGTGGACCGTTTCGGCAATTGCATTCTGAATCTTCCGCTCAATCCCCCCCTGCCGGCGGGCGGCCCGCTGCTTTTCGCGGCCGGCGATGCGGACGGCTCCCCGGCCCGGCCGCTGCAGGCCGTGACGCATTACGCGGCCATCGCCGGCGGCGATGCGGGCATCCTTCCCGGCAGCCAGGGCTTTTATGAACTGGCCTGCAACCGGAGCAGCGCGGCCGAGTCTCTTTCTCTCGCGCCCGGCGCCATATGCCGCATTTTCCGGGGACTGGGCGAAAAACAAACCGCAGCATTTTCGCGGTGAAAACGCTCTGGCCGGACAGCGGCGCGCGCGGGGGAGAAAAGGCAGATTCCTGTCTTTTCGTTTTTACGTATCCTGCGGTATTTTAAAATAAAATTGATCCGGATGCATTGATTGCGGCAATTTTTGCGGCATCTCCTATACAAAATCCCGCGACTTGGCTATGCTGCCGCCACATCAGCTTTGTCCGTCCATGATCAGCGGACGGACCGGAGGAATCATGCTTGCTTCTCGCGACTGTACCCTGTTCAGCGGCGGCGCGCCCGGAACCGAAGCATTCTTCGGCGCCCAGGCCGAAAAATGCGGCATCCAGGAAGTCAACTTCAGCTTTGACGGCCACCAGACGGAACGCAACCGGGGCATCAGGGTCCTGACCAACGACGAACTGGCCTTGAAGGACGTCAGCTTAAGCTACGTTTCCAAACTGCTGCGCCGGGAATACACGCGCGCCCCCATTTTCCGCAAAGTGCTGCAGTCCATCTGCTGGCAGGTCAGCAGCGGATACGAGGTGTACGTGGTCGGCTCCATTCTGGAAGACGGCACCGTGCGCGGCGGTACCGGCTGGGGGGCGGAATTCGCCAAAATATGCAACAAGCCCCTGTATGTGTTCGACCAGACGCGGAACGGCTGGTTCCGCTGGGACAACAACCTTTGGGAGCCGGAAGCGGCCCCCGTGATCGGCCACCGGCTGTTCACCGCCACCGGGACCCGGTTCCTGGAGGAAAACGGCCGCGCCGCCGTGGAAACCTTGTTCGCCCGTTCTTTTACCCAGAATACCTGACAACCGCATGCACGCGATCCAGAGCCCTGTCCGGCGCGGTTTTACGCCGGACAGGGCTCTGGCCGCAAGGCGACCGCCATGTCCGTCCGAGTATCCGCTTCCGTTCAAGCCAACCCGGGCTTCTGGGCCGCTCTGGGTTCATCCTGCTTCTGGGGAACGCTGCCGCTGTACTGGTACCTGCTGCGGGACGTGCCGCCGGACCTGATCCTGTGCCATCGCATCGTCTGGTCCTGCGTGTTCCTGCTGCCGCTTGCAGTCGCTACCCGGCGCCTGAAGGAAGTGGTCAGGGCGGCCCGCGATTTCCGCACCCTGCGCGGGTTGTTTGCCAGCAGTCTTTTTCTGTGCGCCAACTGGCTGTTGTTCATCTGGGCAGTCAACAACGGCAAGGTGCTGGAAACAAGTCTGGGCTATTACATCAACCCGCTGATGACCATCGGACTGGGCGTGATCCTGTTCAAGGACAGGCCCAGCCCGGCGCGCTGGCTGGCCATCGCCATCGCCGTCGCCGGGGTGGGCGCCCAGATTGTGATGGCCGGGGCATTCCCCTGGGTCGGCCTGGGGCTGGCCACGCTCTTCACCGTCTACGGGCTGCTGCGCAAGTTGATCCTGGTTGAATCGCTGCCGGGCCTGGCCCTCGAAACACTGCTGATGGCACCTTTTGCCCTGGCCTATATCGCCTGGGCTTCCGGCGGCGGCGCCGAACCGGTCTGGGGGACGGACACGGCAAAGACCCTGCTGCTTACAGGCACCGGTTTCGTCACTTCCGTGCCGCTTATCCTGTTCGCATACGGGGCGCGGCATCTGCCCTTCACCACCCTGGGCATCATTCTGTATATCTCGCCCAGCTGTTCTTTCCTGTTCGGTATTTTCGTCTTTCAGGAACCGCTCACCCCCGCGCTGGCGGTGTCGTTCGCCGCGGTATGGACCGCCCTGGCCCTGTATACGGCGGACGGCCTGCGCAAACGCGGCAAGGCGGCACCCGGCGACGCGCCGTCGTGAGGCTGCCGTGCCCTTGCCGGGCCTCGGCGAATTCTTCGCGTTGAGCGCGGCCGCCAGCCGGACCGGTTCCTTCCGGATCCGAACCATGGTCGGCCCGCGCCCGGCCATCTGGTGCATTCGCTTTCCACCTGCCGGACGGCTGTTCCGGTCCATGTCCTTCCGGGTTCCGTCCTGGTCTGGATCGCCGCGCTGCTGTGCGGCAAACTGCCGCAATTTTTCCGCGCCGCCTGATCCTCGCGGAACACCGTCGCATGATGCCACCGGGGTGCGCTGTCGGCAACTGTTTCGCGCCCTTCGCCATGAAGCTGCCCCGGACCGGCGTCGCGGCAGGGAAAACAACGGAAAACCGCAACAAGCGCTTGACAAACCCTGCGTTGCTAAAGGAAGAAAAACGGGAAACGTTAACCAAAGCCAGGAGAAAATCGCGTGAAAAAAGCAAGTACCATCCTGTTCTGCGCGGCTGTGATGTTGATCGGCGGCGTAGCGTCTGCCGTCGCGGCCGAACGCCTTTCCTTCGCCACCGGAGGGACGTCCGGCACCTACTATCCCATCGGCTCGGCCATCGCTTCGGTTATCACCAAGCATGTTCCCGGCGTTGAAGTCACCGCCGAAGCCACCGGCGCCAGCGTGGCCAACATGAAGATGATGCGGGCCGGCGAAGTGGAAATGATGATGGGGGCCTCGAACTCCACCTACGGCGGCTATGCCGGGGAACCGCCCTTTGAGGGCAAGGCAGTGACCGGCATACGCGGGGTCATGTCCCTGTATCCCGAAATTTTCCAGTTCGTGGTGCTGAAGAACTCGGGCATCAGGACCATGTACGATCTGAAAGGCAAAAAAGTGGCCGTGGGCGCCCCCGGCAGCGGCACGGAACGCACCGCGAAAATGATCCTGGACGCGCACGGCCTGACGTACAAGGACATTTCTCCCCAGTATCTGAATTTCGGCGAAGCGATCACCGCCCTGAAAGACCGCATCATAGACTGCGCCGTGCTGGGCGCGGGCATTCCCACGTCCGCGGTCATGGATGCCTCGACGCTGCTGGACATTTCCCTGCTGCCGCTGGAAAAGGACAAAATCCCCGTACTGCTTAAAGACCGCCCCTATCTTGCGGTGTATCCGATCCCCGCGGGCACCTACCGTTCCGTGGACACGGCGGTCGACGCCGCGGGCAGCCCGGCCCTGTGGTCCGTTTCCGAAAAGCTGAGCGACGACCTGGTCTACACGATGCTCAAGGCGGTTTTCGACCACATGCCCGTCATCGCGGATTCGCACGCCCAGGCCAAAACCATGTCGCTCAAGACCGCGCTGACGGCCATGTCCGTTCCGTTGCATCCCGGCGCAGCCAAATTCTACAAGGAAAAGGGCATCGACGTCACCCCGTACATGAAGAAGTAGGATCGCGGCATGCGCGCGCCCGCGCTGTGGATCGGCGCGGCCCTCTTCGCGCTGCTGGCCGCTGCCGGCGGCCTGGGGGGATCCGGGCTGTATCTGGAGCTCGTATCATACCCCGATGCGCGCGTTCTGTTCCGGACAGGGGTCGAAAAAGGGTTTCCTTTTTCGACCCTCATCCGGCATTCGGTCCACCTGACGCCGGTGTACGAAAATTACCGCGTCGCGGATGCGGGGGCGATCGTCCTCGAATCCACCAGATTTCAGGATCTCGGCTGGGGGGTTCCGTCCACCTTCGGCGAACCGTACCGGGTTGAGGACGGCTTCATGGTCATCACGGGCATCAACAGGACCATGGGATCCCTTCCGTTCAGGGTGTCCCGCATCAACAACCCCGAACTGCTGCTGGGTCCGCATCCGGGCGGAGCCGGGGGCGAACCGTTGCGTATCCTTCTGGCCGACCATGTGCGGGACGGCAAACGCGTTACCATAACGGTGCGGCGTGAAAACGGCTTTACGCGCCTTGCGCGGATGTTTTTTTAAAGGAGCGAGGAATGACCGACGACAAACAGGCGACACAGGAACAACCCCAAACCGCGTCTTCCGGCCCGGACAATCCGGAGCACCAGGAAAAAAGCGAATCGACCAAGCGCAGGCTTGGGGGAACGGCCGCCCTGGTCTGCGCGGCCATGGCCGCTCTGATGTCGGTCTATCATCTGTTCACGTCCGCATTGTACATGCCGCCGCAGTTCCAGCACCGGGCCATTCACCTGGCCCTGGCTCTGGCCCTGACCTATTTCATCTATCCCGGCACGGCGAAACGCGGCGGCGAACGCGGCGTTGCCTGGTACGACTATATCGCCATCATTCTGAGCCTTGCCATCGGCGCCTTTCTGGTCTTCGACTATATGAACATCGTCTTCCGGGCCGGCGATCCCACGACGTTCGACATCGTGCTGGGCAGCATCACCATCCTGCTGGTGCTTGAAGCCACGCGCCGCACCATGGGCTGGCCCCTGGTCATCGTGGCCGTGGTCTTTCTGCTCTATGCCCTGTACGGGCACCTGATCCCCGGCGCGCTGGGGCACAGGCGCTATTCGTTCTCCCGCGTCATTGAGCACATGTTCCTGACCAGCGAAGGCATTTACGGCGTTTCCATCTACGTCACCGCCACCTATGTGTTCATCTTCATCCTGCTGGGTTCGTTCCTGACGGAAACGGGGGGCGGCAAGTCGTTCATCGATCTGGCTTTCGCCGTGACGGGCCGGTACAGAGGCGGCCCGGCCAAGGCGGCGGTCATCGCCAGCGGCCTGATGGGCACCATTTCCGGCAGCTCTTTCGCCAACGTGGCCGGCACGGGGGTTTTCACAATCCCCCTGATGAAAAGCGTCGGGTACCGCCCGGCCTTTGCCGGCGGAGTGGAAGCTGCCGCTTCCACCGGCGGCCAGATCATGCCCCCGATCATGGGCGCGGCGGCCTTCATCATGGCGGAAATGACAGGCATCCCCTACGGGCAGCTGATTGTCTGCGCGGCTGTTCCCGCCGTGCTGTATTACGTTTCCGTGTTCGTCATGGTGGACATGGAAGCGGCCAAGATGAACCTGAAAGGCCTGCCCCCCGAAGCACTGCCCAGCATCCGGCAGGTGGTCAAGGACGGCGCGTTCCTGCTGCTTGCCCCGCTCAGCATTCTGTACATGCTGGTGGCGGGCTATTCGCCCATCAAGGCGTCCGTGGCGGCCGTGGGTTTTGTCTGCGTGGCCAGCTTTTTCAGCCGCAAAACGTGGCTTACCCCGAAAAAACTGTGGGCCGCGCTGGTTTCCGGAGCGCAGGGCGCGCTGAGCATCGTGGCCGCCTGCGCGGTGGCCGGTCTGATCGTGGGCGTGGTCACCCTGACCGGCCTGGGGCTGAAATTCGCCGACCTGGTCATGCTGCTGGCCAAGGGCAGCCTGTACCCCGCCCTGGTTCTGACCATGATCGCCTGCATCATCATGGGGATGGGCATGCCCACCACCGCCCTGTACATTATCCTGGGGGCAATGGTCGCGCCGGGCCTGGTCAAACTCAACATCCACATCGTGGCCGCGCATTTCTTCATATTCTACTACGGCTGCATGGCCTCGGTAACGCCGCCCGTGGCGCTCAGTTCCTATCTGGCGGCATCCATCGCGGGGGCCGATCCCACGCGGACGGCGCTGCAGGGCCTGAAACTGGCCCTGTCCGCCTTTATCCTGCCCTTCATCTTCGTGCTGGACCCCAGCCTGCTGCTGCTCGGCACCACCGTGCAGCACGCTGTCTTTATCGCCCTGACGGCCACGCTGGGCATCGTCGCCCTGGCCGCGGCCCTGGAAGGCTATCTGTTGCTGCCCCTGCATCTGTGGCAACGCGCCATCCTGGCGGTCGCGGCCCTTGTCCTTATCATTCCCGGGGCCTTGACGGACAGCATCGGCGCGGCGCTTTTCGCCGGGGTTCTGGCTACAGCGTATTTCGAAAAAAAGAAACTGCACAGGACGGTATAGCATCATGCGCACGGCAATCATCGGAGCGGGAAACGGCGGCATCTGCATTGGCGCATACATGGCCCTGAACGGCGCGGAGGTCACGCTGTACGACAAATGGGACAGCGCCATCGCCCCCATAAGGGAGAAAGGCGGCGTTGACCTGAAAGGCGCCGGCGGCGACGGTTTCGCCCGGTTCGCCACGGTATCCTCGAATCTTGAGGAAGCCATCGCCGGCTGCACGCTGCTGATGGTGGTGACCCCCGCCTTTGCCCACCGGGAACTGGCCCAACTGTGCGGGCCGCACCTCCGCGAAGGGCAGGTCGTGGTGCTGAACCCCGGCCGGACCGGCGGCGCTGTCGAGTTCTACAACACGGCCCGCAGGGCGGGAGGAACGAACTTCATCGTGGCGGAAGCGCAGTCCCTGATTTACGCGTGCCGCCGCACCGGCCCGGCCGAAGGCACCATCTACAGGGTCAAAAACACCATGGCCCTGGCCGCCATACCCGCCCGCAAAACAAGCGAGGCACTGGCCCTGCTCAAGGACTTCTATCCCCAGTTCACGGCCGCGCGCAACGTGCTGGAAACGGGCTTTCTGAATATCGGGGCCATCTTCCACCCGGCCCCGACCCTGCTGAATATTGCCCGGATCGAATGCAAGGAAAAATTCCGCCACTATATCGATGGCATATCCCCATGCGTCGCCACCGTACTGGAAGAAATTGACAAGGAACGCGTTGCCGTGGCCGCCGCCCTGGGCGTAAAAACCCTGACCACCGTGGAATGGCTGAACAGTGTGTACGGCGAGGATCTGCCCGACGACTCGCCTTTGTACGCCGCCGTGCAAAAACAGACCGCCTATCGGGATATCGGGGCCGCGAGCGACCCCTACGCCCGCTATCTGACGGAAGACGTGCCCATGAGCCTGGTGCCGCTTTCCGAACTGGGGAAACTGGCCGGCGTGCCCACCCCGGCCATGGACGCGGTCATCTGCCTGACGTCTGTCATGCATACGCGGGACTACCGCACGGAAGGCCGCAATCTGGCCAATCTCGGACTGTCCGGCATGACGAAGGAAGACCTGCTTCTCTTTGTGGCAGAGGGCTGAACGCATCAGGAAAACGATAAACCCTTTGCTCTTGCCGCCAAGACCTGATATGGGGCTATGATTGGCTGCCATAGCCCCGTCTTTTCTGGCGGGCAAAACAGGAGAAACATACCCACATGATCGGCCATTATTCCTGGTGGAACGTTCTGGCTTTTGCCGTACTTATCGTCGTCTGTCTGGCTGTTGATCTGCACTCGCACAAGGAAGACAAACCCATTTCCATACGCGAGGCCGGAATCCGCTGCATCCTGTGGGAAGCATTGTCTCTGGGTTTCGCCGTGTATGTGGGGATTACCCACGGCATGGACCAGACGTCTCTGTTCCTGGCCGGATATTACCTGGAAAAAGCCCTTTCCGTGGACAATCTTTTCGTGTTCATCGCCATTTTCTCGGCGTTTTCCATCCGTGATGAATTGCAGCACAGGGTGCTGTATTACGGCATCATCGGCGCCGTTGTCATGCGCCTTATCTTTGTGGCCGCGGGCACATCGTTCCTTGCGCTTCTGGGCAAGTGGGCGCTGACCGCCTTCGGCATTTTCGTGCTCTGGTCAGCCTGGAAAATGTGGCAGAACAGCCGGCAGGAGCACAAGGTCATCGTCGACTACAGCGACCACTGGAGCGTGCGGCTGACCCGAAAGTTCTTTCTGGTGCATCCCCAGCTTGACGGGCACAACTTTTTCGTCAAAGTCAAGGGGCTGCTGCATTGCACCCCCCTGTTCCTGTGCCTGGTGGTCATTGAAATAGCCGACGTCATGTTCGCCTTTGACAGCGTGCCGGCGGTCATCGCCATCACCCGCGACCCCTTCCTGATCTACACGTCGAACATTTTCGCCATTCTGGGTTTGCGCTCCCTGTACTTCCTGCTGGCCGGGGCCAACCGCTTCCTTTGCCACCTGGAAAAATCGGTGATCGCGGTCCTTGCTTTCATCGGCATAAAAATGCTGCTGGACGTGGCGGGGATCATCCACGTGCCGCCCCTGGTCAGCCTGGCCATCGTGCTGGGCGTTCTGGGCGCCGGGGTGGCCGGTTCGGTCATGTTTCCGGCTCCCAAAGAGTGACGGACAGCGGGAAGGCATCGCCTTCCCGCTGTTTTCGACTTGGCCCGCTCTTTGCTATCCCTTTCCCGACCGGCGGCATCATGACGCCCCGGCGTGAGGAAAGATGGCTCCATTTCATTTTTCACTGGAACAGGTACTGCGGTACCGGCAGCAACTGGAAGAGCAGGCGATGCTCGCCCTTGCCGGAGCCCAGGCCGCGCGCGACAAGCGGCGGCGTGAACGCGACGCCTGCGCTGCCGCTCTGGCGCAGCAACGCGAAAAACTGGCCAGGCCCGTGTCGCTTGAACCGCAGGAACGCTGGCTGATCGCCGGGTACATCACCGCCCTGGGGCAGGATCTGGAACAAGCGGTAAAAGACCTGATCACCCTGGAAGAAGACGTGGACCGCTGCCGCCAGAACCTGACACAGAGGGCGCAGGACAAAAAACTGCTGGAAAAGCTCAAGACCCGCCAGGCGGACCGCCATGCGCGCACAGAAAACCACCGGGAACAAAAAAACTATGACGACATCGCAACACTCCGCTTCGCGCCTCCGGCCCTCTAGGCTGTGCCGTTACCTGGCCTGCGCCGTGCTGCTCAAACTCTGCCTGCTGGGCAGCATGATTGCGGAGCCGTTCCTGTCCGCGCAGGATACGGCGCCTGTCCCGGGGCGGCCGAAGACGGTTCCGGCACCGCAGGGCCAGACCGCGCGCGACGTGCATATCGGCAAAGTCCTGCTGTCCCCGGCCACCGCCCAGGCCGCGCCTGCCGCACAGACCGCGCCTGCCGCCGCTCCGGGAACGGCGACGGCCGGCCAGGCCGCCCCCCAGAACGGCGCGGACATGACCCGCGAAGCGCTGCAACGCCGTCAGGAAGACATCGCCCGTAAGGAACAGGACCTGCGCACCCTGGAAAAAGACCTGGATGCCCGCCTGGAACGCCTGCAAACGCTGGAAGCGCGCCTGCAGATGATGCTGAAAGAGGCCGAAGAGGTCAAAAGCGCGAAATTCCGCCATCTGGTGGACGTGTTGTCCAACATGAAGGCCAAACAGGCGGCTGAAGTGCTGGAAACCCTGGACGAAAAAATCGCCGTCAAAGTTCTGTCGGGCATGCGCGGACGCCAGGCCGGGGAAATCCTGACCTTCGTCAAGGCGCCCAAAGCCGCCCGGCTGTCCGAGTCCCTGGCCCGCATGCAACTGCCGTTCGAATAGGCAATTGCGCGGGACTTCGTTGCGCTGCGTATCCGCCAGAGCATTTTCACAGTGAAAACGCTCTCCCCTCCGACGACAATACTCCCGCCACCCTCCGCCGGCACTGCCCGGCGGAGGGTCGGATTGATGGGATGGCCCCGCAAAGCCGGGCTTTGTCAAGGCCCGTCCGTTCCGATGATCTGCGGCGGCGGGTTTATTGTTCGACTTTCAGCCGGGACCGGTGTATTTCCACCTTCACCACCGGAACGGCGGAGGCTCCCGCTCCGTCAGAACGGCAAACCCCGCAACAACGGGATTTGCAAAGATACGCCCATCCGGCGCGTACCGCGGCAATGAATGCCGCCCGCGCCCGCGTGGCGGGAAATATCCGTATGCTGCGGCTGAAACTGACCCTGGCCTATACCGGCACGCGGTACGCGGGCTGGCAACTGCAGGCTCCGGACCTGAAAAAAAGCACGATCCAGGGCGAGCTGGAAGCAGTCGTCTCCCGCATCGCGGGCATTCCCATCCGGGTCCACGGCGCGGGCCGCACGGATTCCGGCGTGCACGCCGAAGGCCAGGTCGCGCACATGGACGTGCCGGACCAGTGCCGGGACATGGACTGGCGCAGGGCCTGCAACGCCGCCCTGCCGCGCGACATCCGGATTCTGGACGCGCGGCCGGCGACGCCGTCCTTTCATGCCCGGCATGACGCGGCCGGAAAACTGTACGCATACAGCCTGTGCATGCACCGTTCCTGCATTCCCCCCCGCCTGCACGGATTTGTCTGGCCGGTGCGGAATCTCAACCGGCAGTCCATGCGTGAAGCCGCCGAACTGCTGCGGGGAAGCCACGATTTCGCCTCCTTCCGGAACGCCGGAACCGATTGCGAGAGTTCCACCGTGCGCGCCCTTGTTTCCGTCACCGAAGAGCCGGGCCGGGCTGCCGCTTTTCTTTGCCCGCCCGACTGGCCCGTCAGCACCTGGTTTTTTCACGGAGACGGTTTTTTGAAGCAAATGGTCCGCAATCTGATGGGACTGCTGGTCTGGGTTGGCAAAGGCGCGATCCGGCCGGACGAGGTGCCCGCCATTATCGCCGCCGGGAACAGGGCCGCCCTGCCCAGCCCCACGGCCCCGGCGGAAGGACTTACACTGATGCGCGTGGACTACCGGGCGCCGGCGCCCTGAAATTGCGGCCCGGCGACGGGCAAACCGGCCCGCACCGGTCCTGCCGCACCGGCGCGCGACATCGTCCCCTGCATCCGCGGGGGCGCCCGACGGGATGAAACGCCCCCACGCCGCGCGCGCCTGCCGTTTCTTGCCCGCGTGCATTGACAGCGTTCGCCTTCCTGTGCTCTGTTGCGGAGGCGTCCTGCATTGCGCCGCCGCATATCCGCACCCCTCAACAGGCAGGTACATACATGGCCCCGCACGTATTCCCCCGCAATTTTCAGGCCGACTATCTGGAAGCCGACTACGGCGAAGGCATCTATATCATCGACACTTCGGGCAGGCGCTATATTGACGGCTGTTCCGGGGCGCTGATTTCCAACCTCGGCCATGCCGTTCCGGAGATCGCGGACGCCATCGCGGCCCAATGCCGCCGGGTCGAGTTCGTGCATACGTCCCGCTGGCGGAGCGCCATTGTGGAAGAAGCGGCCGAAGCCGTCGCGTCCATGGCCCCCCGGGGGATGGACACCGTCTGGTTTGTGAGCGGCGGCAGCGAAGCCAACGAATCCGCCCTGAAACTCGCCCGCCAGTATTACGTCGAACGCGACGGCCCCGGCAGCGCCAGGCATCTGACCATTTCCCGCTGGAATTCGTACCACGGCAGCACTGTCGCGGCCATGGCCGTGGGCGGTTCCGCGGGCCGCCGCCGCGCCTTTCAGCCCCTGTTCGACGATTCCCCGAAAATCGAACCGCATTACTGCTACCGCTGTTCCTTCGGGCTGGAATATCCGGCCTGCGGCCTGCGTTGCGCGCGGCAGCTCGAATCCGTGATCCGGAAAATCGGGCCGCAGTACATTTCCTCCTTCCTGGCCGAACCCGTCGTCGGCGCGGCCCTCGGCGCCCTGCCGCCGCCGGACGGATACTGGCCTCTGGTGCGTGAAATCTGCGACCGCTACGACATCCTGCTTATCGCGGACGAGGTTATGACCGGCTGCGGCCGCACGGGCAAAAATTTCGCCGTGGACCACTGGAACGTGACGCCCGACATCCTGGTTGCCGCCAAGGGCCTGGCCGCCGGCTACATACCCACCGGCTGCGTCGTGGCGCACGAACGCATCGTGGATGCGATCCGCGGCGGCAGCGGTTCCTTCGCGCACGGCTACACGTACCAGGGCAACCCCATGAGCGCGGCGGCCACCGTGGCCGCCCTGCGCTACATGAAGACCCATCGGGTCATCGACAACGTTCTTGCGGTGGAAGGCGTCTTCCGCGAAGGGCTGCGGGCGATCGAGGCCGAAAGCCCCATCGTCGGGCAGATCCACGGCATGGGATTCATGTGGGGGGCTGAGCTCGTGCGCGACAAAAGGTCCCGCGAACCTTTCGGCAAGGCCGGCGCGGCGGCGCAGACCGTGGCGCGGGAATGCCTGGAGCGGGGCCTGATCATCTACCCCGGCGGCGGCATGCTGGACGGGGAGGCGGGCGACAACTTCCTGCTGGGTCCGCCGTTGGTGACGACTCCAAAACAGGCCGGGGAAATACTGGAAAAACTTGCCGCGGGCATTGACGCCGCGGCGAGAAAACTGCGGCAGGCATAAAATTCGGCGGCAGCCGGCGCGAAGCGCCGGCTGCCGCGGTCCTGAAGCGTTTTCGCCGTGAAAACGCCCTTAATCCTCAAACTTCATGCCCTGTTTCGTCAGGGTCGGCCGCAGTCTGGGCCGCTCGTTGTGGTCAAAGCGCGGCGCCACGGCGGCGGACCAGCACTGCCCGTCCATGCGGCCCTGCTCCTGCCAGAACTCCGTCATGACCGCATCATAGGGGTCCACGGCCCCGGCGATGCGCGAAGGGTCGTACACCTCGTCATGGCGGAAGGTCGCCAGCGGCAGGCGCGGCCGCTGGCCAGCCGGCTTGTCCACATGCCCCACGGCCAGGCCTACCGGGGCAAAGGTAAGGGGCGGCAGCAGCAAAAGGTCTATCATTTCCTGAGGGCTGTTGCGGATGCCGCCGATGGGCACGATGCCCAGTTTCTGCGCCCGCGCCGCGACGGCCATGGCCTCCAGCGCGATGCCGCAGTCAAGGCAGCCCATGACCAGGCCTTCCACATGGTTCTGCACGCTCTGGGGCATGCAGGCTTTTGCCCCGGCTGCGCTCAGTTTGTGCAGGTCGAGGATCACGGCCAGAAACACCGGAGCCTTGGCCACCCAGGGCTGTCCGCCCGCCAGTTCCGCGATGCGCGCGCGTTTTGCCGCGTCGCGCACCACCACAACCGACACATGCTGCCCGTTGCACGAAGTGGGCGCGCGATGCCCCGCGCGGATGACCGCGTCCAGGGCCGCATCGGATACGGCTTCCGAGGTGAAGGAACGGTCGCTCCTGTGGCCTTCAAGCAAAGAAAGCGTCGAATGCATGTCATCTCCTTGTCGCTGCCCGGCGCATCCGCCGGCAACGGATTTTTTTTCGGCCGCCCGCGGCGAAACGATTACAGAAATATGGCCGCAACGCAAACCAGGGACACAGTCAGCGTGATCACCCCGCACAGCCCCAGAATGGAGCGCAAAATGGCCCCTTCCTGGCCGCGGCTGTCAATGGTGGACCCCGCGGTCATCAGCTTGGCGGGGGACAGCATGCCGGATATGCCGCCGCCCATGGCGCCCGCGGCCGCCACAAACGGACCGTTGACACCCAGAATCGCGGCTGTCTGCATGTGCAGCGTGCTCAGCATGGCGATGGTCGCCGCCTGCGACCCGCTGATGACCCCGGCGCCGATGCCCAGAAAGGGAGCGGCGGCCCCGTACAGCACGCCCAGCGACTGCGCGGCGCTCGCGGCCAGCAGGGCGATCATGTTGTTGTTCACGTTCGTCAACTCCCACTGCCCGTTTTTCCCCGAATGGTTGAAAACATAGGCAATGACAAAGTAAATGCTGAGCGCCAGAACAGGACGGATCATGCGGCGCAGCCATTTGCCGACGCAGTCGCGCAGCAGGCCGGGCCGGGGTTTCAGAAACGGCACGCAGGCCACCGTGGACACCATCAGCCACAGATAGGGCTGGGAAAATATGCGCATATGCACCGGTTGGCCGGGGATGATATGCACCGTCATGGGGTGGTCCACAAAAAGGATGGCATGCAGCGGCAGCCAGGGCGCGTTGATCAGTATGCAGATCACGGTCAGAAGGAGCCAGGGCGAAATCGCGGCCAGCAGCGGCAGATGCCGCTCCGCGGCTTTGTCTTTTTCCGTCAGCAGGGAACGGTCGATGATGGGCGTTCTTTTCAAACGCAAAAAAAGACACAGCAGCAGGACGATGACAACACCGGCAATGACACCGCCCACCGGAGTAACGCGCAACAGCGCGCTGCTGTAGGTGCCCGCCCAGCAGCCGAAACCCACGATGACGGCGGGTATGATGCCTTCCCGGAGCATGGCCCGGCCGCCCGCGAACCACAGGCACCCGGCGGCCACGGCAAAATTGGTCAGGGGCATGTACCAGGCGAGGACAAACCAGGTTTCTTCCGCGCTGCTGCCGCAAAAAGCGGCCAGTATCTGCCCCGGTATGCCCAGCAGGCTGACGGGGCACGCGGCGCTGTACCCCATAACCGCCAGACCGATGGCGTGGGGCACGGAATATCCCAGGGCCAGAAGCACGGGCGGCAGCACCGTAATGGGCACCGCCCCCAGGGTCGTGAGGATGATGGCGAACCCGCAGGTGAGCAGCAGCATCTGGGTCGCCCGCTCGTGCACGGCCATGGTTTTGGCCAGCACGACGATGCGGTCCAGCGCGCCCGTTTCAAGCATGACCGTCACCTGAAGAATGGCGACACCCACAACAAGGGATATGGGCAACGAGGAGAGGAAGCCCGAAAGCGAACTCAGCAGGGCCACAGACAGATCCGTTTCAAAATAGAGGCAGGCCACGCCGATGCAAAAAAACCAGGCCAGAAACCCGGCTTTGTCAGGCGCCAGATTGCAAAAGGCGATGGCGATAAAAATCAGAAGCAGCGGCGATAGAGCCCAGAGCACGTCAAGCAGCATACCCTCTCCATTCTTGCACGGGTGAAGTGTACGGATTTCACGGGATCGCGTAAAGGGGTACATTGGCGCCTGCCTGGCGGCACGCCCCGATTTTTGAAATCCTTCGTATTGACAGGTTTTCCGGGCGGATTATGTATGTACGGACAGACCTGAAAACCGCGCCGGTACAGCCGGCCCTGTCCGGTTTCAGGATTTTTCGCGCACAAGGAGGGTCATGACATGGTCATCGATTTCAACAATTTCTATGAAATTCCCAAAGACATGGATCGAATTTTTGAAATGTTTAGAAATTCCAGCATGTTACAACGACGTTCCATGTATCCTCTGATCAATGTATTCGAAAATGACGACAACTACATTGTTGACGTCTGCATGCCGGGCGTTGCGGCAGATGACGTGGAACTGACGCTGACCGCGCGCAGCATGGTCATCAAGGGTGAGCGCAAATCGCCGGAAGGCCGCTATTTCCGCCAGGAACGCATGGGCGGATCGTTCCAGCGCATCATCAGCCTGAACGTGCCGGTCGCCCGCGACAAGGTCACCGCCAAAAGCGCCAACGGCATTTTGCGCGTCACTTTGCCCAAAACGGAAGAAGTGAAGCCGCGCCGTATCAGCATTGATTCCTGACGGAGGAAGCACCATGACGACGACAATCCAGACCGCGATGCCGGCCACCGATATTCTTGAAAGCGTTGACGGTTTCCATATTTTTGTGGATCTTCCCGGTGTCACGCCCGAATCCCTGTCCATCGACCTTGAACAAAATGAATTGACCATCAGGGGAAAAAGCGAATATGCTCCCACTCCTCAGGAGCAGGATCGCTGCATGCGAACCGAATTTGAAGCTCTGTCCTATGAACGGATCTTCACCCTCTCCGACATGGTTGACCGCGAGCGGATAAAGGCCACGATCAAGGACGGCGTTCTTGATCTTTTTCTCCCCAAGGCGGACACCCTGAAGCCACGGCGGATCGCAATCAGGGCGGAATGATCCGAACAGCCGGCGCAAGCCGGTTGCAATACCGGGCTGCCGCCTGCGGCAGCCCGATTTTTTTTGAGGAAATGCATATGCAGAACATCACGGTCGGTTCCATTGTCGAGGCGCTCTGCGGTAAATGCAACGATGTCATGGGGCACACGGTCATGGTCATGCTGGGCGGCCAGATCGCCAGGGTGGAATGCAGGGCCTGCGGCAGCGTGCACCGGTTCCGCCCGGCCGGAAAATCCGCCGCCCTGGCCGGCGCGGCGATGCCCAGAGAACGGAAAGCTGCTTCCGCCGGCGGCGCGTCCCGATCGCCTTCCGTGCCCGCATCGCGCAAGGAAAACGCGGCGGCGGTAACCGCCAGGGCGCAATGGCTGGCCATGGCCGAACGCCGCAAAGGCGACACCCCCACGGCCTATCAGCCCGCATTGCGTTTCGCGCCGCGCGAGCTTGTGCAGCACAGCGTTTTCGGCCTTGGTGAAGTGATCGCCTTTATTGCTCCGGACAAAATCGATGTGTTGTTTGAAAACGGCGTCAAGCGTCTGATCTGTAACAAGGGCTGACCCCGACTACGGAACGGTTGCCTTGGCTCCGCATGCCGCGCCGGTATTTTTCCGGCGCGGCTGTTTTTTCCGCTTGTCTGAAAACCGCCGCGAACCGCGCCGTTGCCTTGCACGGCGAGGAAACGGCATTGTTCCGGCAAGAATTTTGATCACAACAGGACATTTTTTTTCAAAAATACACAAAAACGTATAAAAATCGGATTTTGCCTATTGACGACTTGTGCGCGATAAGGCAAGGGGGTTATACGGGGCCGCGAAGTTCAGGCAGCTGTGTTGCCGGACAGTGAACGCGGGCATGTCATCATTTTTTTGCGAGGTTTGTTTCATGGCCAAGTCGATTTATGTTGGTAATCTGCCCTGGTCTGCGACGGAAGAAGAGGTTCACAGCCTGTTTGCCGCTCATGGCAATGTTCTCTCCGTAAAGCTCGTCACTGACCGCGAAACCGGCCGTGCCCGCGGATTTGGCTTCGTGGAAATGGAAGACGCAGACGCAACCGCCGCTGTGGAAGCACTGGACAACAGCTCTTTCGGCGGCCGTACCCTGCGCGTGAATGAGGCCCGCCCGAAGGCCCCGCGTCAGCCCCGGTACTGATTTCCCCCGGTTTTCTCTTACGGAAAAAGCCCCGGTCCGCCGGGGCTTTTTCCGTATTGGCACCAAATGTGCATTATTACAGGCACAGTCAGTATCGCGGAAGATTTTTCCTTGCGGAGGCGTTACAGTATGCGGACGAACCACACCATTCTCCTTGCGTTGTGCCTTGCTCTGGCCCTTGCCGGATGCACCACCGTCAAAGGGGATCCGTATGTGCCGGGCGAAATCCACGCCCAGGGAGTGCAGATGGGCACCATTACCCACGTGGGCCCATCCAGCGTGGCGCAGGAACCCACCCTTGCCGGGCCGATCATCGGCGGCGGCGCAGGCGCCCTGGCCGGCGGCATGATCGGCAGCGGCGGCGGCGCCCCCGGCATCGCGGCCGGCGCGGTCATCGGCGGCGGTATGGGCGCCCTGGCCGGCGGCTACGGCGAAGCGCAGATGCGCCGCGTGGATTACGGCCTTGCCCTGACCGTTGAACTGGACAACGGCAAAACCGTCATCATCGCCCAGCCCGAAGACGACATCTATACCGTGGGTGACCGCGTACGCGTCATGCGTGACGGCAAAGGCTACGGCCGGGTGCAACTGCAGTAACGGTTTTCGGTTTCCGCCCTGGCGGAACCTCCGCCCCGCAACACAAAAAGCCGCGCGCGGCGTCCTTTTCGGATTGACGGCAAACCCGGCAGACCGGGTTTGCCGCGGCACGCCCGCTTCGGCGCCGGCCTGCGACGAACCTTTGATTGCCCATTCCCGGCCGCCGCCGGACTCGTACCAGAACCACAGGCCGGAAATCGCACGGTGCTGAACGTGACGCGCACAACTCGCCGCCGGGTCAGTGCCGCAACCACATGGGATCGGCCAGCAATTTGCCGAACGTGGCGCACGCAACTGCCAAACAGCGGCTTTCCGCAACGAATGGGGGCAGGGTCCAGAAATTTTCGCACTTTCAGTAGCAGCCAGCCCGTAAGGCTTTGGCAATCGTCCGTGGCCGGCGCGGGCCGGCGCCGCGGCTGTAGCCCGCAATGCGAAAGGGCCGCTTGCACGGCCCTTTCGCATTGCGGGGCCGGAAAACCCCGCGGTCTTTTATGCAGAGCGGATCCCGCTCCACCATCCGTTAGTACATTCCGCCCATGCCGCCCATGCCGCCCATGCCGCCGCCGGGCATGGCGGCTTCTTTTTCGGCCTTGGGTTTTTCGGCGATGGCGGCTTCGGTGGTCAGCAGCAGGGACGCCACGGAAGCGGCGTTCTGCAGCGCGATGCGGGTGACCTTTTTGGGGTCGATGACGCCGGCCTTGATCAGATCTTCGTATTCGCCGGAAGCGGCGTTGAAGCCGAAGCCGTCTTTGCCGTCGCGCACTTTTTCCGCAACCACGGACCCTTCGAACCCGGCGTTGAACGCGATCTGGCGCAGGGGTTCTTCAAGGGCGCGACGCACCACGTTGACGCCGGCGGCTTCGTCGTCGTCGGCGGGCTTGATGTCGTCCAGCACCCTGGCGACGCGCAGATACGCCACGCCGCCGCCGGGGACGATGCCTTCTTCAACGGCCGCGCGGGTGGCGTTCAGGGCGTCTTCCACGCGGTCCTTCTTCTCTTTCATTTCCGTTTCGGTCGCGGCGCCCACATGGATGACGGCAACGCCGCCCACGATCTTGGCCAGACGTTCCTGCAGCTTTTCACGATCGTAGTCGGAAGTGGTTTCTTCGATCTGGGCGCGGATCTGCTTGACCCGGGCCTTGATGTCGTCGGACTTGCCGGCGCCGTCAACGATGGTGGTGTTTTCTTTGTCGATGACCACGCGTTTGGCGGTGCCCAGGTCGGCGATGGTCACGCCTTCGAGCTTCACGCCCATGTCCTCGGACACGACGTTGCCGCCGGTCAGCACGGCGATATCCTGCAGCATGGCTTTCCTGCGGTCGCCGAAGCCGGGGGCTTTCACGGCCACGACCTGCAGAGCGCCGCGCAGTTTGTTGACCACCAGGGTGGCCAGGGCTTCGCCGTCCACGTCTTCAGCGATGATGATCAGCGGGCGGTTCAGTTTCACGACCTGCTCAAGGATGGGCAGCATCTCCTTCATGTTGGAGATCTTCTTTTCATTGATCAGGATGTAGGGTTCATCCATTTCGCAGATCATCTTGTCCGGGTTGGTCACAAAATAGGGGGACAGATACCCGCGGTCAAACTGCATGCCTTCGACCACTTCCAGGGTGGTTTCCAGACCTTTGGCTTCTTCGACGGTAATGACGCCTTCCTTGCCCACTTTGCTCATGGCTTCGGCGATGATGTTGCCGATGGTGGTGTCGGCGTTGGCGGAAATGGTGCCGACCTGGGCGATTTCCTTCTGGTCGCGGGTGGGCTTGGACAGGGTGCCCAGTTCTTTGACCAGGGAGGCCACAGCCTTGTCGATGCCGCGCTTGACGGCCATGGGGTTGCGGCCGGCGGCCACGAGCTTCACGCCTTCGTGATAGATGGACTGGGCCAGGATGGTGGCGGTGGTGGTGCCGTCGCCGGCCACGTCGCTGGTTTTGGAAGCCACTTCCTTGACCATCTGGGCGCCCATGTTTTCGAACTTGTCTTCCAGTTCGATTTCCTTGGCCACGGTGACACCGTCTTTGGTAATAACCGGGGAGCCGAAAGATTTTTCAATGACCACATTGCGGCCTTTGGGGCCCAGAGTCACCTTGACGGCGTTGGCAAGCTTGTCCACACCGCGGGCAAGCAGTTCGCGGGCTTTGGTGTCGAAAAGAATTTCCTTGGCGGGCATATGCGTTCTCCTAGAGGGAAATGATCGGGTTACAGTTAGTTAATGATTGCAAGAATGTCGTCTTCGCGCATGACCAGATGCTCAACTCCGTCCAGCTTCACTTCCGTGCCGGCATACTTGTTGAACAGCACCATGTCGCCCTTTTTGACGGTCATGGCGACGCGCTTGCCGTCATCGGCGGTCTTGCCGGGGCCGGCGGCGACCACTTCGCCCTTGGAGGGCTTTTCCTTGGCGGTGTCGGGGATATACAGACCGCCGGCGGTCTTTTCTTCCGACTCCAGACGCTTGACCAGAACGCGGTCATTGAGGGGGATCAGATTCATAGTGCGCAAACCTCCAACATAATTGGCTAACCGTTTGTTTTTTAGCACTCGGCAGAAGCGAGTGCCAAGCCTGAACAAAAACTTGCCCGTTCGCCGCGCTGTCGCGCGCGCTCACCGGAAAACCGCACAATGGGCAGGTACACGTGAGGAAAGAGGGTCTTTCTCACAGACAAGGGCATAATAAGTCGGTTTGTCCGTTTGAAAAGGGGGGAAAACAAAAAAAAATTATTTTTCTTGTTTTTGGCGCTTTTTTTATGAAAAACACGTTGTTCCATGCTACGGTATTTTCGTGAGCCGGCATGTCCCCGGCCAAACGCCAACATGGAGGACCCCATGTCCGATTCTTCCGCCGCCCCTTTCGCCGCATGGCTTGAGGAACGTTGCGCCTTTCTGCGCAACCTGGAAGCCGAAGCCAACCGCACCCTGTATGAGAAAAACGACGCGGACCGCTATCGAGAGCTGATGCGGCAGAAAGCCCTGTTTCTGTCGGCCATCGCGGACGAAGCAGGGCCGTATCTGGCCTCTTTGCCGCGGGACAAGGCGTCGCTGGCCGAAAAGGTGCTGGAACGGTTCAGCGCAAGCGCGGAAAATTCCCTGTCCATAGGATCCGTTTTTTATATGTCCGCCCTGCTCTACCCGGAAGACCATAAAGACGGACAGCCGAACGATCTCGAGATTTTTGCCGCTGAAATCGCCGGCTGGTGAAAACCTGCGCGGTCCTCCGGCCAAACACCGGGGGACCGCACGGCACGCCCGCCAACGCCGGGCTTATTTTTTGCTTCGCGCTGTGCCCGCGGTTTTTTTTCCGCTCTTCGGCACCGGCTTCATGTCCGCGTGCATCGGTTTCACATCCGCGCTTCCGGCCACGGAAATGGAAGCGCCGGCGGCTTTTTTCTTCGCTTTCAGCAGGTCGAAACCGGCAATGCCCGGCTTGGTCATCTCCAGCGGGTGCAGGATGATATCCAGTTCGTTGGCCGTCAGCAGTTTTTCGCGCAGCAGAAGCTCGCGCACGGGCTTGCCCGTGGTGATGGCTTCCCTGGCGATCATGGCCGAAGCTTCATAGCCGATATGCGGCGAGACGGCGGTAATGATGCCCACGCTGTTTTCCACATACACCCGCATGCGTTCTTCATTGGCGGTCAGGCCTTCCAGCAGGAATTCGCGGAACACCCGGAACACATTGCGCATGATGTTGATGCTTTGCAGCAGGTTATAGACCAGCACGGGTTCCATGACGTTCAGTTCAAACTGTCCGGCCTGGGAAGCAAGGCAGATGGTGTTGTCGTTGCCGATGACCTGAAAGGCCACCTGGTTGACCACTTCCGCCATGACCGGGTTGACCTTGCCGGGCATGATGGAACTGCCGGGCTGGCGCGGGGGCAGATTCAGTTCGTTCAAACCGCAGCGCGGGCCGGAAGCCATCAGGCGCAGGTCGTTGGCGATCTTGGACCTGTTCATCATGCACACTTTCAGCGCCGCGGAAACTTCGGTGTAGCAGTCCGTGTTCTGCGTGGCGTCCACCAGGCTTTCCGCTCCTTCCATGGGAAAACCGGAAATCTGCGCCAGGTGTTTGACCGCCAGCTTGATGTATTTGGGATCGGCATTCAGTCCCGTGCCCACGGCCGTGGCGCCCAGGTTCACTTCATACAGGTGCTGGCCGCAGTTGCTGATGCACTTGATGTCGCGCGCCGTCACCCTGGCGTACGCTTCGAACTCCTGCCCCAGGCGGATGGGCACAGCGTCCTGCAAATGGGTGCGGCCCATCTTGATCATGCCGTCAAACTCCCTGGCCTTGGCCAGAAACGCTTTGTGCAGGCGCCGCATTTCCGCCAGCAGGGTTTCCAGTTCCATCAACGTGGCCGTGTGGATGGCCGTCGGGAAAGCGTCGTTGGTGGACTGCCCCATGTTCACATGGTTGTTGGCCGACAAGATGTCGTAATGCCCTTTGGGCTGGCCCAGAAGTTCCAGCGCGCGGTTGGCGATGACCTCGTTGGCGTTCATGTTGAAGGACGTGCCCGCCCCGCCCTGAATGGGGTCCACGATAAACTGGTCCATATGCCCGCCGGCAATGATTTCTTCCGCCGCGGCGACGATGGCGTTACCCCGGTCCCTGTCCAGCAGCCCGACTTCGACGTTGGCCAGGGCCGCCGCCTTCTTGACCATGGCGATGGCCTTGATCAGACTGGGCTGGGCGCGTTCGCCGGTAATGGGGAAGTTTTCCTTGCCCCGCAGGCTTTGCACGCCATAGTACGCGTCCGAGGGAACCTCTTTTTCGCCGATGAAATCATGCTCTATGCGATATCCGGTATTTTCTTTCTTCGAAGCCATATACCCTCCGTCCGCACTGTCGGTGCGGGTTGCTCAGGCCGCCGGCCAGCCGCCTGTTTCGTTTGTGATTCCATATGCCGGCGCCGGCAGAACAAAATTCCCAGACTGCGGGCCGGCCGCCTTTCCCGGTTCGGCATGCACAACAAACAACAGAAATCGCATGCAGCAGAAAAAAACGGAAAAATTACATGTACAAAGAAAAAAACGTACGCTTTCTTTCCGAATAAATGCTGATGGGAAAAAATTTCCATACACCGTGAAATCACAATATATTTTTATTTTTCTTTATTTATCCATGGAACTCTCGTTTTCTATCGCACAATAAAAAATCTTCTTCACCAAACCAGTTTTGATTTCATATTTTTCATAATTATTGTATTCGAGTATTTTCCCATATTATATAGATCAAAAAAAAAGTCCAGTTTCCCATGGATATTTTGCAGCAGAATATTTGAGAAAAAAACCACCGGGCCTTCCGTCCATCCCGCGGTGGCCGGCAGCTTTGGCGGTGCGCGCCTAAAGGTTTCCGTTATTCAATGAGCGTTTTACTTCTTGCCAATCCGGAAAATATCCGATAGATTTTCTCTACTTCCACGCCGGCTGTTTCCCAATTGTCCATGACCGCTGTTTCTCTCTGCCCCGGGAGGTGCCATGCACAACGATACGCCGAAAAACCGGCGATGTAGATGGGTGCCGCTTCTTCTTGTTTTCGCGCTGGGCTTGTTCGCCGCCGCCGGCATTGCCGGGGCCATGAAAGCCACCGATCAGGCCGCGTTCTGCGCCGGATGCCACGTCATGGCCGAAGCCGCGCTCAGCCACAAACAGTCCGTCCACGCCAAAGAAGACTGCAATTCCTGCCATCTGCCCTATGCGCCTGTCGCCCGCATGCCGGAAAAAGCCCGCACCGGAATCCACGACGTGTACGTCAACCTCACCAGCACAGTGCCGTCGAACATCCGGGCTTCGACCGGCATGAAGACCATCATCAACGACAACTGCATCCGCTGCCACAGCGCCACGGTCAGCCAGGTCAACATGACGGTCAAGCCGTATTGCACAGATTGCCACAACGCCGTGCCGCACATGAAGAAGCGGCCTATTTCCGAAAGGAGGACAGGCGATGTCTAAGCGTACGACACCCTATGTCTTTTTCTTCCTGTTGCTTGGGGTATCGGTTTTGGTCGCCTGCTCCGAAGTGCCGGAACTGGTCACCCCGAAATACGCCACCAAACTGTCGGCGGATGAAACGAAAAGCACCGCGTTTGCCGCGGAATTTCCCGAACAGACCCTGACATACGCGCGCAACAACCAGACCGACGTGGGCACGATGACCAAGTACGGCGGGGCCGTGAACTTCAACAAGGAAAACGACCAGGATCCCCTGCCGGAAGGGTACAAGTACGCCCAGCCCTATCTGAAGAACCTGTGGCTGGGGTATCCCTTCAGCTACGAGTACCGTAAAGCGCGCGGCCACACCTGGGCCGTGCGGGACATCCTGCACATCGACCGCATCAACCGCTACGGCGACGGCAAGGCGGGCCTGCCCGCCACCTGCTGGAACTGCAAGACCCCCAACATCCCCAAATGGGTGAAGGAATACGGGGACGACAAATTCTGGAGCAAGGATTTCAACGCGTTCCGCACGGCGAAATACATCAGCATGGATGCGGAAACCATCGGCTGCGCCAACTGCCACAACCCGACGAACATGGAGCTGACCATCACCAGCTTCCCGCTGAAAGAAGCGTTGAAGCGCCAGGGCAAAGATCCGACCGCAATGAGCCGCAACGAAATGCGCGCCCTGGTCTGCGGCCAGTGCCACGTGGAATATTATTTCACCGACCCCAAGCAGGGCATCAACAAAAAGCCCGTGTTCCCGTGGGATCTGGGCATGGACCCCGTGCAGATGTATGAATATTACAATACGCACGGCGATACCACGACCAAGGGATTTGAAGGCAAGTTCGCGGACTGGGTGCACCCGGTTTCCAAAACGCCCATGCTCAAGGCGCAGCACCCGGAATACGAAACATGGTATAACGGCGTCCACGGCGCTGCCGGCGTGACCTGCGCCGACTGCCACATGCCCTATACCCGCCTGTCCGGCAAAAAGAAAACCTCGAACCACCACTGGCAGTCGCCGCTCAACGACGTTGAAAACGCCTGCCGCCAGTGCCATGCGGACAAGACCGCGGACTACCTGAAACAGCGCGTATTTTTCACCCAGGACAAGGTGTTTTCGCAGTTGCTGATCGCCCAGGAAACTTCCGTGCGCGCCCACGAGGCCGTCCGTCTGGCCAATGAATTCACCGGCGACAAAAATCCCAAATACGAAGAGCTGATCATCCAGGCCAAGGAAAACGTCCGCAAGGGCCAGTTCTTCTGGGATCTCATATCCGCTGAAAACAGCGTGGGCTTCCACAACCCCTCCAAGGCTCTGGAAACCCTGATGCTGTCCGTTGAAGCCAGCAACCAGGCCGTCCTTCTGGCCATGCAGGCCACCAACTACGGCATCGGCAACAATCTGGAAGGCGACATCAAAACCCTGGTGCCGCCCATCCGCAAACAGTCGCGCAAACTGCAGCAAAGCGCGGAACATCTTGCCTCCCACCCCTGGCTGAAGTATCTGCCCAAACTGCCGGAAGCCCCGCAGGTCTGGAAGGAAAACCAGTGGCTGGGCCAGGGGCCGGCTCCGCAGCCGTGACCAAAATGCATCCCCGGCGGGATGTGCAGACGAAAACAAAAACCCGGGAAGGCACGCTTCCCGGGTTTTTGTTTTCCTTCACCCGCTGGAAAAAAATTCCCTTTTTTCATCTGGCATGGAATTTGCGAAATACGCCATGCCGACAGGCGCTTTTTCTTTCACGTCACGCCCGCACATGCCGGCGTGCAAACCCAAGGATGGCCGCCATGCCCCCCATTGACGAGATTTCATCCTATTCGGACAGCACTTTCGTATTGTATGCGCAGCAGGCGAATAACGCCAAAACCAAGGTGAAACAAAAAGGCGGGCCGGTCCAGACGGACGAAACCGCAACGGTGCAGCCGAAAAACGCCGCGCATGCCCTGAAGCAGACCCTGGCCCAGTTCGCGGCGGAATTCGGGCAGAGCCCGGCGCGGAACGGCTGGGGGCTCGGGTTGTTCAAGGATGCCTTTGCCGCCGTTGCCGCCGGCGGGGATCCCGCGTCCCTGAAGGAACATTTTCTCAACTGGCGCAGCAGGGGCGCCGGGTCCGGCGCGCCGGACCCGGCCGTTGATCCGGATTCTCCGGATGCCGCGGACCCCGACGCCGCCGCCGGAGGCGATCCCGTCATCGACCCGGACGCCACCGCCGGGAACGACCACACGGCTGTTGATCCGGACGCCGATCCGGACGCCGTGGCTGGAAACGGCACGGTCGTTGATCCGGACAATGCCGGTGAGGGCGGTCCCGTTGCCGGTCTCAATCCCGAAATGGACCTGGACCCTGCGACCGGGCTCGACCTTGCCGACCTTTTGCCCGACCCTGAGGAAGACGGAGAGAACACCGCCATCGCAGCCTGATGCGCGGCAAGCCCCGGCAAAGCGCATCGCGCTCTGCCGGGGCTTGTCAAGGCACGCCCACTCCGGCGCGGAACGCGGCAACGAATGCCGCCTGCGCCCGCGTGGCGGGCTGTTGCCAAAGAAGACTCTGGCAGCAGCTTCCGGCAGCCTCAGGCGGCTTTTCGTCTTGCTTTTCCCCTACAACCCAAGCTCTTTTCGGTTGAACAACACGCGAGGTTCCAGTTCGCCCCGCAGCCCGGCGATACAATTTTCCGCGGCCTGCACGCCCATGCGGGTCATGGCCTCTTCGGACATCCCCGCAGTGTGGGGGGTGAAATACGACCGGGGATGGTTAAACAGCGGATTGTCCCCGGCGGGCGGTTCCGCATCGAACACGTCCAGCCCCACGCCGCCGAGCTGCCCTGTTTCCAGAGCCTCCAGAATCAGACTTTCCGCGATAATGCCTCCCCTGGCCGGATTGACCAGAAACGCGCCCCGCTTGATCGCCGCGAGTTCCTCGCGGCCGATCAGCGCGCGAGTTTCCGGCGTCGAGGGAAAATGCATGCACAGATAGTCGGTCTCGGGCAAATATCTGCGATAATCGGCCACCAGTTCCACCCCGATTATGGGACTGGACTGCACGTAGGGATCAAAAACCAGAATCCGCATGTCAAAGGCCTGGCAGAACCGGGCCACCTTCTGGCCGATACGGCCGAAGCCCATCAGCAGCACGGTCTTGCCGCCAAGTTCGCCCGAGGTCCCTTTGTCGCGCCATTTCCAGTCGCCACCGCGCAATGAAGCTTCGCCCGCCTTGTAATCCTTGGCCAGATTCAGCATCAGCATCAGGGTGTGTTCGGCAACCGCCACGGCGTTGGCGTCCACCGCTATGGCCAGGGGGATCCCGCGGGAGCTCAGATGGGCCACATCAATATTGTCCGTTCCCACCCCGAAACGGGAAACGACCCGCAGATTGGAAGCCAGTTCCAGCGCCTCTTTGGGCAGAAGCTGGGTGCGGACAACAATGCCGTCCGCACCGGTCACGCCTTTTTTGATGCCTTCGGGCGAAGGGTCCGTGATGACGGAAAAATCGATGTCCGGGTGATCGCGCAGCATCTGCATGCCTTTGGGATGAAAATTCGCGGTGGCGACGACTTTGAACATGGAAGTCTCCTGAGGGTTTTTCCGCAAGGCGCGGGGTTGTCCGACAACATTGCCTGACTGTACGGCACATGCCGGGAACAGCGCAAGCGCAAAAAGCCGTGGCCGCGCAAGGGGCGGGGGGGGCGGGTAAAAAAGGGGGCTCCGGGGGTGTTTGACCGTTGGTTAAACGATGGG
>JAVBOK010000012.1:0-12435 GCA_031550605.1 Desulfovibrionaceae bacterium | reverse complement strand
CGCGGGGGTGCCGCGCCCCTGTTTTGGCCGGGGGGGGGCCCCCCGGGGGGGGTTTTGGGGGTTCCCCCCCCCCCCCCGCGGCGGCATTTTCACGGAGAAAATGTTCAGAAGGGGCTCAAAATGGGCATCAGGAGGCAGGTCATAAGAACAAGGATGATATTGATCGGCAGCCCCACCCGGACATAATCCATATACCGGTACCCCATCGGCAGCGTCTGCGTGACGCACGGCGTGCCAATGGGCGTGGAGATGGCGTTGTTGGCCGACACGATTATGGCTATGGCAAACGGGATGGGCGACACTTTCAGCGCAAAGGCTATCGGCAGGAAGATGGGCAGCAGCATGGCCACCACGGCGGTGTTGGACATGAAATTGGTGAGCACCATCGAGATGACGATGCCCACGATCAGGAGCACATAGGGCGAAGCGCCGGAGCCGCCGAACAGGGACAACGTGAAGTTGGCGATCACCTTGCCGCCGCCCGACACGTCAAGGCCATAGGCAAAACCCTGGGCCGCGCCGAGAATGATGAGGGTGTTCCAATCCAGCTCGCGCAACGCCTTTTTGTAGTCAATGCACCTGGTCGCCAAAAGCACCGTGGCGCCGAAAAGACCGATGATGCCCACGTTCCAGAGGCCGACCACGAAACCGGTTATGCAGAAAATCATCACCGCGCTGGAGAGTACCATCTGCCAGGTGATCGTGATTTTTTCGTCCAGTTCGTGCGTTGCTTCTTCGCTGACCTTCGGTTCCGCGAAGTCAAAGGTCTTTCTGGCTATGGCGTTGCCGATGGTCGCGGCGTAAAAGCAGAACGCCACGCACAGGATGAGGGTCACGGGCGCCATCTCAAAAAAACTCAGTGCCCGGGCCCCCGCAGTTTTCACCAATATACCCTGGCCGACCAGCTGGGCCGTGGAGCCGACGATGGTGATGCTGGCGCCGACCGCGCAGGCCATGCCGGCCAGCATGGTGATGTTCTTCGCCTGGATGCGGCCGCCCGAACGGCTGGCCACAGCGGAGATGATGGGCATGAACATGGCGATGACCGCCGAGTTGCTCAAAAAGCCGGTCAGTATGCAACAGATAATCACAATGACGAACGTGAACACACGCTCATTTTTGGCCAGCGGGCTGTTGCCGATCTTGATGCCGACGACGCGCGCCACGCCGGTTTCGAACAACGCGTTGCCGACAACCATCATGCCGGCGACCATCATGGTGACGGTTGCTCCGAACCCCACGGAAACACTGGAGAACGGCATGACGCCGAACACGCCCATGAGCACGCTGGCCGCCATGGCCGTAACGGCAAGAGGAATCTTTTCCAGCACAAAGGAAACAATGGCAATGGAGATGATGATGATTGCTATGGTACTGCTTTCCACTTGATGAACTCCTCTGTGTTTTGCACCCATTCACGTCCAAGCGGTACACCACTATACGCCAGCGGAAATTGTCGTCGAGGCAACGGTCAGGCAAGAGTTCACATCTGCGGAGTTGCGCAGAACATATCATTTTTTACGATAACGTTTTCTATCCTATTTGCTTGCCGGCCGCAAGCAAGCCGGCGGCAACGGCCGGTTTGCGAAACCGCGCAGTATCCCCATGGCGCCGGGAACGCCCTGTCCGCTTTCGGGGGGCCGGACGCCCGGATCATTCCCCTTGCGGATCCGGGGGCGCCACCTTCCGGCGGCTCACACGCCGGGCAGCCGGGTCAGTTCCGCCGAGGGCGGGACGATGCCGGCCATCAAAAGGCCGATGCCGCCGACTTTGGCCTCGTCGGAGCGGGGAAAAATATCCATGACCCGGCCCTGGTACATGACCATGACGCGATCGGCCAGGGTCAGGGCCTCGGTCAGGTCGCCGGTCACCAGCAGGATCCCGGCGCGGTCGCGGGCGGCAAGCAGCCGGCGCCAGACTTCTTCGGCGGCGGCCACGTCCAGGCCCTGGGTGGGATTTTCCGCGATGATCACCTTGGGGTTGCGGAACAGTTCCCGTCCCGCCACGAACTTTTGCAGGTTGCCGCCGGAAAAAGCCCCGGCCGGCGCGGTTTTGTCCGCGGGGATCACGCCGTATTCGTCCAGAATGCCCTGAACGGCGGATCCCGCTTCCTGCCGCCGCAGCCAGATCCCCCTGCTGAACACGCCCCTGGCGGTCAGCAGAAAATTCTCCGCCAGGCTGAACGCGGGGCACACCGCCCGGCGCAGGCGGTCTTCGGGGATATAGGCCAGACCGCCGGGATAGGGGACGGACGGGTACATCTCCCGCCAGTTGCGGGCAAGAATGCGCACCGAGCCTCTTTCAGGGGGAACAAGGCCGCAGACGGTCTCCACCAGTTCCTTCTGGCCGTTGCCCGCCACCCCGGCCACGGCCAGGATCTCCCCCCGGCGCAGGGCAAAGGAAACGCCGCCCAGCCCGTTGCCGGAAAGATTCTCCGTCTCCAGCACGATGCCCCCGGTCTTCTGGGGCATGGCGGGCGGAAACGCCGTCATCGTGCGGCCCAGCATGCGGCCGGCCAGTTCGGTTTTGTCCGGCACCTCGGCCCGGTCAAAGGCATCCGCAACCCGGCCCCGGCGCAGAATGGCCACTTCGTCGGCCACGTCCAGCACTTCCTGCAGCTTGTGGCTGATGAACACCACGGCCTTGCCCATGCGGGCCATGGCCCGCATGGCCGTGAACAGGACTTCTCCCTCCTGGGGGGTCAGAACCGCCGTGGGTTCGTCAAAAATCAGCACCCGGCTCCGGCGGTACAACAATTTCGCGATTTCCACCCGCTGTTTTTCGCCCATGGACAACGAGGACACGCGGGCGTCAGGATCAAGGGCCAGGCCGTACTGCCCGGCAAGGCGGGACACGTCGGCCCTGATCCGGCGCGGGCTGAGGAAAAACCCGCCCGCCTGGCCCAGGATCACGTTTTCCGCCACGGTCATGGATTCCACCAGGGTGAAATGCTGGTACACCATGCCGATTCCCCGGCCGAGGGCGTCCTTCGGCGACCGCAGGCGCGCGGGGTATCCGTCGACGAGAATGCGCCCCGCGTCCGGGGCCAGAACCCCGGACAGTATGGACATCAGCGTGCTTTTGCCCGCGCCGTTTTCTCCCAGCAGGGCTTTCACCCGGCCCGCCCGGATGTCCAGGGTGATGCCGTCGTTGGCCGCGACAGGGCCGAAACGCTTGGTGATGCCCTCAAGGCGGACGAGGGGCGCGCTCATTCTTTAGGTTCCTCGTTGACGCCGAGCGCGGCCGGCGCGGCCCTGCCCCTGCCCCGGCGGGAAGAGAAAAGCAGCGCCGCCAGGGTCAGCGCGTAGGGCAGCATGAGCATGAGCGAGGACGGAACGGCCGCGCCTCTGGCCTGCATGTTCATCTGCAGGACGATGATGCCGCTGAACAGGTATGCGCCCAGCATGGCGCGCAAAGGCCGCCAGAAAGCGAAAATGACCAGGGCCACGGCGATCCATCCCCGGCCGGCGGTGATGTTGTTGGTCCACATGTGGGTATAGGCCAGCGAGAGGTACGCCCCGCCGGCGCCCGCCAGCAAGCCGCCGGCAAGAACGCCCGCCCAGCGCGCGGCAACGACGTTCAGCCCGGCGGCCCTGGCCGCGGCCGGGCTTTCCCCGGCGGCCCGCAGGGCAAGGCCCCAGCGGGTGCGGCGCAGCATGAGCCACAAAAGCGGCGGCAGCGCGCAGGACAGATAGACCAGCGCGTCCTGCCGGAAAAGAACCGGGCCCAGCACGGGAATGTCGCCCAGAACAGGCACGGCGAACGGCTCAAACCCTTTCGTCGCCACGCCCAGGTAAGGCGCGCCCAGATAATCCGCCAGCCCCAGCCCCAGAATGGTCAGGGCCAGTCCCGACACCACCTGGTTTCCCCGCAGCACGATGCAGGAAAAGGCGTGCAGGCCGCCCATGGCCGCCCCGGCCAGAGCGCCGGCGGCAAAACCCAGCCAGGGCGCCCCCGTCAGGTGCAGGACCAGAAAGCCGAAAAAAGCCCCCACGATCATCATGCCTTCCACACCCAGGTTGAGCACCCCGGAACGTTCGCTGAGAATCTCGCCCAGCGTGGCGTACAGCAGGGGTGTTCCCGATTGCACGGCGGCCGCCAGCACGGCGACGAGCATGGTTTCGCCGCTCAGCATGGCGCGCCCCCGCTCCCGCTTCCGCCCTGCCGCGCGGTACGTCCTTCCGGCGGTGCCGCGAAATCCCGCCCGGCCCGCTTCAAACGGTATCTTTCCGGAAACTGCCCGGCCAGAACGCAGAGCAGAAGCAGGCCCTGGATCATGTCGCCGAAGGCGGCGGAAACGCCCAGCTCCAACTGGATGTTTTCCACGCCGACCCGCAGCGCGGCCAGCAGAAAAGAGAAAAAGGCGATACGGCTGATGCGCAGCCGGGCCAGCCAGGCCACGACAATGGCCGTATAGCCGTACCCCACGGCGGCGCCCGGCTGCAGGCGGCCCACGGTGGCCGAGGTTTCAAGGCAGCCGGCCCAGGCGGCCAGCGCCCCGCACAAGCACATGGCGCCCACGACCATGGCGGAATACCGCATGCCGGCGTAGCGGGCGGCTTCCGGATTTTCCCCGGCGGCCAGCAGTTCAAAGCCGTACCGGGTGCGCTGCAGAAAAAGCTCCAGCAGGACGGCCACGGCCAGACACAGGGCAAGGCCCCAGTGGATGCGGCCGGCAAAAGCCGGAATCAGGGCGGCCGGCGGAAACTCCATGCTCATGGGAAAACCCATGCCGCCCGGATCTTTCCACGGCCCATACACCAGATATTGCAGGAACAATATCCCGATATAATTCAGCATCAACGTGGTAATAATTTCGTTGACCCGCAGCGTCTGGCGCAACAGGGCCGGAATGGCGGCCCACACGGCGCCGGCCGATGCCGCGGCCAGGAACATCAGCGGCAGCATGGCGAAACCCGGCAGGTCCGGAAAGGCCAGCACCACGGCGGTGCTTCCCACCGCGCCCAGGGCGAACTGCCCTTCCGCGCCGATGTTCCAGACCTGCAGAGAAAAGCAGACCGCAACGCCCAACGAGCAGAGAAAAATGGGGATGGCCTTCAGCAGGGAATCCGCCAGAGCGAAATTGTCCCAGAACAGCCCCCGGAACAGGGCGGTGGGAATATCCGCCCCCTGCGCCCGCGCCTCGGCGAACAGAGCCGACGGCGTGCCCAGCCCGCCCTGCAGCAGCAGCATGATCCCGCGCGGGCCGGGCTTGCCCTGGATTTCCAGCAACAGGGCGCCGGCAGCCACGGCCGCGAAAAAAGACGCCGCCAGCAAAGACCACGAAACCAGCGGCCCGGGCGGGCCGGTTCGCCTGACGACGCGCCAGGACATATGGAATCCTCGGAAAATCATGGCGTCATACCGTCTCGCATGCGGCAGGGCAGAAAACGCAGGCGTGCGCTCCGGAGGCCGGGCAGTCCTCGCGTGAACAGCCCGCCACGCAGGCGCGGGCGGCATCCAGTGCCGCCGGAAAGCGCCGAAGTGGGCGCGCCGTGACAAGCCCCGGGCGTGCGGGGTTTGTCGTCAATCCGACGCGAGCTTTGCCCGCCGTTACGCGACAATCTCAACGCGAAACGGCTCCAGCATGATGCCCTGCGGCCTCCGCCGCAATTCTCCCGGCGGAAAGCCGCCGGTTCCGGAACAGGCGGCGCCGCACGGGCGCCCTGTTCCGGAACCGGCGCCAGGGCATTGGCCGACTACTGGGGCGTGCCCATAACCCCTTCCACAAACCAGTTCATGCCGAGCAGGTCTTTATCCTCGGGTTTTTTGCCGGGTTCGATACGGACCTTTCCGCTCTGATCCCTGACCGGGCCGCTGAAAACCACGAATTCGCCCTTGGCGATGGCGGCCTTGCGCGCGTCCACCTTGGCGCGTACATCCGCCGGCACCATGGGCCCATAGGGGGAAAGACCGATCACCCCCATTTCCAGACCCGGCCAGTAGGAACCGGCTTTCCAGGTTCCGGCCCGGAAACGCTGCACCATGTCCAGGTAAAAGGGAGTCCAGTTCCACACGGCGGCTACCAGGTGCGCCCTGGGCGCAAAGGAACTCATGTCGTTGTTGTAGCCCACGGAATACGCGCCGCGTTCCTGGGCGGTCTCCTGGGCGGCGGGGGAATTCTGGTGCTGGGCGATAACGTCCGCGCCCGCGTCCAGCAGGCTTTTGGCGGCCTCTTTTTCCGTGGCCGGGTCATACCAGGTCTTGGTCCAGACCACGCGCACCTCAGCCTTGGGGTTGACGGCCCGCACGCCCAGGGCAAAGGCGTTGATGCCCCGGATCACTTCCGGGATGGGAAAGGCCGCCGCATAGCCGATGACGTTCTTCCTGGTCATGGATCCGGCCACCATGCCCGTCAGATAGCGGGCCTGATACATGCGGCCGAAATAATTGCTCACGTTCGCCGCCGTCTTGAAGCCCGAACAGTGCAGGAACGTGATCTTGGGGAACTGTTTCGCCACTTTCAACGTAGCGTCCATGTACCCGAAACTGGTGGTGAAAATGATGTCGTACCCTTTGCGGGCCATCTGCAGAATGACCCGTTCGCCGTCGGCGCCTTCGGGCACGGATTCGGTGAAATAGGTCGTCACCCCCGGCAGTTTGGCCAACGCCTGCCGCCCCTGGTCGTGGGCGTAGGACCAGCCGGCTTCGTTGGCCGGGGATACGTAGACAAAGCCGATTTTCAACGGTTTTTCGGCGGCTTCGGCCATGCCGGGGACAATCAGGAGGACGGCCGTGAATACGGCCAGAAGATAACGCTGCATGGGCACCTCACGCTCTGTGACGGGTTGTCGCGCCGGGAACGCCGGAACGCGGCCTCATTTCCCCACTCCTGGTCAAACAAAGTGCCTGCCGATCCGGATCAGAGCCGGACAGCGGCGCGGACACCTTCCGCATGGCGCGGCGTCATGCGGATTGCTTCACCAGGGGTTGGACGTACTGCACATCCGAATCCCAGGGGAACAAAATCCAGGTGTCCTGGCTGACCTCGGTGATAAAGGTATCCACCAGAGGCTTGCCTTCGGGTTTGGCGTACACGGTGGCGAAATGCGCGCGCGGCAGCATGGCGCGCACAATTTTGGCGGTCTTTCCCGTATCCACCAGATCATCGATGATCAGCCAGCCGGACCCGTCGCCCGAAATCCCCTTGAGTATGGCGGCATCCCCCTGGTCTTTCCAGTCGTAGCTGGAAATGCAGATGGTTTCCACCAGGCGGATTTCCAGTTCGCGGGCGACGACCGCGGCCGGGACAAGCCCGCCCCGCGTGATCGCCGCAATGCCCGTGAACGGCCCCTTGTCGAGAAGACGCCAGGCAAGGGCCCTGGCGTCTCTGTGCAGTTGGTCCCAGGAAACCGGAAACCATTTTTTGTAGCTGTCCGCCGTAGCCACGGAACTGCCGCCTTGCGTTACTGATTGATGATGGCGGGGTTGGGCACCTCGATCTTCGTCCGTTCCCCCAGGTCGCGCAGGAAGGCGGAAAAGAGCTCTTCCTGCTTGGCCTGCAGCAGGCCGGGCACCACGCGCTCGCGCATGGCTTCCCATTCCTGGTCGGACATGGGGATGGCTTCCGCGGGCATGGCCAGGGCGGCGCCTTTGGGCGTGGCATAGGGCTGGGGCAGCCACGCGCCGAGAGGGGACGCGAACACCGCGTCGGTCAGGGCGCGCGAATATCCGAGGCCGGGGATCTCGCCCTGGCGGGTAAACGCCGCGCTGATCTGCACTTTGTCCTTGAACGCGTCGGGCACGCCCCCGGCGAATTCCGGCGCGGCCTTGCGGGCCGCCTCTTCGGATTTTTTCTCCGCTTCCTGCCTGGTCAGCACTTCCACGATATCGGCGCGCACCTCCGCCAGGGGTTTTTCTCCGGCGGGCTTCTGCTCGCTGACGGCGGCCACGGCGAAGCCGTCCTCGGTTTCCAGAATGCCGCCGACCAGACTGCCGGGGGCGCCCTCGAACAGGGACAGGGACACGTTCTTTTTCAGCCCCAGGGCCGCGGCAAGGCTGTCCCGGGAGGCAAGCTGCGTTGTTTTCACTTCGCCGTGCAGCTCTTTGGCGATCTCGTCCAGGGGTTTGTTCATGACCACCAGATCTTCGGCCTGGCCCTGAATGTCGCGGAACGCCAGCACGGCTTTTTCCTCGCCCAGGCTTCCGCGCAGGGCTGCCTTGATCTCCGCCTCCGGCAACGACCAGTCCGGATCGGTTTTTTCCAGACGCAGGATAACATAGCCGGCCGGCACCTTCAGCGGCACGGTTGTCCCGCCGTTTTTCAGCGTTTCAAGAGCGGCGGCCACGCCCGGGTCCAGCCTGCTCCGCGGGACCCAACCCACGTCGCCACCCTCGGCCGCGGCGGGATCTTCCGATTTTTCCTTGGCCACAGCGGCAAAATCCGCGCCATCGGCGATTTCCTTGGCCACGGCTTCGGCCTTGGCCTTGACTTCAGCCTCTTTGGCCGCATCCGCCCCGGCGGGCAGGGTCAGCAGAATCTGGCGCAGGTGATAGCGCTGCGGTCCCCTGGCGAAAGCCTCGGCGATTTCCGCATCGCTGACTTTCATGAACGGCGCCAGCGTCCTGGGGGTCACTTCCACATAGCGCAGCGCCGTTCTGGCCGGTTCCGCGAACCGTTGCCGGTTGGCGTCGTAATAGGCTTTCACCGCGTCGTCGCCGACGGCCACGTCTTTACGGTAGCCATCCAGATTGAACAGCACGTACGAAACGGTCCGGCGCTCCATCTGGAAGCCGAAGCGGCGGCGCGCCTCTTCCGGGCTGACAGCGGCGGCCATGGTCACGTAGCCGCGCATTTTTTCCATCAGCAGGTCGCGGGCCGCGTTCTGTTCAAAACGGACCACGGACTGTCCCTGCTGTTCCAGAACCTTGGCGTAGACGGCCTTGCTGAAATTGCCCTTGTCGTCTTTGAAATAGGGCAGGGAAGCGACAAAGCGCAGCAGTTCCTCCGGCGTCACGGTGATGTTCAGCCGGGCGGCTTCCTGTTCCAGCATGGAACGGGTGGCCAGCATCTGCAGGGCCTGGCCCCGGATGTTCAGGGCTTTCAGGGATTCCTCGCTGATGGACGGGTTCATGGCCCGGACCTGTTCCATCTGCGCGCGGACCACATCCTCAAAATCCTGCATCAGGATGGGCTTGCCGTTCACCGTAGCGGCCACGCCGGGGGAAGACTGGTTGTAACTGCCCACGCCCCAGAACACGAACACCAGAATGATGATGCCGAAGGCGATTTTGACGCCCCAGGACTGCGCACGCTGCCGTATCAAGTCAAGCATGGAAACTCCTGTGGAAAGCCGTTTGCGGGAACGCAATCGCGCCTCTGCCCCGCGGCGCGGGGATACAGGGCGCCTTGACCCCGCAACGGGGAACGATGCAAACGAGGCGCCACACTAGAGGATGAACGCCCCTTAGTCAATCGGCCGCGGGCATAAAGTACAAAGGCCCCGCGCCGGCGCGGGGCGATGCGTCACGGCGGCGCGCTATTCGATTTCCAGGCCCTGAATGCGGTATTCGTTCAGCTTGTTCCGCAGGGTGCGCACGGAAATGCCGAGCAGGTCCGCCGCCTGGGTACGGTTGCCCTGGGTGTGCTCCAGACCTTTGATGATCATCAGCCGTTCCATCTCGTGCAGGGGAATGACCGCGCCGGAAAACGCTTCGCCGGGAGCGGCCGCCGGGGCGGGCGCGGCGTTTTCGCTTTCCGCCGGCGCGTTGCCGGAAGGCGGGCTTTCCGCCGCCTCTTCGGCGAACAGGGGCCAGGCGTCGGGATCCAGCAGAAAATGCTGCGAACCGATCGGAGAACCGCCGCAGAGCAGTACGGCCCGTTCCATCAGGTTCTGCAATTCGCGCACGTTGCCCGGCCAGTCATAGCCGTTCAGCCAGTCCACGGCTTCTTGCGAAAACAGGGCCGGCGGCAGGCGGTATTCACGGGTGTACATGTCCGCGAAAAAACGGGCCAGGGACATGATGTCCTCGCCGCGTTCGCGCAGGGACGGCAGACGCAGAGGAATGACGTTGAGGCGAAAGAACAGGTCCTGACGGAATTTGCCTTCCTTTACCCAGCTTTCCAGATCGCGGTTGGTGGTGGCCAGGATGCGCACGTCCACGGCCACGGTTTCCATGCCGCCGACCCGGTCCACCTCGCCTTCCTGCAGCACGCGCAGCAGTTTGGCCTGCAGGCCCGGGTCCATTTCGGAAATTTCGTCAAGCAGGATCGTGCCGCCGTCCGCCAGTTCGAATTTGCCCAGCTTTCTGGCGATGGCCCCGGTAAAGGCGCCTTTCTCATGGCCGAACAGTTCGCTTTCCAGCAGGTGTTCGGGCAGGGCCGCGCAGTTTACCGCGATGAACGGTTTGTCCGCCCGGTCGCTTTCCGCGTGCAGATAGCGGGCGAACATTTCCTTGCCCGTGCCCGATTCGCCGGAAACAAGCACCGTGGCTTTGGACCTGGCCACCCGTTTGGCCAGAGCCAGCACGCGGGCGATGGCCGGGGTCGAACCCACGATGCGCGGGCCTTTCTGTTCCGGTTTGCGCCCGCCCAGAGTGCTGGACGGAACCGGCGCGGCGCTTTCCTTGCGGGCGGGCACCACGGCGGCAATCTGCTCGTAGAGCAGGGGCTCCACCCAGTAATCCCTGGCCCCCAGTTCCATCAGGCGCAGGGTTTCTTCCGGACCCGGCTTGTCCGTAAAAATATATACCGGCGGAAAGGCCGGATCCTCCTGCCCCACGCTCAACAGGTCCTCCACCCGGTAGCCGGGCAGGGACGGACGGGAAAAAATGGCGTTCACCGGCGCTTTGCGGATAAACGAAGAGGCTCCCTTGAGGTTTTCGGCAATGCCAACCTCAAAGCCCGCGTCCCGCAGTTGCGGAAAAACGCGCGTCACCGACTGCGCCGGTGCGAGAAAAAGGACCCGCCGTACGGACATAGGATTGCTCATACCCGTAACCGCAAGCTTTATCAACCATATAGAGCATAAAATACCAGACCGGGCCGGCGGGAGGAAAAAAGGTCCCCGAAAATGCGGTTTTCAGAAAGGGCGCGGGCGGATCCGCCACGACGCCCGTTTCCTCCCGCCGGCGATGCGGACCGCCCTCAACCGCCGCGCAGGGCGGTCCAGCGGGCCTTGAAATCCGGAGAATCGAGCACGGCCGGGTTGACCACGCAACCGGGATCAATCTCCCCCGCCACAAAGCGGATGACGTTGGCGGCCGTTTCCGTGCCCATGCGCAGAGCCCCTTCCCGCGAGAGGGCCGCATTATGGGGGCTGACCACGACGCTGTCCAGACCGAACAGGGGGTTGTCCGCCGGGGCCGGTTCCTTTTCGAACACGTCCAGGCCCGCGCCGGCGATGAAGCCCTGCTGCAGGGCCTCGTACAGATCTTTCTCGTGCAGGACGCCGCCCCTGGCAGCGTTGATCACGATGGCCGAGGGCTTCATGCGGGCGAAGGCGTCCCTGTTGAAAAGATAGCGCGTCGCAGGGGTCAGAGGCATGTGCAGCGACACGTAATCCATGCCCCCCAGGGCGGCCGGCAGATCCGTGACCCTGGTCGCGTCGGGAAAGGCGGGCGCATCCGCCGGCAGGAAAGGGTCATGGTAGAATATCTTCATGTCAAAGCCGGCGCAAAGTTTGGCCACGGCCCTGCCGATGCGGCCGAACCCGCAGATCAGGACATTCTTTTCACCGAGGCAGCAGGTGTTCTGCGTTTCGCGGATGCCGAAGCGCCCCTCGCGCACGGCCCTGTCGTTCAGGGGGATCCGTTTGGCTACCGCCAGCATCAGGGCCAGGGTCTGCTCCGCAACGGACAGGGCGTTGGCCCCCGGCGTGTTGATGACCGGGATGTTCCGGCCGGTCAGATAGGGAATGTCTATTTTGTCCACCCCGACCCCGTGCTTGGCCACGCAGACCAGATTCGGCGCATGGTCCAGCAGTTCGCGGGTCAGCGGCTGGTTGCGCACGGTGATGACGGCGGCGTCCGCCACGGACGCGGACAGGGCGGCGGGGGACATGTCCTCGATCACGCGCACCCGCAGATCCGGCCGCGCGGTGAGCATGGCCACGCCATCGGCATGAAACGCCTGGACAACAAGAACGTCGGTCATAAACGCATTCCTTGGGCATTAGAGGATTCGCGCGAGCGGCCCTTGCCGTCCCCGCGCAACGAAGCCCGGCGGCCGGACGCCGCCGGGCGGCACGGCTACTGTTGAGACGATCTGATGTTCTTGCGCACGATGAAAAAAACCGAAACCAGGGTAACGACCGTGAACGCGCAGGGGATGGGCTGGGTGACCAGGGGCAGGATGCTGCCGTCGGAATGCATGAGCCCCCGGCGCAGATTGGTTTCCACCATGCCGCCCAGAACGAAACCCAGGATCATGGGCGGGCCGGGGATATCCATTCTGGTGATGGCAAAGCCCACAACCCCGAAAATCACGATGGACCA
>JAVBOK010000038.1:0-6263 GCA_031550605.1 Desulfovibrionaceae bacterium | reverse complement strand
GAACTCGTGGCCATCCGCAACGAGTTCGAGGCCATCAACGCCAAGTTCGCGGAACCCATGGAGCCGGAGGAAATGGACGCGCTTATCGGGCGCCAGGGCGAAGTCCAGGAGCTTATGGACAACAAGGGCGTATGGGACCTGGACTCCAAGCTGGAAATGGCCATGGACGCCCTGCGCTGCCCGCCGGCGGAAACGCCGGTTTCCGTCATCTCCGGCGGCGAGCGGCGCCGTGTGGCCCTCTGCCGCCTGCTGTTGCAGAGCCCCGATATTCTGCTGCTGGACGAACCCACAAAACACCTGGACGCGGAGTCCGGGGCCTGGCTTGAACGCTATCTGCAAAGCTTCTCCGGCACGGTCATCGCCGTGACCCACGACCGCTATTTTCTGGACAACGTGGCGGGCTGGATTCTGGAACTGGACCGCGGCCGGGGCATCCCCTGGAAGGGCAACGACTCCTCCTGGCTGGAGCAGAAGCAAAAACGCCTGGCCACGGAAGAAAAAACCGAAGCCGAGCGCCAGAAAACCCTGCAGCGCGAACTGGAATGGATCCGCATGGCCCCCAAGGGCCGCCACGCCAAAAGCAAGGCCCGCATCAACGCGTACGAGGCCATGCTTTCGCACGAATCGGAGCGTCTGGCTCCGGACCTGGAAATTTACATTCCGCCGGGACCGCGTCTGGGCAAGCTGGTCATCGAAGCCGAAAACGTCAGCAAAGGCCTGGGCGACAGGCTGCTGGTCGAAGGGCTGAACTGCATTATTCCGGCCGGCGCCATCGTGGGCATCATCGGCCCCAACGGCGCAGGCAAGACCACGCTGTTCAAGATGATCGCGGGCCTTGAAAAGCCCGATGCCGGCTCGCTGCGCGTGGGCGAAACCGTGAAGCTGGCTTATGTGGACCAGGACCGCGCGTCCCTGACCCCCGGCAAAAGCGTATACGACACCATCAGCGGCGGCTACGACATGATCAAGCTGGGCAACCGCGAAATCAACGCCCGGGCGTACTGCTCGCGCTTCAACTTCGCCGGCCAGGATCAACAGAAAAAGGTGGACGTGCTGTCCGGCGGGGAACGCAACCGCCTGCATCTGGCCTGTATGCTGCAAAGCGGGGCCAACGTGCTGCTGCTGGACGAACCGACCAACGACATCGACGTCAACACCATGCGCGCCCTGGAAGACGGCCTGGAAAACTTCGCCGGCACCGTGCTGGTCATCAGCCACGACCGCTGGTTTCTCGACCGCATCGCCACCCATATTCTGGCGTTTGAAGGCGATTCCACGGTCTGCTTCTTTGACGGCAACTACACGGAATACGAAACGGACCGCAAAAAGCGCCTGGGCAAGGAAGCGGACCAGCCCCACCGGACGAAGTTCCGCAAACTGACGCGCTAAGAGCATGGTGCCGTTGAAAGTATCCATGCGGGCACAATGCTCCGGCCTTGCGAAGCATGGCGCGGCAAGGCCCGCGAGATTGGCGTAGGCGAGCCTTGCTCGCCGCTACGCGACAATCTCAAAGAAAAACCGCCCAGAAGCATTTTCACGGTAAAATGCTCTTGCGGATACGCAGCGGAGCAAAACATCCGCCCGCAAGCGCAGCGCGGCGTGCCTTTGGCAAAAGGGATTCCCTTTTGCGTAGTTGTAAAAGGCTCTTTTTTTTGATCTGTTACAGAAAACAGTACGGTATTTGCAAAGATATGGAATACAGTATTTCAAAGTTACAATACTCCAGCCGCGCGCGACAAGAGACCGCCATGCGAGGTTTCACCGGATGCCTGCGCGCCCCGTCCCTGGCGTTGCTCTGCCTGGCACTGGCCGGCTGCAGTTTTTTCAACCGCCCGGAACCGTCCCTGCCCCCACGCCAGCTCTCGCCCGTGGAAGCCTTCATCGTCAGCCGCACGCCGGGCACCCCCGGAGCCACAGGCATGGTCAGCGACCCGGCCTTTGGCGACGAGTTGCGCCTCGTGCTGGAGCAGGAATTCCTTTCCGCCGCGGGAGAAACCTGCCGGCGCGCCTCCCTGTTCTCACCGCGCGGCGAGACCGAAGTCGTGATCATGTGCCGCGGGGCCGACGGTACCTGGGTCATGGCTCCCCGAGTCTGGGGCCAGAGCCTGCCGCCGGCGGAATGAAAGGATGGGGGACGCTGTCCCCCAGGCCAGATTGAGGGGCGGCGCCCCTCAAGGATGGATGCATGATCAGACACCTTCGTCGGATACCGCCGCTCTGCGCGGTTTTTCTTTTCATCGCCGCCGTTCCGGCTTTCGCCGCCGACAGGGCGCCTGATCTCGCGAAAAGCGCGGTGGCCGGGTCCGCGTCCGTTCTTGCGCCTTTCGCTTCCAACCTGTTCCAGGGCAATTTCGCCCAGGCCAGGCCGGAAACACGCGAAATCGGCCCCGGCGACAAAATTCTGCTGCGTCTGTGGGGCAGCACGACGTTTGACGGCACCCTGATCGTGAACGAACAGGGTGACGTCGAACTGCCGGAAATCGGCGTTCTGCCCCTAGCCGGCCTGCCGGAAAACCAGCTGACCGAAGCCTTGCGCAGCAAGCTCAACGCCACGGGCCGGGAATCCACCCAGATTTATTGCCGCATGCTCAACGCCCAGCCCATTTCGCTGGTGGTGACGGGCTCGGTCATGAAGCCGGGCCGGTACAGCGGCGGCGCTTCCGATTCGATCCTGGCCTTTCTGGACCGGGCCGGCGGCATTGATTCCAAACGCGGCAGCTACCGCAACGTGGTCCTGATGCGCGGCGGCGCGCAGCAGGCGGCCTTTGACCTGTACCCCTTCGTCCTGCGCGGCGAACTTCCGGCCCTGCGGTTGCAGAACAACGACATCATCGTGGTGCGGGAAAAGGGCGTGTCGGTGAACGCCACGGGAGAAAGCCGCAATGCCGCGCGCTTTGAGCTGCGGGACAACGAAAACCGGGGCGAAACCCTGATCGCCCTGGCCGAACCCCTGCCCAAAGCCACCCACGTCAGCATCACCGGCACGCGCGGCGGCGCGCCGTATCACCAGTACCTGCCCATGCGCGATTTTCGCGCGGCGCCCCTGGCGGACGGCGACACGGTGCAATTTCTGGCCGACACGCCCGGCGACACCATTTTGGTGGAAGTCACCGGCGCCATTCGCGGAGCATCGCGCTTTCCCTTGAAAAACGGCACACGGCTGCGCGATCTGCAGCGCTACATCGCCGTGGATCCGGCACGGGCCAATCTGGCCGGCTTGTACGTCAAACGAAAAAGCGTGGCCGTGCTGCAGAAAAAAGCCATCGACGAATCCCTGCGCCGCCTGGAACAAAGCTCCATGACCGCCACTTCGTCCAGCGCGGAAGAAGCCCAAATCCGCTCGCACGAAGCCGACATGATCGCCAAATTCGCCGAACGCGCCCGCGCCGTGGAACCCGAGGGCATCGTGGTCGTCGGCGAAAAGGGCAGGGTGGCCGACATCGCCCTGGAAAACGGCGACGTGGTGGTCATTCCCGAAAAAAGCGATGTGGTGCTTGTCAGCGGCGAGGTGGTCATGCCTCAGGCCCTGGTATGGAGCCGGCAGAAATCGGTCAAGGACTATGTAAAAGGGGCGGGGGGCTTCACCACCAGGGCCGACACGTCCAAAATCCTGATCATCCGCCCCAACGGCGAAGTGGAAACCGACGACGGCAGCGTGCGGCCGGGCGACCAGCTGATCGTGCTGCCGCGCTTTGAATCCAAGAATCTTCAAACGGTCAAGGATATCTCGCAGATCATCTACCAGATCGCGGTGGCCGCCAAGATGGTGATGCCGCTGTGAACGCATCCGTTCGTCCGCGAACGGCGTTTTCTGGCAGGGGCCTCCGGCGGCCCGCCGCGCCGGACTTTTCGTATCGCATCGCCGATTTGCGGGACGCCCGGGAGTGCGGTATAGTCCTGTAATCCGGAGTTTGCCCATGCACGCCGCGACAGCCCCCCCCAACGAGCAACCGGCGTCCCCCCAGTGGCGGGACGTCTTCATCCTGGCCCCCGAGGCGCTGGAAAAACACAGGCGGGGCATGGCCCTGCGGGTGCTGGCCATTGCCGCGGCCAGTCTCGTGGCCGCGGGCTGTTTCGCCTGGCAGGGCGGCCTGGCCAGGGCCGTCTGTTTTCTGGCCGTAGCCGTTTTTCTGGCGGCCCTGGTCGCCGCCGCGTGGCGGCGCGGCAAAGGCCACCCCACGCCCCGCAACATCGCCGTCGGCGACCGCGCCGTCCGCATTGACGGGCTGCATCTGGCTTTTGCCGACGTGGACGCCATCCTCGTGGAATCCTCTCTTGCCGCCGCTGCCGGATCGTTGCGCGACGAACTGCGCATCCGCATGCGTGACGGCACGCTGCATTGCTATGATCTGGGGCACCATTCCGCCATGGCGACCGTCTTTCCGGAATACCGCCGCTTTCGTCTCGTGTTGCAAACGGCCTTTCACAATGCCTCGGGAAAGGACGTTGCAACGCTCTGACCGGCGCCACGAAGAAGACGGCCCGTCAGGGATATCTCTTGCCCTTCAGCTCCGGACGCGATAAACGGTGTGGATTCCACGTCCCATTTTGAGGTACAGCATATCCATGAGATACGATCCGCAGGCCATCGAAACCAAATGGCAGAAAATCTGGGCCGATGCCAGTTCGTTCCGTTGCGACATCAACGCGGGCAAGCCCAAATACTATTGCCTCGAAATGTTCCCCTACCCGTCGGGCAACATCCACATGGGGCATGTGCGCAATTATTCTATCGGCGACGTGGTTGCCCGCTTCAAGCGCATGCAGGGATACAACGTACTGCACCCCATGGGCTGGGACGCTTTCGGCCTGCCCGCTGAAAATGCGGCCATCAAGAACAGCACCCACCCGGCCAAATGGACGTATGCCAACATCGATACCATGAAGGCCCAGTTGAAACGTCTGGGATACTCCTATGACTGGGACCGGGAACTGGCGACCTGCGATTCGTCCTATTACCGCTGGGAACAATTGTTTTTTCTGCGTTTTTATGAAAAGGGCCTGGCGTACCGCAAACAGGCCCCCCAGAACTGGTGTCCCGACTGCCACACCGTGCTGGCCAACGAACAGGTCGTCGAAGGCCTGTGCTGGCGCTGCGACTCGCCGGTGGTGCAGAAGGATCTGACCCAGTGGTTCGTGCGCATCACCGCGTACGCCGAAGAACTGCTGGCGGATCTGGACAAGCTGACCGGCGGCTGGCCGGACCGGGTTCTGACCATGCAGCGCAACTGGATAGGCAAATCCATCGGCGCGGAAATCCAGTTTCCCCTGGAAAATTCGGAAGAGCGCATCACGGTGTTCAGCACCCGGCAGGATACGGTTTTCGGCGCGACCTTCATGAGCCTGGCCGCGGAACATCCCCTGGTGGAACGCCTGATCGCGGGCACGGGGCAGGAAGAAACCGTACGCGCCTTTGTCGCCCGGACCAAAGCCATGGACACCACCACCCGCACCGCGGAAACCATGGAAAAAGAAGGGGTGTTCACAGGCGCCTGCTGCATCAACCCCTTCACCAAGGCCCGCATGCCCATCTGGGTGGCCAATTTCGTACTGGCCGGGTACGGCACCGGCGCGGTCATGGCCGTGCCGGCCCACGACCAGCGCGATTTTGAATTCGCGCAAAAATACAACCTGCCCGTGCAGGTGGTCATCCAGCCCGAAGGCCGGACCCTGACCCTGGACGACATGCGCGAAACCGGAGAGGCCTATACCGGCGAAGGGATAATGGTCGCCTCCGGCGAATTCACGGGGCTGCCCAACGAGGAAGGCAAACTGCGCGTCGCCGACTGGCTGGAAAAGAACGGCTATGGCAAACGCACGGTCAACTGGCGTCTGCGCGACTGGAATATTTCGCGCCAACGGTACTGGGGCGCGCCCATCCCCATGGTGTACTGCGACGCCTGCGGCCTGGTACCGGAAAAAGAGGAAAATCTGCCTGTCCTTCTGCCCCTGGACATCAAAACCCATGCCGACGGCCGGTCGCCCCTGCCCGATTCGCCGGAATTCCACGCCTGCGCCTGCCCCAAATGCGGCGGGAAAGCCCGGCGCGAAACCGACACCATGGACACTTTCGTGGAATCGTCCTGGTATTTCGCCCGCTACGCCGACGCACGCAACGACAGGGAAGCGTTTTCCAGAGAAGCTCTGGCCCACTGGCTGCCGGTGGACCAGTATATCGGCGGGGTGGAACACGCCATTTTGCACCTTCTGTACTCGCGCTTTTTCGTCAAGGCCCTGCGCGACTGCGGTTTCATGGATCTGGA
>JAVBOK010000024.1:0-29198 GCA_031550605.1 Desulfovibrionaceae bacterium | reverse complement strand
CGGAATGCCCGTCTTGTCGCGCTTGAAATCGATGATCCGGTTCAGGCGCTTATGCCCGCCGCCGCGGCGGCGGCTGGTCACGCGGCCGTAGTTGTTCCGCCCGGATTTCTTGGGCAGGCCTTCGGTCAGGCTTTTTTCAGGAGTGACGCAGGTGACTTCCGCAAAATCGGAAACCATCTGGAACCGTCTGCCCGCAGAGGTTGGTTTCAGCTTACGCACGGCCATGATCAGACTCCCTCAAAAAATTCGATCTTCGCGCCTTCGGCAAGAGTGACGTAGGCTTTTTTGTAGCCGGCGGTCTTGCCCACGACACGGCCCTGGCGCATTCTCGCCACGGGCTTCTTGGTCACGACACGGACGTTGGTGACCTTGACGCCAAACGCCTGTTCAACGGCGCGCTTGATTTCGATCTTGTTGGCCCGGGCGTTCACGAAAAACGCGACCTGGTTGGCGCTGTCCTTCATGAACGTCGCTTTCTCGGAAACCAGCGGCTTCATAATAATTTGCGAATAATCCATGGCCGTCTCCTTAACTCAGCCGCGCCGCAAGCGGTTCGACCGCGCCCTCAAGCAGGACGATCTGGGGGTGGAGAAGAACGGTGTACACATTGAGTTCCTCAAGGGTCGCAACCGTGATCCCCGGAATATTGCGCGCGGAACGCATCAGGGCCTCGTCCCGGCCGGGGACGACGATCAGCGACTTGCCCAGCCCCAGGGTTTTGGCCACGGCGGCGAAGTGCTTGGTCTTCGCTTCCGGCAGCTCAATGGATTTCACCACCATCAGTTTCTGATCGAAAACGCGGGAGGAAAGCGCCATTTTCATGGCCAGAGTCCGCACCTTCTTGTTCACCTTGAATGAATAATCGCGCGGCTGGGGGCCGAAAATAACGGCCCCGCCCCGCCACACGGGCGAGATGTTCGAACCGGAACGGGCGCGGCCCGTGCCTTTCTGGCGCCAGGGCTTCACCCCGCCGCCCTTCATCATCGAACGGGTCAGGGTAGCATGGGTACCCGCCCGGCGGGACGCGCGGATGGAACGAACCACCAGGTTCAGGATCTCAGGGCGGACCGGAACCTCGAACACTTCGGGCGCGAGGGTGATCTCGCCGGCTTCCTGCTTCGTCTGATCGTATATTTTTACCACAGCCATGAGCCGTCCCTCTTTACTGCTTGCGCACTATGATCAGGCCGTTGGCGGGACCGGGAACGGCCCCTTTGACCAGGATCAGGTTGTCCTCGGGTCTTACGTCCACCACTTCGATGCCTGTCACCGTCACGCGGCGGGCGCCCATGTGGCCGGCCATTTTCTTGTTCTTCCACACCTTGGCGGGTTCGGTGTTGTTCCCGATGGACCCGGCCTTGCGGTGCGTTTTTTCGTCGCCGTGCGAGGCTTTGCCGCCGCCGAAATTCCAGCGCTTCATAACCCCGGCCGTGCCCTTGCCGATGCTCTTGCCGGTGATTTTGACGGTGTCGCCGGGAGCAAACAGATCAACGGTCACGTCGTCGCCCACGGCGACGGACGCGGGTTCGTCCAGCCTGAATTCGCGCAGATTGCGGAACAGGCCGCGGCCGGCCTTGTTCAAGTGCCCGATGCGGGCCTTGGTCAGGTGCTTTTCCTTCGCTTCGGCATAGCCGATCTGTACGGCGTTGTAGCCGTCCCTCTCGACGCCCTTGACCTGAATGACAGGGCAGGGTCCGGCCTGGATGACGGTTACCGCGACGGACGTGCCCTCGCCGGTAAAGAGGCGGACCATGCCGAGCTTGCGGCCCAGAATTCCCATAGTATCAGCCATGATCTCTCTCCCTACAGTTTGATTTCCACGTCGACGCCGGCCGGCAGGGAGAGCTTGCCGAGCGCGTCCACGGTCTGCTGGGTGGGCTCAAGAATGTCCATCAGCCGCTTGTGGATGCGCATCTCGAACTGCTCGCGGGACTTTTTGTCAACGTGCACGCTGCGGTTCACCGTGTACTTGTGGATGTTCGTGGGCAGGGGGATGGGTCCCGCTATCCCAGCGCCGGTGTTTTTCGCCGTATCCACGATTTCGGCCACGGCCTTATCCAGGATGCGGTAATCGTAAGCCTTCAGCTTGATTCTGATACGATCACTGCTAACTGTCGTCATTGTTACGTACTCCATTCTCAGGAAAACTTCCGGAAGAGCCTGGCCTTCCGGAGCCTCGTTCACCCGGCGCATTCCGGAGTGACGACGAAAAAAAAACCGCCTGTTCTGCGGTTGGAGTCTTTGCTGTCTGGGGAGAAAAAAAGGAAGCCTGGCCGGCCGCCGGTCTTTCATCCGCAATCGCGAAGAACATCCAACACTGTCGCCAGCCTTGCCCCGGCCCGCATATGCGAAGCCGGTCAGGTGGTTGCAGGATTACCCGACAGAAAAGGCAGCGCCCACGGGGCTTCCGCTCTGTCATGCACACTGCCTTACAGCCCTGGCGCGGGCTGGAACGGCGCGACATTTTCATGGCATTCGGTAACGCCTGCAAATGTCAAACCTGGTTGGCCTTGTACAACCAGGCGCATCAGGGTGGGCTCAACCCGCCCCTCCCCTGCCGTCACAGGGGTGAAAATCTGCGCGCGGCCGGAATCCGGACAGCGCGAAAGGGGAAAATACACAGGCCGGCATGGCTGGTCAAGTCCTTTTTTCTTTTTTACACGTCTTTTTCCAGCATGCAGGCGTCGTTCAGTTTCGCCGCCTGGGCGGCCCTGGCCAACCGGTGCTCGCGGCGCAGACTGAAAAAGATGGACAGCACCGCCATGACCAGAAAAAAAGCGGACACCGGCCGGGTCACGAACGGCACCAGGCTGCCGTCGCCGAACATCATGGCCCGCTGATAGTTTGTTTCGACCATGGGTCCCAGAATGAACCCGATGACGAAGCAGGGCAGGGAAAACCCGAAACGGGTCATGACATAGCCCAGAAACCCGAAACCCAGCATGGTGTACACGTCGAACATCACGTTGTTGTTGGCATAGGCCCCCACCACGCACATGACGATGATCACCGGAAAAAGCAGGTACTTCGGAATGTTCAGAACTTTGGTGAACAGCCGCACCCCGCTGTATTCGATAACAAAGAACAGGATGTTGGACAAAAAGAGCGCGGCGAAAATACCGTAGATGATCTCCGGGTTGGTCATCATCAACAGCGGACCGGGCTGCACGCTGTGGATCATCAGCCCGCCGAGCAGGATGGCCGTTGTGGTGTCGCCGGGAATGCCCAGGGTGATCAGGGTGACCAGAGCGCCGCCCACCATGCCGTTGTTGGCGGATTCAGAGGCGATCAGCCCGTCCTGAATGCCGGTGCCGAATTTTTCCGGATACTTCGAGGCCCGCTTCGCTTCGCTGTACGCCAGGATGCTGGCCGTGCTGCCGCCGATACCGGGCAGAATGCCGATAAAGGTGCCTATCAGCGACGAACGCAGGAAATTGCCCCACTGTTTCGCCATATATTTCATGTCCACCGTGTACTTGCCGAGGGAACTGACCTTGACCACCGCCCGGTCGCGGAACGTGTTGTCGGCGAATTCCTTGAAGATGTCCGAAAGAGCGAACACCCCGAGCAGCACCGGCAGAAAGGAAAAGCCCGCGGTCATGGATTCGAAGCCGAAGGTGAAGCGCAGCACCCCGTCCACCGGCGACATGCCGAAAGTGGAAGCGAACATGCCCAGAAAACCGGTAATGATGCCCTTGATGAACGAACCGGAAGCGAGGCTGGCCAGCACCGTGACCGCGAAGCAGCCGATGGCGCAATAGTCGAACGGGGTGAATTTGATGGCGAATTCGGAAAGGGGCGGCGCCAGAAAGATCAGCACGAGGTTGCCGACCATGCCCCCCACCAGCGAAGCGAAAATGCCCGTGGCCAGGGCTTTGCCCGCTTCGCCCTTCTTGGTCATGGGGTTGCCGTCGAAACAGGTTGCGATGGATGACGGCGTGCCGGGAATGTTGAGCAGGATCGCGGAAATCAGCCCCCCGGAAATGCCGCCCACGTACAGGGCGATCAGAAACGACATGCCGGTGACGGTTTCCATGCCGTATGTCATGGGCAGAATAAGAGCCACGGCCATGGTGGCGGTCAGGCCGGGCACGGAACCGAACAGCAGCCCCACGATGATGCCCAGAACCATCAGGGGAAAAACCTTCAGGGTGAACAGGCCGGCCAACGCGGTAAAAAACATGTCCATCAGGAACTCCTGCGAATTTTCAAGCAGTCGCGCGGTGAAAATGCTCTGGCGGACGGACGGCGCGGCAACGTATCCGCCCGCCAGCGAACAGCGCGGCCTGCCTTCAGGGCAAAGCGCTCCGCTTTGTCCGCATCCGGAAAAAATGTGTTTTCTGCTTTCTTGCTCTGCGCATGCTGCACCATTTCAAAACCAAAGGGGCCGGGGGCGCGTTCGAAGCGTTTTGCGCCTTACGGCAAAATGAACATCAGAATATTGATGAAAACATAGTTGATGCCGAAGGCAATGGTGAAACCCAGCCCGGCCATGAGCGCGATGTTCTTCGCGCTGTAGTCGGCGGACATGTACAACGACGCGGTGAAGATGAAGGCGGTGGTCGCGATGACGAACCCGGCAAGGTGCAGCAGAGCGATGAAACCGACGCACAGGCCCAGCATGACCAGAAGCGGGCTGTGTATTTTCTGCCCCTTGCCGCCTGCGCCCGCTCTCACCGTCTTATACAAACCGGTTGCCGAAAGGGCGACCAGCGCGCCGAGCAGAATGCGGGGGAAAAAGGCGGAACTGGCCAGACTTGCTTCAGTGACGGCAATGTCTTTGGCCGCGAACAGAAAAAAAACGCTGCCCGCCAACACAGTGCCATAGCAAAGAACATCACGGTTCATGCGTACTCCGAACAGGCCCGCGTCGCAGGCCGGACAAAAAACGTTTACTGAATCGAAAAAGCATCATCTTTTGCACAGTGCCCCACGTTGTCGTACAATTGCGCAAATGTCAAGACGCCGCGGGGCGCTCACGCCCCCCCCGCCACCGTGAGGCGGGGACAGCCGAGGACAAACCCCGCAAGCCGGGGTTTGCCAGGGGCGCGCCACGCCGGCGCGCGCCGGCGGCAACGGATGCCGCCCGCAAGGCGGGCCCGTTGCCGCAGAGGCCCCTGGTACCAGAAGTCCCCCGCCGCGAGGCAGGGGACTTCCGGAAAACTTCAAGAGAAAGGCCTTACTTTTTGGCCGCTTCGGCTTTCACTTCGTCGGCGACTTTCTGGTAGTTCTTCTGCAGGTTGTCCAGATAGGCCACCGCCTTGTCGGTTTCAATGCCGGAGGGCGACAGGTAGTTTTCGTTCATCTTCTTGACGGTTTCAGGATCTTTCAGGGCCTTCTGCAAAGCGGCGTTGAAGGTCTTGATCACGTCTTTCGGGGTGCCCTTGGGGAACGCGAAGTAGTACGACTTGCTGTCCACCAGGTTGAATCCCATTTCCTTGAAGGTCGGGATGTCCGGGAAGGACGGATGGCGTTTTTCGCTCATCATGGCCAGACCGCGGAATTTTTTGGACTGCAGGAACCCCTTGATCAGGCTGCCCGGCAGCATGGAAGCATCAATCTGGTTGCCGACCATGGCCGCGATTTTCTGGGCGTTGGCGCCCACGTCGACCATCTTGAATTTGCCGCCGGCGGCTTTTTCGAACATCACGCCCATCATATAGACATAGGCGCCGGTTTCGCCGGCAAAAATCACGGTATTGGGTTTGGCCTTGATTTCCGCGGCCATTTCCTTCAGAGACTTGAAGCGCGATTCGGCATTGACGGTCATGCAGTTGGTGGTGTCCACAACCGCCACGGCGGCCATGTCAAAATCGCGGGTGACGGTGTACTTCGTCACGCCGAACACAGAGTTGAGCAGCGCGGAGTTGTGGAAAAAAAGCACGGTGTAGCCGTCGGGGGCCGCATCCTTCACCCGGTTGGTGCCGGTGGAGCCGCCGCCGCCCGAAACGTTCACCACAACAAGCTGTTTGCCCAGGGCTTTGCTCAAAGCCGGGGACAGAATGCGGCAATACAGGTCGGTGTCTCCGCCCGGAGATGCGGGGATGATGGCCTGGATCGGTTTGCTGGGGTATTTGTCGGCGGCCGAAACCGTCAGGGGAAAAACCAGGCAGAGGCCAAGCGCCAGAAAGATAAAACGTTTCATAGGTACTCCTCTCTTTTTGACGTGAACGACGCGGTATCACCAAACCAAGTATCTGTCGGCACCATAGCATGGCTACACCGGAACAACGCAAAACTCAAGCACCGGAAATCCGGCGGGAAGCGGAACCGTCCCCGCCGGAGAAAGCGCGCCCTATTCCATGCCGATTTCTTTGCGGTTCACCACCACGCGGGCGGCCAGCTTGCCGTCCAGGCAGTCCAGCACGTTCTGCGCGGTCTGTTTCGCCATGCGGATGCTGCATTCCACGCTCAGCGCCGCGCTGTGAGGGCTGAAAACGCAACGCTTCTGCTTGAAAAGAGGGTCGTTGTGGTTATGCGGTTCCGCGGCGAACACGTCCATTCCCACGCCCCGGATTTTGCCTGCTTCCAGCGCCCCGGCCAGCAGGTTTTCATCGATCATGCCCCCGCGGGCGCAGTTGACGATGAACGCGCTGTTTTTCATGGTTTCCAGTTCCTTGGGCCCGATCATGCCCAGGGTTTCCGGGGTGGAAGGCATATGCAGGCAAAGGTAGTCGGTTTCCGGCAGGGCGGCGCGGAAGTCCCCGGTCATGGCCACGCCGGGCACGGGGCTGCTGGCGACATACGGATCGTACGCGGTGACCTTCATGTCAAAGGCCTGGCACAGTTTGGCCACGCGCTGGCCGATGCGGCCGAATCCCATGATCAGGACGTTCTTTTCCGCGATATCGGAAATGGTGCCCTTGCTGCGCCAGTTGAAATCGCCCGAACGCACCGCCGCGTCCCCGGCAAAGGCGTCCTTGGCCAGCGCCAGCATCATCATCAGGGTGTATTCCGCCACGGCCGTGTAGTTGGAATCCACGGCAAGAGCCATGGGAATCTTGCGCGAGGAAAGATAGGCCACATCCACATTGTCATAGCCCACGCCGTGGCGGGACACGACGCGCAGAGCGGGCGCCAGGGCCAGCGCTTCCTTGGGCAGGGGCGCGGTGCGTATGGTGATGGCGTCGGCGCCGGTCACGCCTTTGGCCACGCCTTCCGGAGACAGGTCGGTAATCACCCGCAGATCGATATCCGAGCGGTCGCGCAGCAGTTTCAAACCTTCTTCATGAAAGGGCGCGACAACGGCAACTGTAAACATGAAAACCTCCAGTCGTGGTTACAAAAAAAATCCGCAACACCGGTTATTGCACGGGGAACGGAACGTTCAATTCCGCGCCCAGCCGTTCAAAGTCGGCAAGAATCGCATCGGGAATCGGGATGCCGTTGGCCAGGCGATCCGCTTTCACGTTGTGCTCAATTTCTCCGGGGATATAAATCTTGTCGACGCCTTCGGCTTTGTCGCAGGAACGCACTTCACCGCAGGCCTTTTCCATTCTGTCGTTAAATTCCTGCAGGTCCATGAAGCTGTCGATGCAGATGGCCGCGAACACGCCGCCCACATCCGTGGGCTTTTCGAGGTTTTCCGCCAGCATGCCGGGAAAATGCCTGCCGTAATTGGAACCGGTCAGAATGCCGCTCAGAATGTCGATGGCAAAGGCGATGCCGTATCCTTTGTAGCCGGCGATGGGCGCCAGCAGCCCCTTCATGGCCTCCACCGGGTCCGTGGTCGGCCGGCCCATGGAGTCAAAAGCCCAGCCCGGTTCCAGGGCCCTGCCCTGCCGGCGGAACAGATCGATGCGGCCGCGGGCCACCATGGTGGTCGCCAAATCCAGGACAAAGGGTTTTTCCCTGCCCACGGGAACCGCCACGGCAAAGGGGTTGGTGCCGAACATGGGCTTGCGGCCCCCGCTGGGAGCGACCGCCGCGGGGGCGTTGACGCAGGAGATGCCGATCATGCCGTGTTCCAACGCCATCATGGCCCAGTAGGCGGATGTTCCGTAATGGTTCGAATGGGTGGTGGCCACGAAGGCGGTGCCCACGTCCCTGGCTTTTTTGATGGTCAGGTCCATGGCGAATTTCGCGCCGACCTGCCCGATGCTGTTGTGGCAGTCGATAAGGGCGGTGCCCGCCTTTTCCCGCACGATTTCCAGATTGCTCTTCGGGTTCATGATCCCCACCTGGATGCGCTTGACATAAATCGGCAGCATCCGGGTGATCCCGTGCGTATCCACCCCGCGCAGGTTCGCTTCAATGAGGGATTCCACCAGGGTGGCGGCGTCGGCTTCACTGACGCCCACCTGCATGAAAACTTTTCTGGCCCATTCGCCAAGCACGGCTTTGCCGTACCGCGTTCCACCGTCAATAACCGCCATGATTCTACTCCGAATAAAAGGGTGTAGGGATTGCCGCCGCATCAGTACGGGGTGATCAGCCTGCCGTCCGCGTCAAAGCGCATGGGTTCGGGCTCGCCCAGGATCCGCACGCCGTTGTGATTTTCGACTTCCGGCAGCAGGGCTTCGGAAATGAAGGCCTCGCCCAGGTGCAGGGTGTTCTGGATGCGCATTACCCTGGCCCCGGAATAGTCGCCGATATCACTGGTTTTCAACCCGCAGCGGATCGCCATCTCTTCCGTGTCCAGATGCATGGGCAGCCGGCCGGAAGCGGTGATCTTGGACGTGATGTTGTTGACGTAGGTCTTGAACAGATCGATCTTTCCGACCATGGCCTTGGGGATGACGTCAATGAGCCCCATGCCGGACGCGTTGCCGTGGCTTTTGTCCGTCAGGTCCAGAACCACGATTTTCGAAATGGTGGGACCGCCGGAAATATAGGGCGTGGAATACCGGCCGGTGATGTTGCCGTCCATGCCGCCGCCGGAAAATTCCTTGCCGATGGCGTCGACGATGAGCAGGTCCAGTTTGTCCACGCACAGGCGCGGCATATTGGCGGACGCGCGTTTCAGCCCTTCCTCGTCCGTTCTGAAAAAGTCTTCCGGTCCGCAGGCCACGATTTCCGCGACCTTGTCATACGCGTTCTCAATGGATCCCACGCCCAGGGTCAGTTTGCCGGTCCGCAGCAGAACCTCGCTGACTTCTTCAATGATGCGCCCCAACTGACCGAAGCCCAGCATGTGCGAACTTTCGGCCCCCATGTGCTTGCCCAGGCCGATGGCCAGCATTTTCAGCAGGCCGCTTTCGTGTTTCGCCCGAAAAGCGTTGTGCGGCTTGATGCGGTTGAAAATCACGATGCCGTCGGCGTTATAGGCGTATTTGTCCATGTACACGGGGAATCCGTCGGGCAGCCGGCCCACTTCCACCACTTCCATGCTGGAACGGATGGGGCAGCCCGCGCTTGCTTCGGATACGCCGAGCTCGTTCAGCATTTCCGTCTGCCCTTCGGCCGTGCCGACGCCGTGGCTGCCCATGGCCGGCACAATGAAGGGTTCCGCGCCGCGTTCTTTCAGGGCGTCCACAATGGCCCGCACGATCACGGGCAAGGACGCGATGCCCCGGCTGCCCACAGTCAGAGCCAGCTTCATGCCCGGGCGGATGGCATTGTACGCGGGGCACGCGGCAAGAGCCGCGCGCACGCCGCCGGCCACATCCTCAAGTTTCGCGTCATCGAACACCTGACGGATACGGACCATTTTCGGCAAGGTTACTGGGGCCAAAAGTCGTTGCAATGCATCCATGCAGAATTCCTCCGGTTATGGCAGATGTCGTCAGGTAACAGGGGCAGGGTTGAATATCGCCATATGGTTGCGCAGCCCCCAGTGTTCCGCCCAGGTTTTTCGGCCGCTCGCCACATCCAGAACCAGCCGAAAAATTTCCCAGCCCACTTCCTCCATGCTCTTTTCGCCCGTGACGATGCGGCCGGCGTTCACATCAATCAGGTCGTGCCAGCGCCGGGCCAGGTCGTTGCGGGTCCCCACCTTGATCACCGGCACCTCGGCCAGCCCGTAGGGCGTTCCCCGGCCGGTGACGAACAGCATCACATTCATGCCCGCGGCGACCTGCAGCGGGCTGCACACGATATCGCTGGCCGGCGTTGCCACGTAATGCAGACCGCTCTGCCCCACCGGTATCTTCTCGCCCGGCGAATGCACGCCCACGATGGGGCTGGAGCCCGATTTGGCAATGGAACCCAAGGCCTTTTCCACAATGTTGTTCAGCCCGCCCTTCTTGTTGCCGGGCGTGGTGTTGGCGCTGCGGTCAACGCCGCCTTTGGCCAGGTACCCGTCATACCAGGCCATTTCGCGGACAAGGCCGTTGGCCACCTCTTCCGTGGCGGCCCTGGCCACCAGCTGTCCTATGCCGTCGCGCACCTCGGTCACTTCCGAAAAAAACACCGTGGCCCCGGCCCGCACCAGAAGGTCAGCGGCAAAGCCCACGGCCGGATTGGCGGCCGCGCCGGAAAAAGCGTCGCTGCCCCCGCACTGCAGCCCTAGCACGATACCCGAAGCCGGGCAACTGACCCGGCGGCGCCCGTCCAGCACGGCCAGGCGTTGTTCCGCCATGTCCATAATCCCCGCGACCATGGATTCAAACCCCGTGAAGCGGTCGTCCTGCAGGGTCACGACGTAGGGACTTTCAGCCTGCGAAGCCATGGTTCCCGGAGGCAGCAGCAGATCGGGGGTCAGCTTTTCGCAGCCCAGACTCACGATCATGGCCTGCCCGCCGAAGTTGGGATTGCGGGCGATATTGCGCAGGGTGCGGATGGGGATTTCGGCGTCCGGCGCCTCTATGGCCACCCCGCAGCCATAGACGTGCTGGATGGCGGTCACCCCGTCCACGTTGGGATATTTGGGCAGAAGCTCCGCCCTGATGCGGGAGACGGCGTGCTCCACGACCCCGGCCACGCAGTGCACGCTGGTGCTGACGGCCAGCAGATTGCGGGAGCCGACCGAGCCGTCGGCGTTGCGGTATCCTTCGAACCTGTACCCGTCCAGTGGTTCGAAGGCGGACCCGCCGCGCCGCGCCGCGCCGCGCGGCCATACGATATCCGCCAGGTCCGGCGCGTCGGGCATGCGCATGCGCGCTTCGGAAACCCACGCCCCTGCGGCTATCGGTTCCAGGGCGTACCCGATGGGCACGCCGTAGCGGACAACCGCCCCGCCCTCGGCGATGCCGGACAGGGCGAACTTGTGGGCCTGGGGGATATGTTCGGCAAGCGTCACGCCGCAGGACAGCGCCGTTCCGGCGGGCAGGCCGCCGTCGTTGGCGACGATGGCCACGTTATCGCGCGCGGAAAGTTGCAGAAAAATCGGGACCGCTTGGTCTGTCGTCATCAACGCACCATGCCGGCGAACGCCCTGTCGACTGTGAAAAGAAAAAGCACGCCGCGCACGGCGAAATCATCGTACTTCTTGCAAAAAAAACGTAACTCTTATAGGTTACGTCAAGGTCACCCCATCGTGGCGACAAGACATACGTTGTCTTACAACTAAAACGGTAATACTATGGCAAAAGAAAGAAAGCAAGCGCTATTTTCCGCGGCGGCCAACCTTGACGAGAGCGCGGAAGCCACCTGGCTGCGCAAACGGTCCCGCAACCTGACCCAGAGCGTGGTCGACAACATCGCCGACAGCATCGGGGACGGCACCCTGTCCATCGCCAGCAAACTGCCCACCGAAGCACAACTGATGAAGCACTACAGCGTCAGCCGCACCGTAATCCGCGAGGCGCTTTCCCGCCTGCAGGCCGCGGGCCTGGTGGAAACCCGCCACGGCATCGGCACTTTCGTACTGGCGCCGGCGGCTTTTTCGCCCCAGCGCATGGTGCCCAACATCCTGGTCACCATCCAGGACATCCTCGCGATGCTGGACCTGCGCATGTGCATCGAAACCGAAGCCGCCGCCATCGCGGCGTTGAACCACACCGACGAAGATCTGGCGGGCATGCGCGCCAGCATTGAAGCTTTTGACCAACAGGTTCTCGCCGGAGAAAGCGCCGTTCCGGCCGATCTCGAATTCCATCTGCACATTGCCAAAGCCACAAAAAATCGTTATTTTGAAGATGTTTACCGCTTCATGGGCCGGGGAACCATACCCCGCACCCGGGTGAACACGGCCCAGTTTGTGACCACGGAAGAACCGTATCTGGTCATCACCAACCGCGAGCACCGGGCCATACTGGACGCCATTTCCCGCCGCGACCCCGAAGCCGCGCGCGAAGCCATGCGCGCGCATCTGCTCACCAGCCGCAACCGCCTCAACCTTGCCGCCGAGGCCGCCGGATCGGCCTCATGACCCGCTCCGCGCCATGACCCGCGCCCGACGGCGCGCGGGTTTCCTCTCCCACCGTGACCCAAGCCGCATGTGGCGGAATGCATATGGAACTGGAATTCTGGGTTGTGGCACTGCTCTCGGCGGCCTTTTTCCTTGCGGGTTTTCTGGACAGCGTGGCCGGGGGCGGCGGGCTGATCTCCATCCCCGCCCTGCTGCTTTCCGGTCTGCCGCCGGAACTGGCCATGGGCACGAACAAACCGTGCAGCACCATCGGCACCTGCGTGTCCCTGGCCCTGTACGCCAGGGGCGGCATGGTGGCCTGGAAAAGCGCCCTGGTCGGGGCGCCCGTGGCCGTGCTGGCCGGGGCTCTGGGCACGAACATGCTGCTGTATTTCAGCAGCGAAACCATCGGCAAACTGGTGGTTTTTCTGCTGCCGCTGGGCATCGTCTTCACCATGATGCCCAAAAAAGACCGGGGATCAGACAGGGACCTGACGTCCTTCTCCCGATATGTCCTGCTGCCGCTTATTTGCATCCCCGTGGGCTTTTACGACGGATTTCTGGGCATCGGGTCAGGCAGCCTGTACATCCTGGTTCTGCACGCCGTCGTGGGCATGGGCCTGGTCAAGTCTTCCGGAACGGCCAAAACCTTCAACCTGGCCGGCAGCGTCAGCGCGTCCGCCGTCTATATCTGGCACGGCGCCACGTTGTTCTGGCTGATCGTTCCCCTGACCGCCGCCAACCTTGCCGGCAACGCGATGGGCAGCAAAATGGCCATGCGCATCGGCCCAGCCCTTGTGCGGCGCCTGCTTTCGGTCATGCTCTGCTTTCTGCTCGCGTCGCTGGTCTGGAAATTCTGGCTGGCGCGGGCATGACCCAATCGGTCCGTTTTTTTCCTTTGCGCCTTGACATGTTTTTCTACCTGGCATATGAAACGCTGCTTCAGCGTACACTACGAATACTTTGGAGGGGCTATGCCTACCATTAACCAGCTTATCAGGAAAGAGCGCAAAAAAGTGCTCAAGCGCCGCAAGACGCCCGCCCTGCAGGCCTGCCCGCAGCGCCGCGGCGTGTGCACCCGCGTATATACGACGACGCCCAAGAAGCCCAACTCCGCTTTGCGCAAAGTCGCCCGCGTACGCCTGACCAACGGCATGGAAGTCACCGCGTACATCCCCGGCGAAGGGCATAACCTGCAAGAACACTCCGTGGTGATGATCCGCGGCGGCCGAGTGAAAGACCTTCCCGGCGTCCGCTATCACATCATCCGCGGCACCCTTGACACCGCCGGTGTGCAGGACCGCCGCCAGGGCCGTTCCAAATACGGCGCCAAGAAGCCGAAATAACAGGAGTTCGACATGCCCCGCAAAGGATCCGTTCCCAGACGAGAAGTATTGCCCGATCCGGTGTACAACAGCCGGCTGGCGGCCCGGTTCATCAACCGGCTTATGTATGACGGCAAAAAGGGCGTCGCGGAAAAAATTTTCTATTCCGCCCTGGAGCAGCTGGCCGAAAAAACCAGCGAAGACGCCCTGCGCGCCTTTGAAAAAGCGCTGGACAACGTGAAGCCCCACCTGGAAGTCAAAGCCCGCCGCGTGGGCGGCGCGACCTACCAGGTGCCCATGGACGTGCGCCCCGACCGGCAGGTTTCCCTGTCCGTGCGCTGGATCATCAACTATGCGCGCGCGCGCGGCGAGAAAGGCATGACCAGCAAGCTGGCGGCCGAATTCGTCGACGCCTACAACAACCGCGGCGGCGCGGTGAAAAAACGCGAAGACACCCACCGCATGGCCGAAGCCAACAAGGCCTTTGCCCATTATCGCTGGTAACGCCATCCTTTACTGGCAGCCCTTTTATCAAAACCGCGTCACGCGGTTTTGATTTTTAATCAGAATCCGTTTTTTTGGAGAAGTATTGTGGCCAGGCAGACCCCTATAAACATGCAGCGCAACTTCGGCATCATGGCCCATATCGATGCCGGCAAGACGACGACCACCGAACGGATCCTCTTCTACACCGGCGTGTCGCACAAACTCGGCGAAACCCATGACGGCGAAGCCACCATGGACTGGATGGAGCAGGAACAGGAACGCGGCATCACCATCACATCCGCCGCCACCACCTGTTTCTGGAAAGAGCACCAGCTCAACATCATCGATACCCCCGGCCACGTGGACTTCACCATGGAAGTGGAACGCTCGCTGCGCGTCCTTGACGGCGCCATCGCGGTGTTCGACGCGGTCGCCGGGGTCGAGCCCCAGTCGGAAACCGTGTGGCGCCAGGCGGACCGCTACGGCGTGCCGCGCCTGTGCTTCGTCAACAAAATGGACCGGATCGGCGCGAATTTCGATCGTTGCGTGGACATGATCCACGACCGGCTGAAAGCCAAACCCATCCCTCTGCAGATCCCCATCGGCAGCGAAGACAAGTTTGAAGGCATCGTGGACCTGATCGAAGGGCACGCCATCATTTTCGACAAAGAAAGCAAGGGCGCGGAATTCACCGTCACGGACATCCCCGATTCCCTGCGGGCCGCGTACGAGGCCGCCCACACCAGGATGCTCGACGCGGTGGCCGAGGAAGATGACGCGCTGCTGGAAAAGTATCTCGGCGGCGAGCAGCTGACCGCGGAGGAAATCACCGCCTGCGTGCGTTCCGCCACCATCGCCCGCAACATCGTGCCGGTGGTCTGCGGCTCCGCCTTCCGCAACATGGGCGTGCAGCCGCTGCTGGATGCCGTGGTGCGCTATCTGCCCTCTCCCCTGGACATTGACCAGATGGAAGGCATGACGCCCGGCAAGCAGGAAGAAAAAATCGCCTGCCGCAGCGAGGACAAGGAACCCCTGGCCGGCCTCATATTCAAACTGTTTTCCGACCCCTACATCGGCCATTTGTCCTTTTTCCGCATTTATTCGGGCACGCTGGAATCCGGGGCCACGATTCTTAATTCCAACACCGGCAAAAAGGAACGCGTGGGGCGGCTTCTGCGCATGCACGCCAATAAACGCGAAGACGTGAAATGGGCCGGCGCGGGGGACATCGTCGCCCTGGTGGGGCTGAAGCAGGTTTCCACGGGCGACACGCTCTGCGACGTCAGCCGCCCCGTCATCCTTGAATCGCTGGATATTCCCGAACCGGTCATTGAAGTGGCCATCGAACCCAAGACCAAGGCGGACCGCGACGCGCTGTCCGCGGCCCTGGGCAAGCTGGCCAAGGAAGACCCCTCTTTCCGGGTCAAGGGCGACGAGGAAACGGGCCAGACCCTCATCGCCGGCATGGGCGAACTGCACCTTGAAATCATCGTGGACCGCCTGACCCGCGAGTTCAACGTGAACGCCAACGTGGGCAAGCCCCAGGTGGCCTACCGCGAAACCATCACCAAACCGTCCAAGTCCGACATGAAGCACGTCAAGCAGTCGGGCGGCCGGGGCCAGTACGGGCACTGCGTCATCGAAATCGAGCCCAACCCCGAAAACGGGTACGAATTCGTCAACTCCATCGTGGGCGGGGTCATTCCCAAAGAATACATCCCGGCCATCGACAAGGGCATCCAGTCCGCGCTCAAAAGCGGGGTGGTGGCCAATTTCCCGGTGGTGGACGTCAAGGTCAACCTGGTTTTCGGCTCCTACCACGACGTGGACTCTTCGGAACAGGCCTTCTTCGTGGCCGGGTCCATGGCCATCAAGGATGCCATGGGCAAAGCGTCCCCCATCCTGCTCGAGCCGATCATGGATGTGGAAGTGGTCACCCCCGACGAGTACGTGGGCGAAGTGATGGGCGACCTGAACAGCCGCCGCGGCCGCGTGCAGAGCATGGAAGCCAGGGTCGGTTCCCAGGCCGTGCGCGCCCAGGTGCCGTTGTCCGAAATGTTCGGCTACGCCACGGATCTGCGGTCCAAGACCCAGGGCCGGGCCAGTTTCACCATGCAGCCCCACCATTACGAACGGGTGCCGCAGCAGCTGGCCGACGAAATCGTCAAAAAGAAGGCCTGACCCGCAAGGGGGCGCTCCTCGCGGAGCGGATACGTTTTTGCAAAACGCCCCCCGATAACGAAACGAAAGGCCGCCGGGCAGCACCGGCGGCCTTTCGCGTTGTTTCGGCGCGAATTGCCGTCGAGATTTTTCATGATCCGGTCCGAAAAAAGACTCCCCTTTTTCCCCCGAACGCGGGCAGGCCGGCCCGGCCTGCCCGGAAGCGCGCCCCGCGGCGTATCCCGGAGCATTCCCGCCTCGGAAATGTTCCGCTGCCCGGTCTACCAGCGCATGCCCAGGGCGCGCGGCAGAAAGGTGACGATATCCGGAAAGAATATGGACAGAAACGTCAGAAACGACAGCACGAAGATATACGGCAGCGCGCCTCTGGCCACCCGCTCGAGACTGAGCCCGGAAATGTTCATGGCGATGAACAGGTTCACCCCCAGCGGCGGAGTCAGAAGCGCCACTTCGTTGGTCAGCACCCAGAAGACGCCGAAGAACACGGGGTCCACGCCAACAGCCTTGATGATGGGCACAAAAACCGGAGCCAGCACCACGATGGTGGCCAGGGTTTCCATGAACATGCCCAGAAAGAAAAGCAGCAGCATGATCAGCATCAGGATGATCGCGGGGTTCTGGGTCAGCTGCAGCATGTTCTGGGCCAGTTGCTGCGGGATCTGGTACATGGTCAGAAAACGGCCGAACACGTTGGACACGCCGACCACGATGATGATGGTGCCCGTGGAAACGACGGCCATGCGGATGGCCTGCCCCACCGTGCGAAGCGACAGTTCGCGGGTGATGCAGAACCCCACGAACAGGGCATACCAGACAGCGACGATGGACGCTTCCACCGGCGTGCAGATGCCCGCGTAAATGCCGCCCAGGATAATGACCGGCGCCAGCAGGGACCAGGTGTTGCGGGTGACGATCCTGATCGCTTCCGCGCGGCTGTACGAAACGGCCTCGCCCTTGAAGCCCGCCTTGCGGGCCAGAATGTAGGCCGTCAACATCAGGACGGTGCCCACGATGAAACCGGGAATGAACCCGCCGGTAAACAGGGCGGATATGGAGACGTTGGCGATGATGCCGTAGACCAGCATGGGGTTGCTGGGGGGGATCAGAATGCCCAGGGTGCCGCCGGTGGCGGAAATGCCCGCCGCGTATTCGGGCGAATAGCCCCTGGCGATCATGGACGGGATCATCAGGCTGCCCATGGCCGCCACCGTGCCGGGTCCGGACCCGATCATGGAGGCGAAAAACATGCAGCCCAGCACCGTGACGATGCCCAGCCCGCCGCGGATCCGGCCCACCAGCAGCGAGGCGACCTCCACGATCTGCGCGGCCATGCCGCCCTTGTCCATGAGCGAACCGGCGAAAACGAAACCCACCACGGCCAGCAGGGGAAACATGTCCGCGATCTTGAACAGGTCCGTGGCCAGCATGGCCAGGGGGATGTCGCTGAGGATCAGCACGGTCAGCGCGGCCACGCCGAGCGAAATGAATATGGGCGCGCCCAGGGCGAGCATGATGCCCAGAATGACCCAGATGAGAATTTCAAGGCTCATCAGAACACCTCCTCGCTGGGCACGACGATGGCGTCACGGCCGGTCAGAATGCGCCACCAGCGCTCAATGAGGCGGATGCTCTGCAGCGTGAAGGCGAAAGGCACCGAAAAATAGACGTAGCGCATATCCAGCATCAGCGCGCCGGAAATCATGGGCCTGCTCTGCATTTTGAGCAGGAACTGGACGCCCACCCAGACGGTGATCAGGCAAAACGCCAGCCAGACCGCGTCCGTAAAGGCCAGCAGACCGATCTGCACCCGGCGCGGCAGAAGCTTCAGCTGCGCCGTCACGCGGATATGCAGATTTTTCGCCGTCACGCAGCTGGCCGCCAGATAGACCAGATACAGAAAGGCGAAGCGGGTCACCTCTTCGATCCAGGCCACGGTTTTGCCGCTGCCGTAACGGAACACCACCTGAACCATCAGCAGCGTGACGATGGCCATCAGCAGGGTGCCGCACAGGTATTCCTCAAGGTTGTTCCAGATGTGGATCAGCGCCTTTCGCATGCCGTCACCATCCCTTTGCAGTCGGCGGAGAGCAGGGAAAACGGGGCCGCGCGGAGCGGCCCCGCCGGAAGCTACGGCCGCGCGCGGCCCAGGCTTTTCAAAATGGAATCCAGCAGCGAAAGGTCGCCCATCTTGCTGTAGAACTGCGGCCAGACCGTCATGGCTTTCTGCGCCCAGACGTCCTCATCGGCGGGCTTGTCGATGATCTGCACGCCGGACTTGGCAATGGCGCTCTTCAGGTCCTTTTCCATGGCCGCGATCATGGCGCGGTTGTTTCTGGTGGCCGCTTTGCCGCCGTCGAGGATGGCCTTTTTGACGTCCGCCGGCTGCTTGTTCAGCCAGTCCGCGTTCATCACAATGGGACCGATCCACAGCTTGTAGTGGATCTCGGTGATGTACTTCTGCACTTCCTCAAACTTGTTGGAAGCGAACACCGGATAGGGGTTTTCCTGCCCGTCCACAACTTTCTGCTGCAGGGCGTTGAAGGTTTCTTCCCAGGCCATGGGCGCGGGTTCGCAATCCCAGGCCTTGAAGGTCGCTATCATGATCGGGTTGTTGGGCACCCGGATTTTCAGGCCTTTCAGCTCGGCCAGGGTATTGACCGGCCGCCTGCTGTTGCTGAGCACGCGGAACCCCTGCACCAGCCAGCCCACGGCCATGTTGCCGCTTTCCTTGACCATGCGTTCGTTGATCACATCCCAGTTGTTGTCGATGGCCTTATACGCTTCGTCAAAGTTCTTGAAGATGTACGGCAGGTCGAACACGCCCAGGGAGGGGCTGAACACCGTGGCGTTGTTCACGGCCAGACTGGCGATCTGGATGACCTGATTCTGGATATCCTGATAGTTCCGCTCTTCGCCGCCGAGCTGGTTGGCCGGATAAATCTGCACCTCGACCTTGCCGTTGCTCGCTTTTTCCACATAGGCCTTGAAATCGAGAGCCGCCGCGTGGTGGGGTTCCTTCACCATGGCGCCGGAACTGTGCGAATAGCGCATGACGATTTTCTTTTCCGCGGCCGAGGCGGGCGCGGAAAAAAGCAAAAGGCACAACGCGGTCAGCATGACATGGGACACTTTCATCGCAGACTCCTCTTGTTGGTTGGAGAGATGGCATCCTTGTTCGGCCGTAAAACGTATGTCATTTGCACGTGATCGCTATATGGTCCCGAATCGCCGTCTGGATCGTGTATTCCGGCCGCCAGCCGAAATCCTTCCGCGCCGCCGAATCGTCAAAGCGCACTGCGTACAGCGACGGAGGCTTCGGCGTATCGGAAAAAGTCACGCCGGCATTGTTGCAGTACCGGGACGCGATTTCCGCGACTTCGCGGATGCTGTGCACGCTGCCGCAGACGGTGTACACGCGCCTGCCCGGATTTTTCGCGTTCCACAGCAGCAGCATGGCCCTGACGCAGTCATGGATGTACAGCCAGTCGCCCCGCTCGTGCGGATTGTCGATATGCACCGCCTTGCCCGCCGCGATGGCGTCGATCATGGCCGTGGTATACAGGGCCGTCAGCCCGTTGACCCTGTTTGGTCCCCAAACCCAGGTCGGCCGTATGCCGCGCGTATCCAGGCCGTAGGTTTCGGTGTACCAGCGCATCAGGTGTTCGCCGGCCAGCTTCGTCTGCCCGTATACGTTCGGCGGGTTCTTCAGGCCGTCGTCAGGCACTGGTTCCGGCTGCCGGGGGTCAAAGACCGCTATGGAACTCATGAAGAAAAAACGCTTGATCCCCAAAACCAGCGACGCATCGAGCAGAACCTGGGTGGAACGGAAGTTGACCTGGAACGCGCGGGGCGGGTCGGGTTCGCACATGCCGCCCATCAGTCCGCCCAGGTGCATGATCCCTTCTATCTTCCCCGCGGCGAGCGTCCTGTATAGTTCGACTTCCGAAGCGCAGTCGCCCCGCACGTGCGTCACTTTGCCGCGCAGATCTTCCGGCAGGGCGCTTTCCGGCGCCAGGTCAAAGACGACCGCTTCGTCGCCCTGGGCCAGCAGGGCCCGGACCACATGCGTGCCGATAAAGCCGCAACCGCCCGTCACCAGAATGCGCATGGCTTCTCCTTTACGGCCGCTCACCCCAAGAGGCCGCGATCATTTTCCACATGGCCGCGGTGTCTTCTCCGCCCAACCCGTGCAGCACGGCCAGACGGTTCAGGCTGTCCACCGCGCCGCCCAGCAGCAGCGGGACCCCAGCCTCCCCGGCCATGTCCAGCGCCAGTTGGTTGTCCTTGCGCAACATGTTCAGGGTGAAGTTCGGTTCGTCGTAACGGCCCTCAAGAATCCGGGGAACCAGTTCCTTGTACAGATTGCTCACCACGCCGGCGTTCGCCGCCACGGCGGCTTCGAACAGCGTCTTCTGCGGCACGCCGAGCCGCCGGGCCAGGGCCATCATTTCCGCCGTGCAGGCATTGATGGCCCCGAACATCAGGTTGTTGAGCAACTTCGCCTTGTTGCCGGTGCCCAGCGGCCCCATGCGGAACACCTTGGCTTCCGACCCGGCCAGGGCGGCCAGAACGGGCAGCGCGCGGCGGAACGGCGCATCGTCGCCGCCCGCCAGGAACGACCAGTTGCCCGCGCCCGCCGGCCGGCCCAGCAGCGGCGCGTCCAGAAAACCCGCGCCGGCCGCGGCCGCCTTTTCTCCCATGCGGATGTTGGTCGCGGGATCCACCGTGCTGGCATTGACGATCGTCAATCCGGAAGAAGCGCCGCGGAGCAGTCCCCCTTCCCCGTCAACCGCGCTGACTGTCTGTTCCGGTCCGGGCACGAACAGCAGGGCGATGTCCACGCCACCCAGGGATTCCCCCGGCGAGGCGAATGTCGCGATGCCCTCGGCGGCGGCTTTTGCCGCCGAAGGAGCGAACACGTCAAAACCCTGTACCCGAAAACCCTTGTCGCGCAGCACCAAGGCCGCGCGCAGCCCCATGATCCCCAGCCCGATAACGCGTACGGTCAGCATGCCGCCGCCCGCCCGGATTTCTCCCGTTTGCGCGCCAGAACCCGCAGCGCCGCCGTTGCGATATCGGCGGCCGTGATCCCCAGAAATTCGGCCAGATACTCCACTTTGCCCACCCTGCCGAAATGATCGCGAGCCCCCACGCGCGCAAGCGGCGTCGGGTGCTCCTCAGCCAGGGCCTCGGCCACGGCGCTGCCCAGCCCGCCGATGATGCTGTGGTTTTCCGCCGTGACCAGCGCGCCGGTTTCGCGCGCGGCCGCGATGACGGTCTGCGTGTCCAGGGGCTTGACCGTATGCACGTTGATCACTCCGGCCTGAATGCCCTTTTGCGCCAGATCGTCGGCGGCCTGCAGCGCGTTGGCCGTGCAGTATCCGGTGGCCAGGATGGTCAGGTCGCCACCGCCGCGCAGCAGGTCCGCCTTGCCCGGCCGGAATTGATACCCCGGGCTGAAGACCGATTCGGCCCTGCGCCGGTACAGACGGATGTACACCGGCCCGTCCCGGACGGCCAGCAGAGGCAACGCGGCCTTGAGCTGCACGCCGTCCACGGGTTCCACAATGGTCATGCCCGGCAGGGTGCGCATGATGCCCACGTCTTCAAGGGCCATGTGGGTGCCCCCGTTCATTTCGGAACCCACGCCCGGATCGGACCCGATGATCCGCACGGGCAGGCGGGAATAGCAGACGGATATGGCGACCTGGTCAAGGCAGCGCCGCGAGGCGAACGCGGCGAACGAATGCGCGAAGGGCAGCTTGCCGCATGCCGCAAGCCCCGCCGCCACGCCGACCATGTTGGCTTCCGCCACGCCCACGTTGAACGAGCGCTCGGGAAACCGCTGGGCAAAGGGCTTCATGCCGTGGGAACCGGCCAGATCGGCCTGCACGGCGACGATGCGGGGATCTTTTTCCGCAAGCTCCATCATCGTCTCGCAATAGACGGCGCGCATTTCCTGCTGTTCCAGCATACTGTCCCCTTATGGCGGTTTCCCTTTGAAATACTGTGTCCCGCGCAGGCGCAAAAAGACCCAAAAACATCTTTTCCCTCATCCGGACAAAGCGAAGAGGCTTGTCCGAAAAGCACGCCGCGCCGCCCGCATGCAAGCGGATACCGCGTTCCGCGGCGTATCCGCCAAAGCATTTCCGAAACGGAAACGCCCTATTCCAGTTCCCGCAACGCGGCGGCCGCGTCCTCAACGGTAAAGGCCATGTTGTGCGAAGCGACTTTGCCCTCGGCCAGGGAAACCCCCTTGCCTTTGACCGTGTTCATGACGATGGCCGTGGGCTTGCCCCGGGTCCTGCGGGCAAGGGCAAAAGCCTCGTGCAGCTGGCCGAAGTCGTGGCCGTCCACAACCGTGGTCTCCCAGCCAAAGGCGGCCCAGCGCGTATCCAGAGGGCGCACCGCGTTGATTTCGCTGGTGGGCCCATCGATCTGCAAGCCGTTGTCGTCAAGCAACACCACCAGGTTGTCCAGCTTCCGGCTGCCGGCGTACATGGCCGCTTCCCAGACCTGGCCTTCCTGCTGTTCGCCGTCGCCGACGATGCAGAACACCCGATAATCCTTCTTGTCGAGGCGCGCGGCAAGGGCCATGCCCACCGCCGCCGAAAGCCCCTGCCCCAGCGATCCGGCGGTCATGTCCACGCCTATGGTCCGCTGCATGTCGCAGTGACTGGGCAGGCAGCTGTCCGGCTGGTTCAGCGTGGCCAGCAGCTCCCTGCCGAAATAGCCGCGCATGGCCAGCATGGCATACAGGGCCGGACCGGCGTGGCCTTTGGACATGACGAAGCGGTCGCGGTCCGGCCAGGACGGTTCCGCGGGCCTGATCCGCATCTCGCGGTAGTACAGGCAGACAAGCGCCTCGACGACCGAAAGCGCGCCGCCCACGTGCCCCGTGCCCACATTGCCGATCATGCGCACCACTTCCCGCCTGGCCTCGCGGCTCAGGGCGATCAACTCAGCAAAGGTTTCTGCCATACCCGTGTCCTTCTTCCGGTTCTGGAACATTACACGCTTGAAATACCCGCGGGGATCCGCCTGCAAATCCGTGGAACCGCCCTAGCGGCGCGGCGCGCACGTGCTCCGGATGACCAGTTCCGAATCGAGCGTGTACTGCATCTGCAGCGGCGCGCCGTTTTCAATGGCGGTGATCATGGCTTCTCCGGCCATGCGGCCCATCAGCTGCCCCGGCGTCTTGATGGTCGTTATCGGAGGGTTGAAATAGGCGGAAATGTCCACATCGTCGAAACCGCAGACGGATATGTCTTCCGGCACGCGCAAATCCGCTTCGTGAATGGCCCGGATGGCGCCGATGGCCAGGTAGTCGTTGACGCAGAGCACCGCCGTCGGCGGTTCGGGCAGACGCAGGCAGGCCCGCATGGCCTCCTTGCCGTGCAGAAAGGTCGGCAGTTGCGAGCGGACCAGGGCGGGATCAAAGGCGATGCCGTGATCATCCAGAACCGCCCGGTACCCCCTGACCCGCTCCACGTTGCGCTGGGCGCAGGTATAAGGCCCGCTCAGAAACGCGATGCGCGAATGCCCCAGGGTGATCAGGTAGCGCAGCCCGTCATAGGTCGCCTGGTAATTGTCGATGGCGATGTAGTTGAAGGCTTCGCCGGGACTTTCCCACAGCACCAGGGCCGGGATGCCGTCGTCGGCCATGGTCCGCAGATAGGGAATGTTCGAGGGGTCGATGCCGGCCATGATCAGACCCGCGACGCGCTGTTCGTGATATCTCTGCATGGCCAGCATTTCTTTGGCCGGCTGAAACTGCGACGCCGCGATGCGGCAGGAAAAGTTGCGCTCCGAGCAGGCGTCCTGAATGCCCATCAGATTGATGGCAAAGGCGGAATAGGCCGACGACGGAATAATCACGCCCAGGGCATCGGAACGCCGGCTGGAAAGGGACCCGGCCATGGCGTTGTATACGTAGCCCAGGGTTTTCGCCGCTTCGCGCACTTTCAGCACGGTTTCCTGTTTCACCATGCGCGGAGCGGTCAGCGCGCGAGAGACCGTACTTTGCGAAACGCCCGCCCTGGCGGCGACTTCTTTGATCGTGGCGCGGCTCATCGTACCGGGACTCCTGATCAAACCTGCCTGGAAATCTTTTCCCGCATGCGCTGCGGCTGCATTTTTGGTAGCGCACGGCGAAAAATCATGCAAGCGTTTTCATTTATAGAAATTGCAATTCATATAAATTTATTATTATATTTCAGCATACTAAAAGTATTATATAAATTTTTATGATTACCAATTCAATCACACTCCATTTTTCATGATACCGCTTGCATAATTTCCCGGCCTTGACGAGTTCCGCCTGGCGGCATAGGACAAAACGATGTTTGACGCCGCCCATTACGCCCGCCTGGGCCTTGCCGCGCAATTCGGAACCGTTCTGGAAGGAGGCCGCCTCTCCCGCGAGGACGGCGAAGCCCTCTTCGCCTGCCCCGACATTCTGGCGGTGGGCAACCTTGCCCACATGGCCAGGGTCCGGCGCCACGGCCTGAAAACCCATTACGTACGCAACCGCCAGATCAACTACAGCAACATCTGCCACACCGGGTGCCGCTTCTGCGCTTTTGCCCGCAGACCGGGACAGGACGGCGCGTTCACCCTGAGCCGCGAAGAAATGCTGGCCCGCGTGGCCGACGACAACGGCAACCCCTTTGCCGAAATCCATGTGGTCGGCGGTTGCGACCCTGTCCTGCCGCTGGCCTGGTTCGAGGAGACCTTCCGGGCCATCAGGGCCCTGCGGCCGCAAAGCGTGCTCAAAGCCCTCACCGTCACCGAGGTCCATCACCTGGCGAAAATGGAAGGCATTTCCACGGCCCAGGTTTTCGCCCGGCTGAAAGACGCCGGGGTGGCCATGATCACCGGCGGCGGCGGCGAAATTTTCGACCCGGCCGTCCGCGGCCATATCTGCCCGGACAAAATCAGCGGAGACGAATACCTGCGCCTGGCGGGGGAGGCCCACGCCGCGGGCCTTTTTTCCAACTGCACCATGCTGTTCGGGCATGTGGAAAGCCACGCCCACCGGGTGGACCACCTCTGCCGTCTGCGTGAACAGCAGGACAAATCCGGCGGCTACGTCTGCTTCATCCCCCTGGCCTATCAGAGCAAGCACAACGAACTGGCCGCCGAACTGGAACAAACCAACGGCGCGCCGCCCGCCGGGCCGGAAACCGCCCTGGACCGGCTGCGCACCATCGCGGTCAGCCGTCTGATGCTGGACAACATCCCCCACATCAAGGCCTACTGGGTCATGCTGGGCGCCAAAACCGCCCAGGCCGCCCTGTATTTCGGGGCCGACGACCTGGACGGCACCATAGAGGAAGAACACATCGGCCGCATGGCCGGCGCGGCTTCCTCCTCCACCCTGACCCGGAGCGCCCTGGACCATATGATCCGTTCCGCGGGCTTTATTCCGGTCAACCGCGACGCTCTGTTCCGCGACCTTGCCGGCGGAGGGAATCGGGGGAAAAACCCCAAAGGGACGCACCCCGCCAGGGTATCCCCCCTGCCCGCTGACCCCGCCCGGGAGAATGAAGCCGGAAAGAACGTCGCGGCGATCGCGCGGGCGGCCGCCGAAGGCGCGCGGGTGAGCCGGGACGAAGCCGGAGAGTTGTATCGAAGCGCGGACCTGTTCACTCTGGGCGGCCTTGCGCGTTCCATCCGTGAACGCCTTCATCCGGACAGCATCGTCACCTATGTGGCGGACAGGAATATCAACTATTCCAACGTCTGCGTCTGCGCCTGCCGGTTCTGCGCCTTTTACCGCGCCCCGGACCATGCGGAAGCGTACGTGCTGTCCCGCGAGGAACTGGCGGACAAAATCCGCGAGACCATCGCCCTGGGCGGCACGCAGATTCTGCTGCAGGGCGGGCACCATCCGGGGCTGCCTCTCCATTTTTACGAAAATATGCTGGCCTGGATCCGGGCGGAATTTCCATCCATCCACATCCACGCCTTTTCCCCGCCGGAAATAGCCTTTTTCGCGGACACGGCCGGCATTGCCACCCGCGAGGTCATCCGCCGCTTCATGGCCGCGGGGCTGCATTCCATCCCCGGCGGCGGCGCGGAAGTACTGGCGGACAGGGTGCGCGGCCGCGTATCCCCCAACAAGTGCCCGGCGGGCCGCTGGCTGGGCATCATGCGCGAAGCCCACGAACTGGGCCTGAAAACCACGGCCACCATGATGTTCGGCCATGAGGAAAGCATGGACGAGCGGCTGGAACACCTGTTCCGCCTGCGCCAGTTGCAGGACGAGACGGGCGGCTTCACCGCCTTCATCCCCTGGACTTTCCAGGCGCCCAACACGGCCATGAGCCACCTGCCGCCGGAATCCGCGCCGGGGTATCTGCGCCTGCTGGCCCTGTCCCGCATCGTGCTGGACAATTTCCCGAACATCCAGGCGTCCTGGGTGACCATGAGCCCTCAGATCGCGCAACTGGCCCTGTCTTTCGGCGCCAACGATTTCGGCTCCCTGATGATCGAGGAAAATGTGGTCGCCGCCGCGGGCGTGCGTTTCCGCATGGACCGCGCCGCCATTCACCGGGTCATCGCCGCCGCCGGCTTCACCCCTCGCCAGCGGCTTATGGACTACACACTGGCGGACAGCCCCGCCGTGTAGGGAATTTTCACGCTGGAAATGCAACAATGCTCCAACAGGACACCCCCATGACGCAACACGATCCGCATCCGGCAAAACCCCGCATGGGGCGCATGGGCTACCTCAACGTGCTGCCCCTGTACCACGCTCTGGAATCCGGCCGCGTCCCCCACGGGTATGAACTGGTCTACGGACCGCCCGCCGTGCTCAACAGCCTGATGCGCGAAGGCAACCTGGCGACCGCTTCCACCTCGTCGGTGGAATACGCCCGCAACCCCGGCAAGTACTGGCTGATGCCCGATCTGGCCATCGGCAGCAAGGGGCCGGTCATGAGCGTGCTGCTGCTGTCCCGCCGCCCCGTGCGGGACCTGGACGGGCAGACCGTGCTGGTCAGCGCGGAAACCCACACCTCCGCCGCGCTGCTGCGCATCCTTTTCCGCAAACATCTGCGCATGGCCGTCACCTACGTCACCGGCAGCGCCACGGAGCGCATCGCCACTCCCAATCCGCCGGAAGCGGTGCTGGCCATCGGCGACGAAGCCCTGCGCCTGCGCAGCCATCTGGCGTACCCCCATGTCTGGGACCTGGGCGCGGCCTGGATGGACTGGACGGGCCTTCCCTTCACCTTCGGGGTCTGGGTGGTCAGCCGCCGCGCGGCCGCCGCGCAGGAACTGGCCGAAGATCCGGCAAAACTGCTGCACGCCGGCCGCGACTGGGGCCTGGCCAACATGGACGCCGTGCTGGATATCGCCGAGGCCAACTATCCTCTGTCCCGCAAGGATCTTGTCGAGTATTTCCAGGGCCTTTCCTACAGGCTGGGCGAGGTGGAGCAACAAGGCCTGCGCCTGTTTTACCGCTACATGGCCGAAAGCGGCGAAATCCCCGCCGCGCCGCCGCTGGAGTTCTGGCCCGGATCATGAACGCCGCCCCTTTGACCGGAATGTCCCCTTCCCTCAAGGGGCATCTGGCTGTTGTGGCCGGAAGCTTCTGCACCAGCTTTTCGGCGCTGTTCGTACAGGGCGCGGCCATGGACCCCAGCATGGTGGCCTTTTACCGCACCCTGGCCGGCAGCGCGGCCCTGTTCGCCGTGGCCTTCCTGCGCCGCGAACGCCTGATCCCGCCGCGCGGCATGCTGCTTCTGCTGCCTCTGGCCGGCGGCCTGTTCAGCGGCGACCTTCTGAACTGGCACGAATCCATCGTGCGCCTGGGGCCGGGCCTGGCCACGATCCTCGCAAATTTCCAGGTCTTTTTCCTGGCCCTGCACGGAACCTTTTTTCTGGGCGAAACCCTTTCCTGGCGGCACAAGGCGGCCATGCCCCTGGCCCTGTCCGGGCTCTGGCTGCTGCTGGGCATCAGCCCGGCCAATCTGCCGGCCCATATCGCGGCCGGCGTGGGCTTCGCCCTCATTTCCGCCCTGTTCTACACCGGCTTCATCCTGTCCCTGCGCAAATCGCAGACCGACGCGGCCCGACTCGCCCCCGTGCCCAACATGGCCTGGATATCCCTGTTTTCTTCTCTGATCGCGGGCATATTCTGCCTGGCGGGCGGCATATCCTTCGCCATATCCGACCTCAAGACCGGGGCCGCCCTTGCCGGGCTGGGCATCCTCTGCCAGAGTTTCGGCTGGCTTCTGTTTTCCGTCGGACTGCCCCATCTGCCGCCGTCGCGGGCCGGGTTGATCATGTTGACGCAGCCCGCCCTGGCCTTTGTCTGGGACATCATTTTCTGCGGCCGGGTCACCGGCCTGACGGGCTATGCCGGCGCATGCGTCACCATCGCCGCCATCGGCCTGGGACTGGCCGCGCCGCACCGCAGCACCCAGAAGGAGAAAGACCATGCTTGACCGTAACGCCGCATTTGCCCTGCTCAAGGAACAACAGCCGGAACCCGCCACCCTGCAGCATGCCCTGGCTTCGGAAGCGGTCATGCGCGCCATGGCCGCGCGGTTCGGCGAGGATGCGGACCTGTGGGGTCTTTGCGGCCTGCTCCATGACCTGGACTGGCCGAAAACCAAAGACAACGCGGCCCGCCACGGCCTGGACGCCGTGGAGATGCTTGCCGGCAAGCTGCCGGATGAAGCCGTCACGGCCATCGCCGCCCACAACAGCGAATGCACCGGGATCATGCCCGGAACCCGTCTGGATTACGCCCTGCGCTGCGCGGAAACCGTGACCGGCCTGATATCCGCCGCCGCCCTGGTCAGGCCCACGGGCATGGAAGGCATGCAGGCCTCCAGCCTGAAAAAGAAAATGAAGGACAGGGCCTTTGCCGCCAACGTCAGCCGTGACAGCATCAAAGAATGCGAAAAGGCCGGACTCTCCCTTGACGAATTTCTGACGCTGGCCATCGCGGCCATGTCATAGTC
>JAVBOK010000110.1:0-5727 GCA_031550605.1 Desulfovibrionaceae bacterium | reverse complement strand
GTCCACGGCCTGGCCGGGGGGAGCGCTCGCGCCGGCCGGCGGGGGGGTGGCTCCCGTGGTGGCGCTGATGGTGGAACTGGTCGAGGGCGCGCCGCCCTGAGTGGTTGGATTCATGCCCGCATAGCCGCCGGCGTCCGCGGGAGCGTTGAGGGCCTCTATCTGCAGGCCCAGTTCGGACGCCATCTGGCGCAACGCCACCTCCAGCCTGTTCGTGGTGTCGCGCAGGCGGGCGATTTCCGACCCCGCGTCCGCCGCTCCTTTGGCGTTCATTTCGTCAAGCTGGCCGCGCATGGTGTTCAATTCCTGCCGCATGGCCTGCATCTGCGCCCACATGTCGGCCTGGCCGGGCAGCACCTGTTCCACGTTGCCGACTTTTGAAGACAGACCCTGCATCTGTTGCTCGGTACGGGTGACGCGGGCCGAAAGGCTGTCGACATCACTCTGCCTGACGCAGGAAGCGAGAGCGGGAAGGGTGAAAAGGCCGACAAGGCAAAGGACAAGACGTATCTTCATGAACCGACTCCGGTGTGGTTGTTCCGCGGGCTCTGAGGCGGTCTGGCCCTGCGGCGGCCGATAAACAGGTACAGCAGCCCTCCCAGCACGGGAACGAAAGTCCCCACTCTGATCCACAGCGTCTGTTCGCCGGGGCCGGGGAATTCGTGCCGGAAAGCGTGCCAAATACACCATAAATTCGGCGCAATGGGAAGACTGAGGAGAAGCAGCCAGAACAGGGATTCCATGATTACTCTTCGCGGGCCTTTCCCCGCTGCCAGGACGCCAGCAGTGCCAGAAAAGCCCCGCAGCAGATGGCGATATCCGCCACGTTAAAAGCGGGCCAGTGCCAGTTGCCCCAGTAAAAATCCAGAAAATCGATGACCGCCCGGTAACGCACCCTGTCAATCAGGTTGCCGACCGCGCCTCCGAAAATCAGACCCAGGGCGGTGAAAAAGCCGTATTCCGCCCGCCGGGCGTTGCGCGCAAGGATGACGATGACCACGGCCGCAACGCAGGTCGCCGCAAGAAACAGCCAGAACTGCCAGGAAATGTCGTGGCGGTTCAAAAAACCAAAGGCGGCGCCTCTGTTGCGCACGTGGACCAAGCTGAACAGGCCTGAAATGACGGGAACTTCCGTGTGCAGGGGAATGGCCGCAAATACCAGGGCCTTGGTTATCTGGTCAATGGCGGCCGTGGCGGCGGTGATCAGCGCGATAAAAGCGTAACGGTTTGACATGCGAGGGTTCTTTGCCCGACGGCGTATGGCGAAGGCCTGGATAGAGTTCTATCCGTAGACGTGATTGCGTCCCGTTTTTTTTGCCGCGTACAGGTTGCGGTCGGCGGCGGCCAAGTGTTCTTCCAGCGATTCGTCGGGTCTTCCGCTGTATAATCCTATACTGACCGTGTAGGCGATATGCGCTGCCCGGTCAATACAGGGGGTGTTTTCAATGCTGCGCCGCAGGCGTTCCGCGACGATGCGCGCCTCTTCCCCGGTGGTTTCGGCCATCAGCAGCAGGAACTCGTCCCCGCCCAGGCGGAACAGGCGGTCCATCATCCGCCGGTTGGCCGAAAGTACCGCCGCGCTGTGGTGCAGTACCTTATCACCGATCTGGTGCCCGTGTACATCGTTTATGTGCTTGAACTTGTCAATATCAATAAGAGCCAGGGCATACGGCAGGTGTTTGCGTCTGGCCTGGGCCGTCACCCATGCGGCGTGCAGATGGAAGCTCCGGCGGTTGCCGATGCCCGTCAGCGGGTCCGCAAGCGCTTCGTGTTCCAGTTTGCGCAGGGCGGCGGCCAGCGCGCGTTCGGTGCGGTCACGGAGAAATTCGCCCATCCACGCAAAAATCATGCACGCGAACATGGCGGTCATAAAACGCATGGTCAGCATGGGGGGCATGTGCGGGGCAAGCTTCGCGGACGCGGGCGACAGGAACGACACCAGCAGCTGGACGTAAAAAAGGACGAATAAAAAAGTGCCCCATTTCAGGCCGGCGCAGAACATGACTATGGGGGGGAACAGCAGGTACCAGACCAGATGGCCCGAATCGACGAATTCATAGGTGCCCAGCATGTATGCGCTCAGGATAATCAGCCCCAGGCTGGTGGCCAGAATGGGAATACGCCCCGTTCCCCCTCGCTGCAACCAGACCAGCCCGGCGAAAGCCACGGCCGCTTCAAGAAAAAGCGGCGCCACCAACCCGTACATGCGGCCGTAGAGATTGATGAGAGCGGCCAGAGAAAGCAGACAGACCGCGGCAAGGCACAAAAGCATCGCACGCGTGCGCAGCCGCGACACTTCATCAAAGGCGGGGGCTCCGGAAGCATACGGAATGAAAAAGCGTTTCAGCCGCGCGTACAGCCTGTTCAAAAGCATGCAAAATTGCCCGCCGGTTGCCGTGGAATCAGAATCCATGCGTATTGTTTCAGCATACACAATAGCGCTTTGGACGTAAATAGCGCCGTTGCCGGCGGCAGTTGCTTCGGCACGGCATGCGCGACGCGTTTCAAAACGCTCCGGGGGGTTGGCGCGGGACAGTGCGCGCGGGCGCGGATGTGGAGGAACCGCGATCAGCGTCTTCCTTTGGGGACCGGTCTTGACTTCACCGGCCTCTTGCCCCATGAAAAGGGTTTGCCGCATACCGTATTTACGCCGTGGAGACGCCATGCCCGATTACAAAAAAACCCTGACTTTGCCTGAAACCTCTTTCCCGATGAAGGCCAACCTGACCCAGCGGGAACCGGAAACCCTGCGCTTCTGGGAAACTGCCGACGCCTATGCGGCCATGATCAACGCCGGCGCCGAACGCGGCACCTACGTGCTGCACGACGGCCCGCCCTATGCCAACGGCAATATCCATCTGGGCACGGCGCTGAACAAGATCCTGAAGGACATGGTGGTCAAATCCCGCAACATGCAGGGCTTTCGCGCCGAATACGTGCCCGGTTGGGACTGCCATGGCCTGCCCATCGAACTCAAGGTGGAGCATGAGCTGGGGGAAAAGAAAAAAGAACTGCCCCCGCACGCCGTGCGCAAACGCTGCCGCGCCTACGCCGAAAAATACATCACCATCCAGCGCAAGGAATTCAAGCGGCTGGGCGTGTTCGGCACCTGGGAAGATCCCTATCTGTCCATGAAGCCGGAGTATGAAGCGGCGACCGCGCGTGAACTGTCCAATTTCATGGCCGCCGGCTCGGTCATGCGCAGCAAGAAGCCGGTGCACTGGTGCTGTTCCTGCCAGACGGCCCTGGCCGAGGCCGAGGTGGAATACGAAGACCACACCTCTCCTTCCGTATACGTCCGCTTTCCCCTGACGGACGCCGCAATCCGGACCGTTTTCCCCGACGCCGACCACACGAGGACGTTCGTGGTGATATGGACCACCACGCCCTGGACCCTGCCGGACAATATGGCCGTGGCCCTGCATCCGGAATTCGACTATGCGCTCGTCGCCGTGAACGGCGGGTTCTATCTGCTGGCCGAAGGCCTGCTTGAACAGTGCGCGAAGATCTTCGCATGGGACAATCCCGTCATCGCGGGCCGGTGCAAGGGCGCGGCTCTGGAAGGGCTCGTCGCGCGCCATCCCTTTTACGACCGGCCTTCTCCCCTGGTGCTGGGCGATCACGTGACCCTGGAAGCGGGCACCGGTTGCGTGCACACGGCCCCCGGCCACGGCCGCGAAGACTATGACACGGGTTTGAAATACGGCCTTGAAATATACGCGCCCATGGATGACGGCGGGCGTTTTCTGCCCAGCGTGGAATTTTTTGCCGGGTTGAACGTGTTTGAGGCCAATCCCAAGGTCATTGAAAAATTGCGTGAAACCGGCGGCCTGCTGGCCGAATCGCGCATCACCCATTCGTACCCGCACTGCTGGCGCTGCAAGGAGCCGGTCATTTTCCGGGCCACCACCCAGTGGTTCATTTCCATGGACAGGAATGATCTGCGCGCGAAAACCCTGCAAGCCATCCGCGACAAGGTGGAATGGATCCCCGCCTGGGGGGAGGCCCGCATTTACAGCATGATCGAAAACCGGCCCGACTGGTGCATCTCGCGCCAGCGCACCTGGGGGGTGCCGATTATCGCCTTGCTGTGCGAATCCTGCAACGAAGCATGGCACGACGCGGCCTGGGCCAAGGTTATCGCGGAGCGTTTCGCCAAACATCCCACGGGCTGCGACTATTGGTTCGAGACGGATATCGCGGATATCGCGCCCGAGGGGCTTGTCTGTCCGTCCTGCGGCGGCAGGACCTGGAAAAAGGAAACCGACATCCTGGACGTGTGGTTCGATTCCGGCACCAGTTTCGCCGCGGTGCTTGAGCAGCGGCCCGAGTGTTCTTTCCCGGCGGACATGTATCTGGAAGGATCGGACCAGCATCGGGGCTGGTTCCACAGTTCGCTTCTCGCGGCCATGGGCACGCGCGGCGTGCCGCCGTACCGGGCGGTGCTGACGCACGGATACGTGGTGGACGGCGAAGGCAAGAAAATGTCCAAATCCATCGGCAACGTTATCGTGCCGCAGGAAGTCATCGACAAATACGGGGCGGAGATCCTGCGCATGTGGGTGGCCTCTGTGGATTATCGCGAGGACATCCGCATTTCCGACGAAATCCTGAGCCGCCAGGTGGACGCGTACCGCCGTCTGCGCAACACCTGCCGCTATATTCTGGGCAACCTGGGGGGCTTCGCGCCCGAAGATGCTGTGGCGGAAAAGGATATGGACCCCCTGGACCGCTTCGCCCTGGACATGGCCTGCCGGGCTCACGCAAGAGTGCAGGAAGCCTATTCCGCGTTCGAATTCCACAAGGTGTTCCATACCCTGCACAACCTCTGCTCCACGGACCTGTCGGCCTTTTACCTGGATATTCTGAAAGACCGGCTGTACGCTTCCGCTCCGGCCAGCCGCGCACGCCGTTCCGCCCAGACGGCGCTTTCGCGCATTCTGCTGCTGCTGGTGCGCGACATGGCGCCGGTGTTGTCCTTCACCGCCGAGGAGGTCTTCCAGCATCTGCCTGCCGCCCTGAAGCCCGCCGTGAGCACGGTTTTCGCCCTGCGCGAAAAGCATACGCCCACCCTGGCCCTGGACGAGGCCGGGCGCGCCGCCTGGGAAGCCCTGCTCGCCGTGCGGGCGGAGGTCAGCCGGGCCATTGAGCCCCTGCGCAAGGCCGGGACCATCGGGCACGGTCTGGACTGCCGGGTGACCCTGCATTGCGATGCGGCCCTGCGCCGGACGCTGGAAGGTCTGGGCACGGATTTGCGGGCCGTGTTCATTGTGTCCCAGTTGGCGCTCGCTGATTTGGCCGCCGCTCCGGACAACGCCGTGAAAGCGGCGGAAGTCGAAGGCCTGGCCGTATCCGTGGCCAAGGCCGGCGGTGAAAAATGCGAGCGCTGCTGGATATACAGCGAAGAACTGAACACCGATCCCGTTTTTTCGGGAACCTGCCCGCGTTGTGCCGCTGTTTTGCGGCAACTGCCGCCTCTGGAGTGAACGCGGCCTGATATTAAGCAATCCGTGGATCTTGCTCGAACACGGATGGCTAGTGTTGTGTTCATGATATAATTTTTATGCTGTTATAAATATTGGAGCTGATCTGAAATAAGAATATAAGCATCTATGTGTTTTGTACATGTTATTCTGCAATTTTAAGATATATGACTAGCGTACACTAGCAACAACTGAATGAAATAAATTTGATACATTTCATCTCAGGAGAACTGAGATGGGTGCACCT
>JAVBOK010000086.1:0-79365 GCA_031550605.1 Desulfovibrionaceae bacterium | reverse complement strand
CTCCACCCAACAACCGGTGGCGCCAACCGGCCGCGCGGCGCGTTTTGCCCGCCATGCGCAGGCCAGGGGGAGCAATCCCCCCGGCAAAGAAGATTACGCTTCAGCCAGCAGTTTTTTCAGACTTTCAACAAGATTGTCGTGAATTTCCGGGTCCCGCAGGCCGAAATAGATGTTGGCGGTAAGATACTCCACCCAGTCGCCCGCGTCAAAACGGGTGCCGTTCATCTTCACCGCGAGCAGCCCCTGCTCGGAAGCCAGCATCTGCAGGGCGTCCGTCAGCTGGATCTCTCCGCCGTGGCCTGTCCCGATATTTTTCAGGTAGGTAAAAATCTGGGGAGTCAGCACGTAGCGGCCGACAATGGCCAGATTCGAGGGGGCATCTTCCTTTTTGGGCTTTTCCACCATCTTGGTGATGCGCCAGATGCCCGGAGCCTCTTCCTCACCGGCCACGACGCCGTAGCGGCTGATCTTGTCCATGGGCACTTCCATGACCCCGATGCAGGGCATGCCCGTGGTTTTCGTCACGTTCAGCAGTTGCGCCAGCCCCGCGCCCTCTCCGAACATCAGGTCGTCGCCGACCATGATGCCGAACGCGTCGTCGTACTGCACGGCCTCGCTGGCGCACAGCACCGCGTGCCCCAGACCCAGCTGGCGTTTCTGGCGGATGGAAATGATATTGACCATCTCCGCCACAGCGCGGATTTCCGCCAGTTTGTCGGTTTTTCCGCCCCGTTCGAGAACGCCTTCCAGTTGCAGGTTGTAGTCGAAATGGTCTTCAATGGCGTTTTTGTCCCTGTTGGTGATGAAGACCACATCCATGATGCCGGCCTGAATGGCCTCTTCCACGATATACTGCACCGCCGGCTTGTTGTAGAGGGGCAGCATTTCCTTGGGAATGTTCTTGGTTGCGGGAAGTGAACGCGTGCCCCAACCGGCGACGGGAATGACAACTTTGCGGATATTCATAGGCGACTCCTTGCAAGTGTGGTCAACGAAGGCGTACTTTCACCGTTTCAGCGATATCTTCCGCCAGGCGGAGCGCCCGGCTCTCGTTTTCCCCTTCACCCATGGCCCGGGCCGGCCATTCGGTACCCAAACGGCGCGGAAGCGCCCGGCCTCTGCAAGTCGGTTCCTTTTCAGCCGCATCCACGGCGGCCATGGCTTCGGGAATTTCCCCAAAGGGACGCCTGGTTTTGACCGGCACATTGAGCGGAACCTGCAGGAACGGCCGCAACAGCCCGGCCAGTTCGGACAGTTTTCTGCCGGACCCGCACGGGATGCGGGTTGCCCCGGCCGCGAACGCCGTCGGTTCCGAAAAGCCGTGTGCTCATGAACGCTCCTTGAACAAGAATGGCCGGAACGGGCAACCCGCGGGACGGAACATGAAGTCCGCCTGATATCATTCACAATACACCGCGCGCCCGCGCGCGTAAAGCGGCAAAAAAGAGCGCCCCCGCCGGGACGGTCAAAACGCCGCCGCAACACATTTTGTTTTCCGTGTATCAGCGCCTTGCCACAGCCGCCGGACAAGAAAATTCGACGCAAAACTACAGTAAAATAGGTTTTTCTAATATTATAGTTAATCCTATAATAAAAAATATTTGGTGTATGCATTTTTTAATCATGCGAAATATCAAAATATATTTTCTATTGCACAAACAATGCTATATATATTATTCTATACAATAAACACTATACATTGGTACCTTGTGAGGAATCCATGCCGCATCTGTCTGACAGCGCGTTTGTCGGTCCCACGATTCTGGACCACATATGCAACCAGTTCGCGGAAGAGACCGCCCGTTACGCCGCCCGCATCACCGCGCACCATGCCGCCATGCGAAAGCACGTGCCGGTTCGCGGCGAGTCGGGCCCGGACCACTTTTCGCTTCAGGACCGCCTGCTGCAGGAAGCGGCGGACCTTCTGACGTTACATGTGACCCTTGCCGGCACGCAGTCGGAAATTCTGGAACGCCAGGCCCGGTCGATCCGTCTGCTGGCAGCCCTTTTGCGGCACGGCAGCGCCGCCGGTGCATTTTCCCCGTAAAAATGCGCCGGCGGATACGGAGCGCGGCGAAATATCCGCCCGCAAGCGGACAGACTTGCGTATCCTCCGGAGCGCTTTCACGGGGCAGCCGCTCTGCGCCGCTTTTTCGCCGTGCGCCTTGCCGTCCGGGAAGATGCGGCTTTTCGCGGGCGAAATGTATTTGGAAACTGCCCCCGGGCATGCTATGACCCCCGCATGATGCGAACGTCTCTTGCCGCCCGGTTGCGGCTTTGCGCCTGCGCGGGGATGCTGCTCTGCCTGTTCGGCCCTGCTGCGTCCGTTTTCGCGGCGGCGACGATATTTCCGGAAAAACGCACAACCCCGTTCCGCGACACAGGCACCCTCGCGCAACTGGACGCGGTTCTGGCCACGCTCACGGAAACGGCCCGGACCGGCGGCACGGCGAATGACGGCGTCATGGGGCGCATTCACGACATGGCGGCCGCGTTGCGCTATCCCCTGGCCGGCGGCGACGCCATTGCCGCGTTTCTGGACACCCTGCCCCCGGAGCAGGATACGCGGGCGCAGGCCAAAGCCGCGCGCGAAGCCGCCCTGCAACTGGCCCGCGTACTCTTGAACGCGGCCGTTGAAGGCACCCGGGCGCACCTGCGCGCCATCCACGACCTGCGGTCCGCCGAAACGGCCGCCGCCCCGGCATCCGTACGGGCGAAACTGCTGGCCGAGCTGGAAAGCTGCTGCTACGCCGTGGGCGTTTTTTTACAACGCATAAACAAATGGTGTCTGGACCCGCGCTATACGAATCCCGTCACCGGCGACAGCCTGCTTTTTCTGGATGAAACCGCTGCCAGGGCCGCCCAGGCGGGCAGGCAGGCCTTCCTGGACCGTCTGGAAACGGACCGGGACAATCAGGACTTCATCGGCGCCGGCGTCGCCGAAAAAGTGAACGCTCTGCGCTTTCCCTTCACGGATGCCGTGCGGGCGGGCTTTTTTCTGCAGCGCCTTTTTGAAGCGCCCGGTTCCGAAATCGAGCGCAGCACCGCCCTGTCGCTGGCCATCGTGCTTTTTGAACGGCACGGCGCCTCCATCAGCCTTGCGCAAAACCATATCGCGGCCATCGCCAGAGCCAGAGCGGACGACAATGTCAAGCAGACCCTGTTGCGCGGCGCGTCGGCGCAGCATCAGGCCGCGCTCGATCTGTTGCGGAACGCCGCGGAACGCTGCCGCCGCGCCGCGGGGCGGTGAACTGTTCGCGTTCGCGCCCGGCGGCGGCGCCCGACGCGCCGAGAGGAAAAGCACATCCGTTCCCGCGCGGCGCGCTCACGCATGCCGCTTGCGCTCATGCGGGGATGAGAAAAAAAAATGACGCCAGCCGCCCCGAACCTGGTGCGCCCCACTTCCCCGGCGCGCCGATATACGGTATGCACTACCGCCTGTCGTAACCGCGAAAAACCCGAGGCCTTGATGCATCCCCAGGACGATCCGCCCTATTCCTTTGCCCTGATTGCTCCTTACGGCAAGCTGACCGCGGCGGTTTCCAAAATGGCGGCGGAGTTTCCCTGCATCCTGCGGGTCTGGGAAGGCGTCGCTCTTGATGAGGCTGCGGTGGTGGCCAAGCAGGTGACGGAAGAGATGCGGCCCGAGGTGATCCTCAGCCGGGGCGGCACGGCCGATTACGTCCGCGCCAGCGTGGATGTGCCCGTTGTTTCCATCTCCACCACAGCCCTTGACCTTCTGCGCACCCTGCAGCCCTTCGCGGGCGGCGTCAGCAGGGCCGCTTTCTTCCATTACCAGGAGCCCCTGCCCGAAGTGCAGACCGTCGGCGCGACCCTGGGTATCGCCATTGACGAATACCTTTTCCATACTCGCGACGAAATGATCGCCCAGATGATCGAAGCCAAGGCAAAAGGCGCGCAGATCGGCGTCGGAGGCATTCTGGTCGCCCAGATGCGCAAGGTCTGCGACCTGGACGGCGTGCTGGTGGAAGTCGGCGAGGAAGCGGTGCTGCGGGCGCTGCGCGAGGCATTTTCCATTGCCAGGGTCCGCCGGGTGGAGCAGCGGCGCCAGGCGCGGATATTCACCATCCTGAACACGATTGCCGAAGGCATCATCGTCACGGACGAAAACAACGCCCTGACTCTGATCAACCCCGCGGCCGAACGGCTGCTGGGCGTCACAGCCGCCGACGTGCTGGGCCGCGAAGCACGCGCGGTGGTGCCCAATACCCGCACCGCCGACGTGCTGCACAGCGGAACTCCGGAACTGAACGACGTGCAGGAAATGAACGGCACCACCATCGTGACCAACCGCGTGCCCATCATCGCGGCCGACCGCACCGTCGGGGTGGTGTGCACCTTTTCCGAAGCCGACCGTATCCACCAGGCGGAACACCGCCTGCGCGGCCGCATGCAGGCCAAAGGGTTTCAGGCCCGGTACCAGATCAGCGACGTGCACACCCGCGACGCGGCCGTGCACGAGTTGAAAAACCTCGCCCAGGTCTATGCCGCCACCGACGCCACCATCCTGCTGCAGGGAGAATCGGGCACCGGCAAGGAACTGTTCGCTCAGGGCATCCACAGGGCGGGCAGACGCAGCAAGGGGCCCTTTGTGGCCGTCAACTGCGCGGCCATTCCGGAATCCCTGCTGGAATCGGAACTGTTCGGCTATGAGGAAGGCGCCTTCACCGGCGCCAGGCGCCAGGGCAAAGCCGGTTTCTTTGAACTGGCCCATGAGGGGACGCTGTTCCTGGACGAGATCGGCGAGTTGCCCAAACCCGTACAGGCCCGCCTGTTGCGTGTTCTGCAGGAGCGGGAGATCGTGCGCGTGGGCGGGGCCCAGGTCATCCCCGTTGACGTGCGCATCGTCTGCGCCACCAACCGCGATCTTTCCGCCTGGACCTACGAGGGACACTTCCGGCAGGACCTTTATTACCGGCTGAACGTGCTGCCCCTGACCATCCCCCCGCTGCGCGAACGCAAAAGCGACATCATGCATCTGGCCGAACTTTTTCTGCGCCGCGCGGCGGCGCTGCCGGCCGGGGCGGACGCGACGGGCCTGGAGAAACAGATCGGCCCCGCGCTGCGCCGGCACGACTGGCCCGGCAACGTGCGCGAACTGCGCAACGTGATGGAACGCCTGGCCCTTGCCTCCTCAATGTTTCCCGACCGTTCATGGAAATCCCTGCTGGAACAGGTCTGGCAGACACCTTCCGCGGCAGCGTCCGCGGAACCCGGAAGCTCCGGCATAACCGTCGCCTGCAAGGGCACGCTGAAGGCCATGACCCGGCGTCTGGAACGCGAGGCCATCCGGACCGCTCTTGCCGAGCAGGGCGGCGACCACGGCCGGGTGGCGGAAGCGCTGGGCGTCAGCCGCATGAGCCTGTGGCGTAAATTGCGTGATGAAAAATAAGGATAAAAAAAACCATGCATCGCTTTCGGGTCGCTTCACTGCTGGTTCTCTGCTGTTTCCTGTTCGCCGCTCTGTCCCCCTGCGCGGCGCAGGATGCCGCTCCTCTTTCCTGGGACGGCGTCATCGCCCGCCTGCAGCGCGACGGGCATGACGCGGGGGAGATCCGGGCTCTTTTTGACCGTCTGCAAAGCCCCCCGCTGCCCGTGTTCATGGGCCAGAAACTGGTCGAGCTTTACGGACGCCCCGGCAAATCGGGCCTGACCCTGCCCCCGCCGGAAGCCGCCCGCTTCGCTCCGCCCGACTATACCCGCATCGCCGGGGGCATGAGCGTCGCCGCCGGCCGCAACTACATGAACCGCAACGCGAAATTTTTCGCTTCCCTGTATAAACGCTACGGCGTTCCCGCCCCCTTCATTGTGGCCGTAATGATGGTGGAAACCGGCATCGGGGCGGAACTCGGCCGGCAAAGCGCGCTGCTGGCCCTGGGCAGCATGGCGGCCACCGCGACCCTTGATCAGGCGCTTCCCGCCGTCCACGGCCTGGAAGGAAAAAAGGAAGACATGCAGTCCGCCGTCAGCCTGAAATCCGCATGGGCCTATGCCGAATTGCGGGCGCTGATCGAATACGCCACACAATCCGGCAAAGACGCGGCCGCAATTCCCGGTTCCGTCTACGGGGCCATCGGCATTTGCCAGTTCATGCCCAGCAATATTCCCCTGTACGGGGTTTCCACGCGCGGCAAGGGAAATGCGCCCGACGTGTTCAACGCCGCGGACGCCGCGGCCAGCGTGGCCTGCTACCTTTCCGCCCACGGCTGGAAAAAGGCCTTGAACCCCAAGGCCCAGGTGGCCGTTCTGCGCAGTTACAACCATTCGGACATCTATGCCGCCACCGTTTACGGGGTAGCCATGAACATCACCGCGCCGACAACCTTTGGGGGCATGAAATCCGCGCAAAAAGGCGGCAACGCCGTCAGCGCCGCCCGCAGGGACGCCCGGGCCGCCATACCGCAGGGCAAGGCCAAAAAGCCGCTGACAGAGTTGCCCAATTATAATGAATTGATCCAATAGCGCGTGCATCCTGTCTGGACGAAGCGAAACGGCGCAGCGTCCCTTCAGGGCAGGCCGCTTCGGCCTGTCCGCATCCGGAAAACGATGTTTTGTCGTTTTTCCGCGTCCGCGCGCAAGGCGGCATGCCAAGGCGCAATGCTCCGGAACGCGAATTGGGAGTTCCGCCCCGCGCCCGCAAATCCGGCTTCCGCGACATCACGCCCTGAACGCGCGCAGCCGCAGGGCGTTGGTGACGACGGACACGGAACTGAGGGCCATGGCGGCCCCGGCGATCATGGGGGACAAGGTCGGTCCGCCGAACAGGTGCAACACGCCCATGGCCACGGGAATGCCCAGCACGTTGTAGCCGAAGGCCCAGAACAAATTCTGGCGGATGTTGCGCATCACCGCGCGGGACAGGGCCAGAGCGGTCAGCACCGCGTTCAGGTCGCCGTGCATGAGCACCATGTCCCCGGCCTCCACAGCCACGTCGATGCCGCCGGCAAGAACCAGCCCCACGTCGGCCCTGGCCAGCGCCGGGGCGTCGTTGACCCCGTCGCCGACCATGCCGACGCGCAGCCCCCCGGCCCGCAGGGCGGCCACGGTCCCTTCCTTGTCCTGCGGCAGCACTTCCGCCCGCACCTCGTCGATGCCCGCCCTGCGGGCCACGGCCCGGGCTGTCTTCACGTTGTCGCCCGTCAGCATGACCAGACGCAGGCCGGATTCGCGCAGACGCCGCACGACGTCCGCGGCTTCCGGACGCAGGGGGTCGGCGGCGGCCAGCAGCGCCGCGGGAACGCCGTCGGCCAGGCAGACCAGGGCGGTCTTGCCTTCGCCGGCCAGGATATCCAGGGGTTCCACCAGTTCGGGCAAATCACGGCCGGCCTCTTCGCGGGCAAAGGCCAGGCTGCCCACGGCGACGCGCACGCTCCGGTCCGATCCCGGCGCGGCAAGAATCCCGCGCACGCCTCTGCCCGGTACGGACAGAAAATCCGCGGCCGGCTGCGGGGCGATGCCGCGCGCTTTGGCCGCCGTCACAATGGAAGCGGCCAGCGGATGCTCCGACAGCGCTTCCAGCGAGGCGGCAAAGGACAACAGCGTCGGCTCGCCCCAGGCGGAACCGCCGGGAAGGACCGTGACATCCGTCAGTTCCGGCTTGCCACGGGTCAGGGTCCCGGTTTTGTCCAGCAGCAGCACGTCGAGTTCCGACGCCGCCTGCAGCGCGCCGCCGTCCTTGACCAGAACCCCCAGTTGCGCGCCCCTGCCCGTGCCTACCATGATGGACATGGGCGTCGCCAGACCCATGGCGCAGGGGCAAGCGATAACCAGCACCGCCACCAGAACGCGCACGGCAAAGGCGGCATCCTCGCCCATGAACAGCCAGAACAGGGCGGCCGCCAGCGCCAGAGCCATGACCACGGGCACGAAATACAAACTGACCTTGTCCGCCAGACCGGCGATGGGGGCTTTGGAACCCTGCGCCTCGCGCACCAGGGCCACGATGCGGGCAAGCACCGTGGCCGCTCCGATGCGTTCCGCCCGGATGGTCAGCACGCCCTGGCCGTTCAGGGTGCCCCCTACGACCGGATCGCCGGCCGCCTTGTGCACGGGCAGGCTTTCGCCGGTCAGCATGGATTCGTCCACGCCGGATGATCCGCCGGTTACCGTGCCGTCAACGGGAAGACGCTCCCCGGGCCGCACCAGCAGCAGGTCCCCGGTCCGCACGGCGGCGGCGGCGATGGTCACCTGTTCCCCGTCCCGCAGCAGGGTCGCTTTCTCCGGGGCCAGATCCAACAGGGCCTTGATGGCTTCCGAAGTATGGGACCGGGAACGCAGTTCCAGATATTTCCCCAGAGAAACCAGGGCGATGAGCACGGCGGCGGATTCGTAATACAGATCCATGGCCAGACTCATGCTGGCCGCGGCCATATCCGCCCATTGCTGGGCCGTGTGCCCCGTCTGCCCCATCATGTGACGCAGGTGCGCGATTTCCAGCGTGCCCCAGAAGCTGTAGATAAAGGCCGCGCCCGTGCCCAGGGCCACCAGGCTGTCCATGTTCGGCGCGCGGCGGGCCAGCGCGGGCAGGCCCTGCAAATAAAAGCGCCGCCCCGCCCAGAGCGCGGGCAGACACAGCGCCGTCTGGGTCAGAGAAAAAGCCAAGGGCGAAAAATGGGGGGAAAGAAAATGCGGCAAAGGCAGCCCCGCCATCTCCCCCATGGACAGCATGAGCAACGGCAGGGCAAAGGCAAAGGCGAAACACAGTTCACGCCGCATGGCCAGCAGTTTTTGCCGCTGCTCGCGGCTGCGCTCTTCCCAACGGGCGGCGGCCTCGCCCATATCCCCGGACCCGGCGGTTTTGTCCGTTTCCAGGGCGAAGCCGGCGGCGGCCACGCGATCGGCCATGGCGGCAAGGTCCACCAGGCCGGGGTCGAAACGCACGGTCATTTCTTCGCTGGCCAGGTTCACCGACACGTCGGCAATGCCCGGCATGGTTTTGACCACGCGTTCGATGCGCGCCGCGCAGGCGGCGCAGGTCATGCCCCGAACCGGAAGGCGTTCAAGAGACTGGGCGGTTGCCACGACACTCTCCAGGGGAAAACACGCAACGGCGCCAGAGGCGGCACAATGCGGCGCGGCGAAAGGCCGCGCCCCCTATTGCGCGTCAAAACCGATATGGCGCACGGCGGTCCTGGCCGCTTCCACGGCGGCCGGGCTTTCGTCGCCCTGCCAGGAGGCTCTGCCGGTGGACAGGTCCACCGTGACGGCGCTGACGCCGGGAATTTTGGCAATCGCTTCGGCAACGGAACGGCGGCAGTGGTCGCAACTCATGCCGGCAACGGTAATTGTGGGCATACCTTCTCCTGAAAATGACTTTCAGTTATCATTATACAGCATCACGGCCCCCGGTAAAGGGGGCGGGCGAAATAAAAACAAACCCCGCGCGCCTCTCCGGCACGGGGTCAGAGGAACAGGGGCCACCGCATCCCGCGGAACGGTGACTCGGGCCGTCCTGGCCCTCGCCCTGCGGGCGGCTCCGCTTCGCTTCGCCGTCTCGTTCCGCTGTCCTGCGGAACGGTCACGCTTCCTGATGCGGGCGCAGGGGCGTCATGCCCCTGCCGGGGAACGGGACAGCGCCCCGCCCCCGTGATCCGGCTTCCGCAGGCTATTCAAACGCTATTTCCATCACTGTCGGCGACGGCTGCATTTTTTCCCATTTTTTGGGCGCGCGGGAAAGGTCCAGCACCAGTCGGGGGCCGCCGCTCTGCTGGCCGATACGCGCCCCCTTGACCAGGGTGTTGGCGGGGATGGGGGGCGCTTTCACGCCGCCCCATTCGCCGGAAAGGTCGACCACCAGACGGTCCGGGCCGGGCAGGACAAAAGCCTTGCCGGTGATGGGGCTGCCCGCTTCCAGACGCAGCACCATGCCCTTGTTTTTGAAATGCAGGCTGACCGATTTGAGGGCATGTGCCCCCTTGGCAGCGGCCGCGGCGGGTTTCGCGACAGGCGTTGCGCCGTCGGGTTTTACCGGCGCGGAGAGCGCGGGTTGCGCGTTTGCCGCCGGCCTGGTTGCGCCGGCGGGCGCGGCAGACCCGGCGGGTATGGGTTGCAACGCCCCCCCGGCCGGTTTGGCGGCCCCGGCGGCGGCGGCCTGTTTGGCCGGGTCGGGTTTGGCTGCATCCGGCTTGGCGGCGGTTTGGGAAATGGGAGGTTCCACTCTGGGCAGGGGCGGGGACGCCGCCTGCGCGGCGGAGGAAGCCGGGACGGAGACCGCGGGTTTCCGGTCCGCGGCCGGGGCCGATTCGGCGGCAGCCGGCTTTCCCGCGGGAGCGGGCTTCACGGCGTCGGCCGCCGGGCTTGACGCCGGAACGGCGGATCCCGGTCCGGCGGTGTCAGCCGGGCGCACCTGAGCGGACGGGGCCTGCGCTGTCGCGTTCCGTACGCGGTTTGCCGCCACATCAGACGGGGCGCGGTCGGAAAGGGCCGGTCCCCCGGCCGGGGGCCGCGTCATTTTCTGGTTGACCGTGATCAGGACCATGGCGCCCAGCAGCACCAGCACAAATACCCCGAGAAACCCTTTGTTCATCCTCGTTCACTCCTGATACCGCGCCGCACGCCGTGCGGTTACAGCGGAGAAGAATCCTTGGCCTGCAAAAAGGCCAGAAACTGCCGCGCCTGGGCAAAATCCGGGGCGATTTCCAACGCCCGTTCCAGATGCTTGCAGGCCAGGGAAAAATCGTTCAGATCATGATACCCGCGGGCAAGATTGAAGTGCACCCTCGCGTCGTCGGGAGAAAATTCCAGCGCCCGCCGGTGCGCGGCCATGGCCAGACTGATAAGGCCCAACCGGCGCAGACTGACGCCGAACTCCGAAAACAGCAGCGACCCGTTGGGAAGAGGCTGCCGGGGCTGGGCCAGAACGCGCTCCAGGCTGGCCGCGCCTTCTTCCTTCCGCCCCTGTTTCAGTTGCAAAAGCCCCAGGGCGAACGCGGCCCGCAGAGCCCGTTCCGGATCTTCCTCCCCCTCCGGCCCGGGAGGATGCGGCGTGGCCGCAACGCGCGCGCCGGGTACGGAGGACGCCCCGGACGTACCTGATGCGGAAGGCACGGGAAGTGGATTTTCCGGCAAAGGATCAAGCAGGCCCTCTTCCAGCAGCATGGCCATTTCCGCTTCCTGCGCCGGGGTGAAGCCGTCGCGCGGCGGTTGGGCGGAAGGCGGGGGCAGGTCCTTTTCCAGCCATACCCGCAAAAGGTCGGGATCATCCGCCCGCAGTTCCCGGGCCACGCGAGGGGACGGGGCATGAACCGAGACCTCTCCGGCATCCGGAACGCCGCCCGCGTCCGCCATGTCCGCATCCGGCGCGCAGGCGGAATCTTCCGGCACGTAACCGGGCGGAACCGCCGGACATCCGGCGTCCAACGTGAATCGGTAGGCCAGTTCCCTGCCCGAAATGGTCCGGGGTTCCGCCATGGGCAGATAAAGGGCATTCAGAGGTTGCACGCGGTAATTGCCGTCGCCCTGTTCCCATACGAACCACAGGCGTCTGCGCCGCACCATGGGGCGCGCGGAAGCCCCCAGCGTGGAAGGCATTTCGTTGGTCGCATATACACCGATAAAACGTTGTCCGTGCACGGCCGCTCCGTAACAGGTCACTGTGACATCTTCCGTTTACCCCCGCCGTGAAACAGCGTAAAGGGAAACAGCAGCGAGCACATTACCATGAGTACAGGGAACACCGCAAATCCATTTCAGGCGCTGGACAAATCGCGCTTTAAAAAAGCCCGCGCGGAAGCACCCGGCGTGAGCCCCGCCGCACCCGCGGCCGGGAAGAAAAAAACCGCCCCTTCCCGCGCTCCTTCGTTGACGGACGAATCCGCGCTTTTTCTGCGGGCCATGGGGCAAAACGAGCCGGTCCGGCGCGGTGGAGGCACGAACGAAGACGATTTCGCGGCCATGCTCGCGGCGCAGGAAGGCCGCCGCGACGCCGCGGAAAAGTTTCCGGAACGAACGGAGCGCGGCCGCGCGGAACCGCCCGGCGCAGGGGAAACGCCCGCCCCGCCCAATCCGGCCAATCCGCAGGAAGAGGCTCTGTTCGTCCAGGCCGTGGACGGCGTCGCCCCCCTTCGCGCCAGGGGGCGCGCGTTGCCCCCGCCCCCCAGGCCGGCCGGCATGCCCGCGCCCGCCGCCGTCGTGGGCATGGATGACCTGCTGGCGGGCGGACTTGAATTCGCTCTGGAGTACACGGACGAATTCATCCAGGGCCACGTGCTGGGCCTGGACCCCGCCGTGATGGGCAAAATGCGGGCAGGTTCCTACAGCCCGGAAGGGCACATCGACCTGCACGGCCAGAATATGGAGCAGGCGTACGTCTCGCTGGCGAATTTCATCCGTTTCGCCTATCAGGACGGCAAACGGCATCTGCTGCTCATCACCGGGCGCGGCCGCAATTCGCCGGGCGGCACCCCGGTGCTGCGCGAACGGGTGCAGGCATGGCTGACCCGCGACCCGTTCAAACGCGTGATTCTGGCCTTCTGCACGGCAAAGCCCGGCGACGGCGGGGCCGGGGCCTTGTATCTGCTGCTGCGCAAGCGCAAAAAGAACCAGGGCAAGATTGTCTGGGACAGAACGCCGTCGGAAGAGGAACTTTTACTATAACAGGACGAACGGACATGACGCGACACGCTCTGGGCATCATCGGCTGCGGCAACATGGGCGGGGCCATCGCCCACGGCATTTTGCGGAACCCCGGCCTTGCCGGCCGGTTCACCGTGACCGGGCACGACCTGAACGAAAGCCTGCGCCCGGCCCTGGAAGAAGCCGGCGGCGCATGGAACGCGGATCCCGCCGCTCTGGCCGGAGCCAGCGATTTCGTGCTGCTGGCGGTCAAGCCCTATCAGGTCGCGGCCCTCATCGGCCGCATCCGCTCCGCTCTGGACGCGGGAAAAACGCTGCTGTCCATCGCGGCCGGCCAGCCCCTGACCGCGTTGCGCTCCGCCCTGGCCGGGGTCTGCCCCGCCGTGCAAATCATGCCCAACACTCCTGCCCTGGTCGGCGAAGGACTCTTCGCCCTGTGTCTGGACGACCCCGCCCTGCCGGACGAACGCAAAAGCCTGATAACGGACCTGTTCACCTCCCTGGGCACGGTATTCGTCCTGCCCGAGTCCAAAATGAACGCCTTTTCCGCCGTGGCGGGCTGCGGGCCGGCCTACGTCTACCACATGATGGACGCGGTGATGGAAGCCGCCGTGACCCTGGGGTTCACCCGCAAGGAAGCGACCGACATGGTCTGCGGCCTGTTCAGGGGATCCGCCCGCATGGTCGCGGAGACCGGGCAGCACCCCGCCGTGCTGCACGCCGGCGTCACCTCGCCCGGCGGCATGACCATCGTGGGCACCAACCACCTGGCCCGCGCCGCCGTGCGCGGCCATATCATCGACGCCATCCTGGCCGCCGACGCGCGCGGCAAAGCCATGGAGAAAGAATGAAATACGGGGACCGAGTCCCCAAATCATCGATGAAAAACCCCACAAAATCATGGCATTCTGGGTTTGCCCTCAATCCGGGAGGGGCTGAACCCCCAAGGGGCTACCCCCACGGCGGCGGCCATTGGGGTATCGAAAAATTCTTTTCAGACCCAAAACAAGAAAAATAAAACACTTTAAAGCAGTTACGAATTTACATCGATTTGCTTCCTGTTTTTTTTCGCGAAGAACAGGAAAATGCGTATTTTTTTGTTCCCATGCTGCAAAAATCTGCTATAGGTATAGCAAAGGCAGGGTTCCTCCCAAATTCCAGCCCGGCCCTCTACTGATGCGTCGTCTTTGTTCGGATGCTTTACGAACTCTGACCGCTTGCGGCGGGTGTGATCAAGGAAAAAAGAACAGAGCAACAGCGCATTTCCACATATCCCCCCGGTGCGGGCCGCAAGGCTCCCCGGGGGGCTTTTCTTGTTTTAAAGTGCCCTTGATATTTTCCATGCTCCGGTTTTCAAGTTCAAAACAGCCTGCTTCATCAGTGCGGCTTACGGGAGGTTGATCCTCTCCCACCCGAAATCACAGCGGACCCGGTTGCAAAGGTCCCCCACGCGGGCTTCCGAACCGGATTCGCGGACGTTCGGGTATACATTGCGCTTTACCCCTGCCGCTGTTTTGGGTATAGAATGAAAGAAGCGGCATGACGCGCCGCAAGGGCCTCAGAAAAATGGACCGCGCATGCGGCAAAACGGGATCGTCATCCACACACGGGAGAATTATATGAAAACAAAAAACATGATGATTCAATTTGTTATTTGCATCATGATCATGCTGTTAAGCGCCTGCTCCAGCATGACCGGCCCGAGCATATCGGCAGCGACGCAAGCGGACCTGGTAAAAGAAGCGCGCATGTCGCTGGAAATTCTGTACGCCACCACCCCGGAAGCCAAAGAGCTGCGTGACCGTTCCGTCGCGATCCTCGTCTTCCCCGACATCTTCAAGCTGGGGCTCATTGTCGGCGGTTCCGGCGGCAACGGGGTGCTGTTCTCGCCCGGCGGGCATGTGCTGGGCTATTACAACGCGACGTCGCTGTCCTGGGGCCTGCAGGCGGGCGCGCAGGACTACGCCGAAGCCATGTTTCTGACAAAGCCTTCGGCGCTCAACTATCTTGACAGCAGCGACGGCTGGTCCATCGGCGTCGGCCCGAGCATCACCGTCATAGACCAGGGGATGGCGAAAGACCTTTCGACCACCACAGGAAGGTCCGACGTGTACGCGTTCATTTACAACCAGTCGGGTCTGATGGGCGGCCTTGGCATACAGGGGCAGAAAATCACGAGGCTGCAGCAGTGATTGCGCCGCGCAGTCCCGCCTGAACGCCGCAAGGCGACCGCCGCGACAGGGAAAAGGAGAACATGCCCAAACCCATTGAAGATTTGATCGCGGCGGCCGCCGGCGAGGAACCTTCCGATCTGGTACTCCGCAACGCGCGCGTGTGGAACGCTTTCCGCGGAGAGTTCATCGACGCTGACGTGGCCCTGTCCGGCGGCTACATCGCCGGGGTCGGCCGCTACGCGGGACGGGAGGAAATCGACGCCGGGGGCAAATACCTGCTGCCTGGTTTCATCGACGCCCATGTGCACATCGAGAGCAGCATGGCCGCGCCGGAAGAGTTCGCCCGCGCCCTGCTCCGCGCCGGGGTGACCGCGGCTGTCGTGGACCCCCATGAAATCGCCAACGTGGCCGGGGCCGCGGGCATCGCGTACCTGCTGCAGGCCGTGCGCAACCTGCCGCTGCGGGTGTTCGTCATGCTGCCGTCCTGCGTGCCCGCAAGCGGCCTGGATGCGGCGGCGGCGGAACTGCGGGCCAGGGATCTGGCCCCTTTTCTGAATGACCCCGCCGTGCTGGGCCTGGGCGAGATGATGAACTTCCCCGGCGTACTGGCCCGCGATCCCGAGGTCATGGCCAAACTGCACCTGGCCGACGGCCGGCCGGTGGACGGCCACGCGCCGGGCCTTGCGGCAAAAGCCCTGGCCGCGTACGCGGCGGCGGGCATCCGTTCGGATCATGAATGCACCACGGCGGACGAAGCCCGCGAAAAGCTGGACAACGGCATCGCGGTCATGCTGCGCCAGGGATCGGCGGCACGGGATCTGCTGGCCCTGCTGCCCGCCGTAACGGACGCCAATGCCACCTGGTGCATGTTCGCCACCGATGACCGCAATCCCCACGACCTGTTGACCGAAGGCAGCATCAACCACATGGTGCGTCTGGCTCTTCGCGCGGGGCAGCCGCTGCGCCGGGTTCTGGACATGGCCTGCCTGAACGCGGCCAGGCATTTCGGCCTGCGCGATCTGGGGGCCATTGCCCCCGGCTTCCGGGCCGATCTGGCCCTGTACCCCGATCTGGAAACATGGCGGCCGGAACTGGTGCTGCACGGCGGCCGGCCTGTCCTGCGGGACGGGCGCGACCTTTGGGACGCCCGCGCGTCCGCCGGCGCCTCCGCCTTGCGGGGCAGCGTGCATCTGGGTTCCATCGGGCCGGAACAGCTGGCCCTGCCGGCCGCCGGAACAACCGCGCGGGTTATCGGCGTGCTTCCCGGACGGCTCGTGACCGAGGATCTGCGCCTTGAGGTTCCCAAACGGGACGGTTGTTTCGCGCCGGATCCCGTCCGGGATATTGTGAAGTTGTCGGTGTGGGAACGGCACAAAGGCACGGGCACGGTCGGGGCGGGCCTGGTCCGCGGCCTGGGTCTGGCGCGCGGCGCCATCGGCTCCACCGTGGCCCACGATTCCCATCACCTGATCGCCGCGGGAGCGGACGATACGGACATTTTGGCCGTGGTCCGGCATCTTGCCCAAATAGGCGGCGGACTGGCCGTGGCGGAAAAGGGACGGATCACCGGCTCGCTTTCCCTGCCCCTGGGCGGCATCCTGTCCGACCGGCCGCTGGAAGAAATCCGCGACGGCCTGGTCCGCCTGCAGGATCTGGCCCATGAACTGGGCGTGCCCGCCGGGCAGGACCCGTTCATGACCCTGTCCTTCCTGGCCCTGCCGGTGATTCCGGCTCTGAAGTTGACGTATAACGGCCTGGTGGACGCAGTGCGCTTTTGCATCGTGTCCGTGGATGCGGGGCAGGCGGAATAGACCGCCGGAAAACACGGCCGAATCCCCCTCACGCCCGCGAAAAACTCATGTCATGCTCCACCGCGCAGACGCGGATGACGTATTCCGAATACCATTTTTCCTTGGCCGCCGCTTGCGCAGCCGCGTGCACCGGCTCTTCGCGCCAGGCCCGGATGCTTTCCGGCGAATCCCAGTACGAGATGGAAAAACCCAGGCCTTCGCTGTCGCGGTGCCGGTCCATGCCCAGAAAGCCCCTCCGGTCCCGCAGCCGGCCGGCCACCTCCTGCTGCATGGCGTCAAAGGCCGCATCGTCGGTCGCTTTCATGGAAATAAATATCACCGCGTAATAGGGCGTTGGAAAAGTGCCCGTCATGTGCCGCATGCCGCCTCCCCGTGTCGTGTATGAACGGAAGGAGCATACGCCTTCAGCCATGCAACCGCAACGCCAGGTACGGGATGATGAAGAACATCCAGATATTCAGTTTGTACCAGGCCATCCCGGCGTAATGCACGGCGTCGAAGGTCTGGCGCGGCAGGTCGAACCAGCGCCGGTGCAGGCCGTATACCCAATCGTGGGCGCAGACAAAAATCAGAAACCAGACCGTGAGCAAAAGAATGTTGAGAATCGCGGCCCAACCCAGAACCGCGCGGAAAATTTCCAGACTCATGGCGCCTCCCTGGCGGACCCGGACCCGGTCCTCCCTCATCCGCAGATAAGCATTCCAGGCCGTTTGTCAGCGGCGGCCGGAATATCGCCGCCCCGCTCCGCATCCGATGCCGCCGCTGCCGGCGGCGTTTACAAACGGCTGAGCCGGGGCTATCCTGTCCCGGTCGGGATGTGTTCCGCCCGCGTTTTTTCCGCATAACCCTGCATTTTCGGGAGCCGCCTGTGAAACTCAACGATCCCTCCTTGCTGCGCGAAGCATGTTATGTGAACGGCGAATGGCTGACCGCCGCATCCGCCATTGAGGTCACCAATCCCTTTGACGGGTCCGTGGTGGGCCGCGTGCCCAAATTCGGCCGCGCGGAGACGGAAAAGGCGATCAAGGCCGCCGCCGCGGCCTGGCCCTCCTGGCGCGGCCGTACGCCCAAGGCCAGGGCCGCCGTGCTGCGCGCGTGGCATGACCTGATCTGCAAGCATGTGGATGACCTGGCTGTCATCATGACCCTGGAACAGGGGAAACCCCTGGCGGAAGCCAAAGCCGAAATCCTGATGGGCGCGGGCTATGTCGAATGGTTCGCCGAGGAATGCCGCCGGGTATACGGCGACGTCATCCCCTCGCCCTGGGCCGGCGCGCGCCAGCCTGTCACCGTGTATCAGTCCATAGGGGTTTCGGCGGCCATCACGCCCTGGAACTTCCCCTCGGCCATGATCACCCGCAAAGCCTCCCCCGCCCTGGCCGCCGGCTGCCCGGTCATCATCAAACCCGCCTCGGCCACGCCGTTTTCGGCCCTTGCCATGGCCGTGCTGGCGGAGCGGGCGGGTTTTCCCGCCGGGGTGTTCAACATCGTCACCGGCGGGGCCGGGGATATCGGCGGCGCCCTGACCGCCAGCCCCGATGTGCGGGCGCTGAGCTTCACCGGCTCCACGGAAGTGGGCAAGGACCTGATGGCCGCCTGCAGCGCGACAATGAAAAAACTCGGGCTGGAACTGGGCGGCAACGCGCCCTTTGTGGTCTTTGACGACGCGGACTTGAACCACCTTGAGGCCAGCTTTCCGGCTTCCAAATTTCGCAACGCGGGCCAGGTCTGCATCTCCCCCAACCGCATGCTGGTGCAGCGGGGGGTGTATGACGAATTCCTGCGCCGCCTGACAAACGCGGCGGCGGGCATGCGCCTGGGCAGCGGCCTGGATGCCGCCACTACCATGGGCCCCATGATCAACGAGGACGCGGTGCGCCACATGGAAGAACTGGTGGCCGACGCCACGGCCAGGGGCGCGCGGCTGCTGCACGGCGGCAAACGCCCGGCCGGCCTTCCCGGCTGCTTCTTCGAACCCACGGTGCTGGCCGATGTCACCCCCGGCATGCGGGTGTTCCGCGAGGAAATCTTTGGCCCCATTGCCGGGGTCATGCCCTTTGCGGACGAGGCCGAAGCGGTCCGCCTGGCCAACGACACGCCGCACGGGCTGGCATCCTACCTTTTCTCACGCGACATCGGCCGCGTCTGGCGCATGGCCAATGCCATCGAGGCGGGTATGGTCGCGGTCAACGAAGTGGCCCTGGCTTCCGGCGAGGTGCCTTTCGGCGGGATCAAGGAAAGCGGCCTGGGCCGCGAGGGCGGCAAACCCGGCATTGAGGAATACCTGGAAATGAAATTGATCATGCTGGGCGGCCTGGACAGATAACCATCCGCCGCGAAAGGGCGGGGTTTGCAAAGGCACGCCCCCTCCGGCGCTTTCCGGCGGCAATGCATGCCGCGAACCGCCGCTCCGCATGCCTTGACTGTGCATACCCCGAGAGATAAAGAAAAAACGGATGGATTGTTCCGCCTCCAAAACCGCATAATCGGACTGCGGCCCGGCACGGCCTGCAACAGAGCCAGCATGCGCACTTTCGACGAAATACGGGCCGCTGCGGAACTGCGCGCGTATATATACGGCGCGGCCCAGGCCCTGACGGGCAATTTTCCCTCTCTTTCCCTGCTGGCGGGGCTGATGGCCTCCCCCGCCCTGGCCCTGCTGGCCGAAGATCTGGAACCGCTGGACCGCATCCTGGCCGGCGCGCGGCGATGTCTGGACGACGAACAGGCCCTGCGCGCCGCGGAAGACGAATACCGCCGCCTGTACGTCGGCCCCCACGCGCTGCCCGCGCCCCTGTGGGAATCCGTATACCGCGACCCGGAACATCTGCTGTTCGGCGAAGCCACCCTGCGGGTCAGGCGCTTTTACGCCCGCCGCCGTCTGGCTTTTGCCAACCGCGCCTCGGAACCCGACGACCATATCTCCATCGAACTCGAATTCATGCGGCATCTGGCCGAAGCGGCTTTGAACGCCCTGGACGGCTCCCCGGCCGGCCGGGACACATGGCTGGCCTTATGCCGCGAGCAGCGGGAATTTCTGGACGCGCATCTGCTGCAGTGGGCGCCGCAGTCCTTTGCCCTGCAACTGCCCCACGCCGCCACTGACCTTTACGCCGGCACGGCGGAGCTGATTATCGAATTTCTGCCTTACGACGCATCGTTACTGACTGAAACCGAGGAGAGTCTGCCCCATGAGCGCGTCTGAAAAGAAACCGTTCCGCATTTCACGCCGCAGTTTTCTGAAATGGTCGGCAGCGGGCGCGGCGGCCGTGCCCTTCATGCTGTACGGCGACCCGCTGCTGTGTTTCGCAGCCGCCCCGGGCGGCGGGACGGAACGCATCATCCCCACGGCCAGCAACCTGGACTGCGGCGGACGATGTCTGAACAAGGCCCACGTCCTTGACGGGGTCGTCACCCGCATCAGCACCCGCACCGCCGCCGAACTGAACCCGGACATGCCGGTGATGAAAGGCTGCGTGCGCGGCCGGGGATACAGAAAATATCTGTATCATCCCGACCGGCTCAAATACCCGATGAAACGGGTGGGCAAACGGGGCGAAGGCAAATTCGAGCGCATCTCCTGGGACGAGGCCATTGACATCATCGCCCGGCGCACCAGGGAAATCGGGGACAAATACGGGCCGGATTCGCGTTTCGTCACCGTGGGCACCGCGGGCACGGGCGGGGCTTTCACCTATTCCGATCTGGCCAAACGCCTGCTCAACTGCGCCGGAGGGTACCTGCCCTATTACCATTCGGTCAGCATGGGCAACACCCTGGCCGCCACCACCTTCACTTACGGCACGGGCAATTCCGGCAGCAGCATGGACACCCTGCTGCATTCCCGGCTGATCATTCTCTGGGGCCACAATCCCACGGAAACCATTTTCGGCCATACCAACCACTATCTCAAGCAGGCCAAGGAAAACGGCTGCAAGATCATCGCCGTGGACCCGCGCTATTCCGATTCCGCCATCGCTTACGCGGACCAGTGGATACCCGTGCTGCCCAACACCGACGGCGCGCTGATGGACGCCATGGCGTACGTCATCGTGTCCGAAAACCTGCACGACAAGAATTTTCTGGACACCTGCTGCCTGGGTTTTGACGAGGAACACATGCCCGAAGGCGTGCCCGGGGATGAATCGTACCTTTCGTATCTCACGGGCAAAAAGGACGGCGTAGTCAAAACCCCCGAATGGGCCGAAGGCATCTGCAAGGTGCCGGCCAATGTCATCCGCCAGTTCGCGCGCGAATACGCCGGGACCAAACCGGCGGTCATCCTGTCCGGCTGGGGGCCGCAGCGCCATTCGTCCGGCGAACGCACGTCCAGGGCCTCCGCCATGCTCTGCTGCCTGACCGGCAACGTGGGCAGGCTGGGCGGCTGGGCCGGCGGCTACGGCGGCGTGGGCCGCCCCTTCCCGGCCCGGGTTCCGGCGGGCAAGAATCGCATCCCCCACTCCATCAACATCATGCAGTGGACCGACGCGGTGGAGGACTACACCAGGGTCAGCCCCAAAGAAGGCCTGGTGGGCGGCGAAAAACTGAACGCGCCGATCAAGATGATCATGTCCGTCGGCGGCAACTACCTGATGGGCCAGAATCCGGATCTGAACAGGACCAGAAAGCTGCTGGAAGATGAAAGCAAGGTGGAGTTCATCGTCGCCTGCGATGTTCTCATGACCCCGACCTGCAACTTCGCGGACATCGTGCTGCCGTCCGTCACCTTCTTCGAAGGGTGGGATCTGGCCGTGACCTGGAACTGCGGCGCGTATTTCGCGCTGTCGCAAAAAGTGGCGGAACCGCTGTTTGAAGCGCGCCACCCCTATGAATGGATGACGGCCGTGGCCAAAAAGCTGGGCGTGGAACAGGCTTTCACCGAAGGCCGCAGCCAGGAGGAATGGATCAGGTACCTGCTGGACGCCACCCGCAAACAGCACCCCACCGTTCCCGACTGGGAGACGATGAAGAAACAGGTCATCCATTATTTCACCTACCCCACGCCCGTGGTCACCTTCCAGAAACAGATCGAGGATCCGGCCAACAACAAGTTCCCCACGCCCTCGGGCAAGGTCGAGCTTTTCTCCAGACGGCTTTACGACCGGGGCGATCCCCAGGTGCCGGGAGCGGCGCATTACGTGCCGGCCTGGGAAGGTCCGGAAGACCCGCTGGCCCAAAAATACCCCTTCCAGGTCATCGGCTGGAAAAACAAGCAGCGGGATAATTCCACCTTTTTCACTCACCCCTGGCTGACCCAGGTGGCCTCGCAGGTCATGTGGATCAACCCTCTGGACGCTGCGAAAAAAGGCGTCAAACAGGGCGATACGGTGCGGGTGTTCAACGACCGGGGCGCGCTGCTGATCAAGGCGGAAGTGACCCCGCGCATCATGCCGGGGGTGCTGTCCATCCCCTCCGGCGCATGGTACAGGCCGGGTCCTGACGGCACGGACCTGAACGGCTGCCTCAACGTCATCACCACCATGCGCAAGACCCCCATGGCGCACGGCAACGCGCACCACAGCTGCCTGGCGGACATCGCCAGGGTTTAGGGTAAATTACCCTTGAAGATTTCTTGCGGAGTCAACGTTGAAAAAGCCGGAGCACTCCTTTTTCGGATGCATGCACGCCGAAGCGGCGTGTATGAAAGGCGCGCCGCGCTGCCCGCTTGCGGGCGGCCACTTCGCCACGCTCCGTATCCGCCGGAGCATTTTCACAATGAAAATGCTCTAACCCTCGAAGGACACAACCATGCCCAAACAATACGGATTCTATATAGATGAAAGCCGGTGCAGCGGCTGCAACGCCTGCGCCATGGCCTGCAAGGACAAGAACGACCTGGATGACGACCGCTTTTTCCGCACCGTGACGCAGCACCGCGGCGGCGCCTTCGCCCCTCTGGGCAGGGCGTACACCAACAGCGTGTGGGCCTATTGGGTATCACTGGCCTGCAACCACTGCGCAACCCCCAAATGCGCGGAAGGCTGCCCCACCGGAGCCATGCACAAACGGCCGGAAGACGGCATCGTGGAAGTGGATCAGGCTCTGTGCATCGGCTGCCGCTACTGCGTGTGGAACTGCCCCTACAGCGCGCCCAAGTTCGACAAGACCAAGGGCAAGATGAGCAAATGCGACTTCTGCCGCGACCTTATTGAAAAAGGGCAGGAACCGGCCTGCGTCGGTGCCTGTCCGCTGGAACTGATCACGTTCGGCCCCATTGAGGAACTGCGGGCGAAATACGGAACACTGGCGGACATCAAAGGCCTGCCCGATTCGCGCGTCACCGCCCCCAATCTGGTTATCCGGCCGCATAAGCATGCGGAAAAAGCATAAGGCAGGGTACATCCATGAACGAATGGTCTCTGTTGCTGTTTACCCTGGCCCTGCAGATCGCGGCGGGCGGCGTCATCGCCCTGGCCCTGGTCGACCGCCTGGGCAGCGATGCGGTCTCTTTCGCCGAAATCGCCTGTTTCACCGGCATCGCCCTGCTGGGCATGGCCTTTTCCCTCACCCACCTGGGCGACATGGCCGGCGCGTACCGCGCCCTGTACCACCCCGGCACATCCTGGCTCAGCCGCGAAGTCTGGCTGGCCGGGGTCTTTGCCGGTCTGGCTCTCTTCTGCTCTTACCGCGCCAGGAACGGGTCCGGTTTCGGCCTGCCCCTGACGCTGGCCGCTCTGGCCGGGCTGCTGCTGCTGTACGCCTCGTCCGCCGTGTACGCCGCCTCCGCCGTGGCGAAATGGAACACCCGCTGCCCCTATGCGGAATTCTTCGCTTCCGCCCTGCTGCTGGGCCCCTTCCTGGCCGCCCGGCGACGCAGGGGAAACAGCGGGGACATGCGGATCGTGCAGACGCTGTTCAGTCTGGGGGTCATCCTGCTGCTTGTCAACGCGGGCTTTTTCGGCTCCGCTCCGCGCGATGCCCTCACGGCGGCCCGTTTCGGCCTGGCCGGGCTGGGCATCGTCCTCGCCTTCCGGGTTCTGTTTACGGAAAAAGGCGGAACCCCGGCCTGTCTGGCCGCCGTCTGCCTGATCCTGGGCGAGGGCCTGGGCCGCTATATGTTTTTTGCGGAGTAATTCCAATTTCACAGCAGATATGTTTTCCATCAGCTATGAAATCGGAACGGATCTCGCGTTCGCGTGGCAACCTGTTGCCAAAGAAGGCCGCGGCAACAGCCCCGGGGATTCGCGTTGAAGAAGCGAATCCGTTCCATTACCACACTGTTGACTGAGAAACGGGATAAGGGTTTTTATGGATATCGGTCCGTACAGTTTCGCGGCATTCAAAGAAAAAGCCGCCGAATTCCACGGCTACCCCGCGCCGGGCCTGCTCATCGGCGGCTACATGGTGGAAACGGCCAAGGCCGCGCTGCCGCAGGGCACGCTGTTTGAAGCCCTGGTGGAAACCAGAAAATGCCTGCCCGACGCGGTGCAGCTTCTGACCCTGTGCAGCACGGGCAACAACTGGATGAAGGTCCTCAACCTGGGCCGCTATGCCCTGTCCCTGTTCGACAAGCACAGCGGCGAAGGGTTCCGCGTGCGCATTGATCTGGAGAAGCTTGCCGCCTGGCCGGAAATAGAAGCGTGGTTTCTCAAGAAAAAACTCAAGAAAGACCAGGACCAGGACCTGTTGCTGCGGGAAATCGAAACCGCCGGGGATACGATCTGCGCCATGGCGCCCGTGCGCATCCGCCAGCGTTTTCTCGGCCACGCCCAGATGGGCGCGATTGCCGCCTGTCCCCGCTGCGGCGAGGCCTTTCCCGCCGCTGACGGCCCCCTGTGCCGCGGATGCCAGGGGGAAGCGCCCTATACGCTGCTGCGCGAGGCCAAAGACCCGGCGCGGCTGCGGCCGTTCGTTCGCGTTGTGCCCGTGGAGGAAGCCGTGGGCAGAACCGCCCTGCACGACATGACCCGGATCATCCCCGGCCGGGAAAAAGGCGCGGCCTTTTCCGCCGGCCAGACCATCAGCGCGGGCGACGTCTGCCGCCTGCAGCAGATGGGGCGTTTTGAGGTGGCCGTGGCCGAGAACCCGGATCCCGGAGATTTCATACACGAAAACGCCGGAGCCGAGGCCTTCGCCCAACGCATGGCAGGAGAGAACATTGCTTTCGATCTGCCGCCCAAAGAAGGAAAGATCAATTTCCGCGCCGCCGCATCCGGCCTGTTCACCCTGGACCGCGCCCGCCTGGCCGCCTTCAACATGATCCCGGACGTCATGGCCGCCGCCAGGCAGGACGCCACGCTGGTCGAGGCGGGTTCCGAAGTGGCCGGGACCAGGGTCATTCCCCTGTACATCGGCAACACGCATTTCGCCGAAGCGCTGGGACTTCTGGGCCGGCCTCTCTTTTCCGTGGCCCCCCTGCGGCAGGCCAGGGTTGGCATCCTGGTCACCGGCACCGAGGTTTTTCAAGGCCTGATCGAGGACAAGTTCATCCCCGTCATTTCGGCCAAAGTGGAAAACCTGCGCTGCACCGTGGTCAAAACAGCCATCGTCCCGGACGATGTCGCGCGGATCCGGCGCAGCATCGACGAAATGCGCGCCGCGGGCGCGGATTTGCTGGTGACCACGGGCGGGTTGTCCGTCGACCCCGGCGATCTGACCCGGGCCGCGCTGACGGAAGCGGGCCTGACGGACGCGCTGTACGGCGCGCCCGTTCTGCCGGGAACCATGAGTCTGGTGGGGCAACTGCCCGACATGCAGGTCATCGGGGTTCCGGCCTGCGCCCTGTACTTCAAGATTACCCTGTTCGACGCCCTGCTGCCGCGCCTGCTGGCCGGCAGGCGCATCACCAGGGCGGAACTGGCCTCCCTCGGCGAAGGCGGCTTTTGCATGAACTGCAAAGTCTGCACCTGGCCGAAATGCTTTTTCCTGAAGTAACAATCCGGTGCCGTGACGCCGCGTCAGACTTCGTTTTCTCCAGAGCATTTGCACTTTGAACCGCTTGCGCAACATCCGGCAAAGCAAGCCCGCAAACCTCTCGCGGCGGGGGGTTGCGGGCAAATCCCCGCGCGGAGCAGCGACTCAAAGCGAAACCGCTCTCAATGCTCCCTGGCAAAAAAAGCCCCCCCGATCCGAGGACGGCACTCTCATGGTACAGCCCGGACCGGGGATGTCTTCAACGCGGCCCAGGGGCAAAAGGCGTTTTTACAGCCCCCGACCGAACATCAGATACAGGGTGGCAAGAAGCCCGGCATACAGCAACCGTATCACCCCGCCGATGGCGGCCGCGAAGATGCATTCGCGCTCGCTCAGGTCCGTGGGCCCGGACCAGATGATGGGAATCTGTCCGAAAATGACCTGCAGCGGCCAGCCCGAGGCGGCCAGTACAAAGGAGCCCACAACCATCGGCGCGGGAACGTCGCGGACCACTTTCGTCATTTCCACCATGGCCAGGGTGCCGCCCACCAGGATGCTGGTAAGGCCCGTGTCGGGATGGATGTTCAACGCGCCCAGCAGGTTTTTGATGGCGCCGGAGACGGGAGTCCATATGCCGACATACTCCAGTACGCCGATAAAGGCGAACACCACGGCGCAGGCGGGCACGATGAGCAGAAAGAGCACCTCGGCCCCTTCCCGGGCGCCGGCGTAGATGGTGGTCAGTACGGGTTTGTCTTCGGGCGTGAAAAAAGGCAGGTCCTTAAGCTCCACCGGCCTGGTGTCGCGCCAGACGGTCAGCCTGAGCAGCAGCGGCACGATGACGATGGGCAAAAAAAGGGACAGGAGGAAGACCAGAAACACGTTGGCCTTGCCGCTCAGGACGATGATGCCGAACACGAGGATGGAAAAGGAACAGGGGTTTTGCATCATGGTGGCGATGGCTATTTTCTGTTCGTCCTTGGTGGCTCCGGCTTTTTTGAGAATGGGCGCGGAAATTTTGCCCGCCGCGTTGATGTCGCCCAGAATGTTGTAAATCGAGGGCACCCCGACTGCGGCGTTGACGCCGATATATTTCATTACGGGCACGAAAATGCGCATAAGGGCGTCCGTCATGCCTAGACGCTCCAGAAGGCGCCCCATCATCACGCTGATGATGATGGCCGCCCCCACCCTGCTGGTCACATACAGCGTGATAGCCACCGGGAAGGCCTTGTCGAACATCAGGTTGAAGAGGTCGCCAATATGTTTGGGTTCCCACACCAGCACGCCGAGAGCCACAATCAGAATGGCGAGACCGAGTTTTTCCACGTTGTTCCACTGGCTGGTCCGGGTCTCGACTTTCTGGCCCATAATCTGCTCCTTTCAGGGGACAACGAAGGATTTTCTACAACGGCTTGGGCAGATACTTTTCAGCGATGTCTTTGGCGTAGGCAAGGAGTTTGGGGTTGCTGCAGCGCCCCAGGGGATAGGAGGTCATGCGCTCGCGGAAAAGGCGCACGTCCAGGCCGGGCAACTGGCGGGCGATGGCATGGGCCAGGGGCACGCCGTTTTCCAGGATCTCCATGGCGTGGGAATTGCCGGCCACGAGGTTCAGCCCCAATTCACGCGCCTTGTCCACCAGGGGGCCATCCGGCAGAGGGCGGCTGATTGCGCATACGAGCGTGTCCGCCGGGTATTCCTCCACGGCCTTTTCCAGGTCGCCGGCCGAAAACCCGGTGTGCGGGAACACGATGATGGTGCGTCCCAATTTGTCATCGGGCTTGCCGATATAGATCTTCGCCCTGGCGGCCACGGAAGTTTCTTCCATCTCGGAACAGCCGCGCAGATCGGACTCGGCCTTGAGGATGCGTTCCTCAAGGTTGGTGCCCATGAACTCGCCGAGGCGGTCGATAAGCGCCCCAAGAGTGGAAACTTCCGGTATGGCCTCGCCGAACCAGACGATCTTGCCCGGCACGCCGCCGTATTTGATATTGACCGTGTTGGCCGTGCTGCCGTGCAACCAGGCGATGCCGGGATGCAGGCCGTGAAACGCCTCGTGCAGCTCAATGACCGCAAGATGGTACAGATTGAGGTAATCCCTGGCCAACACGCCGCCCGTATTCGCGGCGTCGGCAACCGGATGGTGCGCGATGAGGCAATTGACGCCGGTGGCTCCGGCCAGTTCAATGGCGCTTTCAGTCAGGGTCATCATAACCCCGACGCGTGTGACTTCCATTTCCGGATCTCCCCAGACCAGACCGGGCATTTCCGTCACGGCCTTGCCGGGTATGCCCGAACTCTTGGTGACCACAAAGGGGTTTTTCCCGGCATAGCAGGCGGGGCTCTTCACAAGACGTCCGCCGGTGATGGTATCGAGCGCAGCCAGAATATCCTTACCTGCGGTTTCTTCATGCGGTTTCCATGGACTGTGTTGCGGTTTGTCGCGCCGGACGGTCCGTCGGCTGGCGGATAACGAGATCTGCATGCGACGCCAAATATTGTATATACGGCAAGCGTCCGAAAATCTATGGAGAACCGGGCCAGGATGTGCTGACAAATCCTGGCGGGCATTCCACACGTGAAATGCCCCAGCCGCGCATCGGATAACAGCAACGCGGCCTGGCGCAGCATCCGCAGAATGCGGTCGGCACTCCAATCTTGACTTCTCCACTACACTTCTTTATAAAATTTCTGTCGGGGTGTCCGGCCCCGGTTCTTCTCCCCTTTTGGCCTGCCGCCGGGCGCGTCCATGCGCCGGCTAACGGACCGCAGGATCCTCAGGAGGCTTTTGGTCTGACAGTGGGCCCCAGAGCAGTTTCGCTTTGAGATTGCCGCGTAACGGCGGGCAAAGTTCGTCCACGCCATTCTTCGCAAGGCCAGAGCTGGGTGTCCGTATGGATAATCTCAAAGGAAAAATGCTCCAGCCGACCAGCAGACCGACGGAGTGTCGGTGCGGTACTGCGTTCACATGTTTCATCGTATTGATTCCTTTCGCAGGTGACCTTTATGGATGGAAAAGGACATCGGTACAGCGCCGTGCTTCTTGCCCTGGCGGGTTTTGTGGCGCTTTGCGCCGTATCCGCGTATGCGCTGCGCGCCACATCATCCACGGCCTTCTGCATGTCATGCCATGAAATGCAGCCGTATCGTACGGAACTGCAGGCGTCTTCCCACGCAAAAGACACGAATGGAACCCCCATCGATTGCCGCCAGTGCCATATCCCGGCGGGGGCGGGTCCGCGCTTTCTGGCAGTGAAAATCTATTCGGGCGTCAAGGATGTGGCCGTGCATTTTTTGCAGCGGCCGGACACATTGGACCGCGTGCATGCCCAGCAGGCGGCCCGCCGATTTGTGGACGACGCGAACTGCCTCGCCTGCCACGGCGACCTGTACACGAACGCCAAGGGCGACGCGCCGGTTTCCGAATTCGGCAAACTGGCCCACGACGCCTATCTGGGCAAAAACGGCAACACCAGACAAGGCTGCGCGGGCTGTCACGTGAACCTCGCGCACCTGCCGGAATTCGACAGACGGCTTCCGGGGAACGCGTCCTTCGCGTCCCGGCTGCCGCAGGGGGAGGGAAAACGCTGATGTCCGGCTTCAAAAAATCGCTGCTTATCGGGCTTGTCCTTGCCGCCGCCGCCGTCGCCGGTTTCTTCATCTACATCGACAAGGCCTTTCCCACGGTGCGCTGTGAGGCGGCAAAGCATCTCACGATGCCGGAAACGCTTTCCGACTGCTACACCTGCCACGCCAAGACCACGCCCGCCGTGGCCCAGGACTGGAAAGAATCCAAACACGGCGCTCTGCTCGTCAAATGCGTGGTCTGTCACGGACAGCCTGACGGCAAAGGCTCCATTCCCTTTGCCGTGAAGCCCTCCCCCCAGGCCATCTGTTCCCGTTGCCACGAACCCGCCATGAATCGCATGGTGCAGAAGTTCGGAACGCTGCAGGCCTGCGAAACCTGCCACCCGCGGCATCAGAACCCCATGCACAGCAACGCGTATGAAACCAGGGATCCCGCCACAAAAACCAATTTGTGACCTGTCCCAAGGAGTATTGCCATGACATTCTCCAGACGCGAATTTCTGAAAGGAACGGCCGCGGGCATTGCCCTTTCCGTGCTTGCCGGCCCTGCTCTGGCCGCGCAGGCAAGCGGTTCCGAAGCGGACTCCTGGATCAAGGGCGTCTGCCGGTACTGCGGCACGGGCTGCGGCGTGATGGTCGGGGTCAAAGGCGGCAAGGCCGTGGCCATCAAGGGCGATCCCAACAACCACAACCGCGGCCTGCTTTGCCTGAAGGGGGCGTTGCTCGTCCCGGTCATCTACGCCGGGGACCGGATTCTGAAGCCCATGATCCGCAAAGGCGGCAAAGCCGACAAACTGACCGAGGTCAGTTGGGACGAAGCCCTCGGCTTCGCGGCCGAACGCTTTAAAAAGACTCTGGCCGAAAACGGCCCCGGCGCCATCGCCTATTACGGCTCCGGCCAGGCTCTGACCGAAGAATCCTATCTGGCCAACAAAATCTGGAAGGCGGGTTTCAAATCCAACAACGTGGACGGCAACCCCCGCCTGTGCATGGCCTCCGCCGTGGCCGGGTACATGACCACCTTCGGCAAAGACGAGCCGATGGGCACCTACAACGACATCGACGCGGCCTCCTGTTTTTTCATCATCGGCTCCAACACCTCCGAGGCCCATCCGGTCCTTTTCGAACGCATCGCCAAGCGCAAGGAAAGCTCCAAGGATGTCAAAATCATCGTGGTCGATCCGCGCCGCACCAACACGTCGCGCATCGCGGACATCCATGTCACCTTCAAGCCCGGCACGGACCTGGCCCTGATGAACGGCATGGCCTACGTCATCATCCGGGAAGAACTGGACAATCCCCGGTTCTACAATAAATACTGCACGTTCATGAAGGGTAATGACGCCGCCGCTTTTGAGGACTACAAAAAATTCCTTGAGGACTACACCCCGGAAAAAGTGGAGGCCATAACCGGCGTGCCCGCGGCCACCACCATCAAGATCGCCAAAATGTTCGCCGAATCGCCGGCCACCATCTCCCTGTGGTGCATGGGCATCAACCAGCGCGTGCGGGGGGTCTGGGCCAACAACCTGATCCACAACCTGCACCTTTTGACCGGCCATATCTGCCGCCCCGGCGCCACGCCCCTGTCCCTGACCGGCCAGCCCAACGCCTGCGGCGGCGTGCGCGACACCGGATCGCTCGCCCATCTTCTGCCCGGAGGCCGCCTGATTGAAAACGAGGCCCACCGCAAGGAAATGGAAGAAATATGGAAAATTCCGGCCGGCACCATCGCGCCCAAGATGGGCCGCCACACCATCGCCCTGTTCGAGGGCATGGCCGCGGGCGACGTGAAGGCGGTGTTCATCCATTGCACCAACCCGGCCCATACCCTGCCCAACCTGAACAAGATGAACAAGGGCCTGCAGACCGCCTTTGTGGCCATGACCGAATGTTTCAAGTCGGCGGAAACGCTCAAATACGCCGACGTGGTCTTTCCCGCCGCCTTCTGGTGCGAAACCGACGGCGTGTACGGCTGCACGGAGCGACGTTACGCCCTCATCGAAAAAGCCGTGGAACCTTCGGGCGAAAGCCGTCCCGCGGTGAACATCCTGATGGATTTCGCAAAGCGCGTCGGGATTGACCCCGGCCTTATCCCCTACAAGGACGCGGCGGACATCTGGGAAGAGTGGCGCACCGTCAGCGCGAAATCCGTATACAACTTCGCGGGCATCACCAGGGCGCGGCTGAAAAAAGAATCCGGCATCAAGTGGCCCTGCCCCACGGAAAACCACCCCGGCACCAACCTGCGCTATGTGCGCGACGAAGACCCCATGGTGCCCAGGGACCATCCCGACAAGATCTTTTTCTACGGCAAGCCCAACGGCAAGGCCACCATCTTTCTGCGGCCGTATGAGCCGCCCTTTGAACCGGCGGATGCCGACTATCCCTTTGTGCTGACCACGGGCCGGGTCATCGACCACTGGCACACCGCCACCATGACCGGCACCGTGCCCGAACTGCAAAAGGCCTATCCCGGCGCCTATGTGGAAGTGAACCCCGACGACGCGAAAAAGCTGAAAATAGCCAACGGCGACATGGTGGTTCTGGAAACCCGCCGCGACAGGATGGCCTTTCCCGCGCGCATCACCGATACCTGCATGCCCGGCCTTGTGTTTACTCCGTTCTTTGATAAAAAACTGCTGGTCAACAAACTGTTCCACGATGCCGCGGACCCGGCATCCCGGGAACCGGAATACAAAATCTGCGCGACAAAAGTGTACAAGGCGTCATGATCCCGCCGAGCGGAAACGTTCGTTGCGTCGAAGACATATGAACGGGAGCGGGGCTCCGCCCCGCCCCCCGCGAGAGGGTTCGGCCCCCCGTCCCCGTGATCGGGAATTTTGTGAGCGGGATTTGCGGCGCGCCCCACACATACGGAAAGCATCATGGCCATCCTCGGATTTTTGACCCATACCCTGGCCGACAAGGCCGCGGCCGTGGAAAAGGCGGTTTCCGCCATGCCGGAACTGACCACCTACGGCATCCACAAAAACTGCTACGTGGTCACGGTGGCCGAAGCCCCGACAGAAGGGCTGGAAGCGGTGCTGGACCGCGTGCGGGCCGTGGACGGCGTGCTTGCGGTATACGTGACCTCGTTCACTCGCGAAGATGAGGAAGAGGACGCGCCCCCGGCATCCGAACAGACCATGCCGTCGCGCGCGGACCGAAAGCGGTAGTCCATGCCCCGGCCTTTTCCTTTTCTGCGCCCGCCGGGGGTCGTTTCGGAACGGGACCTCAGGGCCCGCTGCATTTCCTGCGGGCGTTGCGTTGCTGCCTGCACCTTCCGCTGCATCGCCATGACGCGCGATTCTTTTTTCGGCGGGGAAACCCCAAAGGTTTTTCATCGCAAAAGCCCCTGCTTTCTCTGCATGAAATGCGGACCGGCCTGCCCCACGGGCGCCCTGCGCGATGTGCCGATGGAAAAAGCGGACATGGGCATGGCCGTCCTTGATGTCAAAACCTGCGTGGACTACCAGAAAGACATGAACCTCATGTGCTGGACCTGCTACGAGCGCTGTCCCATGCGGGGCGCAGCCATCGTGCTGGAAAACGGCTACCGGCCCAGGGTCACGGAACACTGCGTGGGCTGCGGGGTGTGCGAATACGTCTGCCCGGTCAAGGCTATCACCGTGGTGCCCAAAGAATTTCGGGGAACACCGTGAGCCGCCCCCCGCTGCTGTTTTGGCGCAGGGTCTGCCAACTGGCCGTGGCCGGGGGTTTTCTCGTCGTTCCCCTGCTCAATGCCCGCGGCATCGCCATTCTCGCCGGCAATCTGCTGTCCCTGGATTTTTTCGGCCTGACCTTTGCCGACCCCCTGGCCGTTGCCCAGACCCTTTCCGCGGGCGCGCCGGGCGCAAAAGCCCTTACGGGCGCGGCGCTGGTGCTGCTTGTCGCCCTGCTGCTCGGCCGCGTGTTCTGCAGCTGGATGTGCCCGTATGGCCTGGCTTCGGAATGGATTGTCACAGCCGCGGCCAGATGCCGGAAGCGGAGCATCCGGACGGCATGGGCCGGACCGGCCGCGACCGGCCGGATCGATTTCGGCATCCGGCCTTTTGCCGCCAGGGCAATCCTCACCGCGGCCGGGCTTGCCGTGGTGCTCGCCTTTGCGCCGGAACCCTGGCTGAATCAGCTTTCCATGCCCGGCTGGTACACCCGCGCCCTGCAGCACGGGATCTTTTTCAACGCGGCGCTGCACGGGGCGCTGTTTTTTCCCGCCCTGCTCCTGCTGGACGGTTTTTCCGGCCGGCGCATCTGGTGCCGCTATCTGTGCCCCCAGTCCGTGCTGCTGGCCGCCTGCGCCGCTATCCCCTTTCCCGGCCTGAGGCTGCGCTTTTCCCGGCGGCGCTGCTCCTGCGCCCAAAACGACAGGCCCTGCCTCACGGCCTGCTCTCTGGCCCTTAACCCGCGTCTGCTCACCACAGCCCAGCGGCTGGAATGCACCAATTGCGGCGACTGCGTGGACGCCTGCCGCCGGAAGGGGCAGGCGCTGCGGCTTTCCCCGCGCGACTGACGCCTTTTTTGCAACGCCGTCCGGAAAACGGGCGCGGCCGCGTATCCTCCGTCCCGGTAATTTTCCGAATCAGGCCTTTCCGCCACCGACATACGTGAAACGGGGTCCGCGCGCGCCAGCTTCCCCGACTTCTTCCGTGAACATGGCCAGGGGCCGCGCCCACCAGGAAAAATCGCCATACATTTTCTGGTACACGACCAGCTGTTCTTCCGTTTCGGAATGCCTGGCAATGCCCAGCACCTTGTAGTCGTTGCCCTTGTAGTGCCTGTACGTGCCGCCGATGATGACCGTCATGATCGCCTCTCTGAAAAAAATATGCCCGGCGGCAGGCGCCTTCCGCCGCATTTCCGACTTCCGCCGCGCCCGCTATTCTTCCGCCACCCGGCCGTCGCGCAGCCGGATCACGGTATCGGCCAGGGCGCGCACCTCGTCCATGGCGTGGCTGACGTACAGGACGGGCACCAAAAATTCCCGGTTGATCCGTTTGATGAAGGGCAGCAATTCCGCTTTGCGCTCCTCGTCCAGCGAGGCCAACGGCTCGTCCATCAGCAGAAGGGAAGGCGAAGCCAGCAGAGCCCGGCCGATGGCCACGCGCTGCTTTTCGCCGCCCGAAAGATTTTTGGGCCGCCGCTCCAGCAGATGCCCCATGCCCAGCAGGTCCACGGCCTGATCCAGAGAAACGCGCCGCCGCGCCGCGGGGATCAGGTTCATGCCGTAGCACAGGTTAGAGCGCACGGAAAGATGCGGGAACAGCCGGCCGTCCTGAAACACGCACCCGACGCGCCGTTTTTCCGGGGGCAGATTGACGCCCAGTTCCGAATCGAACAGGCAGCGGCCGCCAATGACAATGGAACCGGCATCGGGCCGGATCAGCCCGGCGATCATGGCGATGACCGAGGTTTTCCCCGCGCCCGACGGCCCGCACAGGGCGGTGACGCCGCAAGGCGCGCCCTCAAAGCGCAAATCCAGGTCGAAATGCCCCTGGCGGCGGCGCAGCCTGACCCGCATGGTTCAACGCTCCAGCGCGGCCGCGTATTTGCGGGCCAGCAGTTCGGAACAAAACAATGCTCCCATGGCCACAAGCACCGCCAGGATGCACAAGCGCATGGCCCCTGCCTCTCCGTCGGGCACCTGGGTCAGGGTGTACAGGGCCAGGGGCAGAGTCTGCGTTTCGCCCGGAATATTGGACACAAACATGATCGTGGCCCCGAATTCCCCCAGGCTGCGGGCAAAAGCCAGCACGGCGCCGCTAATCACGCCGGGCAGGGCCAGGGGCAGGGTCACGGTGAAAAAGACCCGCCACGGCCCGGCCCCCAGGGTACGGGCCGCGGCTTCGATTCCCCGGTCCGCGGCGTCCAGGGACAGGCGGATGGCCCGCACCAGCAACGGGAAAGCCATGACCGCGGAAGCCAGTACGGCGCCTTTCCACTGAAAGGCCAGGGTAATGCCCAACCGGGCGTACAGAAAAGATCCGATACCCCCGTTGCGGCCAAGGGCGAGCAACAGCAGATAGCCGATGACCACCGGCGGCAGGACCAGGGGCAGGTGGACCAGGCCGTCCAGCAGGCGTTTGCCGGGAAAATGCAGCCGGGACAGGATCCAGGCCGTCAGAACGCCCGGCGGCAGGCTCAACGCCACGGCCCAGAACGCCACGCGCAGGCTCAGCAGCAAGGCGTCGCGTTCAGCCGGAGTGAGTTGAAAAAAATCCGTCACAGCCCTTCAAACCCGTACTTTTTAAAAATGGCTTTTGCCTCGGGCGAGCCGAGGAACGCAATGAAGGCCCTGGCCGCCGCCGTCCGTTTTCCGGCGACGGCCGCGACGGGATAGACGACTTCCGGATGGCTGCCCGCCGGAAAGACGCCGATGACGCGCACGCCGCCGGAAACAGCCGCGTCGCTTGCATAGACCAGACCCAGGGGCGCTTCGCCCCGTTCCACCAGGGCCATGCCCGCGCGCACGTCCTTCGAGGGGGCCAGGCGGTTTTGCACCGCATCCCAGGCCCCGAGGCTTTCCAGGGCCTTTTTAGCGTACATGCCCACGGGCACATGCTGCGGGTCGCCCACGGCCAGACGGCCGTCCTTGCCCAGAAGCGGCAACAGGGACACGCCGGGTTTCAGATCAACGGCCTTTGCCGGGCTGGCCCCGGGCACGATCAGCACAATGCGGTTGCGCAGCAGGTTTACCCGGCTGCCCGCGTCCAGCAGGTTCTTCTTCTCAAGATAGTCGGCCCACTCGACGTTGGCGGACAAAAACACGTCCGCCGGCGCGCCCTGCTCAATCTGCTTGGCCAGAGTGGAGGACGAGGCGAAAGATGCCTTGATGCCGCCCAGGCCCCTGGCCGCGTACAACGCCCCGATCTTGTTGACGGCGTTGGTGGTGGAGGCGGCGGCGAACACCGTTATCTCCGGCTGCGCCGCGCCCGCCGTTTGCGGAAGAACCCCTCCCAGAATCCAGAATCCGGCCAGCACAATACCCGCGCATACCCGCGCCCACCGTGCAGACCCCATAGGCAACTCCGGGTTGAAGATGAATTTTTGACGTGTTAACACGTCATTGATTCCGGATCATGCCCGTGCTAAAAAGTGAAGTCAAGGGGATAGGCGCACCTGGAGTCGGAGCATTCCCGGGCCATGCCCCCCCCCGCAGGAGCCCCCATGCCCCGACGCGTTCCCGATGCCCGTTGCGCCGTCAAGGCCTACCGCCTGCGCAACGGCTGGTCCCAGGACGAACTGGCCCAAAAAATCCGGGTCCGCCGCCAGGCCGTGTACGACATGGAATCCGGCCGGTACCTGCCCAACACGGGCGTGGCCCTGAGCCTGGCCCGCTTGTTCGGCTGCAGCGTGGAAGATCTGTTTGCGCCGTCCGTCTCTCCCGTTCCCGTTCCATCCGGCAGGAGCGGCCCCGGGGAATCCGGGCTGCTGGTCATGGGCTGCGACCCGGCTCTGGAACTGCTCGGCGCGCATCTCCTTCGTGTTCTGCCCCGGACCGTATTCCGGCACCTGTTCGCTTCCAGCCGGCGGGCGCTGGGCGCTCTGGCCTTGGGCGGGGCGCACGCGGCGACCACGCATTTTCATGACGACGAGGAAGAACGGGCCAACGTGGCGGCCGTGCGCGAATTCCTGCCCGGCCTTCCCTGCCGCGTCCTCGGCTTTTCGCTTATGGAGGAAGGGCTGATGGTCGCCGCGGGAAACCCCCTGGCCATCCGCTCGGCGTCAGACATCGCCCGTTGCGGCGCGCGGTTCGCCACAAGGGAACCGGGTGCGGCCTTGCGCGCCCTGCTGGACGCGCAGTTGCGCAAGGCCGGCGTGCCCGCCTCCGTTCTGGGCGAGCACGGCGCGATTGTCCGCTCCCACGGCGAAGGCGCGCGCCTGGTGGCCAAAGGCAAGGCCGACGCGGCCCTGGGACTGCGCTCCGTGGCCGAGGCCTTCGGACTTTTCTTCGTGCCGCTGGCCGCCGTCCGTTGCGACCTCGTGGTGCCGGCGCATCTGGAGGCAACGCCTCCGGTCGCGGCCCTGCTCGATTTGCTCCAGTCCGCAGCGCTGCGCCGGGAGATAGCCGCCCTGCCCGGCCACGACAGCGCCGTCACCGGCGCGGAAATCGCCCGCACGGGGTAGCGGCGCGACGTATCCGCAAGCCCGCTGAAATCCTTTTCCATTATTGCGCTTGTCGGGCACCGGGCGTATTTATATTTGCCAGGCGTATGTCAATGCACGATGCGCAACCCTGTTGCAGGACGAGGGAAGAGTATGAACATTCTCATCATGCTTCTCATATCGACGGCCATTTTCATCCTCGGGGCCAGCGTTTACGGACGCCTGGTCGCCCGCTGGATGGGAGAAGACCCCTCGCGGGCCACGCCGGCTGAAACCTATAACGACGGCAAAGATTACGTGCCCACCAAGTTCAGCATCCTGTTCGGGCACCACTTTTCGGCCATTGCCGGGGCGGGTCCCATTGTCGGGCCCACCGTGGCCATCCTGTTCGGCTACATGCCGGTCTGGCTGTGGATCCTGGTGGGCTCCGTGCTGATCGGCGCGGTCCATGATTTCGCGTCCCTGTTCGTCAGCATCCGGGAACGGGGCCGCTCCATCGCCGAAGTGACCCGCAGCACCCTGGGAACCAGCGGATTTTTCCTGTTCATCTGCTTCGCCATTCTGCTGCTGGTGCTGGTCACCTCCGCCTTTCTGTCCATGACCGTGCAGGCCCTGACCAGCACCGCGCCTCTGGCGCTGCTGGGTCTTCCCGCGGACCAGACCCTGCTGCACACCGTGCAGAAAGGCGATGTGGTCCACGGCGTCATCGGCGGCATCGCCTCCACCTCGGTCATCATCATCACCGCCTTTGCGCCGATCCTGGGCTATTACATTTACAAGCGCAACATGAACATCACCCTGGGGTACGTGGTTGCCGCCGTTGTGGCCTTCGGCTCCATCCAGGCGGGCATGACGATGCCGGTGACGGCCAACCCCAAAATCTGGATGCTGATCCTGGCCGCATACGTCATGCTGGCTTCCGGGCTGCCGGTGTGGCTGATCCTGCAGCCGCGCGACTTTATCAACGTGCAGATCCTGTATGTGGGCATCTTCGCCCTTTTCGCCGTGGTAATCGCCGGCGGTTTCCAGGGCGTCACCGTGCAGATGCCCCCCCTGGCCGTGGAAGCCGGCACCGCCAAGCTGAGCTTCATCTGGCCCTTCCTGTTCATCACCGTGGCCTGCGGCGCGGTATCGGGCTTCCATTCCCTGGTATCCACGGGCACCACTTCCAAGCAACTGGCCAAGGAAAGCCAGGCCCGCAAAATCGGCTACAACGCCATGATCCTGGAAGGCGTTCTGGCCACCGGCACCGTGCTGGTGGTTTGCGCCGCCCTGTCCCATGCCGATTACATGCGTCTGGTCTGGCCCGATCCGGGCATGGGATCGTCCAATCCCATCCTGGCCTTTTCGCTGAGCATGGGCCTGATGCTGAACAAGACCCTGGGCCTTCCCACCCATTACGGCACGGTGTTCGGCATTCTGATGGTGGAAGGCTTTGTGGTGACCACTCTTGACGCGGCCGTGCGCCTGAACCGTTACCTGTTCGAGGAACTCTGGAACGTGCTGTTCAAGGGCGCCGTTCCGGCGGCCATGCGCACCGCATGGTTCAACTCCGGCCTGTCCGTGCTGCTGATGCTGTGGCTGGCCTGGAACAACGCCTTCACCATGCTCTGGCCCCTGTTCGCCACCACCAACCAGTTGCTGGCCGCCCTGACCCTGCTGGCGGTCTCTTCCTGGCTGCTCAAGCGCCGCCGTCAGGCCTGGTTCACCATCATCCCGGCCCTGTTCATGGTACTGACCACCATTGCCGCGCTGCTGCTGCTGCTGCAGAAGTTCGTCGCCCAGATTCGGAGCGGCGCCGCCCTTTCCGGCCCGCTGACCCTGCTGGTCATGGACGTGCTCTGCCTGGGCCTGGCCATGGGCGTGGTGTACATGGCCTTCAGGAATTTCCAGCGCGTGCGCGAAGGCAAGGACGTCGCGCCGGAAGGGACGCGGGCGTAACAATTTCCCGCGGACAGGAAATGCGCGGCCGGGTCCGGAATTTCCGGGCCCGGCCGCCCGGTTCACGGCGGTGCCCATAGAGAAAACGCGAAGAAGGCTCCGGCTGGGCATTGCGCGGGAAAATCCGGCCGGGTGAATGGGTTTCCAATTCTCGCTGTCTTCCTATATAGATTCCGCATGGGGAAAAAACCGCGTTCGTCCTCGCCTCCGGCGGGCAGACAGGGAGCTTGAATGCGCGCGAAAGAACTGGTCAAAGCCAATTACCAGCAGATCCTGTTTGTCTGCACCGCGTTTGTTGCCATGGTTCTGGTGAGCTATTTCTATGCGAGCGCTATCGTCCGCCGGCAGATACAGGTCATCGGCGACTCCGGCATCGACATCACGCAGGCCAAAGTCGCGGCCAGCCTGACGGAAACGGAACTGCTGTTCGCAAATGTGGTGCAGACTGTGGAAAGCATGCTCGGCGCGCGCAGAAGCAACGCCGACATTCTGGCCGCCCTGCGCGGCACCAATGCGTATTTTAACGCGGAACGTTCCCCGCTCCCCGACTTCATGAAAATTTACGGGCATATCAGAGGAGAATTTCTCGACGGTTCCGGCTGGGTGCCGCCCGCCGATTACGTGCCCGCCAGACGGCCGTGGCATATCGGCGCGGAAAGCAACAACGGCAAGATATTTTTCTCGGCGCCCTATGTTGACGCTGAAACCGGCGGCATGTGCATCAGTTTTTCGCAGAAACTGTTCGACCACACCAAGACCGCGCAGGGCATTCTGGCCATAGATGTAAAGCTCAGCCGCATCACGGATTACGTGCGCAGGCAGCGGATTGCGGGCAACGGGTACGGCGTGCTGATAGACGACAAAATGACGTTCATCGCCCACCGGGACGAAAAACTCGTCGGCCGCAATATGGCGGAAACGGACGGCGACTACGGCAGCCTCGCGCGGACGCTCTCCTCCGGCAATCCCATTTCCGCCGTGCGGCTGACCGATGCGGACGGCACCGACAGCGTCGTTTTTTTCCGTACCGTTTTCAACGGCTGGCATATCGGCGTGGTAATTCCCCGCATCAGCTATTACGAGCAGGTAGACGAACTGGCCGTGGTGCTGGGCGTGATGGGCCTTATTCTCATGATCAGCCTCAGCGCGATGCTGATCCGCACCAATGCCGCGAAATTGCGATCCGAAGCGGAAAGCATGAGCAAAAGCAGTTTTCTGGCACGCATGAGCCACGAGATGCGAACGCCCATGAACGCCATCATCGGCATGACCGGCATCGCGCGGAACAACACCGATCCGGAGCGGGTGCATTATTGCCTCGACAAGATCCACGAGGCCTCCACCCATCTGCTGGGGGTCATCAACGACGTGCTCGACATGTCAAAAATTGAAGCGGGCAAACTGGAACTGTCCGAGACCGACTTTGCCCTTGCCGGCATGCTCCGGCAGGTGGAAACGGTCGTCGCCTACAAAATGGAGGAAAAGGGCCAGCATTTCTCCATCCGCATGGACGAGGACCTGCCCAGGGCAATCATCGCGGACAAACAACGGCTGGCGCAGGTCATCACCAATCTGCTCAGCAACGCCAACAAATTCACCCCCGAAGGCGGCCATATCGGCCTGAGCGTCAGCCGGCTGCCCGATGCCGGCGGCGCAGACGGTTTGTGCGCGCTGCAGATCGAAGTGGCCGACAACGGGATCGGCGTGAACGCGGAGCAGCAGGCCCGGCTGTTCCGGCCCTTCGAGCAGGCGGACGGCAGCATCTCGCGCAAATACGGCGGCACGGGGCTGGGGTTGGCCATATCCCGGAAAATCGTCGAAATGATGGGCGGCGACATCCGCGTCGAATCCGAACCCGGCAAAGGCTCGCGGTTCATCTTCACTTGCCGGGCGGCCGTGGGAACGGCAACGGGCGAGCCGGCGCCCGCGCCGGCCCCCGGCGGACGGGAAGAGGCCGGTCCCGCCTTCGCCGGCAAGCGCATCCTGCTCGCGGAAGATGTCGCGGTCAACAGGGAGGTCGTCCTTGCCCTGCTTGACGGCACGGGACTCGCCATCGACTGCGCCGAGGACGGCCGGACGGCATGCGCCATGTTCGCCGCCGCTCCGGACGCCTACGACATGATTTTCATGGACATCCACATGCCCGAAATGGACGGGTACGAAGCGGCCCGGCATATCCGCGCCATGGACACGCCCAAGGCCCGGACGATTCCCATCGTCGCCATGACGGCCAACGTGTTCCGCGAAGACATCGAAAAGTGTCTTGCCGTCGGCATGAACGGCCATGTGGGCAAACCTCTGGATTTCGCCGAACTGTCGGCCGTGCTGCGCGCCCACCTGAAACCGCGCTGACGCGCAGCACCGGGAGCGTTCCCGCGGCGAAATACCCCGGCGGAGATGTGGCGCAGCGGAGCGTCCGCCCGCAAGCGCACAGCGCCGCGTGCCTCCGGGACAAGCCGGTCCGGCCTCATCCGGGAAAAGAGTGTTTTTCCCATCGATGACAAACCCCGTCCAGCCGCGGTCTGCAAAGGCACGCCCACTCCGGCGCATACCGGCGGCAGGGAACGCCGCCTGCGCCCGCATGGCAACCTGTCGCCCCAAAAAACTGTGCCAACGGCCGCGTTTTCTCTTTTTTGGAAACCGGCGCACGAAAAATCCCGAAAGCGCTTTTCCCTAGCGTTCCGGCCCGTGTGCCCGGCGCGGCGTTTTGCCTTGCACCAGGCCGGCGTAATAATCCTGCAGCGGAGCCACGGTGCGCCGGTCGGTCAGCCGCGCTTTCAGGCCTTCCACGGCGGCGGCCAAAGCGGTCAGCGTGGTCAGCAGCGTGATGCGGCGGGATATGGCTTCCGAGCGGATGGGCGTGGCGTCGCGGGCGGAATGCGGCCCGCTGACGGTGTTGACGATCATCCGGATGTCGCCGTTGCGCAACAGATCCAGAATATGCGGCCGTTTCGGCCCGATCTTGGCCACTTCTTTCGTGCGTATGCTCCGCTCCGCCAGAATCTGCCCGGTGCCGGGCGTGGCGTACAAGGCAAATCCCAGCTCTTCCAGCCCGGCCGCCAGAGGAACCAGGGCGGCCTTGTCCCGGTCGGATACCGAGAGGATCACGCCGCCCTCGTAAGGAATGCGGGTGTATGCCGCGGCCTGGGCCATCAGAAAGGCCATGCCGAAACTGCGGTCGATGCCCATGACTTCGCCCGTGGATCGCATTTCCGGACCCAGTTCCACAGTGGCGCCGGGAAAGCGCTCAAAGGGGAAAACCGCTTCCTTCACCGCATGGTAGCGCAGTTCCGGCTCGGCCGTGAATTTGACCTGGGCCAGAGTCCGGCCGGCCATGACCTGCGCGGCGATGCCCGCCACCGAAACCCCCGTGGCCTTGGACACGAAAGGCACCGTGCGCGAGGCCCTGGGGTTGGCTTCCAGAATGTGGACTTTTCCCCGGTGCACGGCGAACTGCATGTTTAAAAGCCCGACAGTGCCCAGAGCCAGACCCAGGGTTCTGGTATACTCGCGGATGGCGCGCAAAGCCCGCGCGCCCAAGGTGTGCGTGGGAATGGAGCAGCACGAATCGCCGGAATGGATGCCCGCCTGTTCGATATGCTCCATGACCGCGGCAATGGTCACGTCTTTTCCGTCCGCCACGGCGTCCACATCCACTTCCACGGCGTCTTCCAGAAACTTGTCCACCAGGATGGGCGATCCGGAGCGCAGGCGCAGGCCGGGTTCGTTCCCCCCGACATAGTCCCGCAGGGCCTGCTCGTCGTGGATGATGCGCATGGCCCGCCCCCCCAGGACAAAGGACGGCCGGACCATGACCGGATAGCCTATTTCCTTGGCGATGCGGCAGGCGGCTTCCTCGTTGGCGGCCGTGCCGCTGGCCGGCTGGGGCACACCCAGTTCCGCGGCCAGGGCGGCGAAGGCCTCCCGGTCTTCGGCCAGGGCGATGTTCCGCGGCTGGGTGCCGGCAATAACCACCCCGGCCCGTTGCAGGGCGCCCGCCAGGTTAAGGGGGGTCTGGCCGCCGAACTGGACCAGCACCCCGTCCGGCTGTTCCGTCTCGCATACGGCCAGGATGTCCTCCGCCGTCAGGGGTTCGAAATACAGCCTGTCCGCGGTGTCGAAATCCGTGGATACGGTTTCGGGGTTGGAATTGACCATGATCGTGCGGATGCCCATGTCCCGCAGATGAAAGGCGGCCTGCACGCAGCAGTAGTCAAATTCGATGCCCTGTCCGATGCGGTTGGGGCCGCCGCCCAGAATCATGATGGTCCGGCCCCCTTCCCGCCCGGTCCGCACCGCCCGGATGTGGGCCGGATCTTCGCCGGAGGCGTCGAAGGTGGAATAAAAATAGGGGGTCAGGGCCGCGAATTCCCCGGCGCAGGTGTCCACGCTGCGGAAAACCGGCCGCACCCCGGCGGCCAGGCGCAGGGCCCGCACCGTTTCCTCGCCCGTATCCCCGTCCGGCCGTTCTTCCCGCGCCAGGGCCGCGATGCGCGCGTCGCTGAACCCCTGGGCCTTGATATGCCGCCACATGCTTTTCAACTCCCGACCGGGCTTGTCGCCTTCCCGCAGCAGCAGGGGCAGAAATTCCGAGCGAATGCGGCGTTCGGTATCCAGCAGGCTTTGAATCTGAAGCAGAAACCAGGGGTCGATGCCGGTAAGGCCGCGGGCCTCGTCCAGGCCGAGTCCGAGACCGAGGGCTTCATACAGTTCCGGCAGACGCTCGGGCCCGGTCCGGTGCAAATTGTTCCGCAGGCGGGAAAGGCGCTCGGCGCGGGATACGGGGATATCGCCGGACCGCGGCGGCGGCTCCAGCCCGGACAGGCCCGTTTCCAGACCGCGCAATGCTTTCTGCAGCGCCTCGCGGAAATTGCCGCCCAGGGCCATGGTTTCGCCCACGGATTGCATCCGGGGCCCCAGCACGGGATCCGCTCCTTCAAATTTCTCGAAGGTGAAGCGCGGGGCCTTGACCACGCAGTAATCCAGCGCCGGTTCGAAACAGGCGGAAGTTCCGGTGATGTCGTTTTTCAGCTCATCCAGCCGGTAGCCCACGGCCAGCTTCGCCGCCACTCTGGCAATGGGAAAGCCCGTGGCCTTGGAGGCCAGGGCGGAAGAGCGCGATACCCTGGGATTCATTTCGATGATCACCCGCCTGCCGCTGGACGGGTCCACGGCGAACTGCACGTTGCAGCCGCCCGTATCCACGCCCACCGCGCGCACCACGGCCAGGGCGTCGTCGCGCAGGGCCTGGTATTCCGCATCCGACAGAGTCTGAATGGGGGCCACGGTGATGGAATCGCCCGTGTGCACGCCCATGGGGTCCAGGTTTTCAATGCCGCAGACAACGATGGCGTTGTCCGCCGCATCGCGCACCACTTCCAGTTCCAGTTCCTTCCAGCCCAGCACGGATTCTTCGACCAGAATCTGGCCGATGGGGGACGCCGCGATGCCCGCCCGCGCGACATCGCGGAATTCTTCCAGATTGTAGGCCACGCCGCCGCCGGTGCCCCCCAGGGTGAACGAAGGCCGCACAATGGCCGGAAAACCCGTGACCTTCACCAGAGCCACGGCCTCGTCCGTCGTGCGGGCCAGTCCGCCGGCGGGCATGTCCAGGCCGATGCCCCGCATGGCCGTACGGAAACTGTCGCGATTTTCCGCCAGATCGATGGAATGCGGCCGCGCGCCGATCATTTCCACCCCGCATTCGGCGAGGATGCCGCCGCCGTGCAGTTCCATGGCCAGATTGAGCGCCGTCTGCCCGCCCAGAGTGGGCAGCAGGGCGTCGGGCCGTTCCTGCCGGATGATGGCCGAGGCCATGTGGATGTTCACCGGCTCAAGGTACGTGCGGTCGCTGAAACCCGGATCGGTCATCACCGTGGCCGGGTTGGAGTTGAGCAGAATGATGCGGTACCCTTCCTCGCGCAAGGCCTTGCAGCCCTGGGTGCCGGAATAGTCGAATTCGCAGGCCTGGCCGATGACTATAGGGCCGGACCCGAGGATCATGATGCTGCGGATGTCGTCGCGTTTGGGCATGGTAAGTCGCCTCCGCCGAAAGAAGGAGGATTGTTGTTTTACTCAAACCGGTTGCCGCGGACGGGACGCCATCATTTCGCGGAACCGGGCGAACAGGGGCAGCGCGTCATTGGGTCCGGGCGCGGCTTCCGGATGGAACTGCACGGCGAACGCCGCCAACTCGTCGCAGGCGAAGCCTTCCAGCGTGCCGTCGTTCAGATTCCAGTGCGTGACGCGCGCGCCGTGCGGCAGACTGTCCGGGTCCACGCAGAAACCGTGGTTCTGGCTGGTGACCAGAACCCGGCCGCTGTTCAGGTCTTTCACCGGATGATTGGCCCCGTGATGGCCGAATTTCAGCTTGTAGGTCGACGCGCCCAGCGCCAGAGCCAGAATCTGCTGCCCCAGGCAGATGCCGAACAGCGGAACCTTGCCCAGCAGGGCTTTGGCCGTTGCCGCTGCATAACCGCAGGCGCCCGGGTCGCCGGGGCCGTTGGACAGCAGCACCCCGTCGGGTTCCGAGGCCAGCACCGTTTCCGCCGGGGTCGCCGCCGGCCAGACCGTGGGGTCGATGCCCGCCGCGCGCAACTTGTCCAGAATGGAGCGCTTGACCCCGAAATCGTACACCGCGACGCGCAACGCCGGAACATCAGGCGCCGGGCCGCCTTTATACCGGTAAGCTCCGGCGCAGGTGACCCGGCCCGTCGGGTCCAGGCCGCGCATGGAGGGCAGTTCCCTCGCCCGACGGACCAGCGATTCCCGGTCCGGATCCAGGGCGCTGATGATGCCGTTCCTGGCCCCGCCGTCCCGCAGATGCAGGGTCAGCGCCCTGGTGTCCACCCCGCTGATCACGGTCAGCCCCGCCGCGGCCAGATCGCGGTCAAGGGATTCTTCCGCCCGCCAGTGTGGAAAAGGGCCGGAACCGGGATCGAACAGGTCGTGAAACACCGCCCCGCCTGCGAAATACCGGTCCCCCTGCCTGTCCAAAGAGGCCGCTCCATAGTTCCCGATGTGGGCGGCGGTGAAGGTCACGATCTGGCCGCAATACGACGGATCGCTCAACGTTTCCTGATAGCCGGCCATGGACGTGGTGAAGACCACCTCCCCGGCGGCTTCGCCTCTCGCGCCGTGTGCGCTGCCGGCAAAACAGGCACCGTCGTCAAGGACCAATAGGGCCGGTGTCCGGGTCATGCTGCCTCCCGCTTTCCGTAAAATCCGCCGCCGATGAAGCGGTGTCCCGGAAAGAATGCAACTTTGAGGCCAGAGCGGATTCCGCCATGGGAAAAATTTCCCGTTGGCGGAATTCCAAAAATATAAAATTGTTTCAAGATGTTACCTATTCATTGAAATACATATTCCATTTTCCGCCTTCCGGGATCGCGGGGCTTTCTACATTCAGGGCACAATTCGCAGCATCTTTCTACGAAAACGTGGGAAAAGCCCCCGGGGAAAGCGCGCTTTCCCGTGCACCGGGGTGGACCATTGAGGTTGTTTATCAATAATTCCACTGCAATAGATCTGCCAAATCATCGGGGAGCCGCTCTTTGCATGGTTGTTGCTATTCCCTTTTCCAGCCCTGCTTGGCGGGGCCATGTTCATGCAAACGGATAAAGGAGAGCCCTCCATGTCACACACCCTGCGCAACGCTGTCCGTCTGGCCGTTGCCACCGGCAGCCCCGTTCCCCCCGCGGCCCCCGTTCTGCCGCCGTTCACCGAACTGTACGGCCGTGACGTGTTCGGCATGCGGGCCATGCGCGAACGCCTGCCCAAGACCGTCTTCGCCCGCCTGGAACAGGCCGCCTCGCGCGGCGAAAGCCTGCTCGAAGGCGACGCCGACGTGGTGGCCAGCGCCATGAAAAACTGGGCCACCGAACGCGGCGCAACCCATTACACCCACTGGTTTCAGCCCATGACCGGGTTGACGGCGGAAAAGCACGACGCTTTCCTCACTCCCACGGCCGACGGCTTCGTGATCAACACCTTTTCCGGTTCGAGCCTGATCAAGGGGGAACCGGACGCTTCCTCCCTGCCGTCCGGCGGCATCCGCTCCACGTTCGAAGCCAGGGGATACACGGCCTGGGATCCGACCAGCCCGGCCTTTCTCATCGCCAACAGCAGGGGCAAGACCCTGTACGTACCCACGATGTTCTTTTCCTACACCGGCGAATCGCTGGACCGCAAAATTCCCCTGCTGCGCTCGCTGAAAGCCGTTTCCCAGCAGGCGTTGCGCATTCTGCGTCTGTTCGGCGACACGGCCTCCACCCACGTCACCGCCATGGTCGGGGCGGAACAGGAATATTTTCTGGTGGACAGGCGTTTCTACACGCTGCGCCCGGACCTGGTGCTGGCGGGGAGGACCGTTTACGGCTGCAAGCCCGCCAAGGGACAGGAACTGGAAGACCAGTATTTCGGGGCCATTTCCCCCCGGGTTCTCGCCTTCATGGGCGAAGTGGAAGAGCAGCTTTTCGCCCTGGGCAGTCCCGCGCGCACCCGGCACAACGAGGTCGCGCCCGGCCAGTTCGAACTGGCGCCCGTTTTCGAGTCCGCCAACCTGGCCACGGACCACAACATGCTGGTCATGCAGATACTGCGCGCCACCGCCGAACGCCACGGCTTCGCCTGCCTGCTGCATGAAAAGCCCTTTGCCGGCATCAACGGGTCCGGCAAGCACAACAACTGGTCGCTGTGCGATTCGTCCGGCAACAACCTGTTCGAACCCGGCACCACGCCCTGGGACAACGCCCAGTTCCTGGTCTTTCTGGCCGCCGTGCTGCGGGCTGTGCATCTGCATGCCGCCGTGCTGCGCCTGGGCACCATCGGCGCGGGCAACGACCACCGCCTGGGCGCCAACGAAGCGCCGCCGGCCATTATATCCATTTTTCTGGGCGAGCATCTGACACGGCTGATCGAAAACATCGCCTCCGGCAGCGCGGAATCCGGCGGCTGGCAGGACACCGTCATGGAAATCGGCGTGTCCGCCATGCCCCGCCTGCCCAAGGACATCTCGGACCGCAACCGCACCAGTACCTTCGCCTTCACCGGCAACAAGTTTGAATTCCGGGCCGTCGGCGCGCCCCAGTCCATCGCCCCGGCCAACATAGCCCTCAACTCCATCATGGCCTGCGCCCTGGACGACGTGGCCACGGAACTGGAAACCGCCGTGGGCGAAGGCATGCCCCTGAGCCGCGCCGTGCAGGCCCTGCTTGCCAGGTTGTTCAAGGAACATCTGCCCATCGTGTTCAACGGCAACGGCTACTCCAGGGAATGGGAAGAAGAAGCCGCCCGGCGCGGCCTGCCCAACCTCAAGGATACCGTGTCCTCGCTCGCGCGGTATGACACGACGGAAGTCATGGACGTCTTCCTGCGCCAGGACGTGCTGACGGAACGCGAAATGCTGGCCCGACAGGAAATCCTGCTGGAAACCTACATCCGCCACGTGCACCTGGAAACAAAACTGGTCAGCACCATGGGCCGCGGCACCATTCTGCCCGCCGCCTACAGCGCGCTGGAAAAGATGGGCGGCCTGGTGGAGAGCGTGCGCCGCGTTCTGGGGACCCGGGCGGCCAAAGACGCCGGGGAACTGCCCGAAGAGACGCTGTACCATGCCATGCGCGGGCACATCACCGGCCTGTCCGACAGCCTGAACGAACTGGACAGGCGCCACGCGGAGCTGGACGCCATGGACGGCACCCTGAAACGGGCCGAAGCCGCGCGCAACGTGCTGGTGCCGCTTATGGCGGCCTGCCGCGCCCACGCCGACGCCCTGGAAGAAATGGTGGACGACGAAATCTGGCCCCTGCCCAAGTACGGCGAACTGCTCTGGCAGCATTGTTGAGCAACGCGGGGGAGGGGATCGCGAAAAATCGTTCTTTCCGGATCCCTTCCCCCGGCTCCAACCGCGGAGAAGCGCGGCAGAAAAATCACCCCCTGTTCGCGGGTCGCGGGGTCCGGCCCCTGCCGGGATTTCTTCCAAAGGGCGTGCGTCCGCGGGGGCCGCGCCCTTCGCCGGGGCCGAATCCCTCGCGGGAGCCGCGCCCCTTTGGGAAGCGGAGGAAAAAGAAAAAGAAGCAGGTGTCCCATGTCCGAGCAGTTACCCAATTCCCGTCCTTTGCATGATCCGAATGAAGAGCACGACGCCTGCGGAGTCGGCTTCATCGCCCGTCTGGACTCCCGGCCGGACCACAGCCTGGTGGAAGACGCCGTCAGCGCCCTGGACCGCATGGCCCACAGAGGCGGCGCCGTGGGGCGCGAACCCGGCGAAGCCGACGGAGCCGGTTTGCTGATGCCCATACCCCGTCTGTTCATGCAGCGGGTCTGGGGTCCCCTGTGCGCCGCAAAAAACGGAGAACGCTCCGGAGAAATGCCCGAACGCTATGCTTTAGGGCACTTTTTTCTGCCCCGCGACGACAAGGCCCGCCAACGGGCGGAAGAAATGGCGGAGTCGGCCCTGCGGGCGCACGGGCTGCGGCCGCTGGCCTGGCGCAACACGCCCGTCCGTCCGGATGCGCTGGCGAAACCGGCCCTTGCCGTCATGCCCGTGATCCGCCAGTTGCTGATCGATACGCGGGACTGCCCGGAAGAGGATACCGAGCGCAGGCTGTTCGTCGCCCGGCGACACATGGAATCACTGGTCGCCAAAGCCATGGCCTTTCCCCGCCGCGACTTTCACGTGGCCAGCCTGTCCGGCCGCAGCGTCGTGTACAAGGGGATGCTGCCGGGCGGGCAACTGGCGGCTCTGTACCCCGATCTGGCGGACCGCGATTTCGCCGTGCATTTCGCCATTTTCCACGAGCGGTACAGCACCAACACCCAGCCCGCCTGGCGTCTGGCCCAGCCGTTCCGCTGTCTGGCCCACAACGGCGAAATCAACACCCTGCGCTGTAACCAGGCGGCCATGGCCACGCGCGAACCGCTGCTGGCATCCCCGTTTTTCGGCGAAGACATGCGCCACGTGACGCCGGTTCTTGACGAAACCGGCAGCGATTCGGCCATGCTGGACAACGCCATGGAACTGCTGCTGCACAGCGGCCGCGATCTGGCGCATGCGGCCATGATGCTCATCCCCGAGCCGTTCGGCAAAAATTTCATCATGGGCGAGGACAAACGGGCTTTTTACGAATACCATGCCGCCCTGATGGAGCCCTGGGACGGCCCGGCCGCTCTGGTCTTCACCGACGGGTACCGCCGGATCGGAGCGGTGCTGGACAGAAACGCCCTGCGGCCCAGCCGGTACTGCGTGACCAAGGACGGCCGGTTTCTGCTGTCTTCCGAAGCGGGCGTGCTGGACATTCCCCCCGGCCAGGTGGCCCGGCGCGGCCGCCTGTCCCCCCGCCGCATGCTGCTGGTGGATTTCGCCCGCCACCGGGTCGTGACCGACGCCGAGTGCAAAAGCCGGGTCATGCTGGCGAAACCTTACCGCCACTGGGTGCGCAGGAACGGCATCCGCCTGCATGACCTGCCGTTGCCGCCCGCCCCCCCCGGCGAAAACAAAGAGACGGACCTGCCCCGCGACTGGCGGCTGTTCGGCTATACCGGCGAGGACATCAACGACATTCTTGTCCCCATGGCCGCCAATGCCCAGGAGCCCGTGGCCTCCATGGGCGACGACACGCCCCTGGCCGTGCTGTCGCGCAAGCCGCAGCTCCTGTTCCGCTACTTCAAACAGCGCTTCGCCCAGGTCACCAACCCGCCCATCGATCCCCTGCGCGAGGAACTGGTGATGTCGCTGAAAACCTTTGCCGGCGCGCAACGCAATCTGCTGGCTGAAACTCCGGAGCATTACGCCATGCTCTGCCTGCCCCATCCCGTCCTGACGGCGGAAGATCTGGCCCGGCTGCGCGCTTCCCGCCACCCTCACGTCCGGGTGGCGGAACTGCCCATGCTCTGGCCCGCGCCCGGTCCCGGCGCCGCCCCGAGGGAGGCTGGAAGAGCTCTGGAAGAAGCCCTTTCGGCCCTGTTCCGCGCGGCGGAATCGGGACTGGACGAAGGGGCGACCATACTGCTGCTCAGCGACCACGCGGCGGACGCGGGGCATGTGCCCATCCCCTCCCTGCTGGCCGTATCCGGCCTGCACCAGCATCTTTTGCGCAAACGCCGCCGCCACGCCTGCGGCATTCTGGTCGACACCGGCGAAGCCCGCGAAGTCATGCATCTGGCCCAGTTGCTGGCTTTCGGCGCCGGCGGCGTCCACCCCCGCTGCGCCATGGATACCATAGCGCGCCTCGCGGCGGAGGGACGACTGGGCGGCGCGCCGCTCCCGGCGGAAGCAGTGGATTCCTATGTCACGGCCCTGAAAAAGGGCCTGCTCAAAACGCTGGCCCGCATGGGCATTTCCACCCTGCGCAGCTTCATCGGCGGCCAGGGCTTCGAGGCCCTGGGGCTGGGGGACGAAATGATCCACGACCATTTTACCGGCACGGTCAGCCGTCTGGACGGCATCGGGCTGGCGGACATGGCCGCCGATTGCCTGGTCCGCCACAACGCGGCCTTTGCCGCCATTCCCGGCGGAAATGCCCCCACCGAACCCGCCGACGCGGGCAATCACCGGTACCGTCCGGACGGCGAGCGGCATCTGTGGACCCCGGCAAGCGTACGCGCCCTGCACGCCGCCGTGCGCGCCAATGACCCGGAAGCCTACGCCGCCTATGCCGCCGCCAGCGACGAGCAGGCGGACACGCCGGTCACCCTGCGCGGCCTGCTGCGCTTCAGGGAGGCAACACCCGTGCCCCTGGAGGAAGTCGAAGACGAAGACGCCATTCTGCGGCGTTTCACGGGCGCGGCCATGTCTTACGGCTCCATCAGCCCGGAAGCGCACGAGGCCGTCGCCGTGGCCTTCAACCGCACCGGCGGCCGATCCAACTGCGGCGAAGGCGGCGAAGACCCGGAACGTTCCATCCCGCTGCCCGACGGTTCCGACAGGCGGTCGCACGTGCGCCAGCTGGCATCCGGCCGTTTCGGGGTCACGGCGGCGTATCTGGCCGAAGCCGACGAAATCCAGATCAAAATAGCCCAGGGAGCCAAACCCGGCGAAGGCGGCCAGCTGCCCGCGCACAAGGTCCTGCCGGACATCGCCCGGGTGCGGCGCACCATTGCGGGGGTAACGCTTATTTCCCCGCCTCCGCATCATGACATTTATTCCATCGAGGATCTGGCCCAGCTTATTTTCGATCTGCGCGCCCTGCATCCCCGGGTCAGGATTTCCGTCAAACTGGTGGCGGGGGCCGGGGTGGGCACCGTGGCGAACGGCGTAGCCAAGGCCGGGGCCGACGGCATCCTTGTTTCCGGACACGACGGCGGCACGGGCGCATCCCCGCGCACGGCCATCCGCCCTGTGGGCATGCCCTGGGAACTGGGGCTGGCCGAAACCCAGGCGGCTCTCGCGGCCAGCGGTCTGCGCGGCCGCGTCCGCCTGCAGACGGACGGACAGTTGCGCACGGGGCGGGATATCGTTGTCGCCGCCCTGCTGGGGGCGGAAGAATTCGCTTTCGGCACCGCCGTTCTGGTGGCGCTGGGCTGCTGCATGCTGCGCGTCTGCCACAAGGGGAACTGTCCCGCGGGCGTCGCCACGCAGGAACCCGCGCTGCGGGCGAAATTCAAGGGAACCGGCGAACATGTGGAACGCTTTCTGCGCTTCGTGGCCCGTGACACGCGGCGGCGCATGGCGGCCCTGGGTTTCCGCCGCATGGACGACATGATCGGCAGAAGCGACATGCTGGAAGCTGTTCCCCGCCCGCGGGAAGACAGGATCGCGCGTCTGGACCTCCGGCCTTTGCTGCGGCGCGCCGGCGCCGACGGGAACCGTCCCCTGCGCGGAAAAGAGCCTTTCGCCCCGCGCGAGGATTCCGCCCTGGAGGCGGCCATGCTCGCAGCGCTGATGCCCGGCGTCCGGGCCGGCAGGCCGGCGCGCTTCGAAGGCCTTGTGCGCAATACGGACAGAGCCGTGGGCACCAGACTGTCCGGTGAAATCACCCGCCTGCGCGGGAACGAGGGCCTGCCCCCCGGCAGTGTGGAAGCGCACCTTGCCGGGTCCGCCGGACAAAGCGCCGGGGCCTTTCTCTGCCGGGGCGTAACCCTGCGCATCGCGGGCGAAGTCAACGATTACGCGGGCAAAGGCCTTTCCGGCGGCATTCTGGTGGTCGCGCCACCGGGAATTCCCACCCTGTCGGAAGAGCCCCAGGCCGCCGCGGGCAACGTGGCCCTGTACGGGGCCACGTCCGGCGAAGCCTATTTCGCCGGATCCGCCGGCGAACGCTTCGCCGTGCGCAACAGCGGCGCCACCGCCGTGGTGGAAGGGCTGGGCGACCACGGCTGCGAATACATGACCGGCGGCACGGTCGTGGTTCTGGGGCCCGCGGGATACAACTTCGCAGCGGGCATGAGCGGAGGAACTGCCTACGTCTATGACCGGAGCGAACAATTCCAGACCCGTTGCAACATGGAAGGCGTGGACCTGGAAAGCGTCTGGCGCAAAGACGACGTCATGCTGTTGCGCTCGCTGCTGGCCCGGCACGCGCGGCACACGGGCAGCGCCCTGGCCCGCGCCCTGCTGGACGACTGGCAGGCCGCGCTGCCGCTGTTCCTCAAGGTCACGCCCATTGAATACCAGCGCGCCCTGGAACGCGCGCGACAAGCCGACGGCCGGGACGTGGTCAGCCTGTCGGCCACCGAAGAGGTGTACACACGATGAACACGACACAAAACGCCGTTCTGCCCTTCACCAAAATGGAAGGACTGGGCAACGACTACATCTATGCGCGGGAAAGCGACCTGCCCCCCGCCATGACGGATGACGCTCTCGCCGAACTGTCCGCGCGCATCAGCGACAGGCATTTCGGCGTCGGCGGCGACGGCCTGGTGCTGATCGGCCCGCCGTCAGATCCGGCGAAGGCGGATTTTCGCATGCGCATCTTCAACAGCGACGGGTCCGAAGCGCAAATGTGCGGCAACGCCTCCCGCTGCGTGGGCAAATACCTGTACGACAAGGGAATGACCGTGAAAACGACCGTGGCCCTGGAAACCCTTGCCGGAATCAAAAACCTGGAATTGCGGATCGCGAACGGCATGGTCCGCTCCGTGCGGGTGGACATGGGCACGCCGCGCCTGGCCGTGGCCGGCATTCCCATGGCGGTTGAAGGCGAAACATTCATCAACCGCGAAATCACGGTGGACGGCCATGCGTACCGGGCCACGGCCCTGTCCATGGGCAACCCCCATCTGGTGGTGGCCGTGGCTGATCCCGACGCGCTGGACCTGCCCCGGCTGGGGCCGCTGTTCGAGCGCCATCCGTTTTTCCCCGAACGCGTCAACACGGAATTTGTAACTGTTGCGAGCCGCTCCCGCATCCGCATGCGGGTCTGGGAACGGGGCGCGGGGGAAACCCTGGCCTGCGGCACCGGCGCCTGCGCCGCCGCCGTGGCCTGCGCTCTGGGTGGTCTGACGGACAAAACCGTCACCGTGCATCTGCGCGGCGGCGACTTGCACATCGAATGGGCGAAAAACGGATCCGTTTATAAAACCGGCCCGGCCCGGCATGTATTTGACGGAATGTATGCAATATCCTGAAAAGGCGGGCCCGTCCCCCGGAAGCCTCCGGCCCGGCAGCGGAAACACCCGGCAAGGGGCCGGGGCGGAACCCCCTATTTTACAGCAGAGGACACCAGCATGGCACATGGCAACGCGCACTATCTGAATCTGCCCGGCGACTATCTTTTTTCGGAAGTGGCCCGCCGCGTGGCGGCATACACGGCGGAGAATCCGGACCGCAAACTTGTCCGCCTGGGCATCGGCGACGTGACCCGGCCCCTGGTTCCCGCGGTCATCGCGGCCTTGAACAAGGCGGTGGCGGAACAGGCCACGGCCGGGGGCTTCCGTGGCTACGGCCCGGAGCGCGGATATCCGTTCCTGATCCAGGCGGTGATCCGGACGGAATACGCGGGACTGGGCATTGAGGAAGACGAGGTTTTCATCAGCGACGGCGCCAAGTGCGACCTGGGCAATTTTCCCGAACTGTTCGCCGCCGATTCCGTGGCCGCCATCACCGACCCGGTGTACCCGGCCTATGCCGACGCCAACATCATGGCCGGCCGGCGGCTCGTCCTTTTGCCCTGCGCGGCGGAAAACGGCTATGCGCCCGAGTTGCCCGCCTCCCGGCCGGACATCATCTATTTGTGCTACCCCAACAACCCCACCGGCACGGTGCTGACCAAAGAACAACTGCAGACCTGGGTGGATTACGCCCGCGCGCAGGACTGTGTGATCTTTTTTGACGCCGCCTATGAAGCATTTATCCGCGAACCGGGCATCCCGCACAGCATCTATGAAATCCCCGGTTCGCACGAGGTGGCCGTGGAATTCCGCAGCTATTCCAAGACCGCCGGCTTCACCGGCCTGCGCTGCGGCTGCGTGGTCGTTCCGAAAAACGTGACCGCCCTCGCCCCGGACGGAAACCGCGTGCCGCTGAACACCCTGTGGGCCCGCCGCCAGAGCACCAAGTACAACGGCTGTCCCTACATCGTGCAGCGCGCGGCGGAAGCCTCGCACGGGGCGGAAGGCAAGGCCCAGCTCCGGCATGTTCTTGACGGCTATCTGGAGAACGCCCGCCGCATCAAGGAGGCTTTCGCGCGTCTGGGCCTGGACGCGACAGGCGGAATCAACGCCCCCTATGTCTGGGTGCGGCTGCCGGAAGGCACGGATTCCTGGGCGGTTTTCGACGCCCTGCTCCGGCGGGCGGGCATCGTCAGCACCCCCGGCGCGGGGTTCGGCGCGCGGGGCCGGGGATGCCTGCGGCTGACCGGCTTCGGAAACGGCGCGGACACGGCCGAAGCCATCGAACGGCTGCGGGGTTTTGCTTTGTAGCGCCCGTTCGCCGTGAAAATGCCGCGGCGCATGCGCGGCGCGGCGAAGTATCCGCCCGCGAGCGGACAGCGCGGCGTGCCTTCAAAGCAAGCCGCTTCGGCGTGTCCGCATCCGGGAACGGGGTGTTCCGGATTTTCAAGGCTGGCGCGGAAAGAATCGCAACGTGAATATGTTTTCAAGACATTTGCCAAAAAGGTGAAAAAACGGATATAGGATATGCGTGGGCCAGGGCCTGCCCTGCCCGGACGCGCGAACGCGCGCCTAAAGGTTTCGTATGAACGCTCTCATCCATATCCGTGACGAGGCCGGGGAACTGCGCCTCCTGTTCGAAGTCTGCCAGGCCCTGGATGACGCCGCGGACCCGGATCGCACGCTGCGGACCGTGCTGGACCTGATCGCCCGGCACACCGGCATGCAGAGCGCGACCTTGCTGCTGCGCAATCCCGACGGCGGCATCCGGCGCGAGGCCGGGTTCGGAGCCCTGGCCGGGAAAGAGCATCCCGCCTATGCCTCCGGCGCGGAAACGGCGCGCATGGCCCTTGATGCGGCCATGCCGGCGGCCATGGCCGCCGGCGTCCCTTTCACCCTGGACCGTTCCGCCACCTTGAACCTGGCCAAAGAGGATATCGCCTTCATCGCCGTGCCGGTGCCGCCGGCCGGGCAGCCCATGGGCGTGCTGGCCGTGGACAGGCTGTTCGCCGATTCCGTGGCCCTGGAAGAGGACGTCCGCCTGCTGCGGGTGCTGTCCAGCCTTATCGGCCAGGCCGTGCGCCTGCGCCTGGAATTCGAGGAGCGGCACAGCGCCGTGGTGGAAGAAAACCGCCGTCTGCAGGCCCTGATTGCCGAGCGGTTCCGGCCGGCGGGCATGGTGGGCAATTCCGCGGCCATGCGCAATGTTTTCAGCGAACTGACCCAGGTGGCCGGTTCCAACGCCACAGTGCTGTTGCGCGGCGAAAGCGGCACGGGCAAGGAGCTGATGGCCGCCGCCATCCACGCCCACAGTCCCCGCGCGGGCGGACCCTTTGTCCGCCTGAACTGCGCCGCCCTGCCCGAAGGGCTGGTGGAAAGCGAGCTGTTCGGCCATGAGCGCGGGGCATTCACCGGGGCCACGGGCATGCGCAAGGGCCGTTTTGAAACGGCGGACGGAGGCACCCTGTTTCTGGACGAAGTGGGCGACCTGACCCCGCTGACCCAGGCCAAACTGCTGCGCGTCCTGCAGGAAAAGGAATTCGAGCGGGTGGGCGGCACGGAAACCAGACGGGCGGACGTGCGGCTCATCGCGGCCACCAACCGCGACCTGGAGGGCATGACCGCCCAGGGCCAGTTCCGGCAGGACCTGTATTACCGCCTGTGCGTCTTTCCCATCATCCTGCCCCCCCTGCGGGAACGCCGGGCGGACATCATGCCGCTGGCCACCCATTTCGCCGAAAAATACGGAGAGGAAAACAGCCGCCGCATCCTGCGCATATCCGCCGACGCCACGGCCCTGCTGACCGGATACGCCTGGCCGGGCAACGTGCGCGAACTGGAGAACGTCATGGAACGGGCCGTGCTGCTCTGCGGCCCGTCCGGGGTCATAGAGGGCGCCCATCTGCCCCCCGCCCTGCAGCGCGCGGAAGCGGGAAGCGTGCCCGGCGCGGAACACGGCGGCTCGCTGGACGCCGCCCTGGCGGACCTGGAACGCGGCCTGATCGTCGAAGCTCTGAAAGAAGCCGCAGGCGTGATGGGCAAGGCGGCCGAACGCCTGGGCGTCACCGAGCGCATTATGGGCCTGCGCATGAAAAAATACGGGCTTGATTTCCGCGACTTCAGAAAGTAGAGCATCCTGTATGCAACTTACCGGCGCGCAAATACTGGTTGAATCACTGATCGCCCAGGGCGTGGACACGGTGTTCGGCTATCCCGGCGGGACGGTGCTGGACATCTTCGACGCTCTGCACGACAGGCAGAAAGAAATCCGCCTGGTCCTCACCGCCCATGAACAGGGGGCGGCCCACGCGGCCGACGGCTACGCCCGCTCCACCGGCAGAACCGGCGTAGTGCTCGCCACCTCCGGACCGGGGGCCACCAACCTGGTCACGGGCATCGCCGCCGCCTATCTTGATTCCGTTCCCCTGGTCGCCGTCACCGGCAACGTGGCCAGGGATCTGATGGGCCGCGACGGCTTTCAGGAAGTGGACATCACGAACGTCACGAAACCCATCGTCAAGCAGAACTTTCTGGTGCTGGACGCGGCGGATATGTCGGAAACGGTGGACCGGGCATTCACGCTCGCCAATTCCGGCCGTAAACGCCCCGTGCTGATCGACATTCCGAAGGACGTTTCCGCCATGAAGGCCGAATTCGATGGCGCGCCGCGCCGCGCGGCCCCGCGGGAGGCGCCCGTTCCGCAGGACGCCCTGGCGGTGGCGGCTGACTGCATCAACGGAGCCGGGCGGCCCCTGATATACGCGGGCGGCGGGGTGACCTTTTCCGATTCTTCGGATCTTTTGCTGGCCCTGTCGCAGAAAATCGGCGCGCCGGTCTGCGTCAGCCTGATGGGGCTGTCCTGCGTTCCCGGCGACTATTCGCTGTTTCTCGGCATGGTGGGCATGCACGGAACGGCCACGGCCAACGCCGCCGTCGGCGGATGCGACGTGCTGATCGCCGTGGGTGCCCGTTTTTCCGACCGGGTGGCGGGAAACCGCGCCCGTTTCGCCGAACAGGCAAAAGTGGTGCACATCGACATCGATTCCACCGAAATGTCCAAAAACGTCAGAACCGACGCGGCGCTGGCCGGCGATATGCGCAGGATCATCCCCGCGCTGCTGGACCAGCTGTCCCCCCGCAAGCACGGGGACTGGGTGCACGGCCTGTTGCGCCACAAGGCGTATCACGCCCTGCCCACGGGAATTTCCGAACGGCTGACCCCGCACGACGTGATCGTGGGCCTGCGCCACGCCATCGGCGACAGCGGCATCGTGGCGACCGACGTGGGCCAGCACCAGATGTGGACGGCCCAGCATTACCGTTTCGCCAGGCCCCGTTCCTTTTTAAGCTCCTGCGGCCTGGGCGCCATGGGCTACGGCATGGGCGCGGCCCTCGGCGCGAAAGTCGGCAACCCGTCCCGGCCGGTGGCCCTGGTCACGGGCGACGGCAGCTTTCACATGAACCTGAACGAGTTGGCCACGGCGGTATCCGCCAATCTGCCGGTCATCGTCCTGGTCATGAACAACGGGGTGCTGGGCATGGTGCACCAGTGGCAGGCCCTGTTCTACGGCAAACGCTATTCGCACACCGAACTGCACCGGGCCACTGATTACGTCAAGCTGGCCGAAGCCTTCGGCGCGGCCGGGTTCAGGATCAAAGAAAAAAAGGACATCGGGCCGGTGCTGCAAAAAGCCCTCGAATGCCGGCGGCCCTGTGTCATCGACTGCGTGATCGACCCCACGGAGCGCGTTTTCCCCATCATCCCGCCGGGCAAGTCGGGCAACGACATGATTTTCAATGATTGAGCACGGCCGGCGCCCCCCGGACCCGCGCGCGGGTCCGGGGGGCGCTCTTCGCCGCGCTTCAAAGCCGGAAACGGCTACTCTTCCAGCTCGGACGCGAACAGGGGCATCTTTTCGTTGCGGATCATGTTCTGCAGTTCCTTCACGTCGATATTCCGGATGGTCTTCCCGCTCTTGACCGACAGCGCGGCGGCAAAGCCGGCGGCCTGGCCCGTGGTCATGCACGCGGTGATCGTACGGGTGCGGCCGTGGGCCTCGTGGGTGGAGGAAATGGTCCGGCCGCCCACGATGATCTGCTCGACTTTCTGCGGCACCAGCGCGCGATAGGGGATTTCGTACGCCGGATAATCCTCGAACCGCACGTCGGAACCGGACACTTCATGGAAATCCACGGCGGCGATGTCCGCGCCGATGGAATCTTCGAAGCGGCCTTTGCCCATGGCTTCTTCTTCGTTTATCGTGTACTCGCCCACGATGTGCCGGGTCTCGCGCACGCCCAGAACAGGCGCGATGGCGTTGATGTACGCTTTTTCGAAACCGGGAACACGTTCTTTCAGGAAAATGGCGTTCAACTCTATCTGCCGGTACAGTTCCAGGATGGCGTCGCTGATGTCCATGACGTCCACGCCGGATGAATTGCGCACCCGCGTGTTGTTGCAATAGATTTCCGTTTCCCCGTAGCCGGTTTTAAGGGTGATGTTTTCGCGCTGCAGGGTTACGCCCTTGTCTTTCTGGAACTGTTTGAGCATGTTGTTGAAACCGGTGGCCCACAGGGCGTATTCCGGATTGTCCTCGTTGATGAACCGCTGCGGCACGTCCTGGGGGTTGGCGTTCGCCCACTTGGCCAGCTTTTTCACATCCACCTGGTTCATTTTGAAGAACATCGACACCGGCTGCATGACCCCGTTCTTGCCCAGGGTGAACGGTGCGCCCGCGGCCACGGCGATATCCGCGTCGGCGCTGCAGTCGACCACGGCTTTGGCCTTGATCGCCTGGCGGCCGCTTTTGCTTTCAATTATCACGCCGGTCACGGCGGCCCCGTCCATGACCGGAGCGGCCGCCCAGCTTTCGAACAGAATTTTCACTCCGGCTTCGACGCACATCTGCGCGGTCAGCATTTTCATCCGTTCGGAATCGCAGCCGGAAGAAATCTCCATGCGGCTGGTTTTGCCCGTATGTTTCTGATCCAGCGTCAAAGTAATATTCCGGCCGGCCAGGCCTTCTTTCTGCGCGCGTTCCCAGCATTGCAGGCCGATCCCGCCCACCAGCCGGCCGGACGGCTTTGTGTTCATGCCCGCGGTCAGCAGGCCGCCCAGGGTGCCCAGCCGTTCCACCAGGACGGTCTTCACCCCCTGCCGGGCGGCCGCGATGGCGGCGATAACGCCCGACGTGCCCCCCCCCACCACAAGAACGTCGCATTCCAGCAGCACGGGGATCTGTTTCGCCGGTTCGGTGATATAATTCTGGCTCATGTCCGGATTCCTCCATTCGGGATTGCAGGATTTGCTATTTGTCGTCGCAGGGCAGGCCCAGTTCTTTGTACGCGCGCACCGCGCCCTTGTGCAGCGGTATGCCGGTCTTTGTCCCGGCCACCTTCGGATCAAAGGTTTTCATGGCCGGCACGGCGCCGCGGACTTTGGCGGGCTCGCTCAAAATCGTCTTGGTCATCTGATAGGCCAGTTCCTCGTCCATGCCTTCATGCACGAACACGATATGGTCGATGGCCACGGCCGGGATGTCCTGCTTCACGCTGGCATAGCTGCCCGCGGGCTGGACCCCCATGATATAGCCGTAGGTGTCGCGCAGTTTTTCCGCGTTGGGCTTGTCCACGGCCAGCCACTTCATGTCCTTGATGGACGATTCCATGTCCAGAAGATAGGAAGCGGGCACGCGGGCGGTGGAAATCGCCACGTCCGCATGGCCGTCGATCATCAGCGTGGCCATGTCCGCGGGGTTGTTGAAGGTAATGGACATCCCCCCCGCTTTCAACGAATCGTAAGTATAGCCATAGGATTCAAACAAACGCTGGGCGAAGATTTCGTCAGCGGACCCTCTGGACTTGAGGGTAACGCGCAGCTTGGGCTTGGTCGCCAGCAGTTCTCCCAGGGTTTTCACGCCGGCGGGAACCTTTTCCGGCCGGACGAGAATGTGCGACCAGCTGGTCACGTTGAACCGCCACAGGGCGCGCAGCACTTTTGTTCCGCCGGGCAGCCGCTTTTCGTATTCGCCGGCGCCTTTGGAGGCATCCCGCGCGGTGACGGGATCGGTCAGGCCGACCACCTCATTGGGCTTGCCCTTGGCCACGATGATGGGGTTGGTGGTCCCCCCTCCCAGGATGCAGGAGGTTTTCAGGCCGGGAATGGCCGCTTGCAGCTGCTCCGTCCAGATAATGCTGGGTTCCATATACAAGCCGCCGACCGCCCCCGTATGGAAGGTCACGGTGTAGTCTTTCGCCAGCGCGCATCCGGTTCCCACCAGCAGCAGAAACATCAGGAAGGCAAACGTTCTCTTCATCGGGCAACTCCTTGCTGTTTTGCACATCTATTTGTCGTCGTACGGCAGTCCCAACTCTTTGTATGCCCGGATCGCGCCCTTGTGCAGCGGGATCATGGTGTCCTTGCCGGCTATTTTCACGTCGAAAGTCCGCATGGACGGCACGGCGCCGCGAATTTTCTCCGGCGCGCCGAGCACGGTCCTGGTGATCCGGTAGGCCAGTTCCTCATCCATGCCTTCGTGCACGATGGTGATGTGGTCAAAAGCCAGCGTCAGATTGTCGTGGGTCAGGCTGGAGTAATCTCCCGACGGCTGCGCGGCCATGATGTAGCCGAACTGGTCACGCAGCTTTTCCGCATTGGGCTTGTCGATGGCCAGCCACTGCAGCCCCTTGATGGATGATTCCATATCCAGGATATATGCCGCCGGCGTGCGCGTGGTGGCGATGCAGACATCGGCGTGCCCGTCCACCATCAGGGTGGCCATGTCCGAAGGATTGTTGAAGGTGATGGACATGCCTTTGGCCTTCAGCGAGTCGTAGCTGTGGCCGTAGCTGGCGAACAGGCGCTGCGCGAAGATCTCGTCGCCCGTGCCCCTGGATTTGAGCAGCACCCGCAGTTTGGTCTTTTTCGCCAGCAGTTCGCCAAAGGTCGTGACGCCCGCGGGGATAGCCTCCGGCCGGACCAGAATATGCGCCCAGCTGTTCACGTTGAAGCGCCACAGCGCGCGCAGGGCGCGGGTCCCGCCGGGCAGGCGTTTTTCATATTCGCCGGTCCCTTTTGTGGCGTCCATGCCCACAACCAGATCGGTTATGGAAATCACTTCGTTGGGCTTGCCGCGGGCGACGATGATCGGATTGGTCGCCGCCCCCCCCAGGATGCAGGAAATTTTCAGGCCGGGGATGGCCGTCTGCAGTTGTTCCGCCCAGACGACGCCGGCTTCCATGTACAGGCCGCCGACCGCGCCGGTATGGAAGGTCAGGGCGTAATCCTTCGCCCGGACAGGCCCCACGCCGAACGCCATCAAAACCACCACGCACAACGCAAGAAATTTTTTCATCCTCTCCGCTCCTTTACGCGGACCCGGCCGTCGCCGGGCCGTCCTGCTTTTGGAAATACTTCTGCCAGACGTATACAAAAGCGAAACCCGCCAGACCCATGAGGTCCGAGACCGTTCCGGGCCAGATCAGGCCACAGCCCATGACGATAAGGATAATGCGCTGCACGGCGTTCAGGCGCATCAGGAACATGCCGGATACCCCGATCACGAATGAAGAGATCCCCAGCAGCGTGGAGAAAAAGGACTGGGCCGCGAAAAAAATCCCCTGATCGAAAATGCTCAGCAGCGTCGGGTTGTATACCACCATGAACGGGATGATATACGCGGAAAAGCCCAGCGCCACCCCGCGCAGCCCCGTCCTCATGAAGTCCGTTCCCGCTATGGACGCCGCGGCGAAGGTGGAAATGCACACGGGCGGGGTGATCATGGAGGTCATGGCGAACATGAAGATGAACATGTAGGAGACAAAGGGATCGACGCCCAGTTCGATCATGGCCGGCGCGCCGAACAGCGCGGCGATCAGAAACGCGCCGCTGACGGGCAGCCCCATTCCCAAAACGATGACGGTGACGGCCACCAGAACAAGCGTGACCAGCAGGTTCCCCTGCGCCAGTTGGATGATGAAGTTGCTGAACTTGAACGGCACGCCCGTGGTCTGCAGCACCGCAACGGCGGTGCCGGCGCAAAACAGCGTGGTCGCGATGGAGACCAGACGCCAGATGGAATTGCGCAGCCCTTCCAAAAACTTGGCCACGGTCAGCCGGGTGTTGGCCCGCAAAAACGCGACCAGCACGATGGCGATCGTGGACATGGTTGCGGCGTAATAGGCGGTGCGGCGTTCCGCCAGAAAGAATACCAGGGCGGCGACGGGCAGCAGCAGATGCCCGTAATCCGTCAGCGTCTTTCTGATGGGCGGGATTTCTTCCGCCCCCTGGTACACGCCGATGCCCATCTTTTTGGCTTCCATGTGCACTGCCAGGTAAATCGCATAGATATAAAAGATGGACGGCAACACCGCCGCGTAGGCCACGTCAAGATACGGCCTGCGGCTGAATTCGGCGATCAGGAAGGCGGACGCGCCCATGACGGGGGGGATGATCTGCCCCAACGTGGAGGCGCAGGCTTCGACGGCCGCGGCGAATTCGGCTTTGAACCCGGCGCGCTTCATCATGGGGATGGTGATGGCGCCGGTGGCGTATACGTTGGCCGCCCCGCTGCCGCTGACGCATCCGAACAGGGAACTGCCGATGACCGCGGACTTGGCCGGCCCGCCGATGAGATTTTTTGTGGCCCCTTCCGCAACCTGGGTGAAAAACGCTTCTCCGCCCACGACCTGGATAAAGGCCCCGAAGGTGATGAACATGAAAATTTCCGCCAGGGACAGAGAGGTCAACGCGCCATACAGCCCGTTGCTGGTCAGAAACAGGTGGTCGATGACATTTTGCAGAGGAATGCCCGGGTGGTTGAGCATGCCGGGAAAATGCGGCCCGAACACGCTGTGGACGATGGTAAGGAGCACCAGGATGGGCAGGGTCCAACCGATGCTCCGGCGGGTCAGTTCAAGGACCAGAACCAGGGTCATGATCCCGATGCCCCATTCTCCCGGCGTCAAGGGGTCAAAATAGGGCATGCGCAGGGTGATCTCTTCGTAGCGCAGATGCATGTACACCGCGGAAACGACCCCGGCGCAGGCAAGCGCCCAGTCATACCAGGGAACCTCTGTGGACTTGTCTTTGGAGGAAAACCGATATCTGACAAACCCGAGAAACAGAACAAAGGAAACGTGGATGGAACGAACGGAAAGCGGTTCCGGCAGTCCGGTGAGCGCTATGTAGAAGTGATAGAAAAACATGGAAATCAAGGCGCCGTCGATAATTTTCCTTTTCCTCTCCGAACCATGCATCATTGTCTTCCTGGCCTCCTCGGTATCGGGCAGATCACGCCTGCCGGATTTTCTCCGTAACCATCCAGAGCACTCTGACAAAATGGATCATTTGCAAACATGCCGCTGCACGAAACGGCAGACCCGGCAGTAAGAAAAAAAATCGGCTTGCGCAATTTCGGCAGGCGCGATCCGTTATATTTATGATGTAGTTTGATATATTTTTTTCTTTTTTGATTGAAAATGAAATTATGTCAAGAGGGCGTTACCGGAACCGGCGAATACGCAAGCCGTTCTCAAACAGAACAGGATACGTTTTCCACGTATCCTGTTCTGTTGATGACAAATTCCGCAACGCCGTGGCTTGTCAAGGCAGGCCCGCTCCGGCGCCTGACGGCGGCAAGGATCATGCCGGCCGGAAAAGCGCCAGGATGGCTTCGATATCGTTGTCCAGAGCCGTGTTGAGAGAGCGCGTGCCGTATTCCACGGTCAGCGACACATAGCGTTCGGGCAGCATGTATTCCGCCCGCACGGCCGTGGTGGACAACTTGTCCGCCTTGTCCGCGTCCGGAATGAACTCTATCGTGGTCATGATGCAGCAATAGCCGTTCATTTCGCGCAGGCGGGAAACCACGGAAAGCACTTCGCCCCGGTCTTTGAACACTTGCCGGGCCGCGTCCGTGTTTTTATCGAGAAAAACCGTGCGCTCCGCTTCGGACATGGCCCTGAGCCCGTCCTGGCCGATGGTCCTGCGCGCGGCCATGTCCCGCACGGAAACCGTGGCAAGCCGCGTGCCTTTGGCGTTCACTCTGGCCGCGACCACGGGCGCGGCGGCCAGATTGTCCGGCAAGGGGTTCACGGGAGCCCAGCTTTTCGGCAGGGACAGCGAAACGCCGCCCGGCAGTTGCACCACGACGGGAGCCGGGGAGACGGGTTCCGAACTTTTGCTCTGCGGCGCGCAGGCGGGCAGGAAAAGAACGAACGCAAGCAAGGGGAAAAGGACGGAGCGGAACGGATGCATCACAAATTCTCCGGAAAAAAATTTGACGGAATTTGACGCCGGCGCGCTCTGGACAAAACGCATCCGCCGGGATAAGCCGGGACAAGGCCCGTTGCTCCGCCGGCAGCGGCGCGTTTGCGGTTGCATCCGGAATATGCACGGATCCGGGGCAAAAAACAACCCGGCGCGCTGCCCCGCAGGACGAGCGCATCTTCATTCCGATGTGCCGCAATAATACAGCTTTTTGCAGCACCGGGCCAATGAACTTTTTTTGCGGCTCACGTGGCGGCAACGCCGCGGCAGCAAAGAAAATTGGATGCGCCGGCCCTGGTTGCCCCGGCCTGCCGCGCCGCCCGGAGCAGGGTACCCCTCTGCCCCGCGGGGATCCGCATACAAATCCGGGCCACGAGATCGTCATGGACGGGCTTTTCCAGCCGTTACGCGACAATCTCACAGTGGGCATGCTCTACCCGACCGCCCGCAAAAAAGGCTGACGTGATGCGTGCTATCGCCTCCTGCTTGACGGCTGTTTTTTTCCAGCTGCTTTTCGCCGGCACGGCCGGACCGCTTTTCGCCCTGTGGCTGGAGCACGGTTCGGGCCTTGCCGCGGAATATCTGCCCTGGCTTTACGATCCCGGCCGGTTCCGGACTCCGTACTGGAAAATTACGTCCTGCGTCTGCCTGGCGCTGCTTGTCTGCGGTCTTGCGTACGGCCGGCTGACCCGTTCATCCGCCGGACCGCGCCGGATCCGCCCGCCCTTTCTGCTTTTTCCCGCGCTGCTGATGCTGCTCTGGGCCTTTGCCCTGCACAGCACGGGCGGCGACTATTCCGCCGAAACCGCCGCCTGGCGGCTGACCCGGCTGTGCAGCCAGCCGCCGTTCCAGATTCTGTGGCTGGCTGATCTGCGGGGTCTTCTGCCCGAGGACCCCGCGGCCGTGCCGGCCTTTTTGCGGCACATCTTCGGCACGGACCTTCTGACCCAGTACGGCCTCTTCTATCCCGCCATTTTCGAGGACTGGCAGGGTATCGGCGCCGGGTTGTTCTACCAGTTGTCCTTTCTGGCGGGCATCGTCCTGGCCGGCGCCGGCCGGCGGGCAGAAGCGGCGGCCAGCCGCTTTCTTACCTGTGAACTCACGGACAAGGGCACCGCCGTGATGCCTTCCCCGCCCCGGCGGCGGGGGACGGCCCTTCTGCCCGCCGCGGGGCTGCTCTGCCCGGCGGCCCTGCTCTGCTGGCAGATCCATGCCATCGAATCAACGCTGATCTCCCCCCGCTCCGTCTGGAACACGGAGAATATTGTACGGGACGAGGCGGAGCTGTATCTGTACAGCCCCTTTGCCGCCCAAAACCTGCTGGCCGTTCCGGACAGGCAGCCGTCCCTGCGCATTGCCGGCAACTATCCCCGCATGGACGGCTCCACTGCCTTTTATCCCCTGTACGCGGCCGCCTTCAAAGCCCTGTACGCGGAGCCGTCCCCCGTACCCGGCGGCCGGTCCCGGGCTGACGAGAAGGGCGGGGACTGGCGGACGGCCCTGCGCTGCACCACGACGCGCAAGGCGTATTCCGGCCTGATCCGCGGCGAAACGGACGTCGTCTTCGCCTTTGAACCCTCGGCGGAGCAGCGGCGGGAGGCGGAAAAAAACGGCATCGCGCTGCGCCTGATCCCCCTGGGCAGGGAAGCCTTCGTTTTTCTGGTCCACGAATCCAACCCGGTGGGCAGCCTCACCCCGGAGCAGATACGGGACATGTACACCCGCAAAAAGACGAACTGGAAAGATTTCGGCGGACCCGACGCGGCCGTCACGGCCTATCAGCGGCCGGAAAATTCCGGCAGCCAGACCGCCATGCGGCGCTTCGTCATGCGGGATGAAAAACCGGCCACGCCCCTGCGCGAGGAACTGATTCTGGAAATGGGCGGCATCATCACCCAGGTGGCCGAGTACCGGAACGAATCGTCCGCCATCGGCTATTCCTTCCGCTGGTACGCCACGGAAATGCGCCGCGCGCCCGTCATTCCCGGCGCGCCGCCCCGCCCGGAAAACGCCCGGAAGGGCACCGGGCTGAAACTGCTGGCCGTGAACGGCATCCCCCCCGACCCTGCCCGCATCGCGGACAACAGCTATCCCTTTACCGTGCCCTTTTATGCGGTTGTGCGCGAAGGGCCGCTCAGCAAGGAAACGACCGCCCTGATCGACTGGCTGACCGGCCCGGAAGGCCGGGCTCTGATCGCCAGAACGGGTTATGTCCCCCTGGGCGGATGACCCGCCGCCCGCGGATTCACGAGGTAGCCATGCTCCAGTTCCCCGGCATCGACGATTTCCGGTTTGCGGATGCGGCGCAATTGCGCGCCCTGTATGACGCCATGTTCGCGCGCATCGAAACATTCGAGCCCGACCTGCGCGTGTTTGAAAGCGAAATTCCCGACCGGGACCGGGTGCTGCGCGACCTGGATGCCCTGCTCGCCGCCTGGCCCGACGCAAACGCGCGGCCGCCCCTGTTCGGGGCGCCCGCGGGAGTCAAGGGCCTGTACCGGACGAAAGGGCGGCGCATCCGTTGCGGGTCCCTTCTGCCCGCCGACCTTTTCACCGGGCCGGAAGCGTCCCTGGTGGGCGCGCTGCGCCGCGCCGGGGCCATCGTTGTCGGCATCACAGCCACCACGGAATTCGCCTCGCGGGAACCGGCTGCCACCGCCAACCCGCACAACCGCGCGCACACGCCGGGCGGATCCAGCAGCGGTTCCGCCGCCGGGGTCGCGGCGGGGTTCTTTCCCCTGGCTCTCGGCTCGCAGACCCTGGGTTCGATCATCCGGCCCGCGTCCTTCTGCGGCATCACGGGGTTCAAACCCTCGTACGGCCGTGTTCCCGCGGACGGAGCCATACCCTTTTCCCCCAGCCTGGACCATGTGGGCTTTTTCTGCGCCACGCCCGCGGAAATCGCGACCGTTGCCGGCGCCGTCATGCCGGACCTGACGCGGACCAAGGCCCCGCGGCAGCTGCGCCTGGGCATTCCCGCCGGGCCGTATCTGAATCAGGCGGCCCCGGACGCCCTGGCCCGTTTCCGCGCCACGCTGGCCGCGCTGGCCGCACCCTGCGGAGGCCGGGTGGAATGCGTCGAAACGCCCTGCCTGGACGACATTGCAACGCTGAATCGGCGCACGGTCCAACTGGCCTGGGCTGAACTGGCGCAAACCCATGCCCCCTGGTTCGACCGGTACGCAGCCATGTACCGGCCGGGAACGCGCGAACAGATCCTCGCCGGACGCGGGTTTGGCGACGAAGCCGTCGCGGCCGGGCATGAGGCGCAACAGGAACTGCGGCGGCGTCTGCGCGGCCTGATGCGCGACCACGGCCTTGACGCCTTTGTCTGCCCCGCCGCCGTGGGCGAAGCGGACAAAGGCCTGCACGTCACGGGCGACCCGGTAATGAACCAGCCCTGGTCCCTGGCGGGCCTGCCGGCGCTGTGCCTCCCCGCGGGGCGCGGCCAGGGCGGCCTGCCGCTCGGGCTGCAGCTGGTCGGGGATTATGGGGCGGACGCGGAACTGCTGGCCGCCGGGGAGATGCTCTTTCCGTTCCTTGCGGATAGCCGGCCGGGGGGTCCGGATCATTCCGGTCCAGCCGCGGGCTTGTCGCCGCGTAATGGCGTCGCATCGCGGCCCTGAAAAACAAGCGCACAAGTCCGGACCATGTGGCGGCGTTCCCTGAGTCCGCTCCTGATCCGCAACGCCCCGGACAGGATTCTGCCGCCATCGCGCGGCCTGCCCCGGGCGATGGCCGGCACTGGATTTTTCCGCTTTTTTTCTGTATCCTGGCAACCATACGAGCAAACTGCCACCCGATATTCCATGAAACATCCCCTTTGTTTTTCCTTTTTCCGGCGCCGGCTGGCGCGCGCCCTTGCCCTTGCGGCCCTGATCGCGGTTTCGGGCGTCGCCGCGCTGCTTCTGGCCACGCCCTCCCCCCTGCCCGACGTGCGGACATGGCCCGTATCCCCGGCCCTGCTCGACGCCAGGGGCGAACTTTTTCACGCGCGCCTGTCCAGCCGCGAGGAATACTGCCTGCCCGTACCCCTGGACCGCATGGGCCCCTGGCTGCCTCTGGTCGCGGTCGCGGTGGAAGACAAACGCTTTCACGGCCACTTCGGCATGGACATTCTGGCCCTTGCCCGCGCCGTATGGCAGAATCTGCGCGCCGGAACGGTGGTTTCGGGCGCATCGACCATCAGCAGCCAGGTCATCCGCCTGACCTATCCCAGCGCCCGCACGTGGCGCAGCAAGGTCCGCGAATTTGCGCAGGCCGTGAATCTGGAACGCTGTCTGAGCAAACGGGAAATTCTTGAGCTCTACTTGAACCGGGCGCCTTTCGGCGGCCCCGTGCGGGGAGTGGAAGCCGCTTCCCGCAGCTATTTCGGCAAAAAGGCGGCGGAACTGTCGTTGGCGGAATCGGCGCTGCTTATTGGAATGCTGCGCGGGCCTTCCGTGTACCGGCCGGACAAAAACCCGGAAAAGACCTTGGAGCGCCGGAACGCCATCCTCCGGCAACTTCGGCTGCGGGGAACCATTCCCGAAGAGCGGCTGCGCCTCGCCCTGCTGGAGAAACTGCCCCCCGGCCGTTCCGCCATACCCAAGGACCACCGCCATTTCGCGGACATCGCCTTTCGCGCCCTGCCCGGCGGCTGGTGGGAAAAGGGCGCGCACCCGGTGCGCACCACGCTGGATCCGTTTCTGCAAAATGCGCTGGAGCGGCGGCTGCACGAGCAGTTGCGCCTGTTCCCCCCCCAGATTACCGCAGCCGGCGGCATCATGGACAACCGGACCGGCGCGCTTGCCGCCTATGTGGGCAACGCCCGTTTCGACCTGGACGAGAGACGCCAGTGGGTGGACTGCGGCAACGCGCCGCGTTCTCCCGGTTCCGCTCTGAAACCCTTTGTCTATCTGCGGGCTGTGGAACAGGGCCGGCTGCTGCCCGTGTCCCTGCTGGCCGATACGCCTTTGTCCTTCGCCGGCGAGGCCCCGCGCAATTATGACCGCGTCTATCGCGGCCCGGTCAGCGCCGCGTCCGCTCTGGCCAATTCCCTGAACGCCCCGGCGGTGCGGGTGTTGCGCATGGCCGGGGGCGAAGCCGTCCTGCAAAGCCTGCGCGATGCGGGATTCGCGCATCTTGACCGGCCCGCCGGCCATTACGGCGACTCCCTGGCCCTGGGCGGCTGCGAGGTGACGCTGCTGCAGACGCTGCAGGCCTATTCAACCCTGGCGACCCTGGGTTTGCGGCGTCCCATGACCCCGCTGGCGGAAAAGGCGCGGCCGGGGCGGCTGGGCGAAAGCAGGCTTTTTTCCGCCGCCGCGTCTTTTCTTATTACAGAAAGCCTGCGCGAGACTGGGCGCATGTCGCCCGTCCTGCGCCAGGCTCTGCTGGACCAGGGCCGCGCCGTCGCCTTCAAGACCGGTACCTCATACGGGCTGCGCGACGCCTGGACGGCAGCCTATACCCCGGCCCTGACCGTGGCCGTCTGGCTGGGCGACCCGGAAGGGCGGCCCCACCCCGGGCTGATGGGCCTGCCCGTCGCCGCCCCGATGGCCCTGGCGATTCTTCGGGACATCCCGGTCCGCCCCGGAGAGCAGACCTGGTATCAGCCCCCTGAAAATCTGGAACGCTTCACGGCCTGCGCCCTTTCCGGCATGCCGGCGTCCCCGGCCTGCCCCGTCCGCCAGCAAGCCTGGCGCATCCGGGACGTAACCCGGACCCAGCCCTGCGCCATGCACGCCGTCAGGGCCGGCGGGACCGAAACCCTGCTCCCGGCGGAACTGGAAGATTACGTGACCCGCAGGAATACGGCTTTTGCCGCCAAAGAGCGCATCGACATCACCGCGCCGCTGCCGGGCTCAACCTTTTTCATCACCCCCCTGGCGGCGGAACAGAGCATCGCCCTGGCCTGCGAAGGAGCAAAGGGCAACGTATACTGGTTCATTGACCAGGAATTTTTCGGCCCGCAGAAAAAAGGAGCGTCGCTCCTCTGGCCTCTGAAGCCCGGCAAGCACGACATTTCCCTGGTGGATGAAGCAGGCAATGCCGCTTCAGCCCGCTTTACGGTCGTGGATATTCTGGAAAAACAACCCGCGGCCATCCCCTTTGCCCCGTAGTTTCGGAGCAATCCCCGCTGCGCTGCCGATCGGCGATTCTTTCGGCGGATTGCGGAACATGACTGGGCGTCGTGAAAACTGAAAGCCGGAACCCCCGGTATCGTATTTTCCCGATTGCTTTTTTTTTAATTTGTGCTAATTTTCACGAGTCATTGAAAAAATTGGCGGATTGTTCGCACTTTCTCAATTGCGGAGAGCTCTCCAATCCGGTGTACTTTCATCATATTCTTGTGGTAGGTTTGGACATCTTCGTCTCGTGCCGCGCACGGCCGAACCCTGCGCGCACATTTCACCGCCAACCTGTAGGAGGGTTCCATGGCTGTAGACGCGACCATGCACCTTGCCCGCCCCGGCCGCCGCGACGCATATCTCGACTGGCTGCAAATGCTGACGGGCGCCTGTCTCATTCTGTTCATGTGGTCCCATATGATCCTGGTTTCTTCCGTGATCATATCGCCCAAGCTGATGAACGCCATCGCCTGGTTCTTTGAGGCGACGTACATGGCGCAACTGGGCGGCCCGGCCATTTTCCTGATTTTTCTGGTCCACTTCATCCTTGCGGCCCGCAAAATGCCTTTCACGGCCGCCGACCAGAAAACCATCTGGTCCCACGCCAGGCTGCTGAAACATCGCGACACATGGCTGTGGCTGGTCCAGGCCGGCACGGCCATGATCATTCTGATCATGGGCGGCATCCACATGTGGGTGGTGCTCAACGATCTGCCCATCACCGCGGCCAAGTCCGCGGCCAGAGTCGCCAGCCACGGCTGGACCATTTTTTATCTGATCCTGCTGCCCGTTGTTGAACTGCACGTCAGCGTCGGGTTTTACCGCATCGGGGTCAAGTGGGGCCTCATCTCCACCGCCACCCGGCCCAAGGCCAAACGCGCCGAACTGATCCTTTTCGCCGCATTCATGGTCGTCGGCCTGCTGACCATCATCCGTTTCGTAACGCTGGCCTGACCGGAGGAAAGCCATATGCAGACCCACATTTCCGACCTTCTCGTCATCGGCGCCGGGCTGGCCGGCGAGCGCATGGCCATTGAGGCCGCCGTCAACGGCTTCGACGTCGTCTGCCTGTCCATCGTCCCGGCGCGGCGCTCGCACTCTTCCGCGGCCCAGGGCGGCATGCAGGCGGCGCTGGGCAACAGCGTCATGGGCGAAGGCGACAGCCCCGACGTGCACTTTGCCGACACCGTCAAAGGCTCCGACTGGGGCGCGGACCAGGAAGTGGCCCGGCTTTTCGCCGACGCGGCCCCCATTGAAATGCGCCTGCTTTCGGCCTGGGGCGTGCCCTGGAACCGCGTGGTGGCCGGCAAGGATTATTATTTCAAAGCCGGCGAACGCTTTGAAAAAGAAGAAAAACAGGAAAAAGAGGGGCTGATCACCGCCCGCGCGTTCGGCGGCACGGCCAAATGGCGCACCTGCTACACGTCCGACGGCACGGGCCACGCGGTCATGTGCACCCTGGACAACCGGGCCGCCCAACTGGGCATCCGGGTCATGGACCGCCGCGAAGCCATCGCCCTGATCCATGACGGCGTGACCTGTTCCGGCGCCGTGGTCCGGTCCCTGCGCACGGGCGAACTGGAAGTGTTCCGGGCCAAAGCCGTGGCCATCGCCACCGGCGGATTCGGCCGCATCTACAAGGCCACCACCAACGCGGTCATCAACGAAGGCGGCGGCCACATCATCGCCATGGATACGGGGGTCGTGCCCATCGGCAACCCGGAGGCCGTGCAGTTCCACCCCACCGGCATCGTGCCCACCGACATCCTGGTCACCGAAGGCTGCCGCGGCGACGGCGGCACATTGCTGGATGTCAACGAAGAACGCTTCATGCACATCTATGAGCCGGAAAAGGCGGAACTCGCCTCCCGCGACGTGGTCGCGCGCCGCATGACCGAGCACATGCGCGCGGGCAAGGGCGTGAAAAGCCCTTACGGCGAACACCTGTGGCTGGACATCCGGCACCTGGGTGACAAGCACCTGTCCACCAAGCTGCGCGAGGTGGACGACATCTGCAAACACTTCCTGGGCATCGACTGCCGGTATCAGTTGATCCCCGTGCGGCCCACGCAGCACTACACCATGTCCGGCATCCGGACGGACCAAGACGGCGCCGCCTACGGGCTGACGGGCCTATTCTCCGCCGGCGAGGCCGCCTGCTGGGACATGCACGGCTTCAACCGCCTGGGCGGCAACTCCCTGGCGGAAACCGTGGTCGCCGGCGGCATTATCGGCAAAAAAATCGTCGAATTCCTCAAAGGCTATGAAACCAGTTTCGGCACCGCCGCCGCGGCCGACGCCGTGAAACGGCAGCAGGAGCGCATCGGCGACCTTGTCTCCCGTAAGAACGGCAAGGAAAAAGTCTACGAAGTGCGCGAAGTGCTGCAAAACGCCCTGATGGAAGACTGCTTCGTGTTCCGCAATGAAACGGGCCTGGCCCGCTGTGTCGGCGTGCTGCAGGAAGCCCTTGCCAGAGCCGGCAAAGTTGGGCTCGTATCCAACGGCACGGGCGCCAACGCCGAACTGGCCGCCGCCCTGAAGCTTGAAGGCCAGATCAAACTCGGCCTGATGATCGCCAAGGCGGCCCTGGAACGGCGCGAATCGCGCGGCAGCCATACCCGCGAAGACTATCCGGAACGCAATGACCGCGACTGGCTGAACCGCACGCTGGCCACCTGGAAACCGGGCGACGACCTGCCCACCCTGGCCTATGAGGATGCTTCCCCGGTCTTCGAACTGCCCCCGGGCGAACGTGGTTACGGCGGCGGCAAAATCATCCCGGCCGATCCCGAAATGGTCAAGGCGCGGACTATCACGAAAAAGGCATAGCCTACCAATCGAGGTGAAATATGGGCAGGAAACTGCAATTTGAAATATTCCGCTACAATCCCCATGATGCGAATTCCGCTCCCCACATGCAGACGTTCTACATGGAGGAAACGGACAAAATGACCCTGTTCATCGCGCTGACCCGTCTGCGCGAAGAACAGGACCCCGGCCTGATGTTCGATTTCTGCTGCCGCGCGGGCATCTGCGGCTCGTGCGCCATGGTCATCAACGGCAAACCGGGTCTGGCCTGCCAGACCCAGACCAAAACCCTGCCGGACAGGATCGTGCTGTACCCCCTGCCCATCTTCAAGCTGATCGGCGATCTGGCCGTGGACACGGGTGTCTGGTTCCGCGAAATGTACCAGAAGACGGAATCCTGGATCCACACCAGAAAGGAAGCCGACCCCACGCGGCAGGAAGACCGCATGGACAATGCCGTTGCGGAACAGGTCTACGAACTGGAGCGCTGCATCGAGTGCGGCTGCTGCATCGCGGCCTGCGGCACGGCCCGCATGCGGCCCGATTTCATGGGCGCGGCGGCGCTCAACCGCATCGCCCGCTTTGTCATTGATCCGCGCGACGAACGCACCGACGAGCAGCATTTCGAACTCATCGGAACGGATTTCGGCATTTTCGGCTGCATGGGCCTTCTGGCCTGCGAAGACGTCTGCCCCAAGCAACTGCCGCTGCAGAACCAGCTCGGTTTCCTGCGCCGCAAGATGGGCATCACCGCCATCAAGCGCTATCTGCCTAAAAGCCTGCTGGCGAAACTGGTTTGAGGTGAGAAATGCGCACCATTGACGCGAAAGAAATAACCAAGGCCGTGCGCCATATGTGCATGCACGCCAATCGCTACCTGCCCGAAGATGTGCAGAAATGCATGGCGGCGGGCGCCGCGCGGGAGGAAAGCGCGACGGCCAGAGAAGTGTTCCGCCAGTTGGAAGAAAACACCAAACTGGCGGCGGAAACGGGCCTGCCGCTGTGCCAGGATACGGGCCTGGCCGTGCTGTTCGTCGATCTGGGGCAGGATGTGCACGTCACGGGGCAGGATCTGCGCGAAGCCATCAACGAAGGCGTGCGCCAGGGATACCAGGACGGCTATCTGCGCAAATCGGCCAACGATCCCTTTACCCGCAAGAACACCGGGGACAACACCCCGGCGGTCATCCACTTCAACATCGTGCCGGGGGACACAATCCGCATCGCCCTGATGGCCAAGGGCGGCGGGGCCGAAAACATGTCCCGCGTGCATATGCTGGCCCCGGCCGAAGGCTGGGAAGGCGTGAAAAAATTCGTTATCCAGCGGGTGGCGGATTCGCGTTCCAACCCCTGTCCGCCCGTCATCGTGGGCGTCGGCTGCGGCGGCACCTTTGAGCATTCCGCCATTCTGGCCAAACAGGCGCTCTTGCGAAAGCTCGACGACGTGAACCCCGATCCGGATCTGGCAGCCAAGGAAAAGGAACTGCTGGACGCCGTCAACAAACTGGGCATCGGCCCCATGGGCCTGGGCGGCAAAACCACCTGTCTCGCGGTCAAGATCAAAACCAGCCCCTGCCACCTCGCCAGCCTGCCTCTGGCCGTCAATATTCAGTGCCATTCCGCCCGGCACGAGGAGGTGGAACTGTAATGGCAGAATACAAACTGACCGCCCCCCTGTCGGATGCGGACGCCCGCATGCTGCGGGCCGGCGACGTGGTGTTTTTGTCCGGCACCATCTACACGGGCCGGGATGCGGCCCACAAAAAACTCAACGACCTGCTGGACGAGGGCAAATCTCTGCCCATCGATCTGAAAGGCGCGGTAATCTACTACGTCGGTCCCACCCCGCCGCCGCCGGGATACGCCATCGGATCCGCCGGCCCCACGACCAGCTACCGCATGGACGCTTTCGCGCCCCGCCTGCATTCGCTGGGCGTCAAGGCCAGCATCGGCAAAGGCGTGCGCAACGCGGCGGTGATCCAGTCCCTGAAAGATCACGGCTGCGTGTACTTCGGCGCCACCGGCGGCGCTGGCGCGCTGCTCTCCACCTGCATCAAAGAGGCGAAGCTGGTGGCCTTTCCGGAAATGGGCCCCGAAGCTCTGCGCGAACTGAAAGTGGAAAACTTCCCCCTGCTGGTCATTAACGATTCCGTGGGCGGCGAACTGTACGTGCAGCCCGACCTGAAAGCCGCCGGGCTGTGATCCCCCCGCCGTGTGCATCAAAAAGGCCGCGTACCGCTCGCGGCCTTTTTGTGCTTCTTAGTTATTAAATCGATGATCCTTATTGTGCATTTTATCACAGACGGGAGAATTCATTGTTTTTTTTCCCCGGCATCTGCTATGGCTTAAGAGAATCACAATCAGGGGGCTTCATTGTGTACCGCCCCCGGCAACCATATCAGGAGGCCGTTATGGCTCTGTTCACCAAACAAGAGGCTCTTGATTACCATTCCCAGGTCCGCAAGGGTAAACTGGAAGTCATGTCCATCAAACCCTGCCGCGGTCAGAAAGATCTTTCCATGGCCTACAGCCCCGGCGTCGCGGATGCCTGCATGGCCATCCACGCCAACAAAGAGGACGTGTACGAATACACGGGCAAGGGCAACCTGGTAGCCGTCGTTTCCAACGGCACCGCCGTGCTGGGCCTGGGCAACATCGGCCCCGAAGCCGGCAAGCCGGTTATGGAAGGCAAGGGCGTGTTGTTCAAAATCTTTGCTGACGTGGATGTCTATGACATCGAACTCGCCGCCACCGACCCCGACACCATCTGCGAAGTGGTCAAAGCCCTGGAACCCACCTTCGGCGGCATCAACCTGGAAGACATCAAGGCTCCGGAATGTTTCTACATCGAAGACAAGCTGAAAAAAGAAATGAACATTCCGGTGTTCCATGACGACCAGCACGGCACGGCCATCATTTCCGGCGCGGGCATGATCAACGCGCTGGAAATCGCGGACAAGAAAATCGAAAACTGCCGCATCGTCATTTCCGGCGCGGGCGCGGCCGCCGTCGCCTGCGGCCGTCTGTACAGAAATATGGGCGCCGACCCGGAAAACATCCTGATGTTCGACTCCAAAGGGCACGTCCATCAGGGCAGAACCGACCTGAACGAACAGAAAAAAGAATTCGCCACCAAGAAAGCCTACGCTTCCCTGGCGGAAGCCATGAAGGACGCGGACGCGTTCCTGGGCGTTTCCGCCAAGGGCGTGGTCAGCCAGGACATGGTGAAGAGCATGCATGTGAAGTGCCCCATCATCTTCGCCTGCGCCAACCCCGATCCCGAAATATCCTATCCCGACGCCAAAGCCGCCCGGCCCGACGCCATCATGGGTACCGGCCGTTCCGACTATCCCAACCAGGTCAACAACGTGATCGGATTTCCCTTCATTTTCCGGGGCGCCCTTGACGTGCGGGCCACCGCCATCACCGAGGGCATGAAAATCGCCGCGGCCCACGCCATCGCCAAACTGGCCAAAGAACCCGTGCCCGATTATGTGCTGCAGGCCTTTGGGGTTAAAGAGCTGAAGTTCGGCATCGACTACATCATTCCCAAGGCTCTGGACCTTCGCCTGATCGAATGGGTGGCTTCCGCCGTGGCCGAAGCCGCCATGAAAGAAGGCGTGGCCAAGAAGCCCGTCAAGGATCTGGCCGCGTACCGCGCAGAGCTGGGCAAGCGCCTTGGCGCTTCCCGCGACCGCATTGAAACCATGGTCAAAAGCTACGGGTTGTAAGAAAAACGGGGGAGGCATGTCCCCTTCGCTTTCCGGCGGGCTGCCGACGGTTGTCGGTAGTCCCGAGACAAAAACGGCGCCCATGCGCCGTTTTTGTTATCGCTCTATGTACTCATACGGTATCAAAAAAATTGCTACAGGCACTGCATGCTGAAGCAATCGCTGCAAATTTTCCTCTTTCCCGCGGTGTCTGCATGAAACAAAAAATTCCAGAGAAGCACTTGCTTTTTTTTATTGTCGCATTATTTACAAATTCATACGCTGTATAGCGTTTATACTATATGTATTTATGGAGTATGTTATGTCAAAGAAATTTTTTTCTTTTATGGCGGGTTGTGCTGTTGTGATGTTGATGCTGGTTTCCTCCCCTGTTCCGGCGAGCGCTGCCAGTTCCTCTGATCTGTCCCTGACCCGGGAGGTGACTGCCGCCATGGGTCCGTACAAAAGCGATGTCGCCGTCAGGGCTCGCAATGGTGTCGTGAGCCTGAGCGGGATGATCAGCTCCTGCCAGGAAAAGCAGGATATGCTGCTGCGCGCGGGCATGGTTCCCGGCGTGTCGTCCATTGTGGACGACCTCAACGTTCCCACTGGCAACTAGGATCGGGACTCATCAATTTCTTGGGGCTGCCGCTCCAAACCCCGGTTGGACGGGATTTGTCATCAATCTGCGGCATGCAAAAAACGGCGCGTGCGCCGTTTTTTGCATGCCTAGTGTCACGTTCATGAAATAGATATGATTTATGCCGACAAAGGAGTTCCCTCATAAGTCCACCTGAAGGGGTGGGCGGACTGCTCGTTGTAGCACCGAATATAGCGCATAATTTG
>JAVBOK010000075.1:0-21302 GCA_031550605.1 Desulfovibrionaceae bacterium | reverse complement strand
AAGCAATCGTTTGAACTGGCTCTGGCCGCCGGGCACAAGCCGGACATCATCAGCACGGACATGACCAGTTTCGGCAGGCAGGCTGTGGGCAAAAACTTCGGGGTCGCCCTGTCGAAACTTCTCGCTCTGGGGCTTTCGTTGCGGGAAATCGTCGCGATGACCACCCGCAACCCAGCGCGGGCCTTTTTCCCGGACAAGGGAAAAGGATCCCTGCGCGTGGGCTCGGCAGCGGACATCACGCTGTTCACCCTGCGGGACGGCGAATTCCGGTTTTGCGATGCATCCGGGGGAACGGAATTTTCCGGCGCCCAGCGCATTCTTCCTTGCCGGGTTTTTCGCCAGGGCGTTCTGTACGGCGTCGCCCATGCGGAGGGGCCCAGCTTCTGATTGCGGACGAACCCCGGCGTCCGGCGGAAAACCTCGCCGGCCAGGCCGGAAACCATGTTTTTTCCCGAAACGGTTCCATAACCCAGCGTCAACCAGTGGCACCATAACCTGAGGAGGATGCCGGCCATGAAACGATTTCTGAAGAAACTCGCCGTGTTGTCAAGTGTCGGTTGCTTCGCTCTCATGCTCTGCGTTTCGGGGGCGTCCGCGGCCTATCCCGACCGCGCCATAACCATGATCATCGGCTTCGGGGCGGGCGGCGTGACCGATATCATGGGCCGCAGCTTCAGCACTCTGCTGGCCAAGGAACTGTCCGCCACCATCGTGGTCAAGAACGTGGTCGGCGCCGGCGGGACAATGGGGGCGGCCGAACTCGCCGCGGCAAAACCCGACGGGTACACCCTGGCCTATCTGCCGGTGGGAACCTTGTCCTCGCAGCCCAATCTGCGCGAACTGCCCTATTCCTGGGAGGACCTGACCCCGATCAGCCTGGTCACGAACAACCCTGTGGCCGTGGTCAGCCCCAAAAACGTGCCCTGGAAAAATTTCAAGGAAGCCGTTGAACTGTTGAAAGCCAATCCGGGCAAGTACTTTTTCGCTTCCAGCGGACCCGGCTCTTCCCCCCACGTTTCCATGCAGGCCCTTTTCGATGCGTTGGGCGTGAAAATCGGCCATATTCCCGCGAAAGATTCCGGCAGCGCCATTATCTCGATCAATTCCGGCACGACACAGTTCTACGCCGATCCTCCCGTCATTATCCGGCAGTTCGACCTTCTCGGCATGGGTATTTTCGCGGAAAAGCGGATGGCGGCGTTTCCGGATGTGCCCACGTTCAAGGAAATGGGCATTGATGTGCCCAATTTCTCTGGTTGGCACGGTTTCATGGGACCGAAAAATCTGCCGGCGGACCTTCATGCCCGTCTGGACGCCGCGGCGAAAAAGATCGTGGAATCGTCGGAGTTCGCCGAGATATGCAAACGTACGGACATGGTGCCCGCCTATTTGAATTCCAAAGAGTTCGCGGCCTTTTATAAAGCCGAATATGAACTGTACGGAAAGTACCTGAGGCAATTCGGCCTGAAAAAGAAATAATTCCGCGGCCGGGGGCGGCGCGGGCATGCCGCGCGGCTCCCGGCTGCTGGAGGCGTGCCATGACGTATGCAAGGCTGGAATGTTTTTTCGGCATTGTGCTGCTGCTTTCCGGTGGGGGGCTTTTCTGGCACACGTTTTCCCCCCGCTATGAGGATATGGCGCAGGATATCTCCGTTGGGCCCATGTTCTTTCCCCGTATCGTCCTCGTCCTGTGGCTGCTGTGCGCCTGCGGCATCATCCGGGGGGCCCTGCGCGGCCGCAAAGAGGCGCAGGCGTTCCTGTGGGGCCGGGTTCTGGCCGTTTTTCTGCTGATGGCGCTTTTCGTCGCGCTGTTCATGCACGGCGGATTTGTTCCGGTCGGCAGCGCGTTCTTCATCGCCATGGCGTTCTTCCTCGGGTACAGGCGGCTTGCCGTTCTTGTTCCTTTCGCCGTTGCGTACATTCTGGGCGTTGATTACCTGTTCCGGAACATTCTCCAGTTTTATCTGCCGACCTTGTCGCTCACTTTCGGGGGATAATATGGAACATTTCGCCGCGGCGCTGGTCGGCCTGCTGGATGCCGCCACCCTTCTTTCAGTTCTCGTGGGCACGATAATCGGCGTGATCGTGGGGGCATTGCCGGGACTGGGGGCGGTGATCGGCATAACCCTGTGTCTGCCGTTCACGTATGCCATGCCGAACGTGCCCGCCATTTCGCTGCTTGTGGGCGTGTACGCGGGTTCCATCTACGGCGGATGCATCTCCGCGATTTTGATCAACACGCCGGGCACTCCCAGTTCGGCTGCCACCTGCTTTGACGGTTTTGCCATGGCCCGCAAAGGCCAGGCGGAACTGGCCCTGGGCTGGGCGACCATGGCGTCCGTTCTGGGCGGGCTTTTTTCCTGCATGGTGCTGCTGTTCGCCGCACCCCAACTGGCGGCGCTGGCCATGCGTTTCGGCCCGGTCGAAACTTTTGCCCTGATTCTTATGGGGCTGACCTGCATTTCGACGGTTTCCGAGGGCAGTCAGGTCAAGGGGCTGTTTTCCGGCCTGTGCGGCCTTATGCTGGCCATTATCGGACAGGATCCCATGTCCGGCGACGTGCGTTTCACCTTCGGCATTTTTTCCCTGTCCGGCGGCGTGGACCTGATCGCCGTGCTGGTGGGGGTCTTTGCCCTGAGCGAGGTGCTGGCCCGCGTGGACATCATCGCGCGGGAAAAAATTACCAGCATCATCAGCTGCTCGGGTATGAAATTTCCGTCATGGGCCGAATGGAAACCCCGGCTGGGAGTACTGCTGAAATCCTCGGTTATCGGTGCGTTCATCGGGGTACTGCCGGGCACGGGGGCGTCCACAGCCGTGTTCATCAGCTACGGCGAGGCCAAACGCTCTTCGCCCCGCAGGCATCTGATGGGCCAGGGCGAACCGGACGGGATCATCGCGCCGGAATCCGCCAACAACGCCGTGACGGGCGGAGCGCTGGTGCCTTCGCTGGCCCTAGGGCTGCCCGGTGACGCTGTGACCGCGGTCATGCTGGCCACTCTGATCATTCACGGCATTACGCCGGGCGTACGGCTGATGGTGGACAGTCCGGTCATCGTGTACTCCATCTTTCTGGTCCTTGTGATTGCCAGTCTTCTGCTAATTCCCATAGGCATTCTGGTGGCCAGAGGATTCACCTATCTGCTGAAACTGCCGGAATCCCTGTTTCTGCCATTGATCACCATTCTGTGCCTGCTGGGCTCGTTCAGCGTGCGCAACAGCATGAGCGATCTGACCATCACGGTTCTGGCCGGTTTTGTGGGGGTGCTGTTCCGGTATTTCGGCGTGCCGCTGGCGCCGCTGGTCATCGGGCTGGTGCTGGGCAACCAGTTCGAATCGAGCCTGCGCCAGGCCGTGATGTTCAAGCATGGAGAAATATACAGATTTTTTACCGAACACCCCATTGCCCTGTTCCTGTTCATCGTCACCGCGCTGATGCTGCTCGGTCCGGTCGTCCGGAAATATTGGTCCAGTCGAAATGCAATTGTAGAGAATAACTAATTTTTTTGAGGAAAAAGGAGACCGGCATGCTGTTGGAAAACAAGGTCGCCATCGTCACCGGCGGCGGGCTCAATATCGGACTTGCCATCAGCCGCGAGTTGGCCCGGTGCGGCGCGAAGGTGGTCATCGCGGATATCGCGGAAGAAGCCGCCCGAGACGCGGCGCGGGAACTGTGCGCCGCATGCGGCGGCCATCATGCCGCGTTCCGGACGGACATGACGGACGAGGCGGATCTGGCGGCGCTGGCCGCGTTCGCTCTTGAGCGGCACGGGCGGATCGACATTCTGGTCAACAACGCGGGCATTGCCGGCCCCCACGCGTATGTGGAGAACCTCAGCCTTGAAGAATGGCGCCAATGCACGGGGGTCAATCTGGACGGGGTTTTTCTGGCCTGCAAGCATGTGGTGCCGGCAATGAAGCGCCAGAAGCAGGGCAGCATCGTCAACATTGCCTCTGTTTCCGCCAAACGGCCTTTGCCCAGCCGTTCTCCGTACTGCGCGTCAAAGATGGGCGTGATCGGCCTGACCCGTTGCCTTGCCAGCGAACTGGGGCCCTTCGGCATCCGGGTGAACGCGGTCTGCCCCGGTTCCGTGGAAGGCCCCAGGCAGGAACTGATTGTGCGCCGCGCCGCCGAGCAGGCGGGCATACCCTATGAAAAGGCTCTGGAAGCCAAGCGTTCGGCCTCTCCGCTGCAGACTCTGGTGCCGCCCTCCGCCGTGGCCGAGGTTGTGGCTTTTCTGTGCAGCGGCGCCGCCGCGATGATGACGGGGCAGGATATCAACGTGTCGGCGGGAGTCGTCATGTATTGACCTTGGCAAAAGGCCGGCCGTGCCGGCACGGGCGACATTTCGCCGCGTGCTGTTGCGGCCGCTGGTATGGGTCGCGTTTGTGCGGCCTGCGTGCATGTAACAAGGAGAGTGTCATGAAAAAAAGCATCTGCGTGATGGTATTTCTGGTTCTCACGGTTTGTTTCGCTCCCTGCGCGTCCGCAGCGGACTGGCCGCAAAAACCCGTCACCCTGGTGGTGCCTTTTTCCGCGGGCGGCAACACTGACGTGCTGATCCGCGTCATGGCCGCGCACATGGCGAAAAACCTCAACACCAACGTGGTGGTGAAAAACTCTTCCGGCGGCGCGGGCACGCTCGGCAGCGCCGAAGTGGCCAAAGCCAGGCCCGACGGCTACACCATTCTGGCGACGTCCTCCAGTCCGGTCGTGCTGCAGCCGCTGATGCGGGAACTGCCGTATAACAACAATTCCTGGGAATATGTCGCCCGCGCCTTCAGCCAGCCCGAATGCCTGATGGTGGCGACCAATTCCGAATTCAAGGGATTTCAGGATCTGATCGACAAGGTCAAGGCCGCGCCCGGCAAGTATGTGTACGCGACCCCCGGCCCCGGTTCCCTCGGGCACATTTCTTTTTTGAAGCTGATCAAGGTGTTCGGCCTGGATATGCGGCACGTTCCGGAAAAGGGCAGCGCGGAAGCGATGAAAGCCCTGGCCGGCGGAACGTCGCACATGTTCATCGATCCGGCGACCCCCATCGGCCGCTTTGACGTGAAAGGCCTGCTTTTCTTCTCTCCGGAACGGCTGAAGATGCATCCGAACGTGCCCGCCATCGCTGAATTCGTCAAGGAACCCATCGATTTTTCCGTCTGGATTCTGTTCCTCGCTCCTAAGGGAACGCCCAGGCCGGTCGTGGACAAACTGGCCGCGGCGGTCAAGTACGCCCTTGACCAGCCCGACGTGCTCAAGGTGGCGACGGAAGCGGCCAGCTTCCCCCAGTATCTGGACACGGACAAGTTCAAGGCCGCGTTTGCCGCTGAAGCCGCGAAATACAAGAGTATCGTCGTTGAAGCGGGTCTGACGCAGTAATTTTCGCTATCGTCGGCGCCGGGACGCATTCCGGCGCCGGCGCGCGTTCTGTATGCGCGTATGTCCAGAAGCAGAAAAACTGCTCTAAAGGATTGCCATGGCACAGGTTTGCGGGCGTTTTATCCTCAGTCTTTGCCTGTTCGCCGCCGGGGCGCTGTTGCTGCTGCAAAGCTATTTCGGCGAAAAGATCCACGCGGCCGGGGCGGAATTCGGTCCCATGTTTTATCCCCGGATCCTGCTTTGGTTGTGGGTGCTGCTCAGCGGCGCGATGACCGTTCGGGCTTTCCGGTCCGGGGCGCCTGCCGTTCCGGTGGAAAACTGGAAGAGTTTTCTCTGGTCCACGGTCCTGACCTTGGGCCTGGGGTTTCTTATGGAACCCGTCGGTTTCATCGTCACCAGCGTGGTGTTCTGCTACCTGACCCCCTACATGCAGGGGTACCGCAACCACAGGGTCCTGGTTCCGTTTTCTCTGTTGTATACGGCTTTTGTCTGGTATTTATTCAACAAACTGCTCTATATTTTTCTGCCGGAAATGTACTGGCTTGAGGGGATACTGTAAGATGGACACCATTATGCTTATCCAGGAAGCGTTCCTGAAGACAGTGGACCCCCTGTGCCTGTTCGCGGTATTTATGGGCGTTTTTTTCGGCGTCATCATCGGGGCGCTTCCGGGGTTAGGCCCCGTGGTGGGGATCACCATCGCTTTGCCGTTCACCTATTCCATGCAGCCGACCCAGGCCATAGCGCTGCTGCTGGGCATTTACTGCGGGGCCATCTACGGCGGCTCCATCTCGGCCATTCTGATCAACACGCCGGGCACGCCGTCTTCGGCCGCGACGGTGTTCGACGGGTTTCCCATGGCCAAACAGGGCAAGGCGGGCCTGGCTCTCGGCTGGTGCACGCAGGCGTCGGTCTTCGGCGGCCTGTTTTCCTGCATCGTGCTTATCATCTGCGGGCCGACCCTGGCCCGGCTTGCCCTGCATTTCGGACCCGTGGAAACATTTGCCCTGGTGACGCTGGCGCTCACCTGCATCGCCACCGTGTCGAGGGGCAGTACGTTGGCCGGCCTGCTCGCCGGCCTGATCGGGCTGTTCATGGCCGTGGTGGGAAGCGACCCCATATCCGGGAATATCCGGTTTTCTTTCGGGTTTTTCGAACTTTCGGGCGGCATCGGCTTTATTCCCGTTGTCGTGGGCATTTTCGCCCTGTCGGAAGTCTTTTCCCGCGCGGCGGAATACACCGGAAACAGCACGGCCACGCTGGAATACAGGGGGATGGTGTTTCCTCCCCTTGCCGAATGGAAGCAGCGCCTCGGCATCGTGACGAAATCAAGCGTCATCGGCACGCTTATCGGGATTTTGCCCGGCACGGGGGCGGCCACGGCCTGTTTCATCAGCTATGCCGAAGTCAAGCGTTCGTCGCCGCGCTCGGCCAACATGGGGCATGGGGAACCGGACGGCATCATCGCCTCGGAAGCGGCCAACAACGCGGTGACCGGCGGGGCTCTGGTGCCCACGCTGGCTCTGGGCCTGCCGGGGGACGCGGTAACCGCCGTCATGCTGGGCACGCTGACCCTGCACGGCATAACGCCCGGCGTGCGCCTCATGGTCGACAACCCGGTCACCGTGTATTCCGCCTTTATGTCTCTGGCGATATCGAATATATTGATGTTTTTCGTGGGCATTTTTGTGGCCAAAATATTCTCGCGCCTGCTCAAGGTTCCGGAGCCTCTGCTCATGTGCGGCGTCGTGGTGATGTGTCTTCTGGGGTCATATGGAGTCAACAACAGCATCTTCGACGTGACCGTGACGACCATAATGGGTGTGTTCGGCTTCGTTCTGCGGCGGTTCCAGATTCCGCTCGCCCCCCTGGTCATCGGCATCGTGCTTGGCCCCATGCTGGAACTGAACCTGCGGCAGGGGCTGATCCTGACCAACGGCAGCTTCACGGCCTTTTTCATCGGGCACCCCATAGCCGTGGCGCTGTTCATCGTGACGGCGCTGGTATTGGGCATCCCTTTGTTGCGTCATCTGTACGCCCGAAAACCGGGCGCGGCGCGAAAGCCGGTCTGAACAGCATCTGAAACCCTGTAACAAGGAGAAATGATATGAAGCGCGTGTTTGTGGTTCTGCTTGCCCTGCTGCTGCCGGTCTGCGGCTTTGCCGCGTCCGCGCGGGCCGCGTTCCCCGAAAAGGAAATCCGGATCATCGTTCCGTACAAGGCCGGCGGGCAGAGCGATCTGACCGCCCGCAAACTGGCCGACATCATTCAAAGCAAGAAACTGCTGCCGCAGCCCGTCATCGTGGTCAACATCGCCGGCGGCAACACAACGGAAGGCATCAAGGCGGCCCTTGAGGCGAAACCGGACGGGTATACCCTGTTCCTGCACCACACCGCGATTCTGACCATGAACGCGCTGGGCCTGATCAAGACCTCGTGGAAGGATTTCGACATGGTCGGCCAGTGCCTGTACATGCCGATGATGCTGATGGTCAACGCCGATTCCCCGTGGAAGAACGCCTCGGACATGATCGCGGCGGCCAAGAAGGAACCCGGCAAGTTTACCTGCGCCATGCCCGGCACGGGTGGCACGGCGCATATGGCGGCCCTGCAGTTCTTCGCCAAAACCGGGCTCATGCAGGCCGTGCGCCAGGTGCCTCTGGACGGTGCCAACGAAGCCATCACCGCCCAGATGGGCCGCCGGGTCGATATGCGCGCCTCCACCAGCGTGGACACGGCGCGGTTCATCAAATCCGGCGAACAGCGGGCCATTCTGCTGATGAACACCAAGCCGCTGCCCGGCCAGGAAGGCGTCCAGATGGAAACCGATTTCGGCATCACCACCCCCATACTGCTGCGCAACGGGCTTTTCGCTCCCAAGGGCCTGGACAAGGCCGCGCAGAAGATTCTGGTGGACGCGGTGAAAGCGGCCGTGGACAGCCCGGAATTTCAGGAATTCGGCAAGGCCCAGACAGCCATGGCCGTTTTTGAAGGGCCGGAACAGTGGAGCAAATCTTATGCTCAGGATGAAAAGGCCATCAAAGAGGTGGCCCAGAGCATGAAAGCGAAGAAATAGCCCGATTTCCGCCCTCGCGGCGCAAGGCCGCGAGGGCTTTCCCGCAATATCCCCGCCTTTGGAGGTGTCATGAACAGCAGGCATGTGGAGATGGTAATCCTGCTCATTCTTGTGATATTCGGCGTCGTCTGCACGCAGGACGCCCCCGATCCCGTCATTTCTTTTCAAACGGATTATCTGGGCAATTTTGGCTATGCGCTGCTGATCTGCGGGTTACTGATAACGGTCAGCATCATCAGCCTGGTCGGCATGCTGCGCGGAAAGGAAGCCACGGGACCGTCCGAGCGCATCTCTTTCAACTGGTCCGTGCTGGCCGGCGTGGGGGTTTGTTTCGCTTACGTCGTCGGCGTCAGCGTGCTGGGGTTCATGGTTTCGACCTTTATTTTCACCGTGATTTTCCCCCTGGTGTATCTTCGCAGCTTCATTGCGAAAAACATTCTGTCGGCCGTGTGTTTCGCCGCTATCGTGACGGGAATAACGTATGCGGCATTCAAGTTGTTCAAAATTTATACCCCGGATGCGCTTTTTTTCTGATCCGCATCCGCAAAGGAAGGTTTCATGGCGCAGCATTTGATGGAAGCGGCCGGGATCATTTTCGCCCCCATGGCTTTTTTCAGTATCCTCGGGGGCGTGATTCTCGGCATCATTTTCGGGATCATTCCGGGCCTTACCGCGACATTGGCGGTCATCCTGCTGATCCCCGTCACCTACGGACTGGACCCGATAACCGGAATAGCGGTGCTGGTCGGCGTCTATATCGGCGGCATTTCGGGCGGTCTTGTGTCCGCGATTCTGGTGGGCATGCCGGGAACGCCCTCATCCATAACCACGGTTTTCGACGGCTTTCCCCTGACCAAAATGGGCGAGGCCAGAAAAGCGTTGCAGGCGGGCATCACCGCGAATCTGGTGGGCACGGTGTTCGGGGGCATCTTTCTGGTGGCCATCGCGCCGCAACTGGCCAGCCTGGCCCTGAAATTCGGTCCCTTTGAATATATGGCCGTCATTTTGTTCGGATTCACCACCGTGGTCAGCCTGTCGGGCGATTCCATCGTCAAGGGCGTGATCGTGACCCTTTTCGGGCTGGTCTGCTGCACCATCGGCATGGACCCGGTGGTCGGCACCCCCAGGAGCACGTTCGGCTTCAGCGCGCTGGAATCGGGCATCAGCCCGGTCCCGGCCATGATCGGCCTGTTCGTCATCGCCGAAGTGTTCCGCAATCTGGAAAAGGAGGAAGTCTACATCCTGGACGCGGGCGTGAAAATCAATCCGAAAAGCCGTTTTTCCCTGGCGGAATTTCGGGCCAGTTTCTCGAATTTTTTCCGTTCCGGCCTGATCGGGGTGGGCATCGGGATTCTGCCCGGCATCGGCGGGTCCCTGGCAAACTTTGTCGCCTATGACCAGACCAAGAAAGCCGCTTCTGATCCGGAGACGTTCGGAAAGGGCAACTATCAGGGGATCGTGGCTTCTGAAACGGCCAACAACGCGGTCATCGGCGGGGCGCTGATCCCCATGATGGCGCTGGGCATTCCCGGCGACGTGGTTTCCGCCGCGCTGATGGGCGGTCTGCAACTGCACGGCCTGGAACCGGGCCCCATGCTGTTCGCCGAAAATCCGACTTTCGTCTGCGGCGTGTACGTGGCCTTCTTTCTCAGCGCGTTGATGATGTACGCCAGCATGATGCTGGCGGGCACGCGGATACTGCCCCGCATTCTGGGCATTCCCAAAAAGTTCCTGCTGCCCATCGTGCTGATCGCCAGCACCGTGGGATGCTACAACCTGAGCTACAGTATCGGCGACATGTGGACGACGCTGTTTTTCGGCGTTCTGGGCTATTACCTCAGCAAGTATGATTTTCCCCTGACCCCGCTGGTCATCAGCCTGGTTCTGGGCAGAATGTTCGAGAAGCAGCTGCGGCTGGGGCTGATGGACAGCGCCGGCAGCATCATGCCGCTGTTCACCAGGCCGCTGGCTCTGCTGTTTGTGGCGCTTGCGGTCTTTTCCGTGGCGTTTTCATTGTACAAGATGCGTAAGGCGTAACGGCCGCGCGGGAAGAGGGGCGCCAGCCTCTCTTCCCGCGCGGAAGGGAACCCGGATTCGGATTGGGTTCCGCAAAAAAAAGAAAACGTTTACGATTTACGCTTCCGGTGCACTGATTACAGAGAGGAGTTCAGCATGGTGCAACATCTTGCAGAGGCTTTCATCGTCGTCTTTTCGCCCATGGCGTTCTGCAGTATCCTGGGCGGCGTCATTTTGGGAATCGTTTTCGGCATCATCCCCGGCCTGACGGCAACGCTGGCGGTCATTCTTCTGATCCCGGTCACGTACGGGCTGGATCCGATCGTCGGGATCGCGGTTCTGGTGGGCGTGTACATCGGCGGCATGTCCGGCGGTCTTGTGTCCGCCATTCTGGTGGGCATGCCGGGGACGCCCTCATCCATCACCACGACCTTTGACGGTTTTCCCCTGACCAAGAAAGGCGAGGCCGCCAAAGCCCTGAAAGTGGGCATCACCTCCAACCTTGTGGGGACGCTGATCGGCGGCGTCTTCCTGGTGGCCATTGCGCCGCAGCTGGCCAGTCTGGCTCTGAAATTCGGACCGTTCGAGTACGTGGCGGTCATCCTGTTCGGGTTGACCACCGTGGTCAGTCTGTCCGGAGATTCCGTGGTCAAGGGCGTGATAGTGACCCTGGTGGGGCTGGCCTGCTGCACCATCGGCATGGATCCCGTGGTCGGGACGGTTCGAAACACCTTCGGCATTTCCTCGCTGGAATCCGGCATCAGCGCGGTGCCGGCCATGATCGGCCTGTTCGTCATCGGCGAGGTGTTTCGCAACCTGGAAAAGGACGAAACGCATATCCTGGCCAGCGATGTAACCATCAAGGCCAGGGGCGGTTTTTCACTCGCGGAGATGCGGGCCAGCATTGCAAACTTTGTCCGCTCGGGCCTGATCGGGGTGGGCATCGGGATTCTGCCCGGCATCGGCGGGTCGCTGGCGAACTTTGTCGCATACGACCAGGCGAAAAAAGCCTCGCCCGAACCGGAAAGCTTCGGCACGGGCAACATTCAGGGCATCATTTCGTCGGAAACGGCCAATAACGCGGTCATCGGCGGGGCGCTGATCCCCATGATGGCGCTGGGCATTCCCGGCGACGTGGTTTCCGCCGCGCTGATGGGGGGGCTGCAACTGCACGGCCTGGAACCGGGACCCATGCTGTTCGCGGACAATCCGACCTTTGTCTGCGGGGTGTATGTGGCCTTTTTCCTCAGCGCGCTGCTGATGTACGCCAGCATGATGCTGGCCGGGACCAGGGTGCTGCCGTACATGCTGCTGGTGCCCAAAAAATTCCTGCTGCCCATTGTGCTGATCGCCAGCACGGTCGGCTGCTACAATCTGAACTACAGCATCACGGACATGTGGACGACCTTCGTTTTCGGCGTCCTTGGGTATTTTTTGAGCAAGTTCAAGTTTCCGCTCACGCCCCTGGTTATCAGCCTGGTGCTGGGGCGGATGTTCGAAAAGCAGCTCCGGCTGGCCCTGATGGACAGCGCGGGCAGCCTCATGCCGTTGGTTACCCGGCCCCTGGCCCTGCTGTTCGTCGTGCTTGCGGTCGCATCCGTGGTTTTTTCGCTGTACACGATGCGCAAGCGCTGAAACCGGTTGCCTGTGAAATACAGGACGGCGGGGAGTTGTGATGGCTCCCCGCCGCCGGTTTTTCCCGCGAACGCGCTGGGCAAAAGTTGCTATGGCGAAGTCAAGGGGCAGGGGTTCCTTGCGGGGCACGGGGAAAAGCCCCATGCCCCGTAATCCGGCCACTCCCGGTCAACTCAGCACCAGGCCGGCGGACACGTTCAGGGTCGTGCCGGTGATCATGGCGCCGGCCTCGCCGCACAGATAGACGATCATGCTGCCGATATCTTCCGGGGCGATGAAGGTGTTCAGCGGGGCCTCGGCCTTTTTCAGCGCGACGACTTCTTCCAGCGGGCGGCCGGTCTGGGCCGCGACTTTTTCCAGCACCGCCGTCTGGCGCGGACCGTCCACCGCTCCGGGGCAGACGGTATTGACCCGGATCCCGGCCGGGCCGAGTTCCAGAGCCAGGGTTTGGGAAAACGCGATCACCGCCCGTTTCGTCGTGGCGTAGGGCAGGCGGAAGGGCAGGGGCCGCAGTCCGGCGGTGGAGGCGATGTTGACGATGCTGCCCTTGCCTTTTTTGCGCATCAGGGGCAGCAGGTGCTTGCAGGTCAGGAACATGCCGGTGATGTTGACGGCCAGGGAATCGTTCCATTCCGCAAGGGAGATGTCCTCGATCGGGCTGCGCGGCCCGGCTATGCCGGAATTGTTGACCAGAATGTCAAGAGATCCGAAGAGTTCCCCGATTTTCCCGGCCAGATTGATGACGTCCTGCTCCGATCGCAGGTCCGTGACCACGGCCTCCGCCTGGACCGGGTGCGCTTTTCTGATCAGTGCCACGGTTTCCGCGGCGTTTTTTTTCGAAATGTCGGCAATGGCGACCGCGCATCCGGCTTCGGCCAGCTTCATGCAGATGGCCCGTCCGATACCCTGGCCGCCGCCGGTGACGACGGCCGTCTGGTTTTTCAGGTGCATCCGTGTTCTCCTTTGCGTCTCAGCCGCCCCAGGGGGAGCATTCAATGTCGGTCAGCACCTCGACCAGCGCGGGCTTGCCGGCCTGCATCGCGGCTTTGACCGCCGGCCCCACGTCGGCGGGATTTTCCACCCGCACGGCATGGCAGCCCATTTCGCGGGCGATGTTGCTGAAGTTGACGGACGAGAACTTGTACAGATCTTCCTTCCTGCCCGGCCGGTCCGCGTATGCCGCGCGGATGCCCTTGAGGCACTGTCCGAATCCGCCGTTGTTGTTCAGCACCGTGACGGTACCGATGCCGTGGCGGACGGCGGTTTCCATTTCCGCGATATGGTACCAGAACGCGCCGTCGCCGGTGAAGCAGATGACCGGCTGGCCGGGGCAGGCGCATTTGACCCCGAGGGCCGCCGGATACGCCCAGCCCAGTGATCCGCCGGCCGCCCGGAGATAGCGCTGGCCGGGATGGGAAAATTCGATCATGGCGGCGGACCAGATGGCGGAAAAGCCGGTGTCGGATACCAGAATGGCGTTGTCCGGCAGCACGGATTGCACTTCGCGGCACAGCCGTTCCGTGCGCATGGGCTGCTGGTCGGCATTGCGCAGGGGAGCAAGTTCCGCCCGCCAGGAGTCGACCGCGGCCTTGGCCCTGGCCGCCCATTCCGCATTGGGCTTTTTCGCGCCGACCGCTGTGAGCAGGGCGGCGGCGGACAGTTGCGCATCGCCCAGAATGCCAACCAGATTGGGATAGTTGCGGCCCAACTCCGCCGGATCGATGTCGATCTGGATGACCGGGGTGTTTCTGGAAGGGATGGTCCAGTCCAGGGTGACCTGATCGCCGGTGCCGCAGCCGATGAACAGCACAAGGTCAGCCTGGGACACGATTTCGTTGGCGCATTTGCGGGCGTAGTTGCCCACGGGGCCGAGGCTGAGGGGATGGTTTTCCAGAATGGCGCCCTTGCCGTCCACGGACGTGGCCACGGGAATGTCGAGCAGTTCCGCCAGCGCGGTGACCTGCGCGGCGGCCTGCGACGTGATGACCCCGCCGCCGGCCACGATGACCGGGCGTTTCGCCGCCGCAAGGGCTTTCGCCGCGGCGGCCACGGCCTCGGGATCGGGCTGCAGGCGGAACGCGGGCACGCGGGTAAAGGTTTTCTCCACCAGCGGTTCTTCGGTGATAATGCTGTTGTCGATGACCAGCCCCAGATTGTTGGGCATGTCGATATGCACCGGGCCGGGGCAGCCGGTGGTGGCTTCGCGGTACGCCTGGCGCAGGTACAGGGGCAATTGGCCCGGTTCGGTGACCGTGACGTTGTATTTCGTCACCGGCTCGAACAGCGGCTCGTGGCGGATTTCCTGATAGGCGTTGCGGTGCTGGAACAGGGGCGGTTTTTGTCCCGTGATGGCCAGCACCGGCGCATTGGCCAGAAACGCGTCCTGCAGGCCGGAGGCAAGATTGGCCGCTCCCACGGACTGGGCCAGGCAGACCCCGACCGTGCGTGAAGCGCGCGCGTAGCCGTCCGCCATGTAGGCGGCGGCTTTTTCCGAATGGGCCACGACCCGTTTGACGCCGAGCTTTTCCAGTTCCACCATGGTCTTGCGCAGCATGGCTTCCACCAGAAACACATGGGTGGCGCCGTAGCCTTTGAGCGTTGCGGCCATGAATTCCGCGCCCTTGATGCCTTTTTCCAATTCCATGTCCGTCTCCTTGACTGATTTTATATTTCGCCGAGTTCCTGCAACAGGCGGCGCACCCGGAGCAGCTTTTCGTCGCGTTTCCGGATGATTTCTTCCTTGTCCATGCCGGTGTAGTCGTAAAATCCCCTGCCGCTTGTGAATCCCAGTTCCCCTGCCGCGACCATCCTTTCCAGAATGGCGGGCGGGTCTTCGTGGTTCACCAGGTCGAGTTTTTCCCTGATGTTGTTGAGCACAAGATCAAGGCCTGCCTGATCGCTTTTTTCCATCAGGGCCATGACCGGAAAACGTATGGCCAGGCTGGCCTTGACGGCTTGGTCAATGATTTTCGCCTCGGCGTATCCGCCTTCCACAAGATGGAACGCCTCGCGGTTGTAGGCCCGCTGCAGGCGGTTGATGATGAAGCCCCGGATGAATTTACGCAGGAATACGGGACGCATGTCCGCCTGGACCAGGTATTCGCGCAGGGCGTTTTCCACATCCGGCCCGGCGTCGGGGCTGACCACGACCTCCACCAGCGGGACGATGTGCGGCGGCACGAAGAAGTGCGTCATCGCCGCTCTGGGCAGCATCTCCGGCGGCATCAGCTCGAAGACGTTCAGGGCGGAGGTGTTGCTGGTGATGATGGCGCCGGGGGAATGCAGGCCGGTCATGGAGGCGAACAGCGCGCGTTTGGCCCCGGCGTTTTCGATGATGGCCTCAAGGATCAGTTCCGCGTCCTCAATGTGGCCGTGCAGGCCGATGCCCGTGTCGATCCGGTCCAGCACCGCTGCGGCCGGCTCTTTCATGTCCGCGAAGTTGGTCATGTTGGCCAGGGTGGAGGCGATGCGTTTTCGGGCCCGGTCCAGCCGGGGCCGGTCCACGTCAATCATGCGCACCCGGCTGCCGGTTCTGGCGAAGGCGAGAGCGATATACTGCCCCATCAGACCGGCTCCGACAACGGCAACCTGTTTGAAACGCGGCATTGGCCTTTCTCCTTTTTTTTCAGGGCCGGGACCGAAATCCGGCCGGCCGTATCCTATCCGACCGCCGTGGCCGGGTCATCCCATATTTTGCATGATTTCAACGTACAGATTGTCCGGTCCGGCCAGGAAAGCGCACAGACGTTTTCCCGCCAAGTACGGTTCCAGAACCAGGCGGGTGTCCGGCCGCGCGGTAAGCTCTTTCAGGGCCGCGTCCATGTCGTCCACCAGAAATCCCAGGTGGTTATAGCCGCAAACGGATTCCGTGGGCGTCGCCGCTTTCCATTCCGGCCCCATCTGCTTGACGAACAGCACTGTGTCGCCCACCTGAATGTCGGCCCCCGGCATGGGAACGGCCCCGATCATCCGGCGGCGGAGCAGCTTCGCGCCGAACGCCTCGGTAAGGAAGGCGACAACAGGGTCAAGGTCGGAGCACAGCACATGGACATGGTCAAATACGTAACGCATCGCGAAACTCCCTCGGGGTTGAGCGCGGAAGCCGGGTTTTCAGTCAAGCGGCGCCGCATCGGGTTCAGGGGAACGGCGGTATATCCGCAGCAGGGTTTTTGCCAGGGGCCAGAAAAGGACAACCGCGGTCGTCACGGCGAGCGCGAGCGCGATCGGTTTGTCCCAGGTGTAAAAGGCCAGGAAATTGTGGTCGTATACCAGCAGCCCCTGGCTCAGGTTCAATTCCAGTTCCCGCCCGAGCACCATGCCGATGACCAGCGGCGCCAGCGGCGCTCTGAAACAGCGGAACACGACGCCCAGAATTCCGGCCGCCAGAGCGGTGAACAGGTCGAAATCGCTGCTGCGCACGCCGTACGACCCGAGCAGGCAGAAGACGATGACCGTGGCCATCAGCAACGCCTCGGGTATCTGCAGGAGTTTCGCGAAAATCCGGGCAACCAGGGCGCCCATGCCCGCCATGCACAGATTGGCCAGGAACAGGATCATGAACGCGCCGTACACGATTTCGGGATTATCCCGCATCAGCCTGACGCCGGGCTGGATGCCGTGCAGGGTCAGGGTCACCAGCATGACGGCGGTCACGGCGTCGCCGGGGATGCCCAAAGCCAGGGTGGGGATAAGCGCTCCGCCGGTGACGGCGTTATTCGCGGCTTCCGGGGCGATGATCCCGTCAGCTTCGCCGGTGCCGAAATCCTTGCCGCGGGGCGAAGTGCGCCTGGCTTCGGCATAGCTGATGAACGAAGCCGTGGTTGCTCCGGTCCCGGGCAGGATGCCGACGCAGGTGCCGATGACGGAAGATTTTATCAAAAGCCCTATCCGGCCTTTCCATTCGGACAAGGGGGGGAATTTCATGCCGGTGTAAGCCAGAAGGTAGGCGCTTTCGTTTTCGAAGGAAGCCGCGCGCCAGAAAACTTCGGTCAGGGCGAACACCCCGACGACGATGGCGATAAGATCAATGCCCGCGGACAGGGCGAATATGCCGAAATCGAAACGAACGTCTCCGCCCATGGGGTCTGTGCCTATGGTGGCCAGAAAAAGACCGATGACGCCCGACAGCATGCCCTTGAGCACGCTGCCCCTGGACACGCTGACGATGCAGGTCAGCGCCAGGACAATCAGGGTAAAGGTTTCCGCCGGGCCGAATTTCAGGGAAAAACTTGCCAGAGTGGGGCCGAGCAGCATCAGGGCGATGCACGAAAAAATTCCTCCAAAGACGGACGATGTGGTGCACCAGCCCAGGGCTTTGTTGGAATGGCCCTTTTTGGCCATCGGATAGCCGTCGAAACAGGTGGCCGCGGATTGGGCGGTGCCCGGCGTGTTGAGCAGGATGGCCGAGATGGACCCGCCGTAAACGGATCCGCAGTATGCCCCGAGCAGAATGGAAATGGCGGGCAGGGGCTCCATGGAGTACGTGAAAGGAAGACAGAGCGAAATGGCTATGACCGATCCAAGGCCGGGCATGGCGCCGATGACGACGCCCCACAGGGTTCCCAGCAGGACGGCCTGGATTGTGGTCAGCGTGACCACAAGCTGCAGAGCGCCCTGCAATACGGAAAAATCCATGTTTCCTCCATACACCGCGATTCGCTATGGCATTGGCTCAAGACCAGAATTCGGGGAGCACGATTTCCAGAATATTGTAGAAAACATACCATGTTACGGCTATCAGGGCGGAAGAAATAAGCAAAAGGCGAAAATATTTCCTGTACCCGAGATATGCGCTGTAACAGATGAAAAACAGGATTCCGCTGACGATGAATCCCAAATATTTGAATGCGAAAAGGAAAAAAAAGACAATCAGCGCGGCGCCGGAAAATCTCGGCCAGCCGATGGCTTCAATTTTTTCAAGGTGCCCCTTGAGGCATGCGTTGATTGTGATCAGCAACGAAACCAGAATCCATCCGGCCAGCAGGATTCTGGGAAAGAACATGGGGCCGTAAGCATTGCTGTGCCCTATCTTTACAGTGAAGCTGTATGCCATAAGCCCGACGCCGATGAGCAGAAAGGTCAGGCCGAACACGATTTGCGATGTTCTGCTGTTCACGGGACGTTCTCCTGAAAAAGACGGCGCACGATTCGTTCGAACCGTGCGCCGCCCGGTCGTTATTCTTTCAGAAGCATTCCTTCCGCCGCCAGAACGGTTTTGAAATCCGCGCACTGCTCGTCGACGAATTTTTTGAATTCCGCTGCGTTGCGCCATTTTACGGTCTGTTTGCTTTTGGCGCTGACTTCAAGAAATTCAGGATCTTTCATAACTTTGGCCAGGCTGGCTTCAAGTTTTTTCACGATGGGATCAGGGGTGCCCGCGGGCAGGAATACGCCGATCCAGGTGTCGGAATAGGGGAACTTGCTGCCCGGCGGCAGCAGATTCGTGTCGGGCAGCGAAGGCACGTTGGGGAATTTGGGGTCGCGCTCGGGGCTGAGAATGACCAGAGGGGTGATGTCGTTCAGTTCCGCATAGATGACGGGGTTCATGATGAAGTCCACCACGCCCCCCAGCAGATCTTTCACAATTTTCGCCCCGTCCGTGCCCGGCACATGGACGGCGTTGAGCCCGAGCCGTTGCAGCAGCATAAGGCAGGCCACATGCGGCTGGCTGCCCGGTCCGGAAGAGCTGTATTTGATTTTTCCGGGATTCTTTTTGATGGCGTCCAGAAGGTCCTTCAGCGTCTTGTACGTGTTCGGCCGTACGTGGATGGCCGTGGGGTTGGCCCCGACCTGGCCGACCGGGATGAACGAGTCTTTCGTATACGGCGTTTTCCGCTGCTGCCACATCAGGGCCACGGAACCGACGGAAAAACAGCCTATGGTATTGCCGTCGGGCTTGGCCTGGGCCACTTCGGCCGTGCCGACGGCGCCGTTGCCGCCGGATACGTTTTTCACAATGACTTTCTGTCCCAGTTCCTTGCCCAGGGAATTGGCCAGCGCTCGTCCCACGACGTCCGTGGCGCCGCCCGCGGCGAACGGCACGACCATGGTCAGAGTCCGCGTGGGCCAGTCGGCGGCTCCCGCGGGAAGGGCGAATCCGGACAGGGCAACCAGCAACGCGCAAAGGGCAAGCAAGCTTCGCATTGTAACCTCCTTTGGAAAAAGAGAGCATGGTGGTGTGGTCTGCTGAACAGCCGCTGAATATTCGAACAGGAATGTTCAGCATAAAATATGCCAGATGCCGGCGCGATCCGTCTGTGGGCGCGGTTCCCCCGGTCTGCGGGCAGATGCTCGGAACTCTTGGATATTTTGGGGAAAACGGCGGTTCCGATGCGGACGAAAATCCTGCTGCCGCAGGAGCCCGGCGCCGATAAGGCTAGCCTGATGAGTAATTTGTCCGGTCAAAAGGACACGGTTTTTATAGCGTATTGAGCGGTACTCTTTACAGCGGCGTTATGATTGGGCTATATTAGGTCGTCAGATAGCCTGATTGCAGGAGACGCTCATGACAGAGGTGGACGACAGATTGCTGGGGGTATGCACCAGCACGGTGGATGACCGCTCTTTCTTGTGCAGATATCTGGGCGAGTATTTCGGCGACAGGCTGGATATCGTGCCGCTGGACGGAACGGCATTGCCGGGTCTGCCCCAATCTCCCAAGGTTATCCTCACCACAAAACGGACGCATGAGGCGGCGGCGCGTCATTTCCCCGCCAGCGAGATAGTCGAGGCACAGCGCATCATCACCGGGCGCAATCTGGAGGAACTGATCAAGCTGCCCGCAGGCAAGGCGGTGCTGGCGGTGAACTATTTGAAAGAGCCGGCGCATGAAGTTGTGGCAAACCTGCACAGCGTGGGCATCCGGCATCTTGACCTCGTGCCGTACTGGCACGGGTGCGGGATTGATCTTTCCCGGTACGACACCGTGGTTTATTTCGGTATCCGCAGTTACGCGCCGGAGGGCCTTACGCACTATATCGACATCGGATCGCGCGCGGTGGCGATGCCCACGCTGATGCTGATAATGCAGCGATACGGCCTGTCTTTACCCCTGCCGGAAAAATACCTGAACGACTATATCCGGATCATTGTGGAAGGCTGCTACCGCATTGACAGCAATTTGCAGGAGATGCGCAAGCTGAAGGAGAAATTCGAACAGGTTTGCGATTCCAGCAACAACGTGGAAATCGGCATTGACAACATGGGGGTCATCCAGGCTTTCAACCGGAATGCCGAGCGGTTTTTCGACTTGTCCAAAGAGCGGGCCGTGGGCATGGGGTACGCGGACTGCCTGCGCGACAGTCCCGACCTTCTGGCTCTGCTGGACAGGCAGGAGGAGTTCCGCGACGAACTGGCCAGCGCACGCGGCCGGCATTGTCTGATCAGCGTCAGCCGGTTGCACATGGGCGGGGACATTCAGGCCCTGCTGAGCATCGTTCCCCTGCAGGAACTGCAGAAAGCCGAAGCCAAGGCCAGGGCGGATCTGCACGCCAAAGGCTTTGCCGCCCGCTACCGGTTCAGCGATATCCGGGGCCGCAGCGAGGTGCTGCATCGGGCGGTGGGGCTGGCGCGGCTGTATGCCGGGTCGGACGCGACGGTGCTGCTTTCCGGCGAAAGCGGCACGGGCAAGGAACTGTTCGCCCAGGCCATCCACAACGCATCGCCCAGGGCCAAAGCGCCCTTTGTGGCGGTGAACTTTGCGGCCCTGCCGGAAACCCTGGCCGAAAGCGAGCTGTTCGGCTATGTGGAAGGCGCGTTTACCGGCGCGGCGCGCGGCGGCAAGATGGGGCTTTTTGAAATCGCCCACGGGGGCACCATTTTTCTGGACGAGATCGGTGACGTGCCGCCTTCCATGCAGAGCAAGCTGTTGCGCGTGCTCGAAGAGCGCGAGGTCATCCGGGTCGGCGGCACCGCCCTTTTGCCGGTCAATGTGCGGGTCATCTGCGCCACCAACAGAAATCTGGAAGAGCTGGTCCGTGACGGCAGGTTTCGCGAAGATCTCTATTACCGCATCCGGGTGCTCAGCCTGCGCATTCCCCCGCTGCGCGAGCGAAAGGAAGACATCCCCGACGTTCTGATGGCCTGGGACCAGGCGGAACGAATACGGACGCTGTTGCCGCCGAACATTTTCGACCGCCTGATGGCGTATGACTGGCCGGGCAATGTGCGCGAACTCAAATCCATCACCGAATATCTGTCCGC
>JAVBOK010000082.1:0-14954 GCA_031550605.1 Desulfovibrionaceae bacterium | reverse complement strand
CACTCCCGCCAGCGGCAGCGCAACGCGCCATCAGGACAGGCCGCTTTGGCTTTTCCGCATGCGGAAAAATATACTTTTTTGTCTTTCCGCATTTGCGCAGACTACAGTATCGCAAAGGAAAAATGCTCCGGAATTCTTTTTGGCGACACTCGAAAGAAAAGGAAGCTCTATGGTTTCGCACTCGCAATTCACCGACCGGATCATGAGCGACGTTGCTTCCGCCCTCGCGCGGCAGAAGACTACCGCGACCCTGGACGAACCGGGCCGCGTCGCGGTCCTGCAGGCCGTCAAATCGGCTCTGGACGCTTCGGCTGACGCAGCCCTGGCGGACAGCGAATTTTATCAGCGCCTCAACAGTGAAATGCGCCAGGGATTGCAGAGCATCTATAAAGAAATCACTTCCGCCGCGTCCGGTCCGGCCAAACCCATGGACAGGGAGGCGGCCGGCAAACTGTTCACCGAAGCCGCCGATCAGCTTACCGAGGTCATGACCGCCACCCTTGACGCCACGGAATCCATCATGACCATGGTGGAAGGCATGCAGGACAGGCTGCTGGAAGCAAAATCCCTGCTGGCCGCCATCCGGGACCTTGTGCCCGCCGCCACGGCGGAGCGGCTCGCCGCCAACGCCACGGCGAACGAAGCGGCCCTGACCGGGATCATGACCTCCCTCAGCTTTCAGGATCTGACCGGCCAGCGCCTGAAAAAGGTCGTCCAGGTTTTGGGCGACATCCGGAACGCCATTTTCGACATGTACGTTTCCAGCGGCCTGATGCTGAAAACCCGCGAAGAGATGCCGGAAAAGAATATTGAGGAAATCGCCCGCGAAAGCCGCCGCCGCATGGAAGAAATCGGTGGAATCAAAGGGTCGGAACTGAAAGGCCCCAGCAAGGGAACATCGCAGAACGACGTGGACAGTCTGCTGGCCGATCTGGGATTGTGAACGGGTTGCCACGCGGGCGAATCCCCCGCAGGGCGCTTTTTTCCGGACACCGCGACCCGTGCCGCGTCCGTTCCATTGTGCCTTTTTCATTATCCTCCTTGACGCGAGATACAAATGCTGGTTTTATAGCACAATGTACCATTCCTCCATCCATACAACGGTCACGGCGGAGCAAACCGGCCCGCGCCCGATTGGCGGCAGGAGTTCGCGAACAAATCCCCGCGAGCGTTTCCCGCGAGCTGCCTCTACGGCGCGGACCGCCCTTGCCGCGCTGGCGTTCCTGGCCGCCGCCCTTCTGCCTTTTTCCGCGCCGCGCGCGGCCGCCGGTCCCTTGCCGGTCAGCGTCAGCATCCCGCCGCAAAAGTATTTTATCGAAAAAATCGGCGGCCCGGATGTGGCGGTCACGGTCCTGGCGGACAAGGGCCGCGACCCGCATACCTATGAACCCACGGCTTCACAGATGGCCCAGGTCGGCAAGGCCGCCGTTTATTTCGCCGTGGGCGTGCCCTTTGAGACCCGGTGGCTGCCCCGCTTTCAGGCCCTGAACAAAACCATGGCCGTGGTGCGGCTGCAGGACGGCGTCACCCGGCTGCGCGGCAAGCCGGATCTGGCCTTGCGCGAATCCGGCTGGCGCGACGTCCACGGGCATGAACACGAGCACGGTCTGGAAACGGACGACCCGCATCTCTGGCTGTCCCCCCACGCGGTGAAGCAGTTCATCCCGCTTATTGCCGACGCCCTGTCACGGGCCGTTCCGGAAAAAGAGGCGGCCTTTCGCGCCAGGGCCGCGGCTTTCGCCGCGGAGATCGACGCGCTGGACAGCCGCATCGCCGCCCTTTTCGCGCCCCTGCCGCCGGACAGACGGACCTTTCTGACCTTTCACCAGGGCTGGGCCTATTTCGCCAGTAACTACAATCTGCACGAAGCCAGCGTGGAACTGGAAGGCAAGGAGCCCGGCCCCAGGGGCATGGCGGCCCTGTTTGCCTTTGCGGAAAAGAAAAAAATCACGGCCGTCGTCGCCGACCCCCTGTCCCCGAAGTCTACCGTCGCCGCCATCGCCGGGCAGATCAAAGCCCGGATCATTGACGCGGCCCCTCTTGATGAAAACTGGCCGGATGCGCTGCAGCGCTTTGCCGCCAAGTTGGCGCCCGCGCTGGCGAACGCCCCGGCCGACCTTCCGGCCCGCTGAAGGCGCCCCCATGTCCGCCGTGCCGCAGTCTGACCCGCAGCCCGCCATCAGCCTGGAAAATCTGTGGTTTTCCAGAGGATCCGAAACCGTGCTGGAAGACGTTTCCCTGCGGGTGGATCCGGGAGATTTTCTGGCGGTTCTCGGACCCAACGGCGGCGGCAAAACCACCCTGCTGCGCCTGATCCTGGGCCTGCTGCGGCCGGAGCGGGGCACGGTCCGCGTGTTCGGCACGGCGCCGGACGCGGCGCGCGAGCACATCGGCTATGTGCCGCAGTTTTCCGCCATCCGGCAGGAATTCCCCGCCACCGTGCTGGAAATGGCTCTGATGGGGGCTGCCCACGCCCCGAAGCGCACGGAATTTTCGCTGTTCCGCAAACAAAGGCTCTGGGCTGCCGACCCTCCCGCCGTGGACAGGGCTCTGCGCATTCTTGACCTGCTGGGCATCGCCGACATCGCCGGCAGTGCCCTGAACGCCCTTTCCGGCGGCCAGCGCCAGCGTCTGCTCGTGGCCCGGGCCCTGATGGGCAGGCAGGACGGCGCCCCCTTTCTGCTGCTGCTTGACGAACCCACCGCCAGCGTCGATCCGCACGGCAAATGGTGCTTTTATGAATTTCTGGGGTCGCTCCGGGGGGCCATCACCATTGTGGTGGTCAGCCACGAACTCAGCATGGCCTCGTCCTTTTTCAGCCGCGTGGCGCTGGTCAACCGCACTCTGACCCTTGCCCCCGAAGGCTGCCGCAATTCGCAAGTCATGCGCGCGTTTATCGGCGCCCACGCCCCGGACTGCCCCGTGGGGCAATCGGTCCGCCACGGACCGGACTGCGACTGCGAACATGGGGAAGGCGCGTGAGTTTCCTGACCTATCCCTTCATGCAGCACGCCATCCTGGCGGCCTTTCTGTGCAGCATCGCCTGCGGCATCATCGGCTCGCTCGTGGTGCTGAACCGCCTGTCCTATCTGGCCGGGGCCGTGGCCCACGCGGCATACGGCGGCATCGGCATCGCCTTTTTATTCTCCTGGCCCGTGCTGCCCTGCACGGCGGGGTTTTCGCTGTTCTCCTCACTGGTAATGGCACGGATACTGGTCAGGGACGAAGACATCGCGGCGGACAAAAACACGGATACGGCCATCGGCATCCTGTGGGCCGCGGGCATGGCGTTCGGCATCATTCTGATCGAGTTGTCGCCCGGCTATGCCGGCGACCTGATGGGCTTTCTTTTCGGCAGCATCCTGGCCGTACCCGCGGAAAACCTGATCCTGACCGCCGGCCTGGACGCCGCTCTGGTGTTTGCTCTGCTCCGGTTCCGCCAGGGCCTGGCCGCGGTCAGCCTTGACCCGGATTTTGCGTGCGCCCGCGGCCTGCCCGTGCGGCAATTCTTTTACCTGCTGGTGGGCATGGCGGCGCTGACCATCGTCATGCTGCTGCAGATCGTCGGGCTGATCCTGGTCATCGCTCTTTTGACCATTCCCCCCTACATGGCCCGGCGCATGACGCGCAGCCTTGAAGGGATGATGCTGGCCGCCGCCGCGCTGTGCTTCGCGTTTTGCCTGGCCGGGCTGGCCCTTGCCTGCCTGTTCGACCTTTCTTCCGGCGCGGTGATCATCGCCGCGGCGACGGTCGCATACGCGCTGCAGACGGCGTATCTGGCGCTCCGCCGCAAAGGATGACCTGGCACGTATCGTGCATTTCCTCCGTCAGGTTCCGTTAGGGCCGCGAAAACGGCAATCTTTTCCCTGCGCTTAAGCGCCGGGGTTTTTCGCCGATAAGCCCAGCAGAACCACTTGGTGGAGGACCGTATGCAAATGACCGCACTGTTCGCGCGCCGGGCGACGCCCCTTTTGCGCGCCGCGTTTTTCATCCTGGCGCTGGTTTGGGGGAACGGGGCGTCCGCCGCGACGTTCACCAACGTCAACCAAGCTCCCCCCATGCCCAGCAGCATGAAAAACCAGCCCGCCGCCGGGCAGGATGATCTCATCGGCGTGCAGAACGTGTTCGAAAACGGTTCCGCCACCTATAGGGGCAAACGGGTGGACCTGCGCCAGTCGCACAACGACGATGTGGGCTTCGCCATTCCCGACGGATCGGGCAGCATCGTCTGGACCCCGGCGCCGGGGCAGTCCCCTCCCGCCGGGTACACCGACGCCCGCGAACTGAAACTCAAAGTGCGGGAACTGGCCGCCCAGCTTATCGCCGGCATGGACCCCGCCCTGCGCGGGGCCGTGGCCCTGCCCGTTTCCTTCGTCAATCAGGACGATTTCAACCAGACTTCGCCGCTGGGCCGGTTCATGGCCGAACAACTGTTCTATGAATTCAACCAGCGCGGGTTTCCGGTACGCGAATACCGCATGGCCGGCAGCGTAACTCTGCGGGAGGACGGAGAATTTCTGCTTTCACGCAATCTGCCGCCTCTGACGGCCAGGGTTCCGGGGCTGGTCTTCGTGGCCGGAACCTATTACGCCGACCGCCAGGCCGTATTCATCAACGCCCGCCTTATCCGGGGCACGGACGGCCAGGTGCTGCGCACCGCGCAGCTGGTGCTGCAAAACAACACCCTGACCCGGCGCATGCTGGCCGGCAAGGGCAAAATCCTGCAGGCGGGCAGCATGAAAATCCTGGATTACAAAACCACGACGCAACCCACCAATCTTACCCCCATCGACCGGGGCGAAGACATCCATTAGGAGGAAGCCGGATGCGTTACCGCTCCCTGTTTTTCGCGGCGCTGAGCGCGATTCTGCTTGCTCTGCCCGTGTTGTCCGGGTGTTCCGGCATGAAAAAAGCCTTCAATTCCGTCGCCGGCGCGCAGCCGGAAGCGGATATCGCGACCACGGAGCACAACCCCGTCAGCCTGTGGAATTACCGCACGGCCAGGGAATATTCGACCCAGGGGCGGTTCGAACTGGCGCGCGAACACTATCTGCTGGCCTATGCGGCGGCCGAGGGCGACCCCGTGCTGCGCGACACCCTGCAGAAAGAACTGCATTCCGTTGACTTGATGATCAAAACCTTGCGCTAGAGGCATTTGCCCCGTGAGATGCCCGCAGGGATCTGTCCGCGAATCCTTGCCGCAACGGGGCGCAGGCCGGCCTTGCTCGCCGGTGCGCAACTGTTTGAAGCGTTAACTGTTCGAAAAGATAAGGAGCGCCGTATGCGTTTCATAGCCTTTTTTCCCCGTCTGGCAACGGCCCTGGCTACGGCCCTGGCGATTTTCGCCGGCCCTCTGGCAGCGGGGGCAGCCAAATCGCTGGAGGGCGCCGTGCCCCAGGCGGCGTCGGCGATCGCCCGCCAGATAGACCGCCAGGTCGCGGCCCGGCTGCAGCAGCCGGAAACCCCGGCCCAGGGCGTATCCCTGGCCGTGACCGTGCCTGTAAGCGTCAACAATTTGGAAGAATCCAATCCCCTGGCCCGCCAAATGGCCGAAGACCTGGCCCGCTGGTTTGTGCAGGCCGGCTATTCGGTGCAGGAAATCCGCAAAGGCCGCACCCTGCTGTTCGAACCGGAACAGGGCGAGATGCTGCTGACCCGGCGCACAAACCTGCTGGGCAGCGACACCATGAACAGCGCGGCCATTCTGGCCGGAACCTACACCGTGACCAACCAGAACGTGCGTTTCAACATCCGCGTCGTGCATACCGCCAGCCAGGAAGTGCTGGGCATGGCCGCCATCAGCGTGCCCGTCACCTCCGAACTGCGTGCCCTGCTGGGCGGCAACGGCAAAAGCGGCATGACCCGCATGGAACCCACCGTGGCGACCACGCTGCCCTGAGCATTTTCAAAAGGAAAGGCTCTGGCGGATGCGGGCATTCGCCCGCCCTATTCCCCGCCTTCCCGCCGGGCGGCGGGCACGGCTTTCGGCGCAATGCTTTCTGGATTTGGCTGCGTCCATCTCCTCTTCATCCGCGGTCTGAAAAAATCGGTTGCGCTTCCGGCACCGTGTCCGGGGAGCCCTCTTCCCGCCGCGCCACTCTCTGCCGGATCGGCCGGACAGAAGCGGGACGTCCCGTTTACGCCTCCGCCTTTACAGGTTCCGCCAAAGACCGTATACACTGCGCCGAGAGGACAGCGATCGGTATGGCAAGCCTTTCCCCTGAAATTTCCCTGGTTGTCCCGGTTTACAACGAGGCGGACAACCTGCCCGTGCTGGCGCGGGAGATAACCGCCGTCATGGCCGCATCCGGCAGGCCCTGGGAACTGATTCTGGTCGACGACGGCAGTTCCGACGCCAGCCTGTCCGTCATGCGCGAACTTGCCGCCGGGCAGCCGGAAGTTCGCTATGTCGCCTTCGCCGCCAATTACGGCCAGTCCGCCGCCTTTGCCGCCGGTTTCGCGGAAGCGCGGGGCGAGGTCATCGTCACCCTGGACGCCGACCTGCAGAACGACCCGGCCGACATCCCCGCCATGCTCGCCCTGTACGGCAAGGACGGCGTCAGCATGGTCGCAGGCTGGCGGGCAAGACGCCGGGACGGCGCGGCCAAACGCTGGGCCTCGAAACTGGGCAACTGGGCGCGCAACGCCTTGTCCGACGAAACGATCAGGGACACGGGCTGTTCCCTGAAAGCGCTGCATGCGGGCATGGCCAAACGCCTGCCCATGTTCAGCGGCATGCACCGTTTTTTGCCCACGCTGATGAAAATGCAGGGGGCCAAGGTCGTTGAAATGCAGGTCAACCACCGTCCCCGGCTGCACGGCGTTTCCAAATACGGCATCTGGGACCGCGCGCGAAAGACGTTTTTCGACCTGCTTGCCGTCCGCTGGATGCAGCGCCGCCACGTGCAGTACGTGATCAAGGAACGCAAGGACTGATGACGGATTACCGCCTTCTCTACACCGCCTGCGCGCTGCAGGCCGCCGGGTTCGCCCTGCTCTGCCTGTCCGGCGTCTTCGCGTCCGGCGCGGCCGCAACCTCCCGGACCGGGGCGGCCCGCCGGCTGGGGCACGTCCTGTGCGGCGGCGGGGTTCTGGCCATGGCGGTCTTTGCCGTGCACGCGCGGCATTTTCTGCTGCTTGCGGGACAAATCGTCTTCATCCTGCTCTGCGTTCTCGGCGCGGCGCGCGGAAAACGCACATGAGCCGCCTTTTCAGCCCGGCAGCCCGCACCGCGCTCAAGGGCCTTGTTCTTTTTCTGACCCTGGCCGGAATTGTTCTGCTTTTCGAGGTTCTCGACCTGCAGCATTTTGACGCCGCCTGGGTTGACGCGCATATCCGCGAAAAAGGCCTGTCGGGCGTGGCGGTATACGTCGGGGCGGGGGCGGTTGTCTCCGCCCTGGGCGTTCCCCGCCAGGCAGTCAGTTTTCTGGGGGGCTATGCTTTCGGCGCTCTGGCCGGGACGTTTTTCGCCACTCTGGCCGCCGGCCTGGGCTGCGCATGCGGATTTTTCTACGCCCGCCTGATCGGACGTTCGTTCATCACCCGCCGTTTCGGCCGGCGCATGGAGCGGTTCAACGCCTTCATATCGAAAGCCCCCTTCACCATGGCCCTGCTCGTGCGCTGCCTGCCCGTGGGCAGCAACGCCGTGACCACCCTGCTCGGCGGCATATCGGCCATTCCGGCCGCGGCGTTCATCGGCGGGTCCTGTCTCGGATACATTCCGCAAAACTTCATTTTCGCCCTTCTGGGCAGCGGGATGCGCGTTGATCCTTTTTGGCGCACGGCGCTTTCCGCCCTGCTCTTCGTGCTGGCAACCGCCCTCGGCTACGCGGTGTACCGCCGCCACAAGGTGGTCCGGACCCTGCATGACGACCTTTCCGCCAACGGCGAAGAGCGGGAATAAAACCATTGAGTTTTTCTCTGCCCCAAGGTAAAAAACAACGTTTTTGCTTGAAACAACCTTTTCCGGAGGAACCATGTCCTGGATCAGCACCGCCTATGCCATGGGCGCCGGCCAGCAGGCCGGGCAGGAAGGCAACTTGCTGGCGTCTCTGGCGCCGTTCGCGCTTATTTTTCTGGTTTTCTACTTCCTGCTCATCCGGCCGCAGCAAAAGAAAGCCAAAGACCATAAAAACATGCTGGCCGCGCTGAAAAAAGGCGATGCCATCATTACCGCCGGCGGCATCTACGGCCGCATCGTCGAAACACGCGACGACCTGGTCGTCATCGACCTGGGCGAAACGAAAGTCACCATGGGCCGCGCGTATATCGCCGCCGCCCCCGACAAAAAGCAGGCAGCCCCGCCGCTGAAGAAAGAACCCAAAAAGGGCAAGGCCAAAGCCGAGGAAACCCCCGAGGCCGAAACCGCCCCCGCCGACGCGGAAGCACCGCCGGCGAAAGCCCCGGCCGTAGAAGCCGTTTCCGGCGGCAAAGACCAGGACAAGCCCGCCGTGCAGTGACGGACCGGCCTTTTCCGGACGCGCACGCCCCCTGGCAGCAGGGGGCTTGCTGCGTGTTCGGACCGGCCGCCCGGCGCGGAAGACGCAACTATTCTCGCGCATTACAGGGACAGGAGTTACTATGAGAGAAGGCCTGCAATGGAGACTTGCCCTCACCGCGCTGGTGCTGGCGCTTTCCATCGTTTATCTGCTGCCGGCGATGACCGGCGTTGCCAATACTTCGCTGCGCCGCTTTCTGCCCGATGCGCGCATCAACCTGGGGCTTGACCTTGTGGGCGGCATCCATCTGACGCTTGGCGTGGATGTGGACAAAGCCGTGGAAAATTCCGTCACCCAGATGGGCACGGATATCCGCAGCATCGCCAGGGACAAGGGCATACTGACCCTGCGCCCGCGCCAATTGCCGGGCGAAAAGCTGGAAATCACCCTGGCCAGGGCCGACCAGAAAGCGGACTTCGAAGAAATTCTGGCCAAAAATTTCAGCCAGCTTGCCTTCGCCGCCCCGCAGGCCGCGGAAGAAGGCCGTCTGCGCTACGTCGGCGGCCTGAAGCCCGCCGAACGCGCGCACATGGCCCGCATGGCCCTGAACCAGGCCCTGACCACGATCCGCAACCGCATTGACCAGTTCGGCGTTTCCGAACCGGACATCCGCGAACAGCCGGACGAAAACCGCATCATCATCCAGCTGCCGGGCATCAAGGATGCGGACCGGGCCATCCAGATTGTGGGGCAGACCGCCCATCTGGAATTCCGCATGGTCCGTGACGGCGAAGATCCCGCCCGCATCGCGCGGGGCCTTCTGCCCCCCGGCACCGAACTTCTGCCCATGACAAGCAAGGACGGCGGCTCCGGAGAGCCGATCCTGGTGGACAAGGAAGCCGCCCTGACCGGCGAATACATCACCGACGCCACCCCGGCCTTTGACCAGCAGAACAACCAGACTTACGTGCGCATGAGCTTCAACAACCGGGGCGCGGCCCTGTTCGAACGCATCACCGGCGAAAACGTGGGCAAGCGCATGGCCATCGTGCTGGACGGCAAGGTGCGCTCCGCCCCCGTGATCCAGCAGAAAATCGGCGGCGGGGTGGCCAGCATCACCGGCCGCTTCACCACGCAGGAAGCCCAGGACCTGGCCCTGGTTCTGCGCGCGGGCTCGCTTCCCGCACCGGTTTCCATTCTGGAAGAACGCTCCGTCGGCCCCTCCCTGGGGCAGGAGTCCATCGACAAGGGCGTCATGGCCGCCCTGACCGGCGGCATCGTGGTCATCCTCTTCATGGCCGTATACTACGGCCTTTCCGGCATGGTGGCCAACCTGATGCTGCTGCTGGACATCGTCCTGATTCTGGCCGGCATGGCCGCGTTCGGCGCAACCCTCACCCTGCCTGGCATCGCCGGCATTGTTCTGACCCTGGGCATGGCCGTTGACGCCAACGTGCTGATTTTCGAACGCATCCGGGAAGAGCTGGCCAAGGGCCTGACCCCCATCGCGGCCATACGCACGGGTTTTTCCCGCGCGACGCTGGCCATTACCGACTCCAACCTGACCACGGTCATTGCCGCGGTCATTCTGTACCAGTTCGGCACCGGTCCCATCCGCGGGTTCGCCGTGACCCTGACCCTGGGCATTGTGGCGTCCATGTTCACCGCGATCTTTGTTTCGCACATCGTGTATGACCTGTGGATGGGGAAAAAAGGGCGTCCGTTGAGCATTTAGAGCATTGCAGCCCCGAAAAGCTCCAATGCTCCGGCGGCTGTGCGACGAAACGGAACGGACGCCCGAAGGCGAACAGCACAGCGTGCAAAACCGTTTCACTGTGAGATGCCTGCGCCACGGGGGAAAAGCCCGCCCGCAAGCATCGCGCGGCAGGAATTTGAGGGCAAATCCTTACGGAGCAGTCCACCTTTTCCAAAGTTGAACTGCTCCGGTACAAGCCGCTTCGGCTTGTACGCATGGAAGAAGAGATGTTTTTTTGCTTTTCCATGTCTGCAGTAACACGACATTTCAAAGTTGAAATGCTTTAGCATGAAAGGAGCCTGTGATGGGCCTGCACCTGGTACCGAACAACCTGAACATAGATTTTGTAGGGATCCGCAAGGTTTCCTACGTTGTTTCCGTCCTGCTTATTCTGGCGGGGTTGTGCTCCCTGGCCCTCAAGGGCGGTCCCCGCTACGGCATCGACTTTGCCGGCGGCACCATCGCCCAGATCAAGTTTGAAAAGAGCATCCAGGAAGACACCCTGAAAACCGCCCTGGACGACATCAAGCAGCCCGGCCTGGTGGTGCAGCGGTTCGGCGACGACGCCGACAACTCGTTTCTGGTGCGGGTGCCCAGCACGGACGTTTCCGGCACGGAACTGCGCGAGCAACTGGCCGCCGTTCTGAAACAGAGATTCGCCGACAACCCCATGGACCTTCAGCGCGTTGAATCCGTCGGCCCCAAGGTAGGCGCCGACCTGCGTTCAAAGGCTTTGGAAGCCATGTATTTCGCGACATTGCTGATCGCCATCTATATTTCCGGCCGTTTCGAGCACCGCTGGATGATTGCCGCGCTGATGGCCGGGGGGCTGGCCGGGGGCATGTACCTTCTGGAAATGGTCGGGCTCGGCAAAGGCATGCTGGTTCTGGCCGCCACGCTGCTCACCGTGTTCCTGTGCTGGCGGTTGAAGCTGATCTTCGCCCTGGGGGCCATCGTCTCCATCCTGCATGACGTGCTGATCACGGTCGGGCTTTTTTCCATCATGGACAAGGAATTCGACCTGACCATCATCGCGGCTCTGCTGACCATCGTGGGCTATTCGCTGAACGACACCATCATCGTGTACGACCGTATCCGCGAAAATTTGCAGCACCGCAACGGTGAACGGCTTTCGAGCCTTATCAACAAAAGCATCAACCAGACCCTTTCGCGCACGGTGCTCACATCCGGCACCACACTTATGGTAATTACCACCCTGCTGCTTTTCGGCGGGGGCATCATTCACGATTTCGCCCTGGTCATGTTCATCGGGGTTTTCGTGGGCACGGCATCGAGCATGTTCGTGGCCAGTCCCATCCTGCTGGTATTCGGCGACACCGTGATCGCGAAAGCCGAAGACGAACAGCGCGCCCGCGAGGAAGCGGCGAAAAGGGAGCGCGTCCGGGCCAAGGCCAGAGCCTAGCTTTTGCTACCTGGAACGCGGGAAAGCATGCGTACTCCGATCATCACCCGTGAAATTCCTGTCCGGAACCTGGCCATGGACTTGGTTCGCGTGACGGAGGCGGCGGCGCTCGCTTCCGCCCGCTGGCTGGGCAAGGGCGCCAAAGAAGACGGGGATGCAGCGGCCGTGGACGCCATGCGTCTGAGTTTCAATTCTCTGGACATCAACGGCACGGTAGTCATCGGCGAAGGAGAAAAGGACGATGCCCCCATGCTGTTCAACGGCGAACAGCTGGGCACGGGCACGGGCCTGGCCCTGGATATCGCCGTGGATCCGGTGGAAGGCACCAATCTGCTGGCCACCGGCCGGCCCAACGCCATTTCCGTCGTGGGCGCGGCCCTGGCCGGGACCATGTTCGACCCCGGCCCCAGCTTTTATATGAAAAAACTGGTGGTGCCCGCCGCGGCGGCGGACGTCATCGACCTGGATGCCCCGGCGGCCGACAATCTGCGCGATATCGCCAGGGCGCTTGGCAAAGACGTGAACGACCTTATTGTCTTTGTACTGGACAAACCCCGGCACACGGATCTGATACGGGACATCCGCCAGGCCGGCGCGCGCATTCAGCTGCACAGTGACGGCGACGTTTCCGGCGCGCTGATGGCCGTGGATCCCAGATCCGAAGTGGATGTGATGATGGGCACCGGCGGCACCCCGGAAGGGGTCATCAGCGCCTGCGCCATACGCGGCATGGACGGTCAGATGCTGGCCCGGCTGGATCCCCAGTCGGAAGCGGAAAAAACGGCCATTCTCGCGGCGGGGATTTCTCTGACCGAAACCCTGTCCGTGCAGGATCTGGTCAGGACCGACGAGGTGTTTTTCGCCGCCACGGGCATTTCAGGCGGCAGCTTTTTGCGGGGTGTGACCTACGGCGGGACGGGCGCCTGCACCCATTCCCTGGTCATCCGGGGAAAAACCGGCACCCTGCGCTATATGGAAGCGCACCATAACTGGAAAAAACTGATGAAGATCAGTGCCGTTGCGTACGACTAACAGAAGGAGAAAGCATTATGGCCCACACTCCCATCAAACCTGTATATAAACCGGCCGGACCCTCCGGCGCCCGCCCGGTGGGCATCATGGAAACCGTGCTGCGCGACGGGCACCAGTCGCTGGCAGCCACCCGCATGCGCCTTTCGGACATGGAAGCGGAACTCGAAGCCCTGGACAACATCGGATACTGGGCTCTGGAAGCCTGGGGCAGCGCGACCTTTGACTCCTGCCTGCGCTTTCTGAACGAGGATCCCTGGGAACGCCTGCGCCATCTGCGCGCCAAGTTGAAAAAAACCCCCATATCCATGCTGATGCGCGGCCAGAATATTCTGGGCTACAACCATTATGCCGACGATGTGGTGGAAATGTTCGTCCAGAAAATGGTGGAGCACGGCATCAGCGTCATCCGCATCTTTGACGCGCTCAACGACGTGCGCAACCTGGAAACCGCCATCAAGGCCGCCAAAAAGACCGGCGCGCATGTGCAGGGCGCCATGGTCTACACCATCAGCCCCTTCCACACCATCAAGAACTTCGTTGACGTGGCCGAAGCCTTCGCCGAACGCGGGGTCGACTCCCTGTGTATCAAGGACATGTCCGGCCTGATCGCGCCGTACACGGCATACGAACTGGTGAAAAGCCTCAAGGAGAACGCCAGGACCAGGCACCTGCCCGTGCACCTGCACAGCCACTACACCAGCGGCATGGCCTCCATGTCCTACCTGAAAGCCATCGAGGCCGGGGCGGATGTCGTGGACTGCGCGCTTTCTCCCTTTGCCCTGGGCACGTCCCAGCCTTGCTCCGAATCCATGATCGCCGCCCTTGAAGGCCAGCCGCGCGACACGGGCATCAAAAAAGAAGCCCTCTACCCCCTGGCCGATTTCTTCCGCGACGTGAAAAAGAACCTGGCCAAGGATTTTGGCCTGAACACCAACTTCGACGTCGACGTCAAGGTGCTGACCTTCCAGATTCCCGGCGGCATGATGTCCAACCTGCGCAACCAGTTGAAAGAACAGGGATGGGAAGACAAGTACTCGGAACTGCTGGATGAAATGCCCAGAGTCCGGGCGGACCTCGGATATCCGCCGCTGGTGACCCCCACCAGCCAGATCGTGGGCTCCATGGCCGCCATGAACGTGGGCATGGGCGAACGCTACGCCATCGTGCCCACGGAAGTCGCGGACCTGGCCCGCGGCAAGTACGGCAAAACCCCGGCCCCCGTGAATCCGGAAATGGCGGACAAGATCATCGGCGACCTGCCGCGCATCACCTACCGCCCGGCCGACGACATCACGCCCCAGATGGAAACCCTGAAGAAAACCCTGGCCGAAAAGGGATACCCCGACGCCAGCATCGAAGACGTGCTGAGCTACGCCCTGTTCCCCGAAGTGGCCCTGGCTTTCTTCAAGAAGAACCGCTAAGGGCGCGAAAGCGGGGCGAACCCCTTGGCCCCTTGCTCGATGAAAGCCGTTTCCCCTATCAAAGGAAACGGCTTTCAAATTTCTCAGAACCTCCTGGCGCGGGACCGGGGGGGATGATTCAACGCATCCCGCCGTTCACCCGTCGCGTTCCGCTGTCCTGCGAAACGGGCATTCCCCCATGGGGGGCAGGGGGCCTCCGGTCCCTTGCGGAGCGCGGGGCAGAGACTCGTTTTCGTGCCCCGCCTTCCACAAGTCACTCCCCGCCGAGCAATGTTTCCAGCGAAGGCACGTCCGGGACAAGAAAGGTCGCGCCCGCGGCGGCGAGTTCCTGCCGGCTGCCATAACCGTACAGAACGCCGATGCTGTCCATGCCCGCCTCTTTCGCGCCGAACACGTCCTGTTCGCGGTCGCCGACCATTACGGCGTCCCGCGGATCAGCATCGCCAAGGGCCGCCAGCGCGTGACGAATGACCTCCACCTTGCGCGAACGCCTGCCGTCCAGTTCGCTGCCGGCCACAAAAGCGAAATGATGGTCCACGGCGAAATGCCTCAGGATTTTTTCCGCATACACCACGGGTTTCGAGGTGGCGACGGCCAATATTTTGCCCTGTCGCCGCAGGGAAGCCAGCATGCCGTCCACCCCGTCAAAAATCGCGTTCTCGAAAATGCCCCGGTCGGCGAAATACTCGCGGTACGCGGCCACGGCCTTTTCAGCCTGCGCATCCGTGAACCCGCAGTATTTCTTGTATGAATCCCTGAGCGGCGGCCCGATGAAGGGCAGCAGCGAATCCGGATCCGGCACGGCGATGCCGAAAGACAGCAGCGAATGGCGGACGGACCTGGTGATGCCGAGCTTGGGGTCGGTCAGCGTGCCGTCCAGATCG
>JAVBOK010000092.1:0-17403 GCA_031550605.1 Desulfovibrionaceae bacterium | reverse complement strand
GACTCCTTGGCAAAGTACGCCGCCGCTTTTTTTAGAATGTCGCGCTCCATACGCAGTAAAGCATTTTCTTTCTTCAGGCGGGCAAGCTCCGCTTCCTGCTCACTGACGCCGGGGCCGGTTGCAAACCCCTGAGCATCTTGCAGGTACAGCGCAACCAAGTTTGCCAAAGTCTTCGCTGGACTTGACAACCTGCGCGCCGTTTCCGACACACCAAGCCCCTCGTCGAGGGCCATATGCACCGCTTGCCGCTTCAATTCCTGTGAATATCGTGCTCGTAGAATCTTCGCCATATGTCCTCCGTGATGGATATGACCTATGGCGTCCTTTTTTTCCAGCCTATCTCAGTCGTCAGCGCGCCGAGAAAGCCGGTGACCACAAAAAGCCGCCATTCCGGCCCCAGACCCGGCAGAATGGTGAACACGCCGACCGCGGCGCCGATGCAGTAGCCGCCAAGGAGGTTGGCTGCCAGCGTGCCTAGCGGGACAAGCGGAAAAAGCGGATTCAGCGCCATCCCGAGAGCCCAGCGCAGTATCGCGCCAAGGGATGCCCCGGCGCTGATGCATACGAGCGACCGGATCATAATCCCGCCTTTGCCGCGGCGGCCAGGGCCGCGCCCATGGCCCGCGCCCTGGCGCAGTCTTTCGGAAATCTTTCCGCGCGGGACGTATGCCGCGCCACCGGGTCAAACATGGCGAGTTCGCGTTTGCCGTACTCGTCCGTATGCAGGGTTTCGTAAGCGAACAGGCATTCGTACCGCGGAAAGTGCAGGGAAAAAAACCGGCGGGTGCTGTCGGCAAAATGCGTGTGTCCCTGCGCGGATACGGTCTCTTCCGTTCCCGCGAGGGTATAGATCAGGCCGGCGGTCATGAATTTGGGGCGACGGGTCGCGTAGCCGTCCGGATTAAAGGCGCTCCAGGGGTACAGCAGCCGTTCGATGAAAGCCCGGCATCCCGCGCTTTCGGTAAAAAAGTACACCGGCGTGGCCAGCAGCAGCACGTCGGCCCGCTGCGCCTTTTCCAGAACGGGCGTCAGGCTGTCTTTGATCCGGCATTCCGCGGCGGGCGCGTCTTTCTTTTTGCAGCCATAGCAGCCGGCACAGCCCGAATAGCGCATGGGGTAGAGTTGCGCCATCTCGCCCGCCGCCTCTTCACCGGCCGCGCCCGCAAGGGCGTGTTCCAGTATCCGCTCCGTGTTCCAGTGCCGGCGGGGGCTGCCGTTCACGGCAAATATCTTCATAAGGGCGCTCCTGGTATTTCTCCGCTACGGAATATCCCGGAAAATACCTATTTCCGCTTCTCCGGTAAATACTTCCAGAACCGGCGGGGCAAACAGCGCGCCTGCAAGGTCGGGTTGGTCCGTTCACGGACGGCGGCCGCGGCGAAATAGCCCTGCCACATCCGTTGCAGCAGATCTTCTCCTTCCGCCAACAGTTCGGGGGCCAGCGAACCGTTGCGCAGACAAGCCTCATCCATGGTCATTTCCCGGCACTCGGCCCCGTCGAAGAACAAACCGTACCGCCGGCGCGCATCGTACAGCACCCACTGCCGGCTGCCGAAACGGTCGCGGAAATGCTCGACCATCAACGGCAACACGTTATAGCGCGGTTCCATGGCGGCGAAATACACGCCGTCCGCCGTCTTCTGAAAGCGCGCGAAACCAAGCAGATGCTGTTTTTCCGCTCCCACCTTGCGCGCCAGGGTGGTCAGGGCCAGCACGTCGGCATCCGCCAGGTTGTCCTCCACCGGAACCGGCGAATCAAACACCGTGCGGATAAAGCGGAACAGCAGCGCGCCGCTTTCCGCGTCATCCGCCAGGGCCGCGTACAGCAAACCGGACAGGGCAAAAGGCGACAGCTTCTTTTCCAGCGCCCGGAACACCCTGCCCGCCTTGGTTTCGTCAGAGGCCACCTGCCGCGTGTCCCCGGCCGTCAGCGGCGGGATGTCCCCGCGCCGCAGCAGCGTGTCCGGAAAAACCTTCGTCGTGTACGCGTCGAACACCGCGCTGAGCAGACCTTCGAACGTTCCGTCATAGAAAAATACGCGCATCCGGTTTCTCCATCCTCCATGCCACGGGGCCGGTTCGCCGTGCCACGCCGCGCGACCCTGGGGGCAAGGGCATCAGGCCTCCGCCGGAGGTGTTTGAGGGGGAAAGGCCCCCCCGTTCCCCGCGTCAAACAGCGACAACTGGCGCGGGCCGGACGCCGGGCCCTTTTTCCCGGTCAGGGTTTTGCGCACCCAGGCCGGACCGGCTTCCTGAATGGTTAATGCCGGGCTGGAAGGCGATGCGGGCATGGTGATGAAATAGCGCGCCCGTTTCAGGACCACACCGATCTGTTTCAGGTGTTCGGGCGTCAGTTTGCGAAAGCGCCGCGCGGCCACGATGGCTTTGGCGGAGCGCACGCCGATGCCCGGCACGCGCAGGATCTCCGCATAATCCGCCCGGTTGACGTCCAGAGGGAAAAGCTCCGGGTGGCGCAGAGCCCAGGCCAGTTTGGGGTCGATTTCCAGATCCAGATCCGGCTGCTCGTCGCACAGGATTTCTTCCGCATCGAACTGATAGAACCGCATCAGCCAGTCGGCTTGATACAGCCGGTTTTCCCGGACCAGAGGAGCCTGGCGCAGGGCTGGCAGGCGGGTGTCATAGGCGTTTACCGGGACGAAACCGGAATAATAGACCCGCTTCAAGCCGGGACCGCTGTACAGCAGGGACGACAGGCGCAGAATTTCCCGGTCCCGCTCGCCGGACGCGCCGATGATCATCTGGGTGCTTTGTCCCGCCGGGGCGAAGGCCGGGGCGAAACGGCTCTTTAGCCGCTCTTCGCGGTTTTCCAGAAGTTCCTGCTGGATATGGCGCATGGGCAGATAGACGCTCTGGTGGTCCTTGTCCGGAGCCAGAAACTTCAGGTTGCGCTCGGAGGGGATTTCGATGTTCACGCTCAGCCTGTCCGCCAGCAGGCCCGCCTGCCGCACCAGTTCCCGGCTGGCGCCGGGGATGCTCTTCATGTGGATGTAGCCGTTGAACCTGTAGCGGGTGCGCAGGATGCGCAAAGCGCGGACCATTTGTTCCATGGTGTGGTCGGGGCTCCGGATGACCCCGGAACTGAGGAACAGGCCCTCAATGTAATTGCGGCGGTAAAATTCGATGGTCAGGTCCGCCAGTTCCGTTGCCGTGAACGCGGCCCTGGGGATGTCGTTGCCGGCCCGGTTGATGCAGTACGCGCAGTCGTACAGGCAGTGGTTGGTAAGCAGGATTTTGAGCAAGGCGATGCAGCGGCCGTCATCGGCAAAGGAATGGCAGATGCCCCATCCGGCGGCGCTGCCGATGCCGCCGGATCCGCCGCGCCGCGCCACGCCGCTGGACGCGCAGGATACGTCATACTTCGCCGATTCCGCCAGAATGGTCAGTTTTTGCAGCATGCTTTCGTTCATGACGGCTACTGTGAATACGGTATGGCTTCACGAAAGTATCGGAAGCATGTTCATATAAATAAACAAATAGCAGAAGGCAAAAGGCCTGGCAAGGAAAAAGACAAAGGGATTGCTTCCGCCCCGGTTTTCTGCTTTGGTGCGGCCATGACCATCGTGCTGCTCGACCTGGGAAAAGAACTGCGGGGCGGCCAACGCCAGGTGCTGTACCTGGCTCTGGCCCTGCGCGGATCGGAACAATTCGCGCCCCTCATCGCTTCCCCCGAAGGCAGCCCTCTGCTCCGGGAAGCGTTCGGGCTGGATCTGCCCGTTCTGGCCCTGCCGCCAGGCCGCTGGCGTGAGGTTTTGGCCTTCTGGCGGCTGCTGCGCTTCATCAAAAGCCTGCCCGGCCCTGTCTGCGTGCACACCCAGGACGCCCGGGCCGCCTCTCTGGGGGCTGCATTGCTGCGCTTTCTGCCCCGCATGTTGCTGGTGCACACCCGACGGGTTTCCTACGCCATCAGCGCCGGGCCGCGGGGGGCAAAATACCGCCGCGCCCACGCCGTGGCGGCGGTGTCAGCGGAAACGGCGGCAATGCTGGTCAAAGGCGGGGTTGCGCCGGACCGGGTCCGGATCATCCATTCGGGCATTGACCCCGGACGCTACCCGCCCGCCCAACCGCATGGCGGCCCGTACACTTTCGCCGTGGTCGGCGCGCTGACGGAACAGAAAGGACATGACCTGCTGCTGCGCGCCGCCGCCCTGCTGGCGAAAGACGCCTCCCTGCCGCCCTGGCGGCTGCGCGTCATCGGCGACGGCCCCCTGGAAAATCCGCTGCGGGATCTGGCGGCGGCGTTGCATCTGGCCGAACGGACGGAATTTCGCGGCCGGCGGGACAGTGCAACGGAACTGCCCCTGTGTGACGCGGTCCTGGTCCCTTCGGTGGACGGCGAAGGCAGCAGCGCGGCGATCAAGGAAGCCTGGGCCGTGGGCCTGCCCCTTGTCTGTTCCGACCTGGATTCAAACTTGGAGCTGGCCACGCCCGGCAAAGACGCCCTGGTGTTCGCCAACAGGGACCCCGCCGGTCTGGCCCGCCGCATGGCGGAACTGCTGCGCGGCCCGTCTTTGGCGCAAGGCCTCTGCCGGGAAGGCGCGCGGACTCTGCAAAATTTCACCCACACCCGCATGGCCGAAGCATACCTGGACCTGTACCGCGACCTGGAAAAACGTTTTTGCCGCCCGAGGTGACCCTCCATGGAAAAAAACCGTTGCTGCCCCCTGCCGGCGACCGTTTTCGGATTCGATGACGCCTGCGCTCTGGGCCGGGCCTATACGACAGGCGAAGCCGACCCCGTGGCCGTGGCCGAAGCCTGCCTTGAGGCCGCCAAAGCCGATCCCGCGACCTTTCTGGCGGTCACCGAAGAACGCGCCCTGGCCGAAGCGGCGGCGTCCAGGGTCCGCCACGCGGCGCGACGGCCGCTCAGCCCCCTTGACGGGGTGCCCATCGGCTGGAAAGACCTGTTCCACGTGGCCGGCGCCGTGACCACAGCCGGGTCGGCTCTGTTCCGCAACAACGCGCCGGAACGCGAAGACTGCGAACTGGCCCTGCTGGCCGCCAGGGCCGGCATGGTCTGCCTCGGCAAGCTGAACACCGCGGAATTCGCCTATTCCAGCGTGGGCTACAACCCCCATTACGGCACGCCGCTGAACCCGCACGGCAAGCCGGGGCGGCCGCTGATTCCCGGCGGGTCCTCCTGCGGATCCGGCGTGGCGGTGGCCGCGGGCATGATTCCGCTGGCCATGGGCTCGGACACCGGCGGATCCACCCGCGTGCCCGCCACCTTCAACGGCGTTGCGGGATTCAAGCCCAGCACCGGCCGGTACAGCGCCAAAGGCATGCTGGCCCTGGCCCGCACCCTGGACGCCCCCGGCCCCCTGGCCCGCAGCGCGCGCGATCTTGCCGCGCTGGACGGCATTCTGCTGGGCAAAACCGACAGAGCCCTGCCCGTCGCGCCAAGCCTGAACGGCCTGCGCTGCATCGTGGACGAGGATGTTCTGAACGACGAACGGGTGCAGGACAGCGTACGCGGCAACATGAACGCCGCCCTGGCCCGGCTGGAAGCGGCCGGGGCCGTGCTGGTCCGCCGCCGGGTCGAACCGTTTCACGAAGCGCAGATTCTGGCCTCCCGGGGCTGGCTGCTGGGACCGGAAGCTCTGGTGGAACTGGAAACCGTGCTGGACAGCGAAGAAAAACTGGCCATGCTCGACCCGCGCGTGCGCAAACGCATCGACGGCGCGCGGTCCATGTCCGCCGCCGCCCTGGTGCGCGCCTACCGGGGCAGGGAACGCCTGATCGCGGCCATGCGGGACGACCTGGGCCGCGACGTGCTGCTCACCCCCACGGTGGCTTTCCCGCCGCCCCCGCTGCAGCCCCTAGTCGAGGACATGGAACTGTTCTTCCACTACAACGACGTGAACAACCGCCTGGTCCGGCCCGGCAACGTCATGAGCATGCCGGGCATGGCCCTGCCCACGGGCACGGACCAGGACGGCGCGCCCACCGGCATGCTGCTGTCCGGTGCCCACGGCAACGACGAAACCGTGCTGCGCATGGCCCTGGCCGCGGAAGAAGCCGTCACCCGGAAGTGAAAGACGCGGACCCGCCCCCGGCCCTTGCCCGACTCACTTCGCCACGGACATCATCAGTTTGATTCTGTTGATCTGGTTGGTTTCGCTGGCGCCGGGGTCGTAGTCCAGAGCGATGATGTTGGCGTCGGGGTAGCGGCGCTTGAGTTCCTTGAGCAGCCCCTTGCCCGTGATGTGGTTGGGCAGGCAGCCGAAGGGATGCATGCACAAAATGTTGTTCACGCCCGATTCCAGCAGCTTGACCATTTCCGCCGCCAGCAGCCAGCCTTCGCCGGTCTGGTGTCCCATGGAAATCAATCCTCTGGTTTTCTTGCGCAGTTCGGAAAAGTGCACCGGCGGAGTGAAGCGTTTGCTGCGCCGGAAACCCAGACGCATGGCCCAGCGGGTAAACTCGATAAAGACGATCCCGGTCAGGCCCGAAAGATAGGCCCCCCAGGACCCCGCCAGGTGTTTGTAATTGAACACGTGATCATAGAAAGAATAGAGCGCGAAATCCATCAGGTCCGTAACCACGGCTTCGCCCCCTTCGGCCGCCACCACCTCCGCGGCCCTGTTGTTGGCGTCGGGGTGGTATTTCAACAGGATCTCGCCCACCAGGCCCACGCGGGGTTTGCGCTCTTCCGTGGTCAGCGGCAGAGTGTCAAAGGCTCTGATCATGGCCAGCATGGTTCGGTCAAAGCTGATGGGGCCGCCGGAAGCCACGACCCGCCGGGCTTTTTCGCCCCATTCCGCCGCCAGGGCCGCCGCGCTGCCGGGCACGGCCTCGTACGGCGCGACCCGGTGCAGCATGCGCATGAGCGCATCGCCGAACTGCCCGGCCATGACCGCCCGGCGCAGCATGCGCCCCGTCAGCCGGAACACCGTGCCCCTGGCGTCCGCCCCGGTCTGGAAACTGATAATGGGGATATGCTCCAACCCGCAGTCGCACAAGGCTTTGCGCAGCAAGGCCACATAGTTCGTGGCCCGGCAGCCGCCGCCCGTCTGCGAGATGAGCAAAGCAATGCGATCCTGGTCGAAACGGCCGCTGCGCACGGCCTGCAAAAGCTGCCCCACCACGACGATGGCCGGGAAACAGGCGTCGTTGTTCACATAGCGCAGGCCCAGATCGATGGCCTCGCGGTCCACCGTGGGCAGTTGCACGGCCTTGTAGCCGTCGGCGGCGAACACCGCCTCCATGAACTGGAAATGAATGGGCGACATCTGCGGGATCAGGATGGTGTGCGTGCCGCGCATGTCCTCGGTGAACGGCGGCGGCTCTTTATAGGCCATTTCCTGGCGGGGGCGGGTCTCCTTGCCCTTGCGCTCGCGCATGGCCGCCAGCAGCGACCGGATGCGGATGCGGGCCGGTCCCAGATTCGCGCCTTCGTCGATTTTGATCTGCGCGTAAAGCCGGCCTTTCATGGTCACGATTTCTTCCAGCTGGTCGGCGGTGATGGCGTCAATGCCGCAGCCGAAAGAAACCAGTTGCAGGATGGCCAGGTTTTCCGCCCAGCCCACATAGGCCCCGGCCCGGTACAGACGCGAATGGTAGGTCCACTGGTCCACCACGCGCAGGGGGCCGGGGTCGGGCATCAGGTGGGCCACGGAATCTTCCGTCAGCACGGCAATGCCGCAGGAGGCGATCAGTTCCGCGATGCCGTGGTGCACTTCCGGATCCGCGTGATACGGATGGCCGGCCAGCACGATGCCGAAGCCGCCCGATTCCTCCAGTTTCGTCAGCACCTGCTCGCCGGCCCGGCGCATGTCTTCCTTGAAACGTTCCATTTCCGCAAAGGCGATTTCCACGGCTTCTTCCAGTTCCGTGAAAAAGATGTCGGAAAACAGCGGGATGTCCCCCAGGCGTTTGGCCAGGCTCTTTCTGTCCAGGGGTAGAAACTGGTGGATGAAGGGAATGCCGCTTTCCTGCAGGGCGCTGATGTTCTTGGCCAGCAGTTCCGGGTACCCGATGACCACCGGGCAGTTATAGGTGCCGGCCTGGCTGGCGAAATCGCGCTGTTCCAGCGGCAGGCAAGGGAAAAAAATGTAGTCCACGCCCCGCTCGACCAGATCCAGCACATGGCCGTGGGCCAGCTTGGCGGGATAGCACACCGTCTGTGACGGGATGGTTTCGTAGCCCTTGAAAAAGACGTCCTTGGACGAAGGCGAGGACAGAACGACCCGGAATCCCAGCCTGGTGAACAGGGTGTGCCAGAGGGGATAGTTCTCGTAAATGTTCAGCGCGCGCGGAATGCCGACGGTTCCCCGGCTGCCCCTGCCGATGCCCAGGGGGGGATAGGGTTCGAAAAGGCCCGCGGGCCATCCCCCGCCCCTTTTCCCGCTTTTTTTCCTTTCCGGATTCTGCCCGTAATGTTCGAACAGGCGCTTGTATTTGTACGCGTACAGATTGGGCACGTCGCCCACGGTGATTTCGGCGCCTTTTTCGCAACGGTTGCCGGAAATGAAGCGCCGCTTGTCCGAAAAGGTCGAAATGGTCAGCAGGCAGGTATTGGCGCAATGGCGGCAGCGGGCCGTGCCGGTTTTTACCGTGAAGGCGTCCAGGGCTTCCGGTCCGACAAGCGCGCTGCGTTCCCCGCAGGCCCCGCGCTCTCTGGCGATCAGGGCCGCGCCGAAAGCCCCCATCAGGCCCGCGATGTCCGGGCGCGACACCGTGCACTCCAACTGCAGTTCCAACGCGCGCAGCAGGGCGTCGTTGGCAAAGGCCCCGCCCTGGGCCACCACCCGGTCGCCCAGTTCGCGCATGTTGGTGATCTTCATGACTTTGAAGCAGGCGTTGCGCACAACGGCGTACGACAGCCCGGCCGCGATGTCGCCCACTTCCGCCCCGTCCTTCTGGGCCTGCTTGACCTTTGAATTCATGAATACCGTGCAGCGCGTGCCCAGGTCCACGGGGCGTTTCGCGGCCATGGCCGCTTCCACGAACTGCGGCAGGGGCATCTGCAGGGAATCCGCGAAGTTTTCAATAAAGGACCCGCAGCCCGCGGAGCAGGCCTCGTTCAACTGGATGCGGCTGATGGCGCCGTCGCGGATGCGCATGCATTTGATGTCCTGCCCGCCGATGTCCAGCACGAAGCTGACCCTGGGGTCGAAAAACCGGGCCGCCGTGAAATGGGCCACGGTTTCCACCTCGTCCACGTCGGCGTGCAGCCCGGCCGTCAGCAGGCCGCTGCCGTACCCGGTGACGCAGGCGGCGCGGATGACCAGATCGGGACGCCTGCGCGCGTATATTTCCTTCAGAATGCCTACCGCCGCGCGCAGGGGATCCCCCTTGTTGGGGCCGTACGACGAATAGAGCAACCGGCCTTCACTGTCGATCAGGGCGGCCTTGATGGTGGTGGACCCGCTGTCGAACCCCAGCCAGGCCTCGCCGGAACAGTCCTCAAGCTTTAGGCGGGTCACCCGCTCCACGGCGTGGCGGGCCTGAAATTCCTCCCGTTCCCGTTCGGACCTGAACAACGGGGGCAGGCTCTGGCCTTCCCCCGCATTGCCGGGCCGGTCAAGAGCTTCCGCCAGATCGGCCAGGCCGCCGGATTCCGGCCCCTGCCGGCAGGCATGCAGGGCCGCGCCCAGAGCCACGAAATATTCGGCGTGTTCCGGCAGCACGACCTCGGAGGCGTCTTTGAGCGAGGCCGTGAACTGCTGGCACAAAGACCGCAGAAAGGCCAGAGGCCCGCCCAGAAACACGACTTTTCCCTTGATGGCCCGGCCACGGGCCAGGCCGCTGATGGTCTGGTTGACCACGGCCTGCATGATGGAGGCCGCGATATCCTCCCGCGAGCAACCTTCGTTGAGCAGCGGCAGAATGTCCGTTTTGGCGAACACCCCGCAACGCGAGGCAATGGGATAGACGGTCGTGTGCCTGAGGGCCAGTTCGTCCAGCCCGGCGGCGTCGGTCTGGACGAAGGAGGCCATCTGGTCGATGAAGGCCCCGGTGCCGCCGGCGCAGGTTTCGTTCATGCGCTGGTCGAGCCCGCCGGTAAGATAGGTCAGTTTGGCATCTTCCCCGCCCAGTTCGATGATCACGTCCGCGTCGGGAATGCGCTCGCGGATGGACAGGCCGGACGCCACCACCTCCTGCACAAAGGGCAGAGAATGCTCCGAGGCCAGGGATATGGCCCCGGACCCCGTGATGCTCAGCCGCCAGCGACGGTTGGCGAAACGGCCCGCGATATCGTGCAGAATAAGGGCGGCGGTTTCCCGCACTTCCGACAGATGCCGCATATAGCGGCTGAAGACGATCCCGCCGCCGGCGTCGAGAACGACCGCTTTTACCGTGGTGGATCCGATGTCCAGGCCGATGAATATATGCCCGGACGCCGCGCCGCCGGATGCGCCGACGGACGCCGCGCGGAAAGGTGTGCATGCGTCATAGGAAGCCATGGCTTTCCCATAGCACGGTTCACCGCAAGTATTGAAGGTTTTTCGGAAGGAGAAGAACGGAAAACGTTTACATGCCTTGCGCATGCCCCGATCACGGCACCACCCGGGGTGCCGGGGATCCGTCCGTTCCGCCCGACAACGGAACGCAGCCCCAAAGAAGCGCAAGCACGGATGGAGAAAGGCCGCCCGCGCCGCCGGAGGGCCGGATCAACCCGGCGGGCGGAGGGAATGCGCGCGCGGCAGGTCCGCGCCCGCCGGCATTGCCTGCGGCGCGGGGGATGCGGCCTTCGTCCCGGACGGCTTTGGAGCGGCGGTTGCCGCGGCCGCCGGGTTACTTCCGGCGTTCTTTTTCACGCCTCTTCCGGTGCCGCCGTTCGCGCCGCTTTTTTTCCCGTCCGGGGCGGCTTTCTTTGCGGAGGCGTTCTTCACGGCGCCCTTTTCCGGCACCTTCCTTTTCGGCGCGAGTTTCACGGCGGGCCGGCTGTCCGGGCCGGCAAGGTGCGCCGTCATTTCGTCCAGCTTTCCTCTCATCCCCGCCGCTTCCGCCGCGGACAGGCCGTACGCCGCAGGGTTTTTCACCGCCTCCGCCAAAGGCAGCACGCGATACGTCCGCCTGCCCCCGGCGTCGGTCCGCCTGTGGCACAGCGTGGGGATAAGCCGCACATCGTCCAGGGCCTTGCTTCCGTCCGGGTTCACGGTCAGCGTGCAATCAAGAATCACGCCGATGTCGGTGTAAGGAAAATGCTGGTTGCTGCAAAAATTGCCCAGGCTGTAAATGACCGCCTTGTTCGCGTCCGGTCCGGTTCCCCGCGCGAAAGGCTGCACCACATGGGGATGGTGCCCGATGACCAGATCTGCCCCGGCCGCGAACAGGTCCCGCGCCAAACCCCGCTGTTCCGCCGAGGGGGCGCGGCGGTATTCCTCGCCGAAATGCAGGGTGACGACGATCCATTCCGCGCCCTGCCGCCGCGCCTGCTCCATGTCCGCCGCGATCGCGGCCCGGTCGATGAAACCCAGCCGCCACTCTTCGCCCGCGGGCGGCCGGGCCGGGCCGTTCACGCCATACGTGTAGGCCAGCAGGCCGACCCTGACCCCGCCAATATCCCGCACCAGCCGCCGGGCCTTGTCTTCAGGCCCGGCATACGCCCCCATGTACGCCAGGCCGGCGTTGCCGACCGTCGCGATGGTGTGCAGCAGCCCCGACCAGTTGCGGTCCAGGGCGTGGTTGTTGGCCAGGGTCAGAGTTGTGAAGCCCGCGCTTTTCAGGTTCGCGGCCAGTTCGCCGGGCGCGTTGAAACTGGGGTAGCCGGTGTAGCCGCTTTTCGCTCCGGCCAGGGGATTTTCCAGGTTGCCCATCACCAGACCGGCCTGCTTGAACAGAGGCGACACGTATTCAAAAAAAGGAGTGAAGTCGTACCCGCCGTCCGGCCGGACCGCCGCCGCGCGCAGGGGCGCATGGATAAGGATGTCGCCCGCGGCCATCAGACGCAGCGACCGGGCAACGGGCGCGGGTTGGGACGGAGACGCGCTTTGCGGAGAAGCCCCGCGTTCCGCCCCCGGTGCCGTTTGCCCGGCAGGCGCGGCCTGTGCGGAGGGCGCGTTCTCCGGCACGCCCCGTACAGAGGATATCGTTTGCGGAGAAGCCCCGCGTTCCGCCCCCGGTGTCTCTTTCCCGGCAGGCGCGGCCTGTGCGGCAAGCTCCGCCGCCGTCCCGTTGCGGTTCGCCGGGGAACGTGGAGCATCCGCGCCCTGGGGCGCGCAGGCGAACAAGGCAAGACAGGCAAGCGGAACAAAAAAGAAAAGCACGCGGCAGCGCATACGCAATCCCCCCAAAAACCTTGGCAGCGCCGATTCATACCAGAGCCCGGCCGTTCGTCAAGCGCGGCTTCGGGATTTTACACGGACCGGCGGAATGGAGTATTATCCGGCCCACGCATCCATACAACAAGGAGACAGCCGTGAGCGCACAGATCATGATCATGGAAATCAACGGAAAAACATTCGAAGTGGAACTGTACGACAACGCCGCCGTGCGGGATCTGGTGAACAGCCTGCCCCAGAAAATCTCCATGTCCCGCTGGGGCGACGAATATTACGGCACGCTGGCCAAACGGATTTCTTCTTCCGATCCCAGGCAGGACGTGTTCGCCGTGGGCGAGGTGGCTCTCTGGCCGTCGGGCAACGCCCTGTGCATTTTTTTCGGCCCCACCCCGGCCAGCCGGGGTTCCGAACCGCGCATGGCCTCGCCGGGCGTTCCTTTCGGAAAAATCAAGGGCGACACGTCGGCCCTCAGGGGTTTCGCCTCTTCCCTGTCCGGGGTGGCCCTGTCGCTGAAACAATGATCCCCTCCGCCGGGTCAATCATCCATTGACGCCGGCCGAAAAATTCGCATAAGAACATAATCGGTTTCATGATGTCGACATGCGACATCGATACGAATGGACCGCGTCAAGCCCGCGCCTGTGGCGCCGGCGGCGCGTCATACCACCAAGGAGCGTTTATGAACCTCGCAATTTTTCCCCGTCGCGGCTATCTGCAAGGCCCCACCCCCATTGAGGCAGCCCCGTCTTTTTCCAAAGCCCTGGGCGGAAAAGTGAACGTGTATATCAAACGTGACGACCTGCTGCCCGGCGCGGGCGGCGGCAACAAGACCCGCAAACTGGACTTTTCCATCGCCGATGCCATGGAACAGGGCGCGGACACCCTGATCACCTGCGGTGCGGTGCAGTCCAACCACTGCCGCCTGACTCTGTCCTGGGCCAAAAAAGAAGGCATGGAATGCCACTTCATCCTGGAAGAGCGCGTCAAGGGCAGCTACCACACCGACGCTTCGGGCAACAACTTCCTCTTCCAGTTGCTCGGGGTCGACAGCATCACCGTGCTTCCCGGCGGCAGCAACATGATAGAGGCCATGCAGGGACTGGCCGACAAGCTGAAAGCCAAAGGCCGCAAACCCTACATCATTCCCGGCGGCGCTTCCAACGCGGTGGGGGCCACGGGCTATGTGGCCTGCGCCCAGGAAATACTGCAACAGCTGTTTGAAATGGGCCTCAAGATCCACACCCTGGTGGTGCCCAGCGGCAGCGCCGGCACCCATGCGGGCATCGTGGCCGGAATGGTCGGCTGCAACGCGAACATCCCCGTGCAGGGTTTCAACGTCAGCCGCCCCAGAGACACCCAGGAAGCCCTGGTGCGCAAGCTGGTCGCGGAAACCGCCAAACGGGTCGGCGCGCCGGCCATCCCCGATTCCGCCGTGGACTGCGACGGCGACTACGTGGGGCCGGGCTATTCCCTGCCCACCGACAGCATGGTCGAAGCCGTACGACTGCTGGCCAGAACCGAAGGCATCCTGCTTGACCCCGTGTATTCCGGCAAGGCCATGGCCGGCCTGATCGACTACATCCGCAAAGGCAAATACCCCGCGGGATCCAACGTCCTGTTCCTGCACACCGGCGGTTCCCCCGCCCTGTTCGAATACAGGGAACCGTTCCGGAAATAACGCGCCAAGGGACGCCGCCAGCCGGCGTCCCTTTTTTTCGCCGTATACTGTAAACGTTTTCCCAAACTCATGAAGGAGGCGTTCATGGAAGAAAAGCGTCTGGAAATGCACGGCGGTGTCTGGGGCGGGCTCATTCCTCTGCTGATCCTGATCGTCGGGCTGGTCGCCCTTTCGGTTGCCGAACGCGGCGGCACCAAGCCCTTCTGGGCCTGCGCCTGGATCGCCCTGGCCGTGGGCCTGTTTTTCGCCAGGAACAAATCGGAATACTGCAAGGCGGCCATGCGCGGCATCGGTGATAAAAACGGCGTGGTCGTCGTTACGGCCTGGCTGTTCGCCGGGGTTTTCGGCAAGCTGATGTCCGCCGGCGGCCTGGTCAACGGCTTGTTGTGGATGGGCATGACCACCGGCGCGCAGGGCGCGGTGTTCACCGTCCTGGTCTTCGCGGCGGCCATGCTCTTTTCCATGGGAACCGGCACCAGCACCGGTACCTGCATCGCCCTGACCCCGGTGCTGTACCCGGCGGGCTATTTCCTTGGAGCGGACCCGGCCATGCTGGCCCTGGCCATCCTTTCCGGGGCGGCCTTCGGCGACAACCTGGCCCCCATTTCCGACACCACCATCGTTTCCGCCTATACCCAGGGCGCGACCATGCGCGACGTGGTGCGCAGCCGCTTTCCCCTGTCCATCTGCGCGGCGGCTGTGGCCGCCATCGTTTTCGCCGTGTTCGGCGGCGGCGGCAGCGTGCAGGTGCTGCCTGCAATCAAGGCCCAGCTCAACCCCGTCGGCCTGCTGATGCTGATCGCCCTTGCCGTGGTGGTCGTCGCCGCCCTTTCGGGCAGACACATCATCGAAGCACTGGTTTACGGCAATGCCACGGCCGCCGTGCTGGGCATGGTTTCCGGCAAGATCAGCCTGGCCGCCATCTTCAGCGTTCCCGCCAAACGGGGCACCAGCACCGGCCTGATCGAGGACGGCATCAACGGAGTGGTCGGCGCTGTGATCTTCGCCATCCTTATTCTGGCCGTGACCCAGATTCTGGTGGAAAGCGGCATCATGCGCCGCATCCTGGAATTCGCGGAAAAAGCCATTGTCCGCACCGTACGCCAGGCGGAACTGTTCATCATCGGCGTCACCATTCTGGCGTCCATCCCCATTTCCGCCAACGCCCCGGCGGAACTGTTGGTGGGGCCGTCGCTGGTGCGGCCCATGGGCGAAAAATTCGACCTGGCCCCGGCCCGGCGGGCCAACCTGATGGACTGCGCCGTGTGCACCCTGTTCTTCACCCTGCCCTGGCACATCGCCGTGGCCGCCTGGTACGGGGTGGTGGTATCCTCTTCCGAAGCTTACGGCATCACGCCTCCGCCGGTCAGCGTGGCCCTGTACAACCCCTATTCATGGACCCTGCTGGCCGTGCTGCTGTTCTCCGCCTACACGGGCTGGAACAGAAAGCTGGGCGGCAACGACGTCGCCGCCGAAGCGGAAGCGGCGTAGACTCCGCGGAAGCCTCCGGGGGGCGCGGCCTCCCGGCCCGGCGGCAGCGAAGGCGTTTCCCGCATCACGGAAAACGCCTTCGCGCCGCGGGATCAAGGGATCGCCATTGCACGGGACAGCGGAACGCCTTCCGCTCCGTCAATCACACGTACCGCACAATTTCTTCAACAGGCTTGCGGATCTTGGGCCGGACCTTGTCGCTCTCGGGATATCCCACGGCGATCAGGCCGCCGAATCTCTTGTCCGGGGGAAGATTCAGGGCTTTGCAGATGCCCTCGCGGTCGTACATGCCGATGATGCAGGTGCCCAGGCCCTGCTCCTCCGCGGCCAGACACAGGGTCAGCACCGCCGCGCCCAGGTCGCCTTTGGCGAAATACTGGCTGTCCAGCAGGCAGCGAATCTTGGGCACCAGCATGGCGTGTTCTTCCAGTACCACGAAAAAAGCCTTCGCGCCGGACGTGAATTCGTTCAATCCCATCTGTTGCGCGCACTTGGCCACTTCCGCCACAGCGGCCGGGCTTTCCGCGACTACAAAGCTCCAGGGCTGCGCGTTGCAGCCGGAAGGGGTCAGCCGCGCCGCTTCAACGCAACGGGCCAGCTTTTCGTGTTCCACGGGCTTGTCCGCGAACTTGCGGCAGCTCTGCCGGCGCAGACACAGATCCATAAAATCCTGCATGGCTGTTCCTCCTGAATGGTGTATGCCGTACATGGCAACCATACAGCGAAGCCTTTCCGCCTGCAACGTCTGGTTCAACAGCGGCGGCTGCATGCCGCCGGCCGGAAAACGCTTGTGGACGCGTGGCGAACAGGGGGACATGCGGCGTTCCGCGCGGAAGCAGACAGACGCGCAATCCGCCGGAAACGGCGGCGGCGTCCTCTTGTGCGGCGGCTTTCCCCCTGCTATACCCAGCCTTTGTGTTCTCCGGAACCCGCAGAAGGCAGGCGGGCGCAAACCGGGACGAACCGCCGCGAATCCCGCGCCGGGCTTTGTCCCTGTTTCCGGGCGCCCGCCGGAGTTGCAGCATGAAAGGCATCGTCAAGCAGACATACAGCGAGCAGATCACCGAATTCATCAAGCAGTGCATGCTGCGCGGGGAATTCGCCCCCGGCGACAAGATCAACGAGGTGGATCTCGCCTCCCGCCTTTCCGTCAGCCGCGCGCCCATACGCGAAGCCCTGCAGCACCTGACCCTGACGGGCCTGCTGGTTTCCGTTCCGCAAAAGGGCAAATTCATCGCCTCCCTGAGCGCCAGGGAAATCCACGACAGCTATTTCACGGGCGGCGTTCTGGAAGGCGTCGCCGCCGCCGCGGCCGCCGCTTCGTTCACGGAAGCCGATTTCGCCGCCATGCAGGGGATCGTGCGCGCCATGGGGGATTGCGAAGGCAGCCCGGATGCCGCGCAAAGGATATCGTCGCTGGATACGGCCTTTCACGACCGCATTTTCGCGCACAGCGACAATGAGCTGCTGGAGGCGTTGTCCCGCCGTTCCTGCCAGGGCATCTCCAAATTTCTGCTTTACCGCGCCTGGCAACAAGCTTTTACCCCGACGGAGATGCGCGACCGCCACCAGACGGTGCTGGATGCCCTGAAAACCCGCGACCCCGCGCGTATCGAGGCGACCATGCGCGAACATTACCTGGAATGCGGCCGCCGCATGAGCCGCCACGGTTCCGACCGGAACGGAGCGGGAAAATAGCCATGCCCGCCTGCCGGACGCCGGCCGCGGTATCGCATAAGCCGCCCTGCGCCGCAACCCGGGCGAAACGACCGCCGTGGGGCATATGAAAGGCCGCCGGCGGAGGGGCAGGTCTTTGTCCGCCGGCGTTTTCCCGACAACGGGCGCGTTGCGGCGGCCAGGGCCGCCGTTGCCAATGCCTAGTGTCTCGTTCACGAAATGACTTTGATGTATTTTACCTGCCCCAAGCGACCCTGGGAGCGCCGGGCGCCAGCCCGGCGCGCCGCCGACGGCGGCGTGAGTGAGCCG
>JAVBOK010000107.1:0-28605 GCA_031550605.1 Desulfovibrionaceae bacterium | reverse complement strand
CAACCCCCTCCCCGACGCCTGGGCCCGGGCGGCCCAGGCAACGGGGCACAAAAACCCCACCCTTGCCCGCCCCGCGGCCGGCCGCGTGGCGGACAAGGCCGCCACCTTCGGACTGGCCCAGCTCGAACGCATGGCCCGTTGCGTCGAGCGCGCCGCCGCAGCCGACGACATCGAACCCATGGAATGCGTGCTGGACGACCTGGAAAACTGGGTCACCCGCTACAAGAAAGCGTTGCGGACCCTGCACCGCGACATGCGATGGTGAACCCGGCGAAGGACGAGTATGGAAAGCATGCGAGAACGCATACTGGCCGCGGCCCTGACGCTGTTCGCCGAACGGGGCTTCAGCAACACCACGTCCAGCGCCCTGGCCAAACAGGCCGGCATCGCCGAAGGCACGCTGTTCCGGCATTTCAGGTCCAAAGACGCCGTGCTGCTGGCCCTGGTGGCCCTGGTGAAAGAACAGCTTATCCGCGATCTGACGCGCTATCTGGCCGGCCAGACCCCGAAAACCGGCCTGGAACGGGTCATCGTCACCATCCAGGGTTTTTACACCTTTGCCTCACGCAACTCGCCGGAATTCCGGATTATCTTCCGCGATGCCCCTGCCCATGGCAGTGCCTGCGACAGCGATGTGCTGGCGGAAGTGAAAAACGCTTACAGCTTTCTCATCGCGTATCTGCAAAGCGCCATTGACGAGGGTCTACGCGACGGTTCCATCCGGCCGGACGCGGCCCCGGCGGAAACCGCGGGCATTCTGCTGGGCGCCGTGGTCGGGGTGGCGCGGGGTACCCATTTTCAGTATGTCGCGGATGCCCCCGGCCTGGCCGCCGCCCTGGCCCGGTTCTGTACCCTGGGGTTGCAAAAGAATTGCTGAAGCCGGATTGACGGGAGCGGCGCTCCGCCTCGCTCCCGCAGATCGGCCACTACCGAAAAAGAGTTCCGGGTAATGACGCACGACGCCGCTTTCTCTTCCATTCCCGATGTTCCCTGGGACAAACTGCCCCCGGATGTGGCGGCGGCCTTGCTGCTGTCCGGCGACGGCGAGGACCGGCTCAGCCGTCTGGCAGGCCGCCTTCTGGATTCCATGGGCGATTCCCCCGACAGGGATGTGGTGGCCCTGTTCAGCGACATGGCCCTGGCAGCCTGGGAATGTGCCCCGCTGTCCGGCCGGGCGGCCTCCGTGGTCCATCAGGTGCACGAGCAGCGGCCCTTTCTTTCCGGCCAGGCGGCGGTATTCAGCGCGGCCTGCGCCGCCCTGCGGCCGGATGACCCCGGCCGGGCCGATACGCTGGGCGCCGCCATCCGCGCCGGGAACATCGAATCCGCCAAAACGCTGGCGGACGCCGCCGCCAAAGCGGAGCCGGGCAACGTGTTCTGGCTGCGCTTCGCGTCGTATCTGGGCATCCACCTTGGGGAACTGGACTGGTACGAACGCTGGCTGGCCAAACTCGCCATGCCGGGCGGCTTCGCCTCTGTTTTTCTCGGGGATTACGCCTTTGGCCGGGGCGACTACGCCAGGGCGGCGGACCTGTACGCCAGGGCGTTCGAGCGCACCAGTCTGCCCGGCTGGCTGGCGCGCGAAGGCGAATGCCGCCTGCGCCTGGGCGACCGCGAAGCCGCCCGGGCTTGCTGGGCCAAGGTTCTGGCCTTGCGGCCCTGGCAGATCAACACGCGCCTGCGTTTGAATGATCTGGAACGCGGGGCGGACATCCCCGGCCCGCCCCCGGCCGGACGCGGCGAGATCCTGCTCTATTCCTGGAACCACGGCCCGGACCTGGACAAGGCCCTGGCCGCCCTGGCCGCGTCCGACCTGGGGTCCTGCGGCCTGACCGTGCTCAACAACGGCAGCACGGACGCGACGGCCGACGTCATCCGCGCCTGGCAGAGACGCTTCGGCCCCCGCATGCGCACGGTGATGCTGCCCACCAACGTGGGCGCGCCGGCCGCGCGCAACTGGCTGCTCACGCTGCCGTCCTCGAAAATGGCGGACTGGGTGGCGTTTCTGGACGACGACGCCCTGGTGCCGCCCGACTGGCTGGGGCTGTTCGGAACGGCCCTGCGCCTGTCCCCGGACGCGGGCATCGTGGGCTGCCGCGTGGTGGACATGGCCGCGCCGCTGACCATCCAGAGCGCGGACCTGCACTTTGAGCCGGAAGAGGCCGCGGGACAGCCGTCCGAACAGCCCGGAGACCAGAGCGCGAGCGCCGCCAACGCGGCGAACGTCCCCGGAGGGAACGCCTCCCGCCAGGGCGGCCGCAACGTGACGGACAGCCACATGAACGGACCGGACTTCGGCCAGTACAGCTACCTGCGCAGGGCCGTTTCCGTTACCGGCTGCTGCCACCTCCTGACCCGCAAGAACATCGAAACCGTGGGCCTGTTCGACCTGCGTTTCTCGCCGTCGCAGTTCGACGACTTCGAACGCGACCTGCGCTCCTGCGCCGGGGGCGACTACCCCCTGTACCAGGGGCATCTGCGGGTGCGGCACATCAAACGCAGCGGCGTCATCGCCGGCATCAGCCCCTGGCAGCAGGCCAACGTGAACGGAAATCTGGTGAAACTGTGGGGAAGTTACGGGCCGGATGTGGTGCGGAGAATTGCGGAAGGGGATGAAAAAAAATTCAGCTAAGACAAATTTTTGTTACCATGTAAAGTATTTTTTTACATCTTATAAAATATCTGAGTAAGCAATGCGGATTCTTTTTATAGCTCATGACCTTGCTCAAGCAGGATCACAACATTCTCTGCTGCGGTTAATTCAATATTTAAAAAAAGCAACAGATTGGAAACTCGCTGTTCTTGCTTTAGGCTCAGGGTCTCTTCATACAACATACGCAGAATTGATCCCTGTAAAAATTATTCCCCGCCCAGATATTTCTTCACAGATACTGCATTCTCAAGACAAAGAAAACTGTGATTCTGCCATAAATGAATTATATGCAACACTTGGCGGAAACCCGAATTGTATTTTAGGAAATACTGTCGTGTCTCCACTTGCCTATCCTTATTTGGACGTGAATAATATTCCTATTGTCACTCGAATAGCCGAAATGGAGAAAAGTGTATACCGTTATTCATCACCTGAAATAATCAAAACAATGATAGAATACAGCACTGCATATATTGCTGTGTCTTCACCAGTGCAATCAATGCTTCAAAAACTTGGCATTGCTCTTGAAAAAATAACTTGTCTCCCTGGAGTAATATCCGACTATTCTACGCCTCATGAAAATGCATTCCGCACACAATGGGAACGAAATTACAACATCCCCTCGGGTACCCCAATATTATGGGGATGCGGAACTGTAAGCCATCGCAAAGGGGCGGATTTATTTTTCGAGGCCTGTACACATCTCTATGACCTGGGGGCGCACAACTTTCGCGCAGTATGGGCGGGAACTCCCGACGACTCTTTGGCGGAGTGGCTTGCCACACCACGAAAGCGGAATCCAGCGCAAAACAACATACACTTTCTGGGCCAAATCGAAAAACCCTACCGCTTGATGAAGCCGGGGGATATTTTTGTCCTTTCTTCGCGAGAGGACCCTTTTCCATTGGCCGCCCTGGAAGCTTCCGAGCGTGGCCTCCCGATTGTCGGCTTTGAAGAAAGCGGCGGCATGGTGGATTTCATACACGCTGAAACGGGCTTGCTTGCGCGCAAAGAAGATGCCGCGCACCTGGCACGGCAAATCTTTTCTCTCTTAGAGCACACTGATTTGCTGAAAAAATTTGGGCAAAATGCCCGTCGCCACGTACTATCCAACTTTACCATGCAAGTCGTCGGGCCTAAATGGATTGAATTTTTTGAATCCATGACGCGCTGAAGCATTGATGTCTGGCTTTTGGAGGGATTACCATGCATGTGGGGCTGATGATCTGGTCTCTTACATACTCCAAGGGGGGCATGGAACGGGCTGGCAGCGAACTTGGCAACTATCTGGTGGAACATGGGTATGATGTCAGTATTTTTTATAATGACAACAACAAACAGGAAAGAAAACCGATCTATCCAGTTTCGGACAAAATTATTCTCTACCGGCTAAAGGTGAACCGCCAGGGCGAAGGGATGCGGCAAGCCAGAGAAACCATCGTACAAAGCGCAATCGATATACTTGTGGTATATTTTTCATGGTCAGAATTTCTCTTGATCCCTGCCCTGCTGCACAAAACAGGAATCCCTCTGATCTATGCGGAACGCGGTAATTCTTATATTATCAGACAAAATTTATGGAACCCACAAGAACACACTGCATGCGCCTCAGGATCAGATAAAATAGTACTTTTTTGGGAAAGTTTTCGCAATGCCTACCCTGAATTTCTGCATGACCGGATTGTGGTTATACCGAATGCGATCAAACATTCTCCCGCAATGGCCCAACCAGGCAAGGCACGCAACAATAGTTACACATTATTATCTGTTGGCCGTTTTGTGGATAATAAGCAATTCATTCTTCTTCTCACGGCATTTGCGGGCCTAGCCGAGTCTTTTCCAGAATGGAATCTACGTATCTGCGGCACTGGCGTACAACTGTCCCTGTATGAAGATTTTATCAAAGCGGCCAACCTTCAGAAAAGAATCTTCCTTCCCGGTCTGATTGAAGATATACGGCAGGAATACGCGGCAGCACATCTTTTTTGTCTACCATCCCGGTATGAGGGCTTTGGCCAAGTCACTGCGGAAGCTATGCGCAGCGGTCTGCCAGCTGTGGGATTCGCCCAGTGCAGTGGCACCTGTGACATTATCGAACACGGCATCAATGGCATGCTTGCGCCGAAAATGAACGCCGAATCGCTTGCCCAAACTTTATACCCCCTGATGCGATCACCGTCATTACGGGCAAAGATGGGAATGCGGGCCTCCGAGACGGCGGCGCAATTTGATCCAGAGACGGTATATCCAAAATGGATTACCGTTCTTGAAGAATCCGCTCAGTATAAAAACAGAACAAAGCTTAATTTTTCTATCGATACGAGTGAAGAAGCAAAAGCTCATATTATGCTCACAAGCATTCTTCAGAGAGAATACCCCTTTGAGCAACTGGATAGGAAGCTGTAATAACACCATATGCCTAAAAACACGAGGAACAAATGGTTGATAGATATATTAAAATGTTACACGAGCAGGGTTTTGAGACGGCAAAAACTCCCGCAGGCGTTATGGTGAAAAATAAAGACCTTACGATACTTGGCCGATCCGATAATACCTACTGGACTGTGCACGGAGTACTATGCGATGAAGCATATGCATTTTCTTCTGAGCAAAACTTCATTGTTCTTGATATAGGATTCAACATAGGCGTCGCTTCGCTATATTATGCACTCAAAAAAAATGTAACCCATATTTATGCATTTGAGCCTTTTGAACCAACATACAAACAAGGGTTGATTAATTTAGAAATCAACAAGCATTTAAGCAATAAAATTACACCACACAACTTTGGCCTAGGCTCTCAAAATGGATTTGTTGGCATATCATACAATCCTGAACGCCCAGGTTCGATGAGCAGCGTCGTTGACCGTTATGCCGGAAGTACGCAAATAGAAAAAATAGAGATAAAGAACGCTTCTGAAGTTTGCGGACCGATATTTAACAGACATACAGAGAAAATATTATTAAAAATAGATTGTGAAGGCGCTGAAAAAGAAATTCTTGCCACTCTTTCGAAAGATAATTTATTGCAAAAAGTCCACGCAATAGCCATGGAGTGGCATTTTACGCCGCCAGTATACATAAATAGAATACTGAATAAGAATAATTTTTTTGTGTTTTATAACAATATCAACCCTGGAAAACTGGGAATGGCTTACGCTTTCAAAGCATAAATATTGTTAAGGCATGTATAGAGAGGAAATCGGCATGACAGGTTTATGCGTATCTACATATACTTTCGGAGAATACAGCGCCTATATCGCTCCATATATATACTTTCTTAAACGATCTTATCCGGACTGTTTCCCAATAATTTTTAACCAAAACCATCTTTCTTCCCAAGAAAACGATGCGCTGAATTTACTAGCTAAAGAATTCGCATTTGACGTAATTGAAGGTTATTTTAAAGAAAAAAATTTTTCTCGCCAACGCGGGAGCGCTGTCCGTTGGCTTCTTTGGGATAAACGTTTTGAAGATTATGAAGGCGTCTATGTGGGAGATATTGACATATACATATGTCAAGAGCCTATTCCTCTTCTTAAGGCACATTTGGATAATTGCAATAAGCTACAACTACCCTTTAGCAACGCTATCCGGCTCTCAAAACCATTTACTCCTAAAAAGACAGAACTGTCATTTGCAGCAACAAAAAGATATAAAGATGAAGCTACAGCAGAATTATTATTTAATTTAGACATTCTCCCAACCAAGCGCATGACCGGCCTTCATTTTTTTATACCGAACTCCTATAAAAATTTATTTTTTAAATATTATGAAAAATTTTATTCTATATTAATAAACGATGAAGAGCTACTTTGGCATCAAGATGGATTTCATAATGAAACTTTTCTCTACGATATGATTGAAGACTTCGAATTTATAAACAGGGTCCCAAAATCAAAAAATTATTCTCTTGATGATGTATTCAGACCCACCCATGGCATACATAGCGGGCGCTTTCGACAACAGCATGATGTATGCTCAACTATTAATCAATTTTTTTCACAGGAACAGAAAAATTTTTACTTCTATTTTATAGAACTGACTCAAAAAGACCCTCTATTTGCGCAATTAGAAAAATTTCTTTCACCACGCATCTTATACGAACTGGAACAGTACCGCAAGGCAATGCGTATGGTTACTCTCTCTTAATCACATAAATGAAGGAGTGGCTATAGATCGCGCTTACCAAAACTCACATTTACCGCTTCTGTAATGCCTTATGCAGTTCCCAATCCAGCTGGCGTATGCGCGCATCAAGAACTAGATGGGCTTGCCCCAGAAAACGCATTCTGTCACATAACATGCTGCTACATGGAATATTTCTCACTGACGATGACTTCTAAAAATTTTGCATCGAGTCCCATTTCTTCATTTTTTGTTAAAATAATAGTTGATACCATTCCTGATATCAAATAAATTTGGTGTACAATATTGATACCCCAATCGTATGTCACCAAACTTCCGTCACTATCAACAGGGTTAGAATGAAACTTCGGTTCTTCGAGATATATCACTTCACATTTTGCATCGATTGCCGCTCTCTGTCGTGTTTTTCGCAAATCTCTGTATAACGGTACCGTAAAAATATGTATTCCCGACTGCTTTAATACCCGCGCTATCTCCGCAAATGCTTTTTGCGGATTGAATAGATGCTCAAACACATCCTGTGTTATAAAAATGTCAAAAGACTCATCAGAAAAGGTCATTTGCTCCAAGTCTTCACAGCGAGCGCCGTATTTTGCATCCAGCGTTCCCCTGGGAACGGCGGGAAAGAAATGAGAGAACGAATATCCGGGGCATTCCGCCCTCATCTTATTGAACGTGGCGCCGCCCGGCGACGACTCATGAATGCTCAACTCTTTCCAGCCCGGCCGCAGTTCCTGCAATGCAAGCATCAAGGCCCGCTGTCGCGGGATTGAATTGCAGCGCAAACAACGATAGTGATCCCGCAGCCATGCATGTTCACTTTTGAATACTGTTTCTTCCTCACAAATGGGGCAGTACCCTGGATTGCGCTTAACAAAACTCATATCCGCCGCCTCTGTAATTCTTTATGCAATTCCCAGTCCAACTGGCGAATGCGCGCATCAAGGGCCAGGCGGGTTTGTTCCAGGAAACGCCGCCCGTACAATAAATCCGGCTCCAGGGTGCACCCTTCCCCCCACTCGTTCCAGGCGTTGATAAACACAAGACGTTGCTCTTCCGGCAAGGCCTGCGCCTGCTCAATAGCGACTGAAAGCCAGCGTCGGTACAATTCTGGAGAGATACCCGCAAGAATCACCGAATCATCCTGCCGCCTTGCCGTATTATCCCACCGGGGAGTGACGCACGGGTACCGCAGGTATGGCACGGGTGGCTTTGCCATTTGCCTGAGGCTGAACGTTTCGTAATCAAAGACCCGATGCTTGCCGAACAACGCTTCCTGGTGGTGCGGCCCCAAGTTTGCCCAATCGGGCTGGAACTCTATGGCCGCATCGAAACCTTGCGATCCGGGAGCCGCCCGCTCTGCGTTCAGGCTTTCCACTTTACAAATATGCAGGCCAGACAAACCGTTTTTGACAGCCAGCCGTCTCCAGAGTGTAAGCGTCGCCGCCACATCCGGCAAAAGAGAAGCCCGGTATATGGTCAACAGCGGCTTCCCTTTAACTGTTATATAGCGGGGATCACGCAGGAACGGCAAAAAATACGAAAAATGCCGCACATCGTCTTCCAGCGAATGGTTCTGCTCAAGTAAAATTTCGCGATTGCCGCCGTCCCAGTTCTTGGACCAATTCTCATTGGCCCAGCAGAGGCAGTAAGGATAGGCTATCCCGGAGTTAAAAAAGCTGTGGACTGGTTTTTCCAAAATCAAGCGGCCATTAAACCAGTAGTGATAAAAACAGAAGCCATGTATCCCGTGCGCTTGGGCAAGCCGGATCTGACGTTCCATCACATCTGAAGCAGCCAGGTCATAATATCCCAGTTCTGTGGGAATAAGCGGTTGCTGATGCCCGGGAAATTTAGCGCGCGCCTTGCGCACGTTGGTCCATTCCGTGAACCCCTCGCCCCACCACACGTCGTTTTCGGGAATTGCGTGATACTGGGGAAGGTAAAAAGCCAGCAGTCTGGCGGGGAGGCTTTGCCTTGCATCTATCTGGAAACGCGCATGCATAGGAATCTCCGCAGTTCAGATACCGCCGCATCACACCGCATTGCCCGCCACCATACCGGCAACGGTTTTCGCCGCGTCTTCCCGTCCGCTTAGAGTAGTCAGCAAACTTTGTCCAGCTATGGAAAGAGACCGCCATAGTTCGTCATCTTGAGCCAAGGCGATGCACGCCCGCGTAAAACCCGCCGGATCATCCGCAATAAAAGCGTCTTCTCCGTTCCTGATGTTGAAGCCTTCCGCCCCGATGGACGTCGTTACAACAGGCAGGCCGCAGGAAAACGCGCTGCCGATTTTGCCCTTCATGCCGGCCCCATAGGGCATGGGGCAGACAAAAATGCGATACCGTCCAAGCGTCTCTTCCAGGTTTGCCGCAAAGCCCTGCACCACGACGCCATGGAGTAACGCTCCGCTATAGTGCCGTTCCGCCTCCGCGCCCACCAAATGGAATTCCATGTCGGGCAGCTGCGTACGAATTTTAGGGAAAACTTCCGCCAGAAACCAGGCCACGGCGTCGCGGTTGTGTTGCACGGAATAATTGCCGAGAAAAACGCAATGCTTGCGCCCCGCCAAAGGCGGCACTGCCGCCGCAATAGGCACGATATTGGGAATAACCGTAATATCCGGGCAATCCGGAATGGCCCTCCTGATGTCCGCAGCTTCAGCATCGCTGACGGCAACCACAGTGTGCGCTTGCGGATACAGCAATTTTTCGGTTTCAAGAAAAGCCTGGGCTGTATGCAAATCCTGAGGATTACGCGAGACCGCGAACGCCCGTTTGTGTTTTTTCGCATGAAAGTCCATGGTATCCACAATGATACGCGTTTTTGGCATGAACTTACGGACAAAGGAAGCCAGCTTCGTCGCCATGGCAGCGTATTCCACAGTCCAGAGATTAGTCAGCCATACCTGGGCCGGGTTCAGAGCAAGAAGCCGCTGAATGAACGCCTCCGCGCTTAACGGCATAAAAGAACACCGCACATTGGGGCCAAGGCCGTCTTTATAGACAGCATCGCGAGAGGTCTCGGCGAAGTACAAAAAATCCAGCGCGAAGTTGAGAGAAGCCATGATTTGCACCAGTTCATGCACTCTCAACCCGGAAGAACTCGCATCATGGCGGGGCAAAAAGTCGCTTATCCAGCAAATGCCCGCAGGATCAGGCTGCGTTTTGGGTATGGCCAGACGATTTTCCCGCGCGGGAGCGGGAGCGACCCGCCGCCCTAAAAGGGTTCGGTCGCAAGAGATAACCTGCTCGCCAGGTTTGGGAAACGGTTCATGCCGTTCCAGCTGCTTTGCCCATTTGGCGCGGAATTTCTGCCGGTTTACTTCCAAATACCGTCGCATTCCCTGCGAAGGATCCAGCCCCGCCGTGGTCGAACCGAAATGGACCACGGTGGACGCGGGTTCGCACACCACGGCTAGGCCCATCTTCCGAAGAGCAAAGCACAAATCCGTTTCCTCGTAATATGCGGGCGCGTAGCGCGCGTCAAAGCCGCCAAGGCGGTCGAACGCGTCTTTGCGGACCATCAGGCAGGCTCCGGTGCAGTAATCGACCTCGCAAAACGCCATATACTGCGGCCGAGAAGGATCATCATGCCGGCCGAAGTTGAAACCGCGCCCGTCACGATGCACCACGGCCCCGGCTTCCTGCAGCGTGCCGTCAGGATAGATGAGACGCGAACCGACGGCGCCCACCCAGCGTTCGTTGTCAAGTACCTGAATCAGCGGTTCCAACCAACCGGGCAAAGGAATCGTATCATTATTCAAAAACAGCACATAGCTCCCGGTCGCCATGGCTGCCCCCTGATTGGAAGCAAGCGTGAACCCCACATTTTCGCTGTTGGACAGCACCCGAATGTGGCTTTGAGTCGCGAGCCATTCCCCTGTGCCGTCGGTGGAGGCGTTGTCCACCACGACAATTTCCACGTCATGGTCTCGAGTTGTCCGGGCGAGCGCTTCCAGGCACTGTTGCGTGTAGTGAAGCTGGTTCCAAACCGGAATGATGATGGATACCTTGGCGGCGCTGGAAACAGGACGCTCGCGCTCGGGAACGCTACGGCAGGAAAAAATGCCCTGCGCCGACCGCAGCGCCACAGTGGGAAAACGCGCGCATATTCGACGAAAAAAAGAGGACGTTCCTGATCCCTCGGCGGTGGAGGAATCCAAAAACCAGCCCAACCGCTCATGCGCCCAGGTGCGCCACATGCACGGATTGGCTTCGTCCGGAACCATTGACGCTTCCCACGGCAAATACAGCGCACTGCCGGCGGAATCATTACACCCGTAAACCAATGCCGCCTGCGGATGTTCCCGCAGGGCCCGGTACAACGATTCGCAGGCATCCGGCGCAAGAGCCGCGCCCGCGGGAACATGCATAAGCGCCGTTGTTTCGGATAAAAGACGGCGGCACAGCCCCAGGCCGAGGGTCAGCGCCTTTCCCTCGCTCAAGGAAGAGGGCAAGGGGCATGTGGTCATGGAGAGCGGCGCCCCGTGACGCGCCAGCAGGCTGGAAAGGTCTTCTACGGCAAAAAGCGGCAACGCGAGGACATGCATCATATCCCGAATGGATTGCCGGGACAGCGCGAGCAAGGCGGAAGACAACTCTTCACGCGTTCTCGCGGGCAGCAGGACGCACAACGCGCTGTCGGCATCAGGCATGCCGGGGCGGCATGCAACTTCGGGAACAACGGAGTCCAGCCACAGCTTTTGCCGCGCTATGAGTGCAATCCGAGTTTTTTCGGAAACGCTCTCCACAATTTCCTTAGATATTCGTACAAGGCGCGCATACTGCCGATCACTGTCCATATTCATCACCGCTATCAATAGATTTTACCTTCCCGTCGCGCGGCAAAAAATTCCTCCGCGTGGCAGCGCATATCAAAAATATCCCTGGCGGCCTGGGGGTCAAAGCTGTTGATGTGAAACAGCAGGCCGGACGTCACGTGGCTGAATATCGCCGCGGTCCGGTCGCAAAACTCCGCAAACGCGTCCGCGTGGACCTGCGGGCCGAACCAGCCGAGCAGGTCGCGCTTGTAGCAGACTAAATGCGGGTACAGGTCCGGATACAGTTCGCCGTAACGGAAAAATTCGTCGATATCCCTGAGGGCGTCGAAAAGCTGCAGCCGCCGCCGGTCCATGACGGTCGACAACTGCGTCCGGCGCGGATCTTCTTTGTGCCCGATCAGGTACCTGTCGTACAGGACGAAAGAGGACGCCTGCGCGTATGACATCCAGTGCGCGAGGTTGTCGTTGTGGATATGCGTTGCCGAAAACCGGATGCCCTTGTCCCGCAGGAACGCCGTGCGGTACATCTTGTTCCAGGGGAAATTCAGGGTGCGCATGATCCAGGGGCAGTTGCGGGCGTTCGTCAGCATGCGGCGTTTGCCCTGCATGGCCGGCGCCCAGAGGGCTTCGTCGCTGTCCGCCATGCGCATGGCCAGCGCCCGGCCGTGCATGTCGGTCTGGTACCACTTGTAGACCAGAAAATCCCCGCCCAGGGCATGTAGCACCCCGGCCGCCTCGTCCATGCCCCTCGGCTCCACCTGATCGTCCGCGTCAATGAACGCGCAGTACTGTCCCGTCACATGGGGGACCGCCAGGTTGCGCGCAACGCCGGCGCCCGCGTTGCGCGGCGCGCGCAGCAGAGATATCCGGCCGTCCGTCCGCGCGATCTTTCCGGCGATGGCGGTCGTCTCGTCCGTGGAGCAGTCGTCGACCACGAGAAATTGCGAAACATGCTCGTTCAGCAGCAGCGCGGACAGGGTTCTGCGCAGGTATTGCCCTGCGTTGTACGCGGGAATGACGACGGATATCGTGATATCTGAATCCATACGATTATTCTTTCTTCCGCAGCAGCGCGATGCCGAAATTATTCGGCCGGGTCATGATCTCGCAAACCTGATACGCGTTGTGCTTGTTCACAATATCAAGAATGGCCCGCGGCCCGTCCCAGCCGCTTTCCCTGTTGATGTCGTGCAGCATGATGTACCCGCCGGGAGCCACGTGCGGTTCGTACAGGAGAAAATCCCTCACCGCGCCGGGTATGGTATGGTCGCCGTCGATGAAGAGAAAATCGATCTTTTCGCCGATCAGCTCCGCGTACCGCTCGCCGGTTTCGTGCGAGTTTCCCGGATGAAATTCAATATACTGCCGCAATCCCGCCCGCTCGAAATTTTCCGTGATGTACGCGACCGGGTCGGGAATATGGATCATGTTGCTATGCGGAAACGGCAGGATGGGTTGGAAAAGGTCAACGCAGTGAATCTTCCCCTTGCCGGTTTCCGCCAGGGCGGAAGCGGCCCACAACGTGGAGACGCCGATAAAGGAACCTATTTCCACCATCACGTCAGGCGCGATGTTGCAGATAAGCGCCCGCAGCAACTGGCCCTGTTCCGGCGACAATGTGGCGGGCATCGCGTTTTTGCTTATGTAAATGTCGCGCAGAACCCGCCGCCAGGGATCGTCGCCCGGCTCGGCGAGAAATCTGGGCAATGGGTAGCGCTTGAGGGGCCGTTTCGCCTGCAGAGCTTCAAGAAACGGTTCCAGCGCATCCTGATTGATGCGCGCGTCCTGCCCGGCAAGGACATAGGGGATCTTGTGCGCCACGGCGGTCTGCAGGCACTCGTCAAAAGAGAACCGCGTGCGTTGCGCCATCTCATGCAGTGAATATGTCATGGCTTATCCCTTTGCCGTCCGCGGGCGCATGCCCTCCGCCGCCATTTTCGCGGCCAGGGCTTTCAGGGTTTCAAGGTTTTCCAGATGCTTGTAGTTCAATTTTACATCATTTCCCAGGATGCTGCCAATGGCGGCTTTTGACAGACGTGCGCCGCTTCTGTTGCTGCCCACGCCGGAATACTGGTGGTGCTCGCAGGCCACCGTGCCGCAGTAGACCACTTTATACCCCTTCAGGCAGGTGCAGAGGTCGTGGTCCAGGTCGTCCACCTGGGAGGGGGAGAAGCGGATGTCAAACCCGCCGACTTCCCGCAGGGCGGAGCCGCGCAACAGGTGCAGGCAGCCCATGACGTTAAGGCAGGGCCGGGTGAAGGAATACAGCCCCGTGTCGCGCACGCCGTCCATGGGCACCGCGATGCTCAGCTTCAGCGCTCCTTCCAGGGCCAGGCTGACGGAGCGGTAAAAGTACTGCATGGCCGGCGCTTCGCCGTTCTCGGCCGGGAACACCACCTTGCAGCCCACCACCGCGTTTTTGGGGTCGCTTTCCATTTCAGTCAGATATTTGACCAGCCAGTCTTTGGGCATGACCACGTCGTCGTCCATAAAGGCCACATGGTCGCAGGCCTGTACGCCAGGCAGGCTGATCAGCCAGTTGCGGGCGGCCGGCGCGCCGATGTTGACGGGCAGCTCGATCACCTCGAAAACCCTGTCCGGGAAGAGTTCGCGCACGCCCTCCACGCGCTGGCGGCTGTCATCGGTGCAGCCGTTGAGCAGCACGAAAACCGGATTGGCTCCGGTATCCGTTTGAGCCAGGGCCCGCAGGGTCTGCTCCAGCATGGGGCCTTTGTTCCAGCAGTAGACGCACAGCGCGGTTTTGCGCTCGCGCAGCAGTTCCGGCCGGACGGGCCGGGGCGATTCCAGTTCCGCGATACGGCGGCGCACGGGGTGCAGTTCCGGGTCGCCTTGCAGCGCCGCGCGGTACAGAGCCAGCGATTGCGCCTTGTCCCCGGCCAGGCCGAACATGTCGGCGGCGTAAACATGGGCGTAGGGGTTGCGTCCGGCGTCATCCAGCTGTTCCCACAGGGGCAGGGCCTTTTGCCACAGCCCGCGCCGGGCGTAGTGCAGAAACAGCTCGCCGCGCCACATGCCGGACAGGCGGCCCGGACATTTGAACCGGGGCAGCCATTCGTCCGGATCGGTGTAGTTTTTGAAGTCGACCTGCAACAGAACGACGGCCGCGCCGATATGCGCGGGGTTGTTTTTCAGGACGCTTTTCAGTTCGGCATATGCGGCGGCCTGCTCCTCCGGGTCCTGCGTTTCCAGTTTTCTGGCCTGCTCCGGGGTCAGGGACAGCTTTTTCAGAATGTCCAGCCGCAGCCCCCGTTCCGGGTCCGGGTCCATGCGCTCGATCAGCCCCAGCAGGCCCGCGTGCGTGGGCATGGCATGGTGCGCCCTGGCCACATGGCGGCAAAAAGCGTCCCTGGCAGCCTCGCTGTTCTCGAAATTCGCGTCCGTGGACAGCGCGTTGGCAAAAGCGGAAGCCAGAATGCCCTCCACCATGACCAGATCCTTGTGCCGCTCGATGTAGTCCAGTTTTTCCGGCAGGCTCTGCATGGCCAACTCGCCCACCACGCCGTACTTGAACAGTTCGAAATAGTCGGAACGCATACGCTCAGGCCTCGTGTTGCAGGGTGTTGAAACAGGTCAGCGCGCTCTCGATGGTCTTGTCCATGTCCATGTATCTGTACCCGCCCAGACGGCCGCCCAGGGTCACGCCCGGACGGTCCGCCAGCTTCGCCCGGTAGGCGGCCAGCAGTTGTTCGTTGTCCGGGGTGTTCACGGGGTAGTACGGCTCGTCGCCAGGCGCGAAAGCCTTGGGGTATTCGCGCTCGATGACGCTTTTTTCGCCCTGCGGGCCGCGTTCGGGGTGCAGGTGCTTGTATTCGTGGGTGCGGGTGAAGGGCACGTCCTCGTCCGCCTGGTTCAGCACGGACGTGCCCTGGTAATCCGCGCAGGGCGCGATTTCCCGCTCGAAACGCAGGGTCCGCCACTGCAGGGCGCCCAGGGAAAAATTGAAAAACGCGTCGATGGGGCCGGAATAGAACACCCGGCAGTCCGCGGGCACGCGGTCGGCGATGGCCGCATACTCCACGCCAAGCCGCACGTCGATCAGGGGGTGGTCCAAGATGCGGTCGAACAGCGCGGCGTACCCGTCTTTGGGCAGGCCCTGCCAGGGGTCGTTGAAATAGTCCGTGTTGTAGTTGGAACGCACCGGCAGCCGGGTGATGATGGACGCGGGCAGTTCCCTGGGGTCTCGCCCCCACTGCTTGCGGGTGTAGCCTTTGATGAAGGCCTCGTACAGCGGGCGGCCGATGAGGGAGACGGCCTTTTCCTCCAGGTTGGCGGGGTTTGCCGAAGCTTCCTTGCCCGCCTCGCGCCGGATGAAGGCTTCCACCTCGGCCGGCCGCAGGTTCAGGCCGTAGTAAGCGTTGATGGTGGCCAGGGAAATGGGCATGGGGTACACGCGGCCCCGGTATTCCGTCAGCACCTTGTGCCGGTAGGAGGTGAATTCGCCGAAGCGGGTGACGTACTGCCAGACTTCCGGAACGCGGGTATGGAAAATGTGCGTGCCGTAGGCGTGGCATTCGATGCCCGTCCGCCGTTCCGTATAGGAATGGCAGTTGCCGCCGGTGTGGGAACGGCGGTCGATGACCAGCGCGCGTTCCCCCAGGACGGAGGCGATGCGTTCCGCCAGCACGGAACCCCACAGGCCCGCGCCGACGACAAGATAACGGCGTCCTTCCAGTTCCAGCATCATTTTCTCCTTGCGGATGGCGCCACGGCCGTTCCCTGGGTTTTGGAACCGCCCCGCGCAACCATAACGGATTGGCATAAAAGGAAAAGCAAAAAACATTCCAGAATAAATTATCATGTATATTCTTTGAGTTATAAAAAAAATGCGGCGTGCGCCAATTTTTTGAACAACCGCATTGCATGCAAACCACCATGAAAATATCCTGATGCCATATCACGCTCTGCCGATTGCCGAACAAGCAGGAAAAGATGCTTGACAACAGCGCTGTTATAAAAAATATACTTTGCATGGATGTACCATGTTGCGCTCTTTTCCTCTCTGCCAGGCAGATCAAAATAGTACCTATTACTATAAAATAATTTTTACCATGGAATACACACAATTACAACCAGAATAACGTCATACTATTTGCCACGGAGGCCTTATATGCAACGGTGGTCTGATCTCGGCGTTAAAAGCAAGTTCTTGGTTGGCATTGGATTACTCCTTGGCATCACGATACTGTCCGCTGTGCTTTCCCTGCGCACCATGGCCATGCTCGAAGAAAACTCGCGCAGGCTGGACGCGGGCAATGCCATCAGCACCATCATGCTCGACAGAGAAATCAAACATCTGCAATGGGTCAAAGACCTCGCGATCTATCTTTTCGATACGAAGGCAGCCGCGCTTCCGGCGACGGACCCCGCGCAATGCGCTTTCGGCACATGGTATTACGGCAAGGAACGCAAAGACGCCGAAACCGCGTTTCCGGGCATAGCCAGGCCTCTGGCCGACCTTGAGGCTCCGCACAGGAATCTGCACGCCACGGCCGCCGCCATTGAAAAACTGAAAAGGGACGGGAAAAACGCGGAAGCCGCCGGTGCCTTCATGAACAGCACTCTGCCCGAACTGCAAAAAGTGCAGGCCGGGTTCCAGGCCACGCGCTCGGCCGTGAACAACGAGCAAAAGGCGTTGCGGGCGGCATTTGACGCCCGGGCCTACTCGGCCCGGACCACCAGCCTCATCCTGGCGGCTGTGGGCTGCCTTGCCGCTCTGTGCCTGGGGTTCGCGCTGTTCCGGAACATCCTGTCCCCGGTGCAGCTCATCACGCAATTCTCGAAAGACTGCCTGGACGGCAAAAAAAACAGCCTGTCCATCAACCGCGGCGACGAATTGGGCGTGCTGTCGCGCAACCTGAACAAATTGATGCACCATTTGTCCACCCAGCTTTCTTTTTCCCAGGGCGTGCTGCAGGGCATGGTTGTGCCCTGCTCCGTGTTTTCTCCCGAGGACAAGACCGTCTTCACCAACAAGCTGATGCTTGACCTTCTGGAGCACGACGGCACGCCGGAATCAGTGAAGGGCCTGTCCTCCGGCGCATACATCTGGGGCGATCCGGGCAGGGAAACCCTGTCCACCGTGGCCCTTCGCGAACGCCGTACCCAGAATGCCACGCGGGAAATCAAAACCCGCAAAGGCACATCCCGCCACGTCGCCATTTCTTCCGCTCCGTTTTACGATACATCCGGCACCTTGCTGGGGACCTTGTCCATCTGGATCGACATCACCGATTCCGTGCTCAAGCAGAAGGCCCTTGAGGAAAACGCCGGGCGCATCATGTCCGCCGCCGCTTCGGCGCACGAAGTGGCCAACGCGGTTTCTTCCGCCAGCGCCGAACTGTCCGCCCAGGTGGAGCAATCCACCCGGGGGGCGCAGTTGCAGAGCGCGCGGGTCGCCGAAACATCCGCCGCCATGACCGAAATGAACGCCACGGTGGTGGAAGTCGCGCAAAACGCGTCCCGGACCGCCGACACTGCCGCGGAAGCGCGCGCCAGGGCTCAGGAAGGATTTCAGATGGTCAACGAAGTCGTGCGCAGCATCTCCACGGTGGAAGCGCACGCCGAGGAACTGAAAACCGGCATGGGGAATCTGGGCAAGCAGGCCGACGGTATCGGCAACATCATCAACGTGATCTGCGACATTGCGGACCAGACCAACCTGCTGGCCCTGAACGCCGCCATTGAGGCGGCCAGAGCAGGGGAAGCGGGACGCGGCTTTGCGGTGGTCGCTGACGAGGTGCGCAAACTGGCGGAAAAGACCATGACCGCCACCCGTGAAGTGGGCGATGTGGTGACCGGTATCCAAAAAGGCACCCGCACCAGCATCCAGAATGTGGAGCGGGCCTCGGACTCCATCATGGAAGCGACGCGGCTGGCGTCCAACGCGGGACAAAGCCTGGCCACCATCGTGTCGCTGGTGGAAGCGGCGGCGGACCAGGTGCATTCCATCGCCACGGCGGCGGAAGAACAGTCGGCGGCCAGCGAAGAGATCAACCGCTCCCTCTGCGACGTGAACACCGTGTGCAGCGAAACGTCCATCGCCATGGCCGAGGCGGCAAAAGCCGTCGAATCGCTGACCCGTCAGGCTGAAACCCTGCAAGGCCTGATCAACCGTCTGCAAAGCTGAACGGGACGAAGCCCCGCGCCGCCCGTCCCGCTCTTGCCGGGCCGGGCGGCCCCGGCTCCGTTCGGCTGTTTCGCTCCACGACTCTGCGGGACCGAACGGCCGGGGGAACCGCAATATCCCCTGCCGGAACGCACGCCGTCCGCGGGGCGAACCGCGAGACGCGGCAGCCCAACATTGCCGCCCTCAGCCCGGTTTCGTCCATGATCCGGTTTCGTCCTCCGCCCGCATTGGCAAAAAGCGGCCTTTGCTGTATATCCCGCCCGAACGACGCAGCAAGGAAACGCCATGCACGCATCCCAGCCCATGGCCCGCACGGGGGCCCTTCTGGCCCTGGCCGCCACGGTGGGCTGGTCCATGAATTTTCTGTTTTCCCGCTGGCTGGCGGACGCCATACCGCCGTTCACGCTGAGTTTCGCCCGCACCCTGGCCGCGGCGGCGCTGTTCGCGCCTTTCGCCCTGCGGGGGTTTATCCGCGAATGGCCGGCGGTGAAAGAACGCTGGTTCTTCCACGCCGTGCTGGCCCTGTCGGGCCTGGGGCTGTTCAACGCGCTGATCTACTGCGCGGGCCGCACCACCACGGTGGTCAACATGGCCCTGCTGGCCACGTCCAGCCCGGTCTTCACCCTGATTCTGGCCCGGATCATTCAGGGCGAAGCGCTGACCCGCCGCCGGGGCGCGGGCATCATCATGGCCGTTTCCGGCGTCATTCTGCTGACCCTGCGCGGCGACGTCGCCGCCCTGCTCTCCCTGCGGTTCAATGCCGGCGACCTGTTCATGCTGGCTGGCTCGTTCATTTTCGCCTTCTATAACGTGCAGGTGCGGTCCAAGTCGGCGAAGGTCGGCAACAACACCCTGATCATGGCCATGTTCCTGTTCAGCCTGGCCGGTTTGCTGCCTTTCGTCGTCTGGGAAACCGCATCCGGCATGCCCCTGACATGGTCGGCCCGGGTCGTGGGGGGCATCGCGTATCTGGGGGCGGTGGCGTCCGTCTTCTGCTACTGGTGCTGGACACGGGCCATTGCCGCCATCGGGCCGGGCAACGCCGCGCTGATCTATTACACCATCCCTCTGTTCAGCGGGCTGGAAGCGGTGCTGATTCTGGGCGAGGCGCTGCGCTGGTTCCATTTCGCCGGCGGCGGCCTGATCATCGCCGGGGTGGTCGCAGCTACCAGGAACGGCGGCGGCAAGGCGCCCTCATCACGGTAAGGGGAAAGAGCGGCGGGTCCGGCTGCTCAAGGCGGGAGCGCATGCGCTTCCGGCGGCTGCGACAGAAAAGGCCCCGCGAACGGGGCCCCTCCGGATACGGGAGAAAACGGTCTTTCCCTGAGTAGCACGCGCATGCGGCAAGGCATGGCACATGGGTAAAAAGGTTGCAGGGTTACAACGTATATACCGTCTGTTTCGCTGCCGGCACGGCGCCGGCGGCTACTGCAAAAGCTGCAAGGCCATTCGGGGCAGGGCGTTGGCCTGCGACAACATGGCGACGGCCGCCTGGGTCAACACCTGGTTGCGGACGAATTCCGTCATTTCGGATGCCACGTCCACGTCTGAAATCCGCGATTCCGCGGACTGCAGGTTTTCAGCCTGAATCTGCAGGTTGCTGATGGTGTTCTCAAGCCTGTTCTGCGTCGCTCCAAGGCTGGCGCGAATCTTGTCCTTGGAGATGATCGCCTTGTCCAGTGCTTCAAGAGCCTTCTGGGCCGCCTGCTGGGTGGAAATGGAGAACCCCGCCCGGGTCGACTCGCCCTGATTGCCCACGCCGAGAGCCGAGGCCGTGGAATTGCCGATGCTGACATAATAGTAGTCTTCAGAGGAATCGTTGGCCGTGCCGAAGTGGATCTTCAACTTGCCGGTGGCCTTGAGGCCGCTGCCGTCGTGCGTGGAGCTGGACAGATTGCCGTTCAGCAGATACACGCCGTTGAAGTCCGTGGCGTTGGCGATTCGGGTAATTTCCGAAGCCATGGCCTGATATTCGGATTCGATCATCAGTCGCTGGTCGGAGTTATAGGTTCCTGTCGCTGCCTGTTCCGCCAGTTCCTTCATCCGGATCAACTTTTCGTCGATGACGCCCAGGGCGCCGTCGGCGGTTTGCAGCAGCGAGATGGCGTCGTTGGCGTTGCGCACGCCCTGGTTCAGGGCGGCGATATCCGCGCGCATCAGTTCGCGGATGGCCAGACCGGCGGCATCGTCGGCAGCCGTGCCGACCCTAAGTCCGGAAGAGAGCTTCCGTACCGACGCGCTGAGGTTGTCGTACGAAAGCCCGAGGTTGCGGGCAGCGTTCATTGCCATCAAGTTGTGATAGATAATAAGTGACATGACCATTCCTCCTTGAATGCGTCACGTTCGCTCACGCCTTTGCCAATAGGGATCGGTCGTCATGCCGTGCCTCCTCCGACCGTCGTTTTCCCTCCCGTCCATCTGCCCTATCGGCAACTGAATCAGCATCTTTAGATTTCCGATAAAATAAATTCCATACCCCGCGCTTTTGCGCTACATTCAGGGCATGATCCTGCCTCTCAAAGATTCCATACCCCGCCAGCACAGGCCGTACGCCTGCTGGGCCATCATGGCCGCCACCACGGCCGTTTTCCTGTGGCAGAAAAGTCTGCCCCCGGAAGAGTTCGGCCTGTCCGTCGAGGCGCTGGGCCTCACCCCGGCCTATTTGCCCTTTGAAAGCGGGCCGGCCTTCATGTCCTACCTGCTGAATCTGCTGACCTATATTTTTGCCCACGGCGGCTGGTGGCATCTGATTTCAAACATGTGGATGTTCCGGATTTTCGCGGACAACATTGAGGACGTCATGAATCCGCCGCGTTTTGCCGTTTTCTATCTGCTTTGCGGCGTGATCGCGGGCCTGGTCCATGCTCTGGTCAACGCGGATTCACATGTGCCGGTGGTCGGGGCTTCCGGCGCGATCTCCGGAGTGCTGGGAGCGTATTTTTTGTTGTATCCCCGCGCGCGGGTGACGACCTTCGTCTTTTTTCTGATCATCGACCTGCCGGCCTCCCTTTACCTGGGCGGCTGGTTTCTGCTGCAACTCGTTTCCGGCCTGCAGGACGGCGGAGGCGCCGGCGTCGCATGGTGGGCGCACCTGGGCGGGTTCGCCGCGGGCATGGCCCTGACCCCCCTGTTCCGATCCGGCCGCCCCCTGCCGCAATCGCTGCCCAAGGCCGGACCCGCGAAGCCGGGCCACGGCCCCGGCGAGCCCTGGGGGCGGTTGCGGAGCAGATGAACCGGGCGCGTTTCACCTCCGTGCCGCACAAGCCGTTCCCAACGGCGGCGTTCTCATGGTGACGGACGGGAACCGGAGGCTTCCGGCCATTGCCGGGCGGTTATGATGCCGGCCAAAAGCCGCGAAAAGCCCCGGCATATTTCAGGCTGACCGCCCGTGGCGTTGCGGGCTGGCCCGCAGGAAACAACAAAGCCATCTCATGGGAACTCCCCGCTTCATACGGTCGTTCCCGTGAAATGGCGATGCCGGCGGGTCGCCCCGCCTGCCGCAAAGCGTACCGCACGCGGTTGCGTGCATCAAACCCGGATCGCGCGTCTCCCTACCGCACCGGAAAGTCAAAATACCTGTCCGGATACGGTTCCCCCGCAAGGGTGTAATGCCACCATTCTTCGGCATAGGGCTTGAACCCGCTTTCCCGCATGATGGTTTGCAGCATGTCCCGGTTGGCGGCCTGATCCGGGCGGATCAACGGCGTTCCATGATGGGATATGGGGCCGAAGAAATCAAAGGGCGAACCCATGTCCAGCTCTTTCCCGCTCCGGCGGTCAACCAGGGTCAGGTCAACGGTGCTGCCGCGCGAATGGCCGGATTTTGCGGCGATATAGCCCAGCGCGAAAAGCCGGCTTTTGTCCACATCCGGATAAAACACGGCCTTGTTCTTCTCGTCCGGGTCTTTCGCCCAGCGGACAAAGTGATCCACCGCCCTCTGCGGCCGGTAGGCGTCAAAAATCTTCAGCACGCAGCCGCGCGCGGCGGCCGCATCTCCCGCTTTTTTCAGGGCGGCGGCGGCCGCGCGGCTCAAAACGGCGGTCGGCTCTTCGTACCCGTCGATCCGGGCGCCCACGAAATTGTACGTGCTGTAATACCGTATCTCCAGCAAGGCATCGGGAACGGCATCGGTCACATGCACGAAGTCCCCGGGCAGCGGGGATTCCGGCGGCGCGGCATGAGACGCGGAAACGAGCAGGAGCAGCAGGGCGACGGCAAATGCGTTGCGACAAAGACGGCCGTTGGTACGCATGATTCCCCTTTTGCCGGTTTCCCCGGCGGTTCCGGCTTATGGTTTCTCTTTCGCCGCGGCGGCAAGACGGGTTCCCGCCTGTTGCAGCACCCGCGCGGCGGCGCGCAGGATTTCGGGGTTCCCCACGCCCCGGCGGTGGGCCCAGGAAGCCACGTACACCAGCGTATCCTCGCCGACGTTTTTCGCCGCGCCGCTTTGCTGCATGGCCCGGACCAGGGCTTCTCGGTTTTTTTCCCTGGCCTGGATGCTGCGCTGATAGGTTCCGGCGTCCTGATCCATGCGCGCGCGGAACTTGTCCTGTCCGGGGCGTTTTTCGATCTGGGCTTCCTCATAGGTCGCGGCGCTTTCCATATAGGCCCGGTTGGCCTCAAACACAGCCGTTTCCGCCGCGTTCAGGGCTTCCACCCGGCCGCCTATGGACGGATCGGCGGCATAGGCCGACAGCGCCGCGGCCAGCCCCCTGGCCTGGCCGGCGTAAATCTGGAACATCTCTTTCTTCTCCGCCCCGGTCAGCGGCCGTTCCTTCCCCTCCGGCCCGACCCTGCGGGCGTCGGCGGCAGCGGACAGCATGGCCGTGAAGCGGTCGGAATACAAGGAATACAGCCCCTCCAGCATGGAAGGGGTCAGCACATACCGCAAAACGGCGGCCCTGGCCCCGACGGGATCGTCGCCACGCCGCATGCCCTGCAGTTCGCCGCCGTAGCGCAGATTGGCCCACTTCACGCTGACCGTGCTGATGCCCGCCCGCCGGGCCGAGGGGTGCGTGCCCTTGGGCCAGTAGTTGGCCGCCAGAAACGCCGCCAGATCGTCCACAAAGGCCAGGCGCACCACCGGATCCTCATTGACTTTCGGCATGTCCGGGGGACCCGGCGGCACAGGAATGTCGCCGCCGCCGGCAATAAAAGGCGCGCCGCCCTCCTGGCCCGCCGCATCCGGCGTCGCTCCGCCCCGGACGGCCGCGTCCGGCGCCGTCCCCTGGGGCAGCCCGGCCATTCCCGGCGTTTCGCCGGGCCGCGCAGGCACGCTCGGAGGCTGCACCACCGGGGGCGTTATCCCCGCCTGCGATTCCGGCAGGGGCGAAACCCCGCGCGGCCCCGCCGCATCCGCGGGCGAAGTGCTCGCGGCCCCCGGCCCGCCCGAACTGATGCCGGGGCCGGCGCTGCCGTTGCGGGAAGGCGCGGCCGCCGTGCCACCCGACAAAAAGCCGGGAATGGAAGGCGCCCCCTTGTCCAGCGTTTCCCGCATGACCCAGAACGCGCCGGCGGCAACGACCGCAAGCAGCAGCAGCACAACGGCGAAGACCGCTCCGCCGGACTTGCGGGCGGGAGGAGACGGTTTGTCAGTCACGTTCATAATGATACCCCCGATACGGCCGCATCATCTCAAGAAACACCCTTTCCCGCAATCTTCGGGAAACGGACGCCGGGACACCCCGGCGTCCGGAACGAAAATCAGAACCCCAGGTCCTGGTTGATCAGCAGCACGTGGATGCGCTGGGGCGGATAACTCTTTTCCGTAACGGTCCACACGTTACAGATGCGTTCCGGGCTTTTGCATTCCGAACAGCGGGCCGTTTTGACGCAGGGGGTCTTGCTGCCGATGCGCATGGTATTCATGGGCGAAGCCAGGTGCTTCACCCGTTCCCGCGCCTGCTCCATGGTATCGCACAGTTTGTTGCGGCCCACGAACAGCGCCACCTTGCGCGGCCCGAAATGGATGGCGCCCACCCGGTTGCCGATCATGTCCAGATTCAGCAGTTGCCCGGCCATGGTCACCGCGTTGCTGGAAGCAATGAACAGGTCTGCCAGCAGGCTTTGCCGCCGCATTTCAATAATTTCTTCACGCGGCCGGCTTCTGTCGTAGGTGTCGATCAGGTTCACACCCGGTCTGGCTTTAAGCATATCCAGAATGCCGGAAGCAATGACCGTCTGGGATCCGCCCAGGCCCACGCTGCCGGTCCAGCCGGCGGGCAGCACCGCTTCCATCAGATGCGCCGCCGCATCCCGGGGGGCGGCGTGGATGGTCGCGTCAAAATTGTTGGCCTGCAACGCTTCCGCCGCCTGCCGCAGACGGATGGCCCAGTAGTTTTCCTTTGGAGGCAACGGTTTCGCTTCGCTCATGACAATCCCCTCGTTTGCAGCATGGTTTCCACGGCGGCCCTGGCGGCGCTGAACACCGCATCCGGCACGCCTGACCCGTCGATGACCCGGAACCGTTCCGGGCGTTTGGCCGCCCAATCCAGAAATCCCTCACGAATACGCTGATGAAAGGCCAGGCTCTCCGCCTCGAAACGGCCTTCGGTCACGGTTTTGCCTTCGGCCCGGTTGCGTTCCGCCGCGCGGGCCAGACCCTTTTGCGGGTCAATGTCGAACAGCAGGGTCAGGTCGGGCCACAGCCCGCCCGCCGCAATGCTGTTCAGGCTGTACAGGCCGTCGGGCGGCAGCCCCCGGCCGTACCCCTGATACACCACGGTGGAATCGGCGTAGCGGTCGGAAAGAACAAAGGCGCCACGCTCCAGAGCCGGTTTGATCACCTGCTCCACATGCTGGGCCCGGTCGGCGAGATACAGGAATAATTCCGCCCTGGGACTGATCTCGCTGTTGCGCGCGTCCAGCAGTATGGCCCGCAGGGCGACGCCCAAAGGGCTGCCGCCCGGCTCGCGCGTATAGACCACCTCGCGGCCCGTCCCTTCCAGCCAAGCGCCCAGCGCGCGCATGGCCGTGCTTTTGCCCGATCCCTCAATGCCTTCGCAGGTTATGAACATACCGTATCCTTCCTAACGGGGGTGCAGGGATCATGCCTCTGCCGGGGCGTGGGGCGGCGCCCCACGCCCGTAAGCCGGCGTCAGCCATTCCCGCCCAGCAAAGACAACTGGCCGCCTGCCCCGTCGCTTGCCGTTTCCGTCCTGGGCGGCCGTTCCTTTTTTCCCATGGCCGGAGTGGCCGGGGCCTTGTACACATGCCTGTCCAGGCCGGGCACGTAAGCGGACCAGCCGGTTTCGCCTTCAGCCACGTTGCCCAGGGCGGAACCGACCTGGTTCAGCTTGGCGTCGATATTGTCCGCGTAATGCAGGGCCAGGGCCTCCGCCGTGGCGGGCAGGCGGGGGGAACCGAATTCGTGCTGCCCGTGGTGGCTGAGGACCAGATGCTTCAGGTGCAGGGCCAGATCCTCTTCCAGCCCGGATTTGCGGATCAGCGGCTCCAGATGGTCCAGCGCCAGCTGCATGTGGCCCAGCAGCCGCCCTTCGCCGGTGTAGTCCGGGGCCAGGCCCTGCGAGAGTTCCCACACCTTGCCCAGGTCGTGGCACACCGCGCCGGCCAGCAGCGTCTGCCGGTCCAGGTGCGGATAATGGTCAGCCAGGTGCATGCACAGATGGCACACGGACAGGGTATGCTCGATCAACCCTCCCGCATAGGCATGGTGCATGGCTTTGGCCGCCGGGGCCAGGGTGAATTTTTCCGCGACGCCCGGGTCGGCCAGCAGTCCCAGAATCAGTTTTTTCCAGGGGCCGTGGGTCAGGGTCCGGCGGCACAGGTCCCGCAGTTCGGCCAGCATGTCCGCGGCCGGACGTTTGCTGGCGGGCATGAACAGGGCGCGGTCGAGGGCCGCGGCTTCCGCCGCGTCCAGCACGCGCAGCCGGTCCACGGCTATTTCCAGTTTTTCGCGAAACATGGTGACGCGGCCGGCCACGTCCACGATCTGGCCCGCGCTCAGGCCAGGATAGGCCTGGCTTTGCGGGCTCCATATCTTCGCTTCCATGGAGCCGGTGGCGTCGCGCAACTCCAGCCGCCAGAACGGACCGTTGCGCGCCTGCCCCTGCTGGGCCGCGGCCAGCAGAAACAGCGCCGCAACCTCGTCGCCGTTCGCGTAATCCGCGATGAATTGAATTTTGTCCATCTTCAGTGTACGCCTTTCCCATATGATCCGGAAGCATGCGCAACCGGTTGAGCATGCTCCCTTGTTTACGACCCCTTGTCAATTTTCACAATCAGGATTTTACATGATCATCGCCTTGACCAATGACGACGGCGTGCAGGCCGCCGGATTGCGCGCACTGTACAAGGTCTTGCTGGAACAGGGACATGCCGTGCGCGTGGTGGCTCCGGTTACGGAACAATCAGCCGTGGGCCATGCCATCACCATACGCGACCCCCTGCGCATCAGGCATTTTTCGGAGAACGGCTTTGCCGGCATCGGGGTGTTCGGCACCCCGGCGGACTGCGTGAAGCTGGGGCTCAGCCAGCTGCTGGAAGAAAAACCGGATCTGGTCATTTCCGGCATCAACGCGGGCGCCAACGTGGGGCCGGACATCATGTATTCCGGTACGGTGGCCGCCGCGCGGGAAGCCGCGTCCATGGGCTTTCCCGCCCTGGCCGTGTCTTACGACTCGTTCATCACCGGGGATATGACGGAGCACGCGCGTTTCGCGGTCGCCCTTATGCAGCGCATTCCCTGGGGGGATGTTCCCGAGCGGCGGGTGCTGAACCTGAACCTGCCCAAGGGCCCCATGAGCGACTGCAAGGGCCTGCGGCTGTGCCCCCAGACCAGCGCGGTCTGGCGCGACTGGTACCACAAACGCACGGACCCGCGCGGCGCGCCGTACTGGTGGCTGGACGGAACCATCCCCCCGGACCTCGTTGCCCCCGGCACGGACCGGGCGCTCTTGACCGAGGGCTGGGCCACCCTTACCCCGCTGCGGTTTGATTTTACGGATGTGGAATGTCTGGAAATTTTGCGGAGTACGATATAAACACGCGGCCCTGTCCGGCGAGTACGCCGTCACAGCCAGGCGCTGTTTTATTAGAGAGATGAGCGGAATGCAGTATCGCCGGGCAAGATCGGCGGGCTCTCAAGCTGAGATGGCTAACTATCACAAAGCAGAAAAATAATATGACATTGGCATCTTTATTACACGATACGCCATTATGGTCTCCAATTGGTTTGCCTCCTGAAAATAGTAAAATAATTATTTTATGTTCATATGATGATATACAACATATCCATAGTGTATTTACCAAACACAAAATCGTACTAATTATTTCCAATAAACACCAAGAGCAAAACCTAGATTTCAATCAAATACTCAATCACAAATATTGTCTTTTAGTCATATTTTCAACAAAATCAAACTTTGAATTACTACATTATTTTTATACAAAACTAGCAGAAATAAAAATTAGACATTCATATATTTGTATGCCATTGCAAACGAACTTATTCACATTTTCATTTTACTATCAGGAGTTCTTTGAGCAATATGAAAAAGAGCTTGAATATGTTTATACTTTATTAGAGGATGATGATAGTCGTAGGATATTTGCATCAAGAATTCGATCAATTTTGACAGGAAATATTTGATATATTATACAAAGCGACCATCAGCAATATTTTCACAAAACAGCTATCCCCCAAAAAAATGATATTATTCTAGTGTGATGTTCACGAAATAGCTGTAGCTATTTTGTGAAAGATCGTTCGCCGAAAAACGTGGTTTTCGGCTCACTCACGCCGCCTTCGGCGGCGGGGGGGGGGGGGGGGGCGGGGCGCCCCCCCCCCGGGGGGGGGGGGGGGGAGAGAAAAAAAAATAAATTTTTAAATAAGAGAAAAAGGGGTGGGGGGG
>JAVBOK010000102.1:0-5326 GCA_031550605.1 Desulfovibrionaceae bacterium | reverse complement strand
ATCAATTCTTTCGTTTTTATTCGCCCCGTCGAGCTTCGCCCTTTTTGCTCCCCCTTCTTATCTTTGCCCGCTTTAACCTGCGGCCGGGTGCTTGGTGCTACCCCCCAACGCCCCGCGGCGGGGAAGCGCTCGCCGGAAAGTCACTGGGCGCTTCCCCGGTCCGTTTGTCCGCCGGAGAAAAGCCGCTTGCCCGAAAGTTCCCGGGGGAAAGACGGCGCCGCGGGCCGTGACCGCGCGATAGCGCGGCCCGGAGTTTGACGGCCAACCCCGCAAGGCCGGGTTGATCTGGAATCGGAATCACATGCCGCGCGGCACGTTGCGCAGCATGTCGAACACTTTGCCCACATCCCTGATGGTGGGCAGCAGGGTTTTTTGCCCCGGTTCCCAGCGGGCCGGGCAGGCTTCGTCGGGATGCGCGCGCAGATGGACGTTGGCCTCCATTTTCCGCACCAGTTCCGCGGCGTTGCGGCCCACGTTGTAAAAAGTCACTTCGGATCCGATCAGCACCCCGTCGGGGTTGATGATGTACGTGCCGCGATTGGCCGTGCCCGCTTCTTCGTCATAGATGGCGAAATAGCGGGTCAGAGCGCCTGTGGGGTCGGAACCCATCTGGAAGAGAACCTTTTCCAGCAGGCGTTCACTTTTGCGCCAGGCCAGATGGGAGTATTTGCTGTCCGTGGAGACGGAAATCAACTCCACTCCCAGATTCGTGAGCCTCTGATGGCTGTCGGCCAGATCCGCCAGTTCGGTGGGGCAGACAAAGGTGAAGTCGGCGGGATAAAAAACCAGCACGGTCCATTTGCCTGCCGTCTGCAGATCTTCGGACCTGACCTCTTCGAAATTGTCGGCGGCCGGGTTATAGGTCTCAAGGGTGAAGGGCCGGATTTTCCGGCCGATTTTGGCGAAATCGCCGCAACAGCAGGTATCGGTGGCGTCCATGGGTCCTCCTTCCGCAACGGTTGAAGGGTGTCCGCGAAGACCGGGAGAAAAAGCGGACGCGCGCAGCCGCCGGCATAAACCGGGGATGCCGCAGTGTGAACAATACTCAGTGGAAGGGATTTTGTAAACGGCGCGAGAATTCCGGCAGCACCATCTCGGGCGTCAGGTCCGTCAGGCAGCGGATGCCGATGTCGCAGACGTTCTTGTTGCAAGGCTGGCAGGGCAGGCCGAGGCGCACGCAGCCATGCTCCGGCGCGGGAAAGACCCAGCCGGTGCTGGTGGCGCCCTGGATGGTCAGGGTGGGCGTGCCGACGGCCACCGCGATGTGGCGGGGGGCGGAGCAGTTGCCCAGAAGCAGGCGGGCGTGGGTGATGCACGCGGCCATCTCCCGCAGGTCGAGCAGGCGGCCGAGGGGAAGAATGCGGTCCGCGGCGGCGCAGGCGTCCAGGACCCGGCGCGCCTCGTTTTCTTCGCCGGGGCCGTACAGCAGTTGAAAGCGCAGGGCGGGATGTTCCGCCGCCGCCATTTCCAGCAGGCGGGCGTAGTGCGCGGCGGGCCAGAGCCGGGTCGCCCGGCGGTGGGTGGCGTCCACGGCGACCAGGATATGGTCCGGCGCAAGGCCCAGGGACGCGAGATAGGCCGCTGCCGCCGCCTTTTCGTCGTCGCGCAGGACGATGCGAGGCCGCTCGCCGTTCCAGGTGATGCCGAGGGGGGAGAGGACGGAGGCTTTGCGGGCCGAGGCGTAGCCCCCCCAGGGGTCGGCCCAGTGGGTGTACAAAGGGCGGGTGTACCAGGGCGGGGTACGGGTCAGCCGCACGGGCGCGCGGGAAAACGCCACAACCCAGCGGCAGCGCGGCGTCTGCTGCAGGTCCGCGACCAGATCGTAGCCCTGGCGGGCGACTTTCCAGTAGTAGGCGACCTCATGGAACAGAGTGGGCAGGGCCTTTTTGTCGACGGGCCAGATTCGGGACAGATAGGGGTTGCCTTCCAGCACGGGGGCGCATTTCTTTTCCGTCAGCGCGTCGATGCGCGCGCCGGGAAAGCGTTTGGCCAGCAATTCCAGCAGCGGGGTCATCAGGACCACATCGCCGATCTGGCGCAATTGGCAGACCAGAATGGCCCGGGGATTGAATGTGGCAAGATCGACGGACATGGTTTTTACCGGCAAGGTCCCGCGTTGCTCATAACGGTCCGGCCTCTTCCGCAATGCGCAGGCAGCTTTCCGCCCGGTTCAGGGTGTACAGGTGAATGCCCGGCGCGCCGCCGTCGATCAGACGGCGGATCTGTTTGGCGGCGAAGGCGATGCCCGCTTCTTTTACCGCTTCCGCGCCGCCCGCTTCATGGGCCTTTTCCAGGGCCAGATACAGATTTCCGGGGATGTTCGCTCCGCACAACGCCAGGATGCGGCGCACGGATTCCAGGCTCTGGATGGGCAGAATGCCGGGCACCACGGGCGTGGTCACCCCCATGGCCCGCAGATGCTCCACCATGTCGAAATATTCGCGCACGTCAAAAAACAGCTGGGTGACCATGAAATCCGCCCCGGCGTCAATCTTGGCCTTGGCGTGCATCCTGTCGTCGCGGAATGTCGGCGATTCCGGATGCGCGTTGGGGTAGGCGGCCACCGCGATGCCGAAGTCGGGAAAACGGCGGCGCACAAAGGCCACCAGGTCGGTCGCGTGGCGGAATTCGCCCGCGTTCCAGTCAAAATGGGCGTTTTGGGGCGGATCGCCCCGCAGGGCCAGCACGTTGCCGATGCCCAGTTCCCGCAACCGGGCCAGGAAGGATTCCAGGCTCTGGGCGGTGGCGCCGACGCAGGTCAGATGCGGCAGCGGGGTGATGCCCAGGGCTTTCAGCCTGGCCGTGATTTCCAGGCTGTTGTCCTGGGTGCCGCCGCCCGCGCCGTAAGTGACGGAAGCATACAGCGGCCGCAGCGTGTTCAGTTTTTCCACGGCCCTGAAAAAGGCGGGCCATTGCTCCCGCTCCTTGGGCGGAAAGAATTCCATGGAATAAAAAGGCCGGGTCAGCCGGGCCATGTCGTCGATAAGCTTCATGATCGCCTCTGGGGGTGGCAGTATGCTGCGCCGTGTATACACCGGAACGGAACAGGCGTAAAATCATTTTCCCCCGCCGTGCCGTCCGTGCGCGGGCGGCCGCTCCGCGCGCGGCGCATCCCGGATTGCCGGCAAACCCTGCAAATCCGGATGGGCAAAGGCGCGCCGCTCCGGCGGGGCAGAGTGAAGGAAGCCGATGACGCGCGGAGAAAATGCCGGTATTTTCTCTCCGGCCGATGGGGCTGTTGCGCTCCCTCCGGCGGCCCTGTCCGGGGGACGTCCGCCATCGGGAAAAGAAACATCCGGAACGGCCGGTGAGGGTTGCATGCTTTTTCGCCGTCATTGTACGCTTTTTTTGCTGTGTCTGGCGGCCTGGTCGGCGGGCTGGCCGATGATCTGTTCCGGCGCGGCCGCAACGGGCGCCGCGTCCCCGGCGGCGGCTGTGCCCTGGCGGGAATTGCGGCCGGGTTTCGATCTGGCGGAAATTTCCCTGGCCGCGGCGGAACTGGCCCTGCGGCCGGCAGACGCGGACGGCGCCGCGGCGCAGGCCGGCGCGGACACCGGGAACGATGCCGCAAAACCCGGCCCCGTCGTGGTCGCTTTGCGCATTGACCCGGACCGCTTCACCTTTACTCTGCACATGGCCTCGGAAGAGGCGCCGCTGCCTCTGCCCGCCCTGGCGGAGAAATACGGGCTGCTGGCGGCCATCAACGCGGGCATGTATCTGACGGACCAGAAAACCAGCACCGGCCATCTGCGCAGCGCCACGCACGTCAACAATCCCAGGGTGGCGGGAAATTTCGGCGCGTTTTTCATGGCCGGTCCCAAAAAGGCGGGCTTGCCGCGCGTTCGCCTGCTGGACAGGGCCGAGGACGACTGGCCGCGCGCTCTTGAGGAATATGCCCTGGTCATGCAGAATTACCGCATGAACACAGTTCAGGGCCGGGTGATCTGGAAGGACGACCGCCCCCACAGCGTGGCCGCCCTCAGCCAGGACAGCGCGGGCAGGATTCTTTTCCTGCTTTGCGCGGAGCCGGTTCCGGCGGGCGCCTTTGCCGCCGCCCTGTTGCGGCGTCCCCTGCAACTGCGGACCATCATGTATCTCGAAGGCGGATCGGAAGCGGCCATGCTGGTCAGGGCCGGCGATGTGCGGCATGTGTTCACGGGCCGTTACGCCGGCGGCTGGGGGCCTTCCGGCAGTCCGGACACGGTGCTGCCCAACGTGCTGGGCGTGCGGCCGCGATCCGCCGGGGAATAAGGCCGCCTCGGATTACGGCGCGCGCGTATCGGTGATGACAAACCCCGCAAAGGCGGGGTGCCAAGGCACGCCCACTCCGGTGCGCAACGCGGCGGTGAATGCCGCCAGCGCCTTTTTGGCGCTCTGTTGCCCGAGAGGACGCTGCCATCGGCCGCGGTTCCCCGCCCGGCAAAACCGGGAGGGGAACCCCAGATCGGAAAAGGCGTAGTCTACTGTTTGACTTCGGAGTAGTCGGCGTCCACCACGTCGTCGTTTTTCGACGCGCCGGCCGCGCCGCCGCCGGCCGCCCCGGCGTCGCCGGGGGCCTGGGCTTTCTGGGCGTACAGCTGTTCAGCCAGCGTATGCGAGGCTTTGGACAATTCGTCCATGGTCTTTTTGATGGCGGCCAGATCGTCGCCTTCCATGGCCTTTTTCAGGGCATTGCTCTTGGCCTCGATATCTGCCCGCACGGCGGCGTCCACCTTGTCGCCAAGGTCAGCCAGGGTCTTTTCCGTGGAATAGACCAGGGCGTCCGCATGGTTGCGGGTTTCAATAAGTTCCTGCTTCCGTTTGTCGTCTTCGGCGTGCGCTTCGGCTTCTCTGACCATCTTTTTGATGTCTTCCTCGGAAAGACCCGAAGACGCGGTGATGCGGATGGTCTGTTCCTTGCCCGTGCCCAGGTCTTTGGCGGACACGTTCACAATGCCGTTGGCGTCGATGTCGAAGGCCACCTCGATCTGCGGCAGGCCGCGGGGCGCGGCGGGAATGCCGGTCAGTTCGAACCGGCCCAGCGTCATGTTGTCGGACGCCATGGGGCGTTCGCCCTGCAGCACGTGGATGGAAACGGAAGGCTGATTGTCCGCCGCCGTGGAAAAGACCTGGCTTTTGCGGGTGGGGATGGTGGTGTTGCGGTCGATCAGGCGCGTCATGACCCCCCCCAGGGTTTCAATGCCCAGCGACAGGGGGGTGACGTCCAGCAGCAGCACGTCCTTCACGTCGCCGGTCAGGATGCCGCCCTGAATGGCCGCCCCCATGGCCACCACTTCGTCCGGGTTCACGCCGCGATGCGGGTCTTTGCCAAAGAATTCGGACACCT
>JAVBOK010000096.1:0-22774 GCA_031550605.1 Desulfovibrionaceae bacterium | reverse complement strand
AAGGAGCTTGGTCATCACGCCGCCCAGGGTTTCAATGCCCAGGGAGAGAGGAGTGACGTCCAGAAGCAGCACGTCTTTCACGTCGCCAGCCAGGATGCCGCCCTGAATGGCAGCGCCCATGGCCACCACTTCGTCTGGGTTCACGCTGCGGTTGGGTTCTTTGCCGAAGAATTCCTGAACCTTCTTTTGTACCAGGGGCATGCGGGTCATGCCGCCCACCAGCACCACCTCGTCGATTTCGGAGGCTTTCAGGCCGGCGTCCGCCAGGGCTTTCCTGCACGGTTCGATGGTGCGGTCCACCAGATCCTGAACCAGACTTTCCAGTTTGGCGCGGGTGAACTTGATCATCATGTGCTTGGGGCCGTTCTGGTCGGCGGTGATGAACGGCAAATTGACGTCGGTTTCCATGGATGTGGAAAGGTCTTTTTTTGCCTTTTCAGCCGCTTCTTTCAGGCGCTGCAGGGCCATTTTGTCTTTGGCCAGATCAATGCCGTTTTCCCTGCGAAATTCATCCACCAGCCAGGTGATGACGCGCTGGTCGAAATCCTCGCCGCCCAGGAAGGTGTCGCCGTTGGTGGCGCGCACTTCCACGACGTTGTCGCCCACTTCCAGCACGGAAATGTCGAAGGTGCCGCCGCCCAGATCGAAGACGGCGATTTTTTCGTTGGCTTTCTTGTCGAAGCCGTACGCCAGGGACGCGGCTGTGGGCTCGTTGATGATGCGCTTGACGTCAAGGCCCGCGATGCGGCCGGCGTCTTTGGTGGCCTGCCGCTGCGAGTCGTTGAAGTACGCGGGCACGGTGATGACCGCTTCGGTGACGCTTTCGCCCAGGTAGGCTTCGGCGTCGGCCTTGAGTTTGGCCAGGATCATGGCCGAAATTTCGGGCGCGGTATAGGCCTGGCCTTCGATTTCAACCGCGGCGTCGCCGTTTTTGGACGCCGTGATTTTATAGGGGCTGTGTTCTTTCCAGCGTTTGACTTCCGCCGTATCGGCACGCCGCCCCATCAGGCGCTTGATGGCAAAAACCGTGCGCTCCGGATTGGTGACCGCCTGGCGTTTTGCGATGTCGCCCACCAGACGCTCCTTGCCGGTAAAGGCGACAATGGACGGGGTGGTGCGCCCGCCTTCAGGGTTGGTGATGCACTTGGGATCCTTGCCTTCCATGACGAAAACGCAGGAGTTCGTGGTCCCAAGGTCTATGCCGATTATTTTGCCCATAATGATCCTCCGGAAAGCGGCCGGTTTTGACCCGTGCGGAACCGGCGCCCTTGTAAAGATGGTATGATGTCGAGATTTCCGCAGGGGGAGTAACTGCCAGCAAGAAATAAGTCGGCTTTTCCCTTCGTCCAGAGGCGGGATAAATTTTTTTACGCAAAAAACAACCGGGAGACGGGGTCCCCCGGTTGCCGGGCCGGCTGCGCTATCGGGTCAGCGGCAACTCGGAGGAAAAGACCATGGTGGCCCATATCCCGTCCAGGGTCGGGGGCGGGGGGAGTTTGCCCGCGGCGGACAAGGCCTGCAGCACGGACTGGTCAACTTCCGCGTTGCCGGATCCTCCCACTATGCGGGCCTGGGAAATAGAGCCGTCCGGGCCGATGTGGAACGAGGCGAGAACCTGATGGGGGCCGGGAATCGGGCTGTGCCACGGAATCATCGGCAGCGCCTGCTGCAGATAGCGGTCCGCGGGCGTGTTGTGCAACGGGGCGTATTCGCTGCCCGACAGGGCCGCCAGGGCGGCGGAAGGCGGAAGAAACGCCAGAAATCCGGCCAGGGCGACGGCCGGCAGCAGACGATACGGTTTTCTCATGACATCCTCCGTGTACTTTTTGGGGATGCTCCAACAGTATGACGATTTTTCGTTCCGGCAAGGCGGAGCGGGAAGAAAATGCTCAACTTCGCGCGATGATCCGCCCGGCCGGGATGATGCCCGTGGCCGCCGCCGCCACGATATTGCCCGAAACGCCGGGCCCGTCGCCGGCCACAAACAGGCCCCTGACGGCGGTTTCCAGCCCTTCTCCGGTTTCTATCTGGGTGGCGAAAAATTTGATTTCCGGCGCATAGAGCAGGGTTTCTTCATTGGCGACCCCCGGCAGGACCAGATTCAGCTGTTCCAGCCCGTCGCGCAGATTGTCCACGATGCGTTCGGGCAGGGCGATGCTGATGTCGCCCGGGGTGACGTTTTTCAGGGTGGGCTCGAAATAGCCTTTGCCGATGCGGTTCCAGGTGGAGCGCCGGCCGCGTTTCAGATCGCCGAAGCGCTGCAGAATGGGTTTGCCTCCGCCGATCAGGCTGGCCAGCTTACCGATGGCCACGCCGTACCCCTGGTTGTCGGATACCGGATCCGTCAGCACCACTTTGGATAAAAAGGCGAAGTTGGTGTTGGCGGATTTTTTGTCGTGGTACGCGTGCCCGTTCACGCACACGAAATCCCGGTAGTTTTCCAGGGTCACAAACCCGCCGGGATTGGTGCAGAAAGTGCGGGTCTGGTCGTCGTAGCGGGCGGTCTGCACGAAAAAAGTGGGGTCGTAAATAATGTCCGTGACGTCGGACATGATGTCGCTGTGCACCTCGACCCGGACCCCGACCTCGATGCCGCGCTGGCTGACGGCCAGGCCGAAGCGCCGGGCCGTCTCCCCGGCCCAGTCCGCGCCGACGCGGCCCGGCGCCAGGATGACGGCTTTGGCCCTGTATGCGCCCTTATCCGAGACAACGCCCGTGACCGCGCCGTTTTTCGTCGTCACATCCAGCACGGATTCGCCGGACCGCAGTTCCACGCCCTTTTCCCGCAGATAGGCGCACATGTCGCCGATCCGTCCGGGCAGGCGATCGCTGCCCAGATGCTTCTGGCGGATCAGCAAAAGGTCGATGCCGTGTTTTTTCGCTTCCTTGCGCAGGTTTCTCGCCGCGTTCATGTCCGAGGGGAACACCGGCGCATCCATGCCGAAACGGTTGAACACGGTTTCCGTCCGCGCGATCAGCTCTTCCGCGTCCGCCGCGGGCATGAACTGGGTCAGGTCCGTCTTGCCCAGCTTGTGGATGAAGTTGAGCTTGCCGTCGGAAAAAAGCCCGGCCCCGCCATACCCGGAAAGGATGTGGCAGGCGGGTTCGCAGTGCACGCATTTGCCGGTGCGCGGGATGGGGCAGTTGCGCTTTTCCACCGCCCGTCCCTTTTCGATCAGGCAGACGGACAGGGACGAGTGTTCGGCCAGCCAGTAGGCGGCGAACAGCCCGGCCGGGCCGCCGCCCACGATGATGACGTCGAATCGCGCGCTCGTTGGGGTCATGAAAACTCCTGCATGCGGGAAGGTGGCTTCATGATATCCGGTACGCGAGTTTGCGTTTTCCCACAAGCCGCCTTCGCCGCGCCCGGCGGGCCGGAATGGAATCTTCTCTGGACAGTCCGCGCGCATCCAAGGATAATAAACAAATTCCGAAGCAGGAGCCGTTGTGGGCCGTTATCTTTCTTTCTGGCGGGAATATCCGCATCATGCCGCCATCGCCGTTATCGCCGCCACGACCCTGGTCCGGCTGTGGTTCATCGCGTCCGGGCAACTGGATCTGGTCCAGGACGAAGCCCAGTATTGGGATTGGTCCCGGCACCCGCAGTTGTCTTACTATTCCAAGGGACCGCTCATCGCCTGGATCATCGGAGCCTTTACCGGCGTTTTCGGAGATACGGAATTCGGCGTGCGTTTCGGCGCGGTTCTGGGTTCCTGCCTGGCCCAGGTCCTGCTCTATCTGGGTCTTGCCCGGATGATGGGGCGGCCCCGGCTGGCCGTGCTGGCCCTGTTCATCGCCAACACCACGCCCCTGTTCATGGTCGCCGGCATCCTGATGACCACGGACAACCCGCTGCTGCTCTGCTGGCTGTCGGCTCTGCTCTGCCTGCACGCGGCCGCCGTGCATCCGGAAAAAGCCTGGCCCTGGACCGGGCTGACCCTGGCCATGGCGCTGGGCATTCTGGCCAAGTACACCATGCTGGCCATGGCCGCCGTAGCGGTGTTGCACGCCTGGGGCCTGTCCCGGCACGGGCTGCTGCCCCGCGGGCATTGGAAACGTTTGCTGGCGGCCCTGGGCTGCGGCATCTTCGCGGGCCTGCTGCCCATTCTCATCTGGAACGCCCGGAACGACTGGGCCAGCCTGCGCCACGTGGGCCGGCTGGCCGGCATCGCCCCGGCCCCCCTGGAAAAGCCGCCCCTGATCCGTTTGGACCGCCTGCCCGAATACGCCGGCGGGCAGATCGGCCTGATTTATCCCTGGTGGCTGGCCTTCATGCTGTACGGCGGCTGGCGCGCCCTGCGCCTGGTCCGGACCGGCGCGGAAGAAGCGGGGGACAGCACCCCCAGCGCCCCCGGCCAGGGGGCACGGCCCTCCGGAACCCGCACGGAGTGCGCCCGGGGCCTTGCACAGGGAATGCACGGGGCGGCGTCTTCCGATTCCGCCGCCCGCATCCGCGAATCCGTCTTGCTGTGCGCCGGGTTCTGGCCCATATTTCTGGCCATTCTGGCCTGGAGCCTGCACACCCGCATTTATCCCAACTGGTCGGCCATGTGCTACGCGGCCGGCTTTGTTCTGGCGGCGCAGGGCGTGGATGCGGTTCTGGAAAAATACCATTCCCTGCCTGCCGCGGGGGTGCCCTGGACCCGGCGTCTGCTGCCGCTCTGGGCGGGGCTCAGTCTGGTTCTGTGCGTTGCGGTGCACGCGCAGGAACCGGTTTCGCGCCTGCTGCCCGCGAAATACAACCCGGCGAGCCGGCTCAAGGGCTGGAGCGACCTGGGGCAGCACCTGGACGAGATACGCCGGGCCATGCCCAATCCGGACACGGTGTTTTTCTTTTCCGATTCCTATGACGTGACCGCGCAACTGGCCTTTTATGTCCCCGGCAGGCCCCGGGCGTACTGCGCGGATTTCGGGCGGCGGTTGAGCCAGTACGACTTCTGGCCCGGACCGGAAGACAGGGCGGGCTGGGACGCCGTGTACGTCAGGCGTGCGCCGTTTCGCAAACCGGACCCGCTGCTGACGGCCATGTTTCTGCGCCTGGGCAAGCCGGAAATCTACAAAAGCAGGCACCGCGGCGGTCCGGGCCGCACCTTCGGGGTCATGGTGCTGCAGGGCTTCACCGGGCAGTGGCCGCATACGAGCCGGGGAATCTACTGATGCTGGTCAACGGGATAATCAGGCATTATATACAACCATGGCTGACGAACACAACGCCTGCGCCCGCTGCGCGGCCGTGAACCCCACCTGCTGCCGCATGGATCCGGCTGCCGCGAGCTTGTGTTTTCCTCTTTCGGAACCGGAATGGGAGCGCCTTGCGCCCTTTGCCGCGCGGGAAGCGGGCGGGACCGCCGGCCGGATGCGGGAGGAAAATACCCCGGAATTCGTGCGGGCCATGCGCAACCTGTTTCCTGACGCGCAGGAGGCGGTCATCCGGATGTTTCCGCTGCCCGGCGCCCATTACCGCCTTGCCACGACGGAAGGCGGGACCTGCGCGTTTTTGCGGCCTGACGGATGTTTCTTGCCGCGCGCGGCCCGGCCGTGGTATTGTCGGCTCTTTCCGATATGGATACGAAAGGGCGGCTTTGACCATTTCGCCGCGCGGCGTTGCGTGATTGCGGAAGAGGCGAGGAGGGTGGAAGACGTCCTTGCCGCCGCGGGGCTGACCCGGGACGATACCTTGGCGCTGTACCGGGCGTTGTGCCGGGACTGGGGTTTCTAACAGGCTAGATATATAATGAAACGTATTATTCTGTATTGCGTGCTTGTTTTCGTCGGTCTGGGGGCTTTGGCGGCCTGCGCCGCGGCGGCCATGATTTACTGGGCGTCGCGCGATCTGCCGCCCTCCACCAGGGTGGCCGATTACCGTTTGCCGGTGGTGACCACGGTATATGCGCGCGACAACAGCGTGCTGGGCTATCTGTACGAGGAAAAACGCTTTCTGGTCAGCCTGGAGCAGATGCCGGAGCATTTGCGCCATGCCTTTGTCGCGGCGGAGGACGGCAGCTTTTACGAGCATTCGGGCATCGACCCGCTGGCCATCGTCCGGGCGTTCATCAGGAACATGCAGTCCGGCAGGACGAAGCAGGGGGGCAGCACCATCACCCAGCAGGTGATCAAGCGTCTGCTGCTGACCTCCGAGCGCAGCTACGTCCGCAAGCTCAAGGAAGCCATCCTGGCCTATCGCCTGGAGAAGCATCTTTCCAAGGACGAGATTCTGACCATCTACCTGAACCAGATTTATCTGGGCAGCGGCGCCCACGGGGTGGAAGCGGCCAGCCGCACCTATTTCGGCAAGCACGTGCAGGATCTGACCCTGGCGGAATCCGCCGTGCTGGCGACGCTGCCGCAGGCGCCGTCCACCAACAATCCCTATAACGACCCCGTGGCCACCAAGCACCGCCAGGCGTACGTTCTGGACCAGATGCTCAAGCATAAATGGATAACCCAGGCCCAGTACGATTCGGCTTTTTCCCAGCCTCTGGAATACAAAGGCATGCCCGACCCGTCGTGGAAACTGGGGGCCTGGTATCTGGAAGAAGTGCGTCGCCAGCTGCTGCAGACGCTTACGGAAAAGAACGTGCGTGAAAAGGGCATCAAGATCGAACTGTACGGCGAAGACGCCGTGTACACCGGGGGCCTGCAGGTCTATACCGCCATGGACCCCGTGCACCAGCGGGCGGCGGAAAGCGCCTTGCGCCAGAGCCTTCTGGAAACGACAAAGCGCCAGGGATGGCGCGGTCCGCTGGAACAGGTCGCGGCCGCGGATTTCTCCAGATATCTGGACAAGCATCCCTTTACCCCGGCGCAACTGGAAAACGCGGGCTGGGCCAAGGCGCTGATCACCAATGTGACGCCTGCCGGGGCCACGGCGCGTCTGGGCAAATACGCGGGCTTCATTGATGTGAAAACCATGCATTGGGCCCGCACTCCGAACATCAAAATCGCGCCGGACCATATCGCCATGCGCGACGCCACCAAAATTGTGGCGCCGGGCGACGTGGTCTGGGTTTCCGCGGTGGGGGCCAAGGGCACGGCCAACCCCGCGGGAGCCCCCGCCAAAGAGGGCGACGCCAAGGGCAAAGGCGCGGTGCCCGAATACAATGCCGCTTCCGTCAAGGCCGATGCCCCCATCCCCCTGTGCCTGGAACAGATGCCGGACGTGGAGGGGGCGCTGGTGTCCATGGAAGTCGACAAGGGCGACGTGGTGGCCCTGGTCGGCGGGTACGAGTTCAACCAGAAAAACCAGTACAACCGCGCCACGCAGGCACGGCGGCAGCCCGGCTCCAGCTTCAAGCCCGTGGTCTATTCCGCGGCGCTGGACCACGGGTTCACAGCCGGCAGCATGCTGCTCGACTCCCCGTACGTCACCGTGGGGGATGAATCCACAAAGCTCTGGCGGCCCGGCAACTATGACGGCACCTTCAAAGGCCCCCTGATCCTGCGTACGGCGCTGGCCCTGTCGCGCAACCTCTGCACGGTGCAGGTGGCCCAGCGCATCGGCATGCCGGCCATCGTGGAACGGGCCAAGGCGTTGGGCATCGAAGGCGATATTCCGCCGGAACTGGCTGTCAGCCTGGGCGCTTATGAGGTCAGCCCCATGACCATGGTCAAGGTGTATTCGGCTTTCGCCGACGGCGGCAAGCGCGTCGCCCCGCGGCTGATCACCTCCGTCAAGGATACCTGGGGCCAGGACCTGTGGACCAACGAACCGGAAAAGGTGGAGGTCATCAGCCCCCAGAACGCCTTTGTCATGGCCTCGCTGCTGAAAGAGGTGGTCAACGCGGGCACGGCCACCAGGGCGAAAATCCTGGGCCGTCCCCTGGGCGGCAAGACCGGCACCACCAACGACGAACGCGACACCTGGTTCGACGGCTTCACGCCCCATCTTGTCACCAGCGTGTACACCGGCTACGACCAGGTGCGGTCCCTGGGGCGGCTGGAAACCGGCGGCCGCACGGCCCTGCCGGCGTTCATCTACTACCGGCAGGCGGTGGAAAAACAGTATCCGCCGGACGATTTCACCCGGCCTGACGGCATCGTCTACGCCACGGTGGACGCCCAGAGCGGCAAGTTGGCCGGGAAGGGCACGGAAAAATCCTTCTCCCTGCCGTTCTACAAAGGGACGGAACCCACGGGCCAGGCCAGCGAGACGGAAAGCGGCGAAAGCATTTTCCGCCAGTTTTAGAGCATTTTCGCAGTGATGAAAATGTTCCGGCGGATCATTGCCGGCCGGCCGGCGGGCGGCGGCAATGGCCGGTTCGCAAAACCGGCCCTCGCGCGCGGAGCGCGGCGCGCTTTTGGCACAGGCCGTTTCGGCTTGTGCGCGTCCGGGAAACGACGGGTTTTTGCTTTTTTCTCCGTATCGGACCATGCAATACAACGCGGCTTTTCCCCGTGCTCCTTGCGGGGCGCGGGCATTGTGCAAGGAGAACGACCATGTGCGGAATTATGGGCATCACCGGCCGTGAAAACGCCGTCCCCGGCGTGATCGCGGGGCTGCGGGCTCTGGAATACCGGGGCTATGACTCCGTGGGCATCGTCTGGCAGGAAGCGGAGGGGCTGCGCGTCACCCGCGTGGTCGGGAGGGTGGACAAACTGGACCGGGAATTGTCCAAAGACGCCTGCGCCCGGGCCGCCCTCGGGCACACCCGCTGGGCCACGCACGGCGCGCCCACGGAATATAACGCCCATCCCCACTGCGACCCCGCGAAGACCATCGCGGTGGTGCACAACGGCATCATCGACAACTACGCCGAACTGAGGGAAAAGCTGGAGCGGGAAGGGGCGCTGTTTGCCTCGGACACGGATACGGAAGTCATCGCCCATCTGATCGCCCGCGCCTATGACGGCGATCTTGTGGCGGCCGTCGAGGCTGCCCTGCCCGGTCTGGAGGGGGTTTACGCCCTGGGCGTCATGGCCAGGGACAAACCCGGCCTGCTGGTGGGCGCGCGCAAGGGCAGTCCCCTGACCATCGGTTTCGGCGACGGCATGCATATGCTGGCTTCCGACGTGGTGCCTTTTCTGAACTATACCCGCAAGGCCATGTACCTGGACGACGGGCAGGTCGCCGTGCTGACGCCCGATTCCTGCGAAGTGCGGCAGAACGGCGCGGTGGTGCGGCCCACAATTTCCACCATCGAGTGGACGGCGGAAGACGCCAGCAAGGAAGGCTACGAGCATTACATGCTCAAGGAAATCCACGAGCAGCCCAAAGCCCTGAAAAATCTTGTCGGCGCGCGTCTGGTCCTGCCGGAACAAGGCTGGCCGGAAATCAGCGTGCCCGAAGGCGACATCCCCGACGCGGCCCTGGACGGGGTGCAGCGCATCGTGCTGCTGGCCCACGGCACGGCCTACCACGCGGCCATGGTCGGGCGGCTGCTTATCGAGCGGGTGGCCCGCATCCCCTGCTATCCGGAATACGCCTCGGATTTCCGCTACCGCAACCCGATCATGGAACCGGGAACGCTGTACGTGGTGGTCACCCAGTCCGGAGAAACCATCGACACGCTGTCCGCCCTGCGTCTGGTCAAGGAATGCGGGCATCCGACCCTGGCGCTGGTCAACGTGCCCAGTTCCACCATCGCCCGTGAGGCCATGTATGTGTTTCCCCTGATGGCCGGGCCGGAAATCGGGGTGGCGTCCACCAAGGCCTTCACCAGCATGATCGCGGCCCTGTACATCCTGGCCCTGCGTTTCGGCATGCGGCGCGGCACCGAAACCATGGAAAACATGCGCCGCCGGGCCGGGGATCTTCTGCGCGTTTCCGCCCGCATGCACGAAGTGCTGCTCAGGGCCGACGCGGTCAAAGAAATCGCGCTCAAGTACACGGATCAGGAGCACTTCATGTTTCTTGGCCGGGGCGCGGGCTGGCCGCTGGCCCTGGAAGGCGCGCTGAAGCTGAAGGAAATCTCCTACATCCACGCGGAGGGCATGAACTCGTCGGAAATCAAGCACGGCCCCCTGGCGTTGGTGGACGAGAAAATGCCCGCGCTCTTCATCACTCTCAAGGGTGAGCGCTATGACCGGCTGCTGGCCAACATGAACGAGGTCAAGGCCAGAAAGGGCCGCATCCTGGCCATCATCAGCCAGGATGACGAGGAAATCCACCAGCATGCCGACGACGTGTTCCGTATTCACGACGACTGCGGGGTCATGAATTCCATCCTCTGTTCCGCCCCGCTTCAGCTTCTGGCCTACCACGCCGCCGTGGCCCGGGGCTGCGACGTGGACAAGCCCAAGAACCTGGCCAAGAGCGTGACCGTGGAATAGCTTCCCGGAAACCGCTTCCGGCGGCCAAAGGGCTGCGGCCTCCCAAGGGCTGCGGCCCTTCCGGAAAGCCTGCCGGGCATCATGCCCCGGCCCTCCCGATACGCGAAGGCCCTTTTCCACGGCGCGGAAAAGGGCCTTCGCCTGTACGGGGTCCGGGGGGCGCCCCCGCGGTTCCTTTTTTACCGTTTCAACCCCACGGCGCTGATGATGCCTTTGAGCATGTTCAGCAGCAGGGCCTGGTCGTTGGTGAACAGCAGGTAGGTGAAGCCCTGTTCGATCCGTTTTTTGGCTTCATCCGCGTTGTTCACAAAGATGCCCGCTGCCACGCCGTGTTTTTTCGCGGCGGCCAGCATGGTGGCGATGGCGCTCTGCACCACGGGGTTGGCGGTGTCGCCGGGCACGCCGTAAGAGTGGGACAGATCCTGGGGGCCGGCGAACACCACGTCGATGCCGGGCACGGTAAGGACGGAATCAAGGTTGGCGACGCATTCCTTGGTTTCGCAATGGATGACGGTGACGGTTTCCTTGTTGGCTTCAGCGAAGTAGTCGGGCCGGGTGCCCCAGCGGGACGCTCTGGGGCGGGCGCCGCCGCGGCAGCCTTCCGGTGCGTATTTCACGTTGGCGCAGACCGTTTTCGCGGTTTCAATGTCGTTGACCTGGGGCACCTGCACGCCGGTGGCGCCGGTGTCCAGAGGGCGGAACAGCGAGTTGGGCAGGATATGCGGCACGCGCACGATCAGGTCGATGCCGGCGGCGTCGGCCGCGCGGCAAGCGTTTTCAACGCGGTCGTAGTACACGCCGCCGTGTTCCAGATCCAGCACGCAGAAATCCATGCCGGCGACGCCGGCCACTTCGATGACAACGGGATCGGAAGAGGCGACGAACATCCCAAGCTGCGGCAGACCCTGTTTCAGTTTCTGACGAAAGGTTCCCTTGCTCATGATATAATCCTGGTTAGAAGGTGTTCCCGTATCAAGCCGGGGCGTCCCGGCACCTGCTCCCTCAACTGCCTATTGCTCCGGCGGATCTCTGTCAAGCGCCGGGACGGAGGACCGTTTTCCGGCGGCGCGCCGGGAGGGGCGGACTTTTTGAAACGGCGTCACGTGCCGCAAGAACAGCCGCAGGTGTCATCGTATTCGAAAAAGCGGTGCGTCGCAATGAACCGCGAAATGGAATACAGTTCCTCATGTCCCAGAATTTCCGCGCGGGTCGGCAGGCCGTCTGCGGCGGCGACGATGGCGTCCAGCATGTCCGCGCCCACGCTTTCGATGCTGCGGCGTTTGCTGATGACTTCGCCGGCGTTGAAGTCGATGTTCGCGCGCATGCTTTCGAACAGGTGCGGGTTTCCGGTGGACTTGATGACCGGCACGCCGGGAAATCCCGTGGGCGTGCCCCGGCCCGTGGTGAACACGACCACGTTCGCGCCCGCGCCGACAAGACCGGAGACAGCCTCGCCGTCGTGGCCGGGACCGTCCATCAGATACAGGCCCTTGCCCGCCGGGGGTTCCGCGTATCCGGTCGTGCCCTGAAACGGCGACGTGCCGGCCTTGTGCAGCCCGCCCAGCGCCTTTTCCACCACGTTGGTCACGCCGCCGTCGGCGTTGCCCGGGGATACCAGCAGGTCGCCCTTGCCGATATGGGGCAGGGCGCGCTGAGCCCTGGCCAGGCGGGCGCGGGCGGTATTGAGCAGGGTCTGGATGTTCCTGGCCGCTTCGGGCGTTGCCGCGCGGCGGGTCATGATGTGGTCGGTGCCCAGAAGTTCCGTCACTTCCGTGATCAGGACCGTGCCCCCGGCGGACACGACCCTGTCCGCGGCGGCCCCCAGCACGGGGTTGGCCGCGATGCCGGACGCCGCGTCCGTGCCGCCGCACTTGACGCCCAGGACCAGATGGGAAAGATCCATATCCCGCGGTTTTTGCCGCCGCAGATCGGCGGTGTACTCCAGGGCGATGCGCGTGCCTTTTGCGACGGCTTTCAGGGTGTCGCCCTCGTCCTGGATGTTGACGAAGCTCCAGGGTTTTTGCATGCCGGCCATGAACGCTTCAACTTCGCCGCGGGTAATGCGCTCGCAGCCCAGGCCGACGAACAGCGTGGCCCCGAAGTTGGGGTGCGCGGCGATGCGCTTCATGTAATGGGCCGCGAGCAGTTGGTCCGGGCCGGGATAGCCGCAGCCCAGCGGATGGGGAAAGGCAAAGGCCCCGTCGATGTTGGCGGCTATTTTCTGGGCGACCTGGTTGGCGCAAAAAACGACAGGAATGACGGCGAGGTGGTTTCTGGTGCCGCAGGTGCCGTCCGGGCGCGGGTATCCGGAAAATTTCATGAATGCCTCACTCGTTACAAAAGGTTCAGTTCGTCAAGGTTATGCTGGTGCACCCAGGCCCCTTTGGGCACGGCGACGCGGGCAGTGCCCAGCGATTCGCCGTATTTGACGATGGGGTCGTTTTGCGCCAGATCCCGCAGGGATATTTTGTGGCAAAAGGGTATGTCCTCGGCGGCGGTGACGCTCAGGGAAGGGTTGCCCACAACGGTGCAGGCTTCTCCCGCCCTGACGGGTTCAAGGACGACGCCGACGTTGTCCGACGGGTCCAGCATCAGAATGATTTCGTGCATCATGATTCTCCGGATAGCGTGGTGATCTTGGGTCCGTTGACGCTTCAAACGGCCGCGCGGGAGCGGCCGGGTTCTGGGTGAATCGTTGCGGCGCCTTGCGCGCGGAATGTCCCGGGCGTGACAAAGCCGCGCGTTCCCGGCGGAACGCGCGGCTTTGCGCAAAGGCTATTTCTTCACGTTTTTCTGGTACATGCCCAAAGCCTTGATGACTTCTGTCATATCTTCATTTTCTTTGTCCAGCATCTTCTTGGTGTCTTCCGGACCCAGATACCAGACGATGTCGCCGATTTTTTCCACGGTGGCGTGGAATTCGGGGGCATTGACGGCCTTGTCGAACGCTTTGACCAGTCTGGCCTTGACGTCCGCGGGCACGCCTTTGGGAACGGCAAAGGTGCGGATGGCCGCGCCGTTGACGTCATAGCCCAGTTCCTTGAGCGTGGGCACGTCGGGATAGCTCTTCAGCCGCGCGTCTTCCGCCACGGCCAGCGGGCGGATCTTGCCCGCCGCCACCATGGAGCGGATTTCGCTGGGATGGGCGACCCCGCACTGCACATGCCCGCCGGCCAGGGCGATGACCGCCGCGTTGCCGCCGCCTTTCATGGGCATGGGCTGGATTTTGATGCCGGCTTTGCGGAAAAAGAGTTCCCAGGTCAGGTGGGTGCTGCCGCCCATGGAAGACGTGGACATGGTCACCGTGCCGGGGTTCTTTTTGGCATGTTCGACGAATTCCGCCAGGGTCTTGATGGGCGAAGACGTGTTCACGCTCAGGAAGATGGGCGCGCGCAGAAAGGTGCACAACGACTCAAAGTCGTCCTTGCCGTAGTCCGTTCCGCCGTACAGCACCTGGTGGATATAGCCGGTGTCGTTGATCAGGCCCACGGTATAGCCGTCGGGCTTGGAGTGGGCGGCGAAACTGGCGCCGATGGTGCCGGAGCCGCCTTCCTTGTTGACGACGATGATGGTCTGCCCCAGATCCTTTTCCAGGGCGGGGGCAAGGGCGCGCGCCACGATGTCCGCGCCGCCGCCGGGTCCCCAGGGCACCACGATGGTGATGGGGCGTTCGGGATAGGCCGCCATGGCGGCCAGGGGCAGGGTCGCAAGCAGGCACGCCGCGACCAGTCGTTTGCAGAATCTGAACACCATACTGCTACTCCTCGGGTAAAAGGTGGTTCGGGGGCCGCTTTGCCCCTTGCAACGAGGCACTAGCGGGATGCCGCGCCCCGTTTCTTTTTCCATTGACGGTAGAGGGGCCAGCTCAGGGAAAAAGCGGCCAGGGCCACGAAAAACGCGCTGATGGGCGTGGAGACGAACACCATCGGGTTGCCCCCCGCGCCGATCAGCGCCAGGCGCATGTTCGCTTCCGCCAGCGGGCCCAGGATCAGGGCGATGCACACGGCCGCCAGAGAGAAATCATACTTTTGCAGCACATAGCCGATAACGCCGAAGACCAGCATGGTCAGAAGGTCCACTGGGTTGCTGTTGATGGCATAGGAACCCAGAAAGCAGAAGAGCACGATGGACATGATCAGCAGCTTCTTGGGAATATCCAGCACCTTGGCGTACAGGCGGATGCCGATCAGCCCGGTGATCAGCATGAACACGTTGGCCAGGAACGAGCCGGTGAACATGCCGACGACCACCTGGGGATGGTTGGTGAACAGCATGGGGCCGGGGGCCAGGCCCTGGATCATCAGGCCGCCGATAAGCACGGCGGTGACCGAATCGCCGGGAATGCCGAGCGCCAGCAGCGGCACCAGGGCCCCGCCGCACACGGCGTTGTTGGCGCTTTCCGTGGCGGCCACTCCGTCAAGATAGCCCGTGCCGTACAGCTCGGGCGTTTGGGAAGAGCGTTTGGCTTCGCTGTACGATATCCAGGATGCCGTGCCCGATCCCGTACCCGGCACGATGCCGATGAACGTGCCGATGATGGAGCCGCGCAGCAGGGTTTTCCAGCAGGCCAGGGTTTCCTTCAGGCTGGGGATCGTGCCGGAAAGCGTGATCGGTTTTTCCTTGTCGCTGAAGATGAGCTCCAGCTGCACCAGCACTTCGGAGATGGCGAAAAGCCCGATCAGGGCCGGGATGAAGGCTATGCCGTCGGCAAAACCCGGCACGCCGAAGTTGAAGCGGAACGAGCCGCTGATGGGGTCGGCTCCCACGGTGGACAGCAGCATGCCGATGGCCCCGGCCAGCAGTCCTTTGAGCACGTCGGCCGACAGGGTGGCGATGATGGTCAGGCCGAAAGCCGCCAGGGCGAAATATTCCGGCGGTCCGAATTTGAGCGCCCATTCCGCCAGCATGGGGGCCATCAGCACCAGAATCACGCTGCTGAACGTGCCTCCGACGAACGAGGCGATGGTGGCCATGCCCAGAGCCTTGACGGCCTGGCCTTTCTGGGCCAGGGGATACCCGTCCAGCACGGTGGCGGCGGAAGCCGGGGTGCCCGGCGTCTTGACCAGGATGCTCGAGATGCAGCCGCCGTAAATGCCGCCCACGTAAATGCCGATCAGCATGTTCAGGCCCATGACAGGGGGCATGCCGAAGGTCATGGGAATCAGCAGGGCCACGCCCATGGTGGCGGTAAGGCCGGGCAGCGCGCCGATTATGGTGCCGCCCACGACGCCGACCAGCAGGACCCACATGTTTTGCAGGGTCATGGCCTGCATGACGTATTGCAGAGTTTCCATTCGTGCTCCTCAGAACAGGCTGAACGCGGGCAGGGCCACTTTCATCAGTTTGGCGAAACCCAGCCAGGCGACGGCGATCACCAGGCAGGGCAGCGCGACCACAAACAACGGGCGGCGTTCGCCCAACAGCAGCATGCCCAGCAGCATGACGGCCGCCGAACCGACGAAAAAGCCCAGTTTTTCATAAAACAGGGCATATGCGGTCAGCATGAGGAGGAAAAGCAGCAGATGGGCGAAAATGGATTTCGCCAGGCGGGGCACCGGGACGACGTTGCGGCTGAACACGATGCCGCGCCCCAGCAGGGCGAGGGCCAGAAGCGTGATGACCGTGGCCATCACAAAGGGAAAGAAGCTGGGGCCGATGGCGCCGTCGCCGTACCCCGTGGGCAGCTGGGAAATCTGCCAGTAGGCGAAGGCGCAAAAAGCCAGAATGCCGACAGCCATCCCCGTGTCGTGGTTGATTTTCATGAAAAAAGCGGCCTCCCTCAGACAAGAACGTGTGCGTGAAACAGCCTGCGGACACAACGGCCGAGCGGCCGGGCGGAGAAACATCCCGCATGCGGGACGCGCTGACAGTAGCTTCAGAAATCAATTACTGTCAAGAATGGCCGGGCTGCCGCCATGGAGGCACGGATTTCCCGCGACCGGGATTTGTCCGTGCAGAAAGAAAAAGCGCCGCGAAAAGCGATGCCGATGCACGCATGCCTGCCGCGCGTAGCCTTCACCCTGCTGCCGCGTCCGGATGTTCCAGACGGAATTGCCGCATTTCATGCAGGCATGGGAAACGTTTTTTGGCATGCGCGGACGGCCTGCCCCGGAATATAGGGCAGCGTATTTTTGCGCTGCAAGACTACGTTATTGGCAAGACAAAGCACCGTAAGCTTGCTTTCAGAACTTCCCTGCATGATTTTGCCAGAGTCGCCGGGCACTGGGGATGCAGGGGGGCATTCCCCGGTCGATGCTTTACTGCCGCATGCCCGCCCACAGGCGGCGGAGGGTGCTTTTCAGCAGACGGAAGGGGTTGAAGGTTTCCGCCATCAGGCGTCCGGGCAGAACGAATGTCGAAAAATCGAAGCAGTCCGCGGAATCGCCGCCCAGCGCCAGATCGCGGAACAACGCGCCCGGCGCCCGCCTGCGCGTCAACTCCCGCCACAGGGGCACGTCGTCCGGGGCAAGGCCCATCAGGGTGCAGACAGCCGTGTCCAGGCCCACGGGAGATGCTGACGCGGCCAGCAGGCCGGCGGGATACGGGCTGCCCTTTGACGGCCCGGTGACGTGCATGGCCGTCACCGCGTCCAGCAGCGTGGTCACGGGCGGCAGGTGGCGCATGATGTCGGCGATCAGGGAGGGAAAACAGGCCGCGCCGTCTTGCGCCTTGTCGCCGTGGCGGGCATGCAGCACGGCTTTGCGCACCCCCGGCACGCAGCCGAACAGATTCTTCACCGCCCCGGTCACCCGCATCTGGCTGTGGGCCTTTAATTTCGGCAGGTTCAGGATATGGTCCGCCTCCAGAGCGTGGCGCGAAAGGGCGACGCTGCCGCCCAGGGTCAGGGGCCGTGAAACGGGGCGGCCCAGCGTCAGGACGGGGATGTCCCTGCCCCCCGGCATGTCCGCCAGCACTTCGTCCAGCACCCGCGGCAACCCGATGGACCGGGCGACGCCCGGCGCGGTGCCGAATCCCGGCGAATCGCCGATGCGCACGCGGCATCCCCTGTCCAGCAGATGGCGGCATACGGCGGCGACAACAAGGGGGTGGGTGCAGATGATCCCCCCGGGGTCGGCCGTCAGAAAATTGGGCTTGACCAGAACGCGCGCGCCGGGCGCGGGGGCGAACCCGGCCGCGTCCAGCATCCGGGCCGCCAGAGGGATGACGGCCGCCGGGTCATAGCTTTCGCAACGGGCCAGGATGACGGGGATCATGGCGGTTCCTCGGGGTATATCTCACGCTTTGACGAAATATGAAATTATCGGGAAAATCCGGCGATTCCTTGTTCCCACAGCAGGTTCAGCAATTTGCGGTGTCCGGCGGGGAAGGCGAAATTGTCCGCTTCCGCCGGGGTGATCCATAGCCCTTCCGTGGCCGCGTGCAGCACGGGGGCGGGTTCTCCTTTCGAGCCCGCCGCGTCAAGGCCGCAGAAATACGCATGCATGGTCACGCGACAGGTGGTGTAGCTGTGGCGGATTACGCCCGCCTTGCCGCTGATGGACACGGACAGTTCGGTTTCTTCCTTGAATTCGCGAAGCAGGGCCTGTTCCGGACTTTCCCCTTCCTCAAGGCAGCCGCCGGGAAATTCCCACAAGCCCGCCCACACGCCGTAGGGCGGCCGTTTCTGGATGAAAAAACGGCCGTTCCGCCACAACATGCCGGTGGCCATTTCCAGCCGGGTGTACCCGAGGGCGCGCTTCTTCTTGGGACGTTTCGCCACGGTGTCCAGGCGGAGAGCCTCGCAATAGCCGCTGACGGGGCATGCCTCGCAGCGGGCTTTTTTGCCGCAGACCAGGGCGCCCAGTTCCATCAGGGCCTGGGAAAAGTCCCTGGCCCGGCCTTCCGGCATGAGGGAGCGGACCGTTTCGCGCACAAAATTTTTTACCCCGGCGTGGTCCAGGGGCACGTCGATGTCGCACAGCCGGGAAAAGACGCGCAGCACATTGGCGTCCACAGCCGGTTCCGGCAAATTGAAGGCGATGGAGGCGATGGCGCCGGCCGTGTATTCGCCGATGCCGGGCAGAGCCCGTATGGCCGCCGGGCCGGCGGGGAAAACGCCGCCGTGCTCGTCCCCGACCCGTTGCGCGGCAAGGCGCAGGTTGCGGGCGCGGCTGTAATAGCCCAGGCCCTCCCAGGCTTTCAGAACGGCTTCTTCCGGCGCGCGGGCCACATGGGCCGGGGTGGGGAAAAGCCGCATCCAGCGGTCAAAGTAGGTGACGACCCGATCCATCCGGGTTTGCTGCAGCATGATTTCCGATACCCAGACTTTGTAGGGCGCATAGTCCCGCCGCCAGGGAAGATCCCGCGCATGGCCGCGGAACCAGGCCAGCAGGGATTCGACGAAAAGAAACCGGTCTTTGCCGGCGGCGAACAGCGTTTTGCTCATGGGCGGACCGGGTGGGGCATCATTGCTGGCGGTTCTGGATTTTGTCCAGCGCGAACAGCAAATCGGTGGCCAGTCCGCGCAACGAATGGAAAAAGGTGAAAAACTGCAGCATCTGGTGCAAATTGAAGCGGTTGGTGGCCCCTTCGTTGCGCAGGGAATCCAGACGTTTTTCCGTGATGTCCACCAGTTCCGTCAGCGAACGCACCAGGTCGGGAACGGGCGCCACGGGCGTGCTGCCGCCCAGGTGCCGCAGGGTGGACATGATGACGTCGGCCAGGCGCCGCAGTTCCGGGGCCATGATCACGTCATACCCGGTCCCGGGTTCTTCATAGTCGTTCAGGGATTCCAGCATGGGCTTCAGGTGCGAAACCGCGCGGTCAAGGGTGCGGACCTGCACCTTCAGCACGTCGTGGTCAAACTGGTAGACCAGAGCTTCATGCTTGCGCACGCGCAGGATCAGTTCGTGGTTGCTCCAGGCCTTGTCCGCGAGTCCTTCCAGCAGATGCCTGTCCAGCGAGCGCTGGCGGTCCAGAAAGGCCGTGACCAGGGAATTGAGCAGGATCGCGCATTCCACATACTGCGCGGCCAGGTCGCGGCGCAGCCCGTCGGCCAGGCGGATGGGCCAGAGCACGACGGAAACCAGCATGGCACAGCCCACGCCGATGCCTATTTCCAGCATCCTGCCCAGGCCCACGGCGATTTTGTCCACCTCTCCGGCGCCGGCCAGCACCACGATGACCACGGTCAAAGACGCCATGGTGTAGCGCGGGCTGTAGCGGCTGAGCGAGGAGCACAGCGCGGTGCCGGCCAGCAGGGCCAGGGTCATCCACCAGTGGCCCGCCGGCAGCACGAACAAAATGCAGATGCCCAGAATCGCGCCGATGACCGTGCCGGTTATCTGGCGGGCGCCGGCCTGTATGGCGTCGGCGACGTTGATCTGCATGGCGACCACGGCGGCGACCACGGCCCATTGCCACATGTGCAGGGAAAGTGTCTGGGTGATGGCGTAAGCCAGAATGGTCGCAAGGCCCGTTTTCAGGCCGTGGCGCACCTGGGACGGAACCAGGGAACTGAGCGTGAGGCGCATATGTCTTCCTTGCCGCCCCGGATCGCGGGACGCGGCGGCTTTGGCATCCTATACGTACTGCGGTGGAGGTTTGCAATCGGAAAAAGTCCCGGTTGCCGGCATGCCGGGGCGGGTTCGCGCTGCCCGTCCGTTTTCCTCGGAGCGGGTTCGCTTTGAGATTGTCGCGTAGCGGCGATCAAATTCGTCTGCGCCAATCTCGCGGCCTTGCCGCGCCATGCTTCGCAAGGCCAGGGCATTGCGGCAGTACGGATATTTTCAAGGGCGCAATGCTCCAGTTGCCTCGTTGCAGAAATTCCGCTGCTCGTTGTGTGAGGAATTTCTGCACGGAACGGTAGCTGGAAAATGTGATTTTCAGCCACCGTACGCCGCGTATCGCGGCACAAAATCCTGACGGGTTGAGGTGGGGAGTGTTTGTCTTGCAAACAAACACCAGGCTCAGTCCCCAGGTACTTTGGGGGACGGTGTCCTCCAACGGGGGACAGGGACATCATGCCCCGCCGGAGCCTCGCCTCCGGGCTGCTCCACAATGCCGCCCCAACTCGTTCCGACCCGGCCGGATCAGGTCCGGATGGGGCACAGCCTGCGCCGCAGGGTGAACAAAAGCCTTTGCCACACGATGGGGTTGACGGCAAGGCGCAACGGGGCAAGGCGGACGGCCTGCCAGCCGCAGGAAAGCGCCTCTTTTTTCCGCCCCAGGCCCCAGAGAGCGCCGGCGCTGCGCAAATGCGCGGCCTGGCGGGACGCCGGGGCCAGACCGGGAATGGCCAGCATGCGCATGGCCAGACGGTGGTTGTCCGCCCGTCGGGTCATCACCAGTTGCAGATTGCGCGTGGCCTGGCCCGGATGCACCCGGATGCGGGCCAGAAATTCTCCGATGCTCGCGACCTTGTGCCCCTGCCCCAGCATGGCCAGCCACAGGGCGAAGTCCTGGGCGTAGGGGAACTGCGAAGGATAGCCCCCGGCGTCGCGGGCCGCCCGTGTTCTGAACGTGCACGCCGCATGCGCGAACTGGTTGTACAGGGGCAGCCTGTCACGGAGCGTTTCATGGTCCGTGGGATAGCGCTCTTCCCCCACCACGGCCCCGCTGCGGTCGATGTACAGTACATCGCCGCCCACCAGGGCCACGTCGGGGTTGGCCGCAAGATAGGCCATCTGCTTTTCCAGCCTGGCCGGTTCCGCGATGTCGTCGGCGTCCAGAATCGCGGTGTATTCCGTGGTGACCAGGGACAGGGCCCTGTTCAGCACCGCCGTCCGCCCGATGTTTTCCGGCAGATGCACAACGACCAGGCGCGGATCGGACAAGGAGGCGAGATATTCCCTTGTGCCGTCTTCCGATCCGTTGTTGAGGATCAGGAAAATGAAATCGCCCGCCGTTTGGCGCAGAATGCTTTCCACGGCCGAACGCAGGTAGGGCATGCCGTTCCAGACGGTCAAAAGGACGGTGACGGAAGGAGAGCGCATACGCAATTCTTTATCGTATCGGTACAGAGAATGCCACAGATATATTATTCTTTTTCAAAAGCAAGTGGAAAACATGCGCGCGGACATGAAAATCAGAAAAACACCGAAAAACCGCTTGATGGATCTCACCGGCAGGGCATGGGCCAGTTTCGCCCCCAGGGGGGTGGTCAGCACGCTGGCGGAAATCAGGCCGGCCAGGGCCGGCAGGTAGACGAACCCCAGTGAATGCTCCGGCAGTTCCGGGATGCCGAGGCCGTTCCAGATAAAACCCGCCGTTCCGGCCACCGCGATGGGAAAGCCGAAGGCCGCGGACGCGCTGATCACCGAAATCATCGGCACGTTGCACATGATCAGAAAGGGTAGGGTGATGGCCGCGCCGCCGACCCCCAGAAAACCGGAAAAGAGGCCGATCAGCGTCCCCATCAGGGTCAGTCCGACGGCGCCCGGCAACTGCCGCGACGGCCGGGGCTTGATGTCCATGATCATCTGGCTGGCCGCGTAGACCAGAAAACAGGCGAAGACGAATTTCAGCGGGGCTGCCGGCACGGCCGCCGCCGCAAAGGTGCTGCCGAAGGATCCGGCCAGAATGCCGGGGGTCATCCAGCGCACCAGATCCCAGGGGATGGTGCCGTGTTTGTTGTGCGACCAGGCGCTGACCGCGGAGGTGAACAAGATGTTGGCCATGGATGTGGCGATGGCCATATGGTGGATGTACAGAGGGCTGACCCCCTGCAGGCCGAGGGTGAAATCCAGGATGGGCACCAGAACGGCCCCGCCGCCGACCCCCATCAGGCCCGCCAGAATGCCGACAATGGCGCCGAAAAACAGATAAATGCCCAGGGCTGTGATCATGACCGCTCCAACAGTTTTCCGCCGGGAAACCTACGACTTTCGCCCGTTTCTGGCACGCCGCGCCTTCCGCGGCGGGAAGGCGGTCCCCCCCCGGCGCGGCGACGCCGTTTTTCCGTGGCGGAAAAACGCCGTCGCGCACCGGATGCTCCGGGAGCTTTCCCCGTACGGCTCAGAACATGTGGTTGGGAATGAACAGCACGAGGGGCGGGCAGAACAGCACGATAAGCATGACCACCAGCATGATGAGCAGATACGGCACGCAGGCGGCGGACAGTTTCTCGATGCTGATGTTCGCCAGGTTACAGGCCACGAACAGGCACAGGCCCACCGGCGGCGTGATCTGGCCGATGGCCAGGGTCAGCACGGTCAGCACCCCGAAAAACACGGAATCAATGCCCACGCTGTCGATGACCGGAAAGAAGATGGGCGTCATCAGCACCACGGCCACCGCGTTGTCCAGAAAGGTGCCGATGATGAGCAGGGACGCGCAGATAAGCAGCAGCAAAAGATGTGGATCCCGGGTGAGTTTGAGCATCATGGTGGTGATGGCCTGCGGTATCTGCTCGCTGGCCAGAAGGTAGCTGAAGCAGTGGGCGGTCGCCACCAGGAACATGATGATGGCGGAACCTTTGGCCGTCTGCATCATCACGGCCATGACCTTTTCGAAGTTCATCTCCCTGTGGAAGAAGACGCCGACGATCAGGCCGTAGACGGCGGCC